>JAHDOV010000027.1 GCA_018434685.1 Deltaproteobacteria bacterium
AGCCTTGCGGAAGCCCATAGAGCATTACTTCAGTCCTCATGAGGTAAGACCACTAACTGGAGAGCCGGATGCGGGAGATCCGCCAGTCCGGTTCGGAGGGAGGGGCGGTGCAAGCCAATGCACCGTTCCTACCCCTATCAGCGTGGTGCACCTGATAACAGTGTAGGAGCGGCTTCAGCCGCGACCTTCGCTGTGGTCGACGGATTCGCGCAGGCACACGAATGTCAGGCAGCTCGCTACGCTCACAGCCTGACCTACAGTGTGGTGTGCCTGATAACATTGCAGGAGTGGTTTGCCCATCAACTTTTCTAAAATGTGAGGCTTTGCTCAGCCGCTTATTATTGCCAGGATCTCATCGATGTCGGGCAGTTCCTTGATGGGGTAGACCTTTATGAAGATAACCTTTCCCTGCTCGTCCAGGAGGATGTTCGCCCGCTCGGAGGTGCCGCCGGTCTCCCGGAAGATGCCAAGCGTCCTGGCCAGGCCGCCGTGAGGCCAGAAGTCGCACAGCAGCGGGGTTTTCTCGATCTTGAGCGATTTGGCCCAGGCATCCTTGCAGGGGATGCTGTCCACGCTGATGCCCACGGCAACGGTGTTTGACTTCTTGAATGCCGCCAGGTTGGCTTCCAGCGATTTCATCTGATTTGCACACACGCTCGTCCATGCCAGGGGGTGAAACGAGAGCAGCACCTTTTTGCCGGAAGATTCCGAGAGCTTGAAATCCTGGGCATTCTGATCCTTCAGGACAAAATCCGCAACCTTTTCTCCGACAGCAACCATTGCGCGACCTCCTCGAGTTCGTTCTGCCTGAAAAATAAAGCCGGGAGGAGGAAAGTCAAGATGATGCGGGATCGTCCCTCGGGCCTTACCCTGTGCTGGTGTATGGCAATTTGCCCTGGCATGCCGGGCACAGCTCGCCGAGATCCGCGCTGTATGCCTCGTTGCAGGAGGGGCAGATGGTGATTGCCCGGTGCTTCTTCCTGGTTCCGGCCAGGAACTCCGGCGAGATCTGCACTTTCTGGGTAGCGTAGATGCTCTGCCCCGCGTCGTGAAAACTCTTGAGGATGCTCTCGAGGCTCTGCTCATGTTTGGGTTTCAGCCGGAAAAACCAGTTTTTGATGTCGGGCCAGTCTGCAAGATTGTCTGCATCGAGGTACACCCTGATGCCCTCTCCTGTATACTTGTTATACATGGTGATGGCGTAGCGGGTGGTGTTGATGATCCTGAGCCAGCCGTTCCCGATGGTGCACGGGGTGAGGAGCTGCACCGCATCGGGCAGGCATTTGGCTGATTCGCATATGACGTCGAAGAACTCCCCCTCAGGGAGGTTCTGCCGTGCGATGTCCACCATGATGCCGCCTGCTATGATCCCCGGCGCAACGCTTCCATGAAACTTCCTGACCTCGTCGACAAAATCATCGAAAGAGTACTGCCCGATATTCATATGTCTTCCCTTCTGTTTCGTAAAATGTCCCGGCTCTGCCCCGGGGCAATGATCCATCGATGAAGGGCCTTGCTGTGCGCGAGGCCCTTCAACCGGTTCACTTTTTCGGCGCGGCTTTTCTCGCCGGGTGAAGCCTGTTTCATATGCCGTTATTCATGATGGAGGCGGTAATGGCTGCCCAGCACCCCACAATGCCTGCTGCTGCAGTGATATAGCAGGCTGCCGGTTTCTGCATGGCCACGGCGGGCAGCACGTCTCTCAGGGCAGTCCCGAGCCGGTACCCTGCAGGAAAGAGAAGAGCCGAGAATGCAGCCCATGCAAGGCCTTCTGCCTGCAGGAAGGCTGAAAGCCCGCCAACAGAGGCGAAGGAGAGCAGGTACTGGCAGGGGGCCAGGTGAGTGCCCACAGCATAGAACGCCCCGGCAGAGAGCAGTGCCGCAGAAGCACCGGCCGCAGCCCGGGTGAGAACACTGCCTGCGAGCCGGTGGCCGGCAAAGGCTACAACCGAGCTCAGCGCAAGGCCCTGGATGAGTACGGCTGCGCAGGTGTTTGCCCTGCACAGTGCTGAACACTGCAGGAGGGGTACCACGAGCTGCTTTGCCGCAATGGTCACCATCGCGATTCCCAGCAGGGGCAGGGCCCTCCTGCTCAAGCCTGTGGCGATGCCCATGATGCCCAGGCCGATCCCGGTGAGGATGCCTGCGCGCAGTGGAATGCCCTGTGCCCTGATAATGTCGCTGAGAACAACCTCTGAGAACCCCCACAGGGAACCGAGCACGAGTATCATGATCGCCAGGTCTCTGCCGGTGCCGGCCCTTGCATCAATTGTATTGGATCGCATCAAAAAATCCCCCTTTCAGGAAAGTGTCTGATATATGTTATATACAACATAATATATCAAGTCTTTTTCTCCCACGGAAGCAATTCTCTGCACCAGGTGCCTCCATGCCCCCCCTGTAGGAGCCGGTTCAGCGGCGACCGGGATCTCCTCCAAAACAACGGATCTGCCCAATGTCACGGCTGAAGCCGCTCCTAAAGAGGTTTTTCTCCTTTATTCGCACTCAGGTGGTGATCCTGCCCGGGCCTTTGTCAGGGAGCTGCCTCTGGCATCACCCTGACCTACAAACGGGAGCAAGGCACTGTTGCGAATCCTTCGCGGCCCGCCGTGGATCATGGCTGGTGCTCCTCCATCGCCTCGATCCGGCACGGTACGAACCTGTGCATCGGCGTGCCCAGGGGGTCCCGATTAGTGTTCTTGGTCAGGCGATTGACATTGATTCCATAAACGCTGCCATCATAGATCAGGCCAAATCCATGGGGGATCAGCACTGTTCCCTTGCGGATCTGGTCCGATACCTGCAGTTCACCGACTTCACTGCCTGCTTCAGTGGTAACTTTCACCTGCTGACCGTCGCTCAATCCCATTGACTGGGCATCCGCGGGATTAACGGAGACCGTGCAGGCCCGTTTGCCCTTGTTCCACTGAGGGTTGCGCATCAACGTGTTGATATTATAACGGGTATGCCTGCCGGCATTCAGGATCAGGGGGTATTCGTCGGGCAGCTGCAGGTCTTGTGCTTCACTCTTAGCATCGAGACTCTTTGTGTCCGCTTCCAGTTCCGGAACATAGACTTCGATCTTGCCGGAAGGCGTTTTGATGGCTCTGAAATTCTCTTGAGGATCCACCTCGCCGACCCAGAGCCCTTCCGGTGTATCCACAAGCGTCTGAAAGATCCTGTCTCCCTGGTCCAGACCGGGCTCGAAGCCGGCCCTGGCGGCATTTTTTCGAAACATCTTGGGCGCGGTCATGAGCAGGCCCCACAGGGCGGCCAGCGCGGCGCTGTCCCATTCTTTGCCCAGGGTCTTTGCCAGCACAAAGGGCATGGCAGCCAGGGATTTAGGTTCAGTCGCCGCCCATTCCATGAGCTTCGCGCCGAAGTTCATGCGGTCACCCTTTGCGGCCTCGTACACTTCATCCGGAATGTGAGGGATCAGTCCCAGTCTGTCCGCCAACAGGGTAAAGATCTGGGATGCCTCCAGGCATTTACCCGGCGGCGGAACTATCGGGCGGCGCATCTGGAAGAAGACCTTCGGGAATGTCCACGGAAAGAATGTCCCGTCCCAGGATTCATAAAACGTGCGGCAGGGGAGTACATAGTGCGCGAGCCTCGCGGTTTCACTCATGACGATATCGTTGACCACCAGCAGGTCCAGACTTGAGAATGCCTTTTCATAGGCCGTCGTGTCAGGGTAAGCCCTCAGCGGGTTGCAGGCGCTTACATATACCGCACGCAGACGGTCGGGATGATCGTTTAATATTTCTTCGGGCATGACCGCAGGGGGAAACGACCCTGCAGCTGCCGGCGGCATCCTGGTGATGACGGTGTGCCATGTCTTGGGATCGCGTTCATCCGCATGGAATCCCAGGGGCATAAACATGCCCGGGATGACATTGCCGCCGCGTACGCCGAATACGCCGCAGAGTGCGCAGAGGATATTCATGAGGTACGAGTTGAGAACGCTCTTTCGTCCCATGTAAATGCCCAGGTCCGGGTGTATGCACCAGCGCTTCGTGGTCATGAGGCGGCAGAGTTCAAAGACCTGATCATAATCCAGTTCGCACACGGCTATGGCTGTCTGTGCGTCAAAATTTTCAAACCAGGGGCGGATGGTTTCCCATCCTTCAACGAAGTTGGTGATGTACTCTCTGTTCTCCCAGCCCTGATCGATGATGATGGAAATCATGGCCTTGAGCAGGAGGGCATCGGTGCCGGGCCTGATAGCGAGGTGCATATTGGCGATGGCCGCGGTCTCGCTCTTTCTCGGGTCAATGACTACCAGTATTTTTTCAGGGTTCTTGCTGAACTCCCTGAGCACCAGTGGCGCCCGGGGCATCTGATGGCTTTCCATGCCGTTCCACCCCCAGCCGACGAGCATCTCGCTGGCACTCTCGTCCGGACCTGCGAGGATATACTGCTTGCCGAGCATGCGTCCGAAGAGCCACCAGCTGCTGGAAAATTCCTGGCCGGCTGACGAATAGAAATTCTGAGACCCCATGGCCCGTAACATTGACAGGCCGAAAGCGGCTTCAAAATGTCCACCCTGGGAACTGGCGCCCATGTAGGCAAGGCACCTCGGGCCATGTGTTTCAACCAGCCCCTTCATTTTTTCTGATATTTCATCCATGGCCTGATCCCAGGAGATGGGTTTAAATGTATCGCCGACCCTCTTCAAGGGTTCGGTTATTCTGTCTGCCGGATACTGGTGATAAATCACGTTCAAGCCCTTGCGGCAGGCATATCCCTGACTGCGGAGATTTGATTTGTCCGGTCTGACCTTGACCATGCGGTTGTCCTCCACCAGGACCTCAAGTCCGCAGTTCTGAGCACACAGCACACATCCTGTCTTATGCCACTGCCCCATAGTAACCCTCCCTTTGGGGTGACCCGTGGTGCGGTCACCCTGCTTTCATCAGTAATTCAGAAGTCGTACACTATTGCGCTGCCGGCCCGGGACGTTCAGCGCATCCCCTGCAGCCGGCTTCATGCCTGTTCATGCCCCTGCTTGAGGAGCGTGGCAAAGAGCATCTTCTTGAACGTGACCAGCGGCCGGGCGCTCTTTGCCAGTTTCATGTGCATCACCGCCCCCTCCCAGGAGTCGAAGATATATTCTGCAGCCTCCCGGGCATCGACCCCTTCCGGCAGTGCCCCTGCCTGCCGGGCCTCCAGGATGCACCGGTGGAGAAGAGAGCACAGGGCATCGTATATGGAGCCGATCTTCTCCCGGAAGGTCTCGTTCAGGTCGCTCATCTCCTGCATGAGGTTGCCGATGGGACAGCCGTAGCAGAGCTGCATGCTCTCGAAGTGCTGCACCTGATAGTCGAAAAACCGCTCGAGCCTGGTCAGGGGCGGCAGCGTCGTATCACAGAGGATCTCTTCGGCCATTGGCAGGATGAACGCCGCGTACGAATCGATGACCTGGAGGCCGAAATCCTCCTTGTTTTTGAAGTAGAAGTAAAACGATCCCTTGGGGATGCCTGCAGCACCGAGAATCTCCTGCAGGCCGGTGTTGTTGTAGCCTTTTTCGTGAATGAGCCGGGCGCCTTTCTTGATGATCGCCTCTTTTGTGCTTGTCTTTCCCATAAGAATTTCAACCCTTTGGAATATAGTAGACCAGTCGTCTATGGTGTGTCAAGAACTGTAAAATTTTCAGGCAGGTTCGTGATTCAAGGCAGAGCGAGCAAGATTGTTCGTGAACCCAGGCAGGATGAGCCTGCTAGCTCATGACCTCAGGCAGAAGGCAGAAGTAAAAGAATCGAAACTCTTAACTGAATTGATTTAAAACCTTCATGTGAATGGCTCTATACAATTAACTGTGGGAGCACCTTCAGGTGCGATGTATACGATTCGCGGGTAAACCCGCTCCCACCGAATAAATTGAACCCTGAACAGTGAATGGAGGGCCTCTCCCAGCAGGTTAATCTTTCTCCAATCGCCGTCTCCCGATTAAAGAAAAGGTTTGAGAACTCCGCGACCTCTGGGCCTCTGCGGTGAAAATCTTATTTTTTTGTTTGTCATTTAGCAGGATTTTTCAATTTTTGGTTTTCCCTTCTGCCTTCTGCCTGGGATCATACTCCCCAAGTCCTGTTCTGCCTTCTGCCTGGGATCTTGAGCCTCATTCCGGAGACTTTCCTTAAAGAGATTTACCCGGGGACAATAATTGGGTAGTGTATGCTGGTAGATTCGGTTTGACGTTGTCTGATTGCAGCACTGAATGTGGACGCAGTAACAAGGAGGATGGTATCATGTCAGTACACCCGCTTGCAGGTAAACCCGCGCCTGAGGAAATGCTCATCGATGTCACGGCACTCATCGATGCCTACTATTCGGTCCGCCCGGATGCCGCCAACCCTGCCGAGGCCGTCTCGTTCGGCACCTCGGGACACCGGGGGAGCTCCCTGAAGGCAGGGTTCAACGAAGACCATATCCTGGCCGTCGCCCAGGCCATCTGCTGCTACCGGGAGGCACGGGGTATCACCGGTCCGCTCTTCATCGGGATGGATACCCATGCACTCTCCGGCCCGGCCCAGATGACCGCTATCGAGGTGCTCGCCGCCAACGGGGTGATTGTTATGGTCCAGGAAGCAGGGGGCTTTACCCCGACGCCGGTGATCTCCCATGCGATCCTCACCCACAACCGGGGAAGAAGCTCCGGCCTGGCGGACGGGATCGTGGTGACCCCGTCGCACAATCCGCCTGAAGACGGCGGAATCAAGTACAATCCCCCGGAAGGGGGGCCTGCGGATACCCGGGTGACCGACTGGATCGCGGCAAAGGCGAATGAACTGCTGATGGCCAAGAATGCGCAGGTCAAGAGGATGCCCTATGAAACGGCGATCCTTGCACCGAAGGTCTATGGCTATGACTATGTCGGGCCATATGTGAAAGACCTGGAGCATGTTGTCGACCTGGAAATGATCCGTTCGGCAGGGCTGAGCATCGCGGCCGATGCCTTGGGCGGTTCAGGGTTTGCCTACTGGGGGCGCATTGCCGAACGCTACGGCCTGAATATCGAGGTGATCAATGCCGTGCACGACCCGACGTTCTCGTTCATGCGCCTCGACCGGGACGGCAAGATCAGGATGGACTGTTCATCCCCGTATGCCATGGCCGGCCTCATCGGGCTGAAGGACCGGTACGACATTGCCTTTGGCAACGACCCTGATTTCGACCGCCACGGGATCGTCACCAAAAGTGCCGGGCTCATGAACCCGAACCACTATCTCTGCGTCGCCATCTATTACCTCTTTTCGAACAGGCCGGGATGGCGGAGTGATGCCGCCATCGGCAAGACCCTGGTGAGCAGCTCCCTGATAGACAGGATCGCAAGGTACCTGGACCGAAGGCTTTCCGAGGTGCCCGTGGGCTTCAAGTGGTTTGTGGACGGCCTCATCGACGGGTCGTGCGGTTTCGGCGGGGAAGAGAGCGCCGGTGCATCGTTCCTGCGCAGGGACGGGACGGTCTGGACTACGGACAAGGACGGCATTATTATGGATCTGCTTGCAGCTGAGATCACCGCGGCTACCGGGATGGACCCCGGACTGCACTATGCAGAGCTCTCGGATATGTTCGGTTCGCCCCTGTACGAGCGGATCGATGCGCCTGCCACACCGGCCCAGAAGGCCGTTCTGAAGGATCTCTCCGCCGACTGGGTGAAGACGGCAACGCTCGCAGGCGAGAAGATCGTGGCCACGTTCACCGCGGCACCGGGCAATTCCGCTCCCATCGGCGGGCTCAAGGTGGTGACGCAAAACGGGTGGTTTGCTGCACGGCCCTCGGGGACAGAGGACGTGTACAAGATATACGCGGAGAGTTTCATAGGCAGGGATCACCTGAAACGGCTGCAGAGCGAGGCTCAGGACATTGTGAATGAGGCGTTCGGGCGTGCAGGGGCATGAGGGTGCAGTGAGAGCAGGGCAGGAAGATCGTCATGAACCAGGGACAGGGGACATGAAGAACGTCCGCCGGGAGCATGGTTAAGCCATGGAAAGGCGCAAGGTTCCGTTTACCCTCCGGCTCAAGGGCCTGCTGAGATCACGGACCCTGCTGGATATCGGTAAATTTCTCCTGGTCACCCTCGGGTTCATCTTCCTCATCGTACAGGGCACCAGGGCCCTGGGATATCACTGGCAGTGGTACCGGGTGCCGCGATACCTCTTCGTGTACACCGAGGAAGGGTTTGCCACAGGTCCCCTCATGCAGGGGTTGTTCGTGACCTTCAGGATAACCGCTGTCGGGCTCGTTCTGGCCTTCACCATCGGGCTTGCCACCGCGCTGTTCCGGATGTCGAGTTCCTTCACCGCCCATGCGCTCGCCAGGATATATCTTGAGCTGATCAGGAACACGCCGCTGCTCATTCAGCTCTTCTTCATATACTTTGTCCTCTCGCCCATCTTCGAGATCAATGCCTTCACCTCGGCGGTGCTGGCGTTGAGCATCTTCGAAGGGGCCTATATCTCGGAGATCCTCCGTTCGGGCATCCTCTCGGTTCCGAGGGGGCAGTGGGAGGCGGCACACAGCTCCGGGCTCAACACCTACGAGGTGTACCGGTTCGTGATCCTGCCCCAGGCCCTGCGGCATATCCTGCCGCCGCTGACGAGCCAGGCGATCTCGCTGATCAAGGACTCGGCGCTGGTGAGCACGATCGCGATCTATGACCTGACCATGCAGGGCCAGGCCATCGTGGCCGAGACCTTCCTGGCCTTCGAGATCTGGTTCACCGTGGCGGCGATATACCTGGTCATCACGCTCAGCCTGTCCACGATCGTCCATGTGATGGAGAAGAGAACAGGGAGTAGTACTGCGTAAGGCGCGTGCCTGCGAGCAAGCATACCGACAGCTCCTGCACCGGACCTTAGAAGGTTTCGAAGAATACAAGATCCTCCTCGGTACGATAGCGGGTTTTGAACAGGTCAAGTTCCCCGGGAGTGAACTCGCGGTACCTCGTATAGGGATTCGCCAGTCCCAGCCGTTCATACTTGTGTTCGCCCCACCGGTGAAACGGGAGGAAACAGCATCGCCTGGCTCCTATGCTGTGTGCAAGCTCCACTGTGGCATCGGTGAAGCCGACATCATCGTTGAATCCCGGGATGAGCGGTATCCTCAACCAGATCTCACACAGGCCGGAGCAGCGCTTCAGGTTGTCCAGGATCAGGGTGTTGTCCACTCCGATGATCTTCCGGTGTTTCTCTGCATCGAGGTGTTTCACATCGAAGAGCACAAGGTCGACGCAGGACAGGACTTCTTCAAAGACCTGCCATGGGGCGTAGCCTGTGGTGTCCAGCGCTATGTGGATCCCTTTTTCATGGAGGCCCCGGACAAGGAGGTTCAGGAATTCATGTTGGAGCAGGGGTTCCCCGCCTGAGATGGTCACCCCGCCTCCGGTATGGTCATAAAAGGCCCTGTCTTTCAGTAACAGTGCCGTTGTTTCGTCAGGAGAAAGGGTCGTCCCGATACTGGTGATGCCGCCGTTTTCACACACGGCAGCGCATGCCATGCACCGGCTGCACTTCGAATAATCAAGGGCGATCCTGTCAGAAACCAGATTCAGTGCCCCCTGCTCACACACCTCCAGGCATCTCGAGCAGGCCCGGCATCTCTCCGGGACAATCCTGATCTGGGATGAAGCACACAGCGACTCGGGATTGGAGCACCAGGGACAGTGGAGGGGACAGCCCTTGAGGAACAGGGTGGTCCGGATGCCCGGACCGTCATGGATACTGAAGTACTGGATGTTGAAGATTGTTCCGGGTTTCTCTGCATGTAATGATTCCTGTAACAACTGCATATGCGCTCCTGTCTCGTTACCTGTTTTCATTGCCGTTGCCGGCATGAGGACACGGGGAGGGAGCCCCATGGAGGGCACCTCACGACGTGGGATGCCCTCTCTCTTTAATACATGTCAGCCTGTGCAGCCCGGGCATTCTCTTCTCAGAAGGTTTGCTCGGTCCGCTTGACAATCTCATCCTGCATACGGTTGTCCAGATCCACGAAGTATGCCGAATATCCGGCCACCCGAACGATGAGGTTCTGGTAGTTCTGGGGATTCTGTTGGGCCCGGACAAGGGTGTCGCGATCCACGCAGTTGAACTGGACATGGTGGATCTTCATGTCCCGCAGGGTCTTCACATACCCTTCCATGATGTCGTAGTTGGGCGGATCGAAGAACACTGGCATGAATTTCTGATTCAACAGGAGATTCCCGGTTTTCAGCGGATCGATCTTGGACACCGAACGGACCGTTGATGTGGGACCTGCTGTGTCTTTGCCCTGAACCGGGGAGATGCTGCCGTCATGGAAGGGCTCACCAGCCTTGCGTGCATCGCAGGAGGCTGGCAGCAGCATGCCGGCACCGATAGGCGCCGAGGCCGTGGTGCCGTCGAGAACAAAGGGATTGCCGTAGATATCGGTCCAGTTGTTGCACTCCTGCCTCACCTTTTCCATGATGTCTCTGCTGATGGAATCCACATAGTCGTTGTCATTGCCGAACCTGGGGACTTCTTTCTCGATCAGTGCATGGATGCGTTCGTAACCGTTTTCATAATTGTTTTCCAGGGCCTTGACGAAATCTTCCAGGGAGAGTTTATTCTCTTCAAAGACCAGTTTCCTGATGGCGGCAAGGCCGTCAGCAGCATTGTTGCATCCGAATACCAGATGGTGTCTCAGGCCGAGGTATTCCCAGTCACGCATGTCGCAGGCTTTCTCGATGTTTCCGTCCAGGATGGCGGAAAGGAACGGCCGCGGGACATATTCCTTCATGAGCACATCTGCGATGTTCGCGATCATGCCGATTGTCTCGGCAGCGAACTCCACCTGTCTGCAGAAGGCATTCCAGACATCATCAAAGGTCTTGAAGGTGGAGATGGGCTTCGTGGGGAAGCCAACCTGTTTGCCATCGAGCTTTCCGCTGGCCATATCCAGCTTTCCCTCGGACAGGGCGAGCGTAAGGCACATGGGAAGGACCAGGCCGCCGCTGTGGCCTGCCCGGTAGTGGACGTTCCTGCCGGGGATCACGGGCTGCATGCAGTTGTTGATGGAATAGAGCCGGGCTTCCTGCTCAAGACACCCGATCTCGACAAGACGGGGGATGTTGACCTTGTCATTGAACAGGGCCGGCTGGGAGCAGCCTGAACGGACACACTTGAAGATCCCGTGGTAGAGCTTTTTGGGCGTGCCGTCGTGGATGCGGACCGCGATCTGCGGGGCAATGGTCTGGAGCTCCCCGGTCACCTCCAGCGCCATGAGGGTCATATCACTCGTGATGTCCTGCCCGTTCTCATCCGTCCCCCCTAAGGTGATGGTCTGGAACCCGAGGCCGCCTCCGCCGTTATTCACCCACTGCGGCGGCTGTACATACCCTCCTTCCTGCATCTTGACCCATACCGCCTCCACGAGTTCCTTCGCCTGCTTGCGGGAGAGTCTCCTCTCTTTAAGGTCTGCTTCCAGGAACGGGGCAAATATCTTGTCAAAGCGGACACCGTTGCCCACCTGGGGCTGGTCGATGTAGTTGATGATAAAGGTGATGAAGATAAAGCATTGCAGTGCCTCATGCAGGGTTCTGGCAGGGTTCGCCGGGACCTGCCGGCACACCTCGATCATCTTTTCAAGCTCCTCGCGCCTCGCCGGATCATCCACGCTCTGCTTGTGCTCTTCGAGCATGCGGGCATAGCGAAGGCCCCAGCGGGCTGTTGCCTCGGTCGAGAGCTTCATGGCTCTGAGCTCGTCGATCATCTTCATGCGCTGCTCGGTGGGCAGTGAAATATCGGCGAGTACCTCTTTGAGCCTGGCATCGATCTCCTGGGCGATGCCGTTCAATCCTTTCGAGAAGATCTTCTCGTAGTTGGGGGTGGAAATCTCCCACTGCCACATCCATCCCCCGCTGACAAAATCACCGATCCTCCAGGATCTCCCTTCCGGGATATAGTCCCGCTCCCTGCCGTGTATGCTCAACGGTTTCCAATATGCATGGATCTCCTGCAGTTCCTGCTTCTCTTCGTCCGTGAGCATGGCCGAATAGTCCGGCAGATTTTTAACGGCCTTCTCGATCCATCGCCAGTAGAGCTCCGGGTAGGTGGGCAGGCTTTTGTCCGAGCTTGCGTAGCACCCCACAATGAGCTCGCCTTCCCGGGTGAACAGGGTCATCTTGTCCAGCACCGCAGCCAGGCCCTTTGCCCGCCGGATACACATGGGTTCACCTTCGGTCTTCTTGAATATGTCAGTCATGATCCGGGCACGCTCCAGGCAGATCCTCAATCCTTCGCGCACAGTGCGTTTGTCAGCTATTCTCCCCAGAGACTTGATGCAGGTTTCATCCCGCAGGACCTTGTTCCTCAGTGCATATCCCATAGTGACCTCCTTTTCTCATGCCGGATTTCCGGCATCGCGCTTTTTATGAAAAAAGCCAATCCGCGAACGCTGAAACCGGATACAGGCGCTGACTCCTTGACAGAGCAAAGAGGATGCCAGGATTGTATAAATACATAACTTATTGAAAAAACGATTTAAATCATTGATCAGGCACTATGGCCAAAACAGCAAACCGGGACAGATGTGCACAGTCTGTCGCAGAAACAGTTTGCATAATCATCAGGAAATACTGAAGATAGTATTCTTTACGAGAAAAAAGGGCCTGTTGTGTCAACCGTGCCCAGAGTGGGTCAGAAGATTGCCCTGGGACGAGGCAGTCACGTTCCTGACCCGGGCTCCTCTCCCGGAAGCTGAGATCACCGGAGAGCGGAGCGGAACTCCCCGAGCACTCCTGTCTGGAAACGGGTCATGATGACCCAAAATGGGCTGGTGTGGTCCTTTTGGAATTAATATGTAAATACGATAGGTTATACTCTTATTCGGTTTTCGGGCTGGGACAGATGTGTCTCCTGGGCGATTGCACCGGTATGGATATTCACTGCACCCTCATGCAGCAACACTGTAACTCATTAATATAACGAATAGATATAGTCATATGGCATTATAATTGCTTGAGTCTGGATGGGCCGGCAGCTCGTTTGCCCGTCACCTCTGCAATGTCACCGTGCGATGATGTCGGATGGAGAGGGTAGGCATGCAGTGCCTCTGCTGAGAAGAGCGAGGCAGGTCGCAGCTTCAGTGCTGAACGGTGCGCTTACTCTGAGGCCGTCGCAGGACATCGGTTTTCATGGATCTTTTTGAACACAGGGAGGGAACCGAAATGAAAAAGACTCGACACGGCACACTCCATGCCGGAATAATGGACCATCCGCCGAAAGACATAACGAATCCGGTCAAGATTCAGGACCTGACCTTGCGGGACGGACATCAGTCAATCTTTGCCACCCGGGCGAGAACAGAGGATTTCATCCCCATCGCCCAGGAAATGGACAGGGTGGGGTTTTATTCCATGGAGGTCTGGGGCGGTGCCACCTTCGACACCATGCACCGCTTTCTTGCGGAAGACCCGTGGGAACGCATCAGGACCCTGAAGAAGTATATAACGAAGACGCCGTTTTCCATGCTGCTTCGGGGCCAGAATCTGGTAGGATATCGGAACTATCCCGACGATCTTGCCGAGATGTTCGTGGAACGTGCCTGTGAAAACGGCATGGATATCTTTCGGGTCTTTGATGCACTCAACGATTTTCGAAACTTCGAGACCGTGGTCAGGGTGATCAAAAAGCACGGCAGGCACTTCCAGGGATCGATCTGCTATTCCCTCACGCGGGAACGGATGGGGGGCGAGGTGTACAGTCTCGAGTATTATGTGGAAAAGGCAAGGCAGCTTGAAGACATGGGTGCCGACACCATCTGCATCAAGGACATGGCCGGGCTCATCGCCCCCTACGATGCCTATGCCCTCATCAGGGCGCTCAAGGAGACAGTCTCTGTTCCGGTCCACCTCCACAGTCATTTCACCTCGGGCATGGCGGACATGTCTCTGCTCAAGGCTGTCGAGGCCGGGGTGGATATCGTCGATACCTGTCTGTCTCCGTGGGCCTACAGGACTTCTCACCCGGCAGTGGAACCTCTGGTGGCAACGCTCAAGTACACCGACCGGGACACCTGCCTCGACCTGAAGCAGCTTGCGAAGTGTGCCGAGTATTTCGAGAAGATATCGCCGAATTATCGGCACCTCCTCGATGACAGGACCTCCATTATCGATATCAACGTGCTGCTGCACCAGACGCCGGGAGGGATGCTGTCAAACCTCATCAATCAGCTCAGGGAGATGGATGCCCTGGACAGGCTCGACGAGGTCTTCTCTGAGCTTCCTGTCGTGCGGAAAGAGCTGGGAGAGGTGCCGCTGGTAACCCCTACGAGCCAGATCGTGGGCATCCAGACCGTGAACAATGTACTCTTCGATACGAAGCAGGAGCGCTACAAGATGATAACCGCCCAGGTGAAAGATCTCTGCTACGGGCTCTACGGCCAGACCCCGGTGCCCATTGATCCCGTGGTGCAGAAAAAGGCCCTCACCGATTATCCCCGGGGACAGACCCCGATAACCGTTCGCCCGGCGGACGTGCTGGAGCCGGAGCTCGAGAAAGCCCGGGTAGAGACTGCCGAGCTGGCCAAAGATATCGATGATGTCCTTACCTATGCCCTCTACCCTTTGACCGGCATGCGGTTTTTGAAATGGAAGTACGGCCTGGAAGAGGTCCCTCTGGGCCTCGTGCCGAAAAAGCAGAAAGACGGGGATGAAGCAAACGCCGGAAAGGAAGAGGCCAAAGCCGGGAAGGGCAATGAAGAACAAGACAGTCCGGTACTTTCGCAGGAAAGAGGCATTCAGAGCTTCAATGTGTCCATAAACGGCACCTGCTACAAGATCGATATCGAGCAGACCTCCGGGGTGGGGCTCTTCCTTCAGGGGCTCTGCTCGCAGGAGGCCGCAGCGTCTCCTCCACCTTTCCCGGTCAATCTGCAGCACGCCGTCCAGCCGCTACAGAATCCTCCACTGCAGCGGCATGCCACCAAAGAAAAGAACCATGGCACCCCCATAACAGCCCCAATGCCCGGTATGATCATCCGCTACGAGGTGGAAAAAGGAGCTGCAATCGATGAAGGTGATGTGGTGCTGATCTTGGAGGCCATGAAAATGGAAAACTACATCGTGAGTCCCACCAAGGGTGTGCTGCAGGATGTCTTTTTCAAAATGGGCGAGAGTGTGAAGAAGAATGACGTCCTGGCTGTCGTTGTTTGAAACAGGAGGTGGTTCGTCTGTTGAGGTCCTGCCTTTTGGCGGACCAGACAGGAAGGGGGCATGGAATGAGTGTTGCCGGTAAACCCAAGGGAAAGATCAGTGATGGAAACAAGCCCGGTGAGGGAGAAACGGACAGGAAATATACCGGACGTATCGATCAGTTGCGCCAGATCAGGTCTGCAGCGTATCAATGCGGGGGAAAGGACAAGATAGACCGCCTCCACAGCAGAGGGAAATTGACTGCACGGGAACGGATAAACGTTCTCCTGGACGAGGGGAGTTTCGTGGAGACCAACCTGATTATCGGGCACCTGGAGGGCATTCCCGCAGACGGTCTTGTTGCAGGCTACGGAAAGATACACGGCAGAACTGTCTGTGTATATGCCCAGGATGCCACGGTCAAGGGTGGATCCGTCGGGCCGGTCCACGGGTTCAAGATGTACCGCACCGTGGAGATGGCCCTTGACATGGGTGTGCCGTTCATCGGGCTCCATGATTCCCCGGGCGCACGCATCCCGGACATGAATTCAAAGAGCGTGTTCGGCGAGGCCATGGAGAAGCACGGCGGGTCGCTGTTCTATCCGAACACGCAGGCCTCAGGCCTTATCCCCCAGATATCGGCCATCATGGGGAGCTGTGCCGGGATCTCGGTCTATTCCCCCGCACTGACCGACTTCATCTTCATGGTGGACGGGCAGAGCCACATGTTCATTACCGGCCCCGGCACCGTGGAGGTGGTCATGGGGGAGCGCCTGAGCAAGGATGAACTCGGCGGAGCCGAGGTCCACTGCAAGATTTCGGGAGTGGCGGACCGGAGATACAAGAGCGAACAGGAACTGCTGAACGCCATTCGGGAGCTGCTTTGTTACCTGCCGGACAATGCCGATAGTGTCCCACCCTGTGACAACCTGGGAGACGATCCGGGTCGCATGACCGACGAACTCACCGCGATCGTCCCCTCTGATGCTACGAAGGCGTACGATGTCCGCAAGGCCATTGCCGTCATCGTGGATGCGGGGAGATTCTTTGAGATCAAGCCGGAGTTCGCCCCGGAGATCGTGGTGGGCTTTGCACGCCTCGGTGGCCGGGTGGTGGGGATTGTGGCCAACCAGCCGTGTTTTCTTGCCGGCAGCCTCACCGTAGACAGTTCGGACAAGCAGACCAGGTTCATGCGTTTCTGCGACTGCTTCAACATCCCCATTGTCCTGCTGGTTGATACCTCTGCCTATCTGCCGGGGCGAGACCAGGAGCACAGCGGCATCATCCGTCACGGGGCCAAGGTCCTCTATGCCCTGTGCGAGTCCACCGTGGCCCGGATCGGCCTGGTGATGCGCAAGGCCTATGGCGGCGGGAACCTGGGCATGGGGGTGATCCCCGCCCAGGTGGGCACGGATTTCCTGTTCTACTGGCCCATAACAGAGCTTGGCGTCATGGGGGCAAAGGCCGCCGTGGAGCTGTTCTTCGGGGAGACCATCCGGACGTCGCCCGAACCGGACAAGATGCGCGCTCAGCTGCTGGCAGAGTATGAACAGCGGTATGCCAATCCCATGCGGGAGGCTGCCTACAATCCCTTTATTACCGATGTAATCGAACCGAGGGAAACTCGCAGGACCCTGATCAGTGCCCTGGAATTCCTGTCAACAAAGAAAAGGCCCCCGAGATACCCCAAGCGGCACGGAAACATTCCCATGTAATGAACAAGAACGAGGAGGTGAATGCGGATGGATCTTCAAATCTACAGCCCCTCATTTGAGAATGGGGGAAAGATCCCCCGGAAGTACACGTGCCAGGGTGAGAATATATCGCCTCAGATCTGCTGGGATGGAGTCCCGCCAGGAACCAGGAGCATCGTTGTCATGATGGAGGACCCGGACATCCCCATGCCCAGATTTCTCATTCCCTGCTGGACACACTGGATCGTCTACGAGATCGATCCGGAAGAAACCATGCTCCCGGAGGGCCTGTCCCACGGGGAAATCATCGGCAGCAGGTTCAGACAGGGGCTGACGTCGTACAGGAAATCCGGATACGGCGGTCCATGTCCGCCCTTTGGGATTCACCGGTACTTCTTCAGGATCTATGCCCTGGATACGAATCTCAGCATTGAGCCGGGACGTGCCTCTCGGAAGAAGGTTCTCACGTCCATGCAGGGGCATATTCTCAACCGGGGTGAGCTGATGGGGACCTATACCAGGCTGAAATGAGGTGAAAGGGGAAACACGAAAGGATATCAGGGGAGGTGTATAGAGGGGGAGAGACAGATCATGGCAGGTCGCCGCGTACGTGCATGGCATGGTGCAGGCAACAAAGATATGAATGGTGGAGTACAACGCCTGCAGTAAATTTTATTATCCTTTATCTATTGCAATTTATTGGGATAAAATTAATATTACATTATACAATGATATGCCCTTGTATGGATTGGATAAAAACGGGGGTGCGAGGTGACTTCCTCCTTCATGAAGCATGTTATGGAAGATGAAATCCAGAGTGTAGATAAACTCCAGAATTTCTCTGAAAAGCAGATCGATTTTCAGCAGAGGAACACCTTTTTCGAGATGCTCATTAAGAGTCTGCCAGGCATCTTTTACGTAATCGATGACCATCTGAACCTCTATATGTGGAACAAGAATGCAGAAAGCGTCACCGGGTATACGTATGATGATATCAGCAAGACGGGCATCTATGAGATCTTTGAACCCGAGTATCTGCAGCTCGTGAAAGAGGCCATTGAAAAGGCATTCAGCCATGGGGAGGGATCCGTTGAAGCGGTGATCCGTACCAAGGAGGGCTGTCTGATCCCCTACCTGTTCACCGGGGTAAGTGCCGGGATTGAAAATGTTCCGTATCTTCTGGGAATCGGCATAGACATCAGCAAGCGCAAACAGGCGGAAGACGGCCTGCGGGAGAGCGAGACACTGTACCGCATCTTTGCCCAGTGGATGACAGAGGGCGTTGCCCTCCTGTTCTCTTCACAGATACTCTTCACAAACAAGGCCTTTTCCCTCATCTTAGGTTGCGAAGAACCGAACCAGCTCCTGGGCGAAGATATCATGAGCTATATTCACAAAGATTTCGAGATTTACTTCAAGGAGCTTATCTCTTCGGTAGAGGAAGGCCAGTCCAGGGAGCGCTATTTTCAGGCACGCTGGCTGAAAGGGCTCAAGGAGGAAATCTGGGTCGAGGGTCGGGGAGTGTTCATCCGCTGGAAGGGTAAACCCGCCGTTCTCATGACCTCGCGGGACATTACCGAGGCGAAGCTCAAAGAGATTTCCATGCAGGAAGAAGCTGCCCACCTCAGGAGAGAGAATATTACGCTGCGCAGTTCCATCATCAAGGACCGCTATCGCCTGGGCAATATCATAGGCAAGAGCCACTCCATGCAGGAGGTTTATGAGCTGATTCTCAATTCGTCGGCTACCAATGCCAATGTGATCATCTATGGCGAGTCGGGTACCGGCAAGGAACTGGTGGCCCAGGCCATTCATGAGATGAGCAGCAGATCGTCGAAACCCTTTGTTGCGGTGAACTGCGCGGCCATCCCGGAGAATCTCATCGAGAGCGAATTCTTCGGGTACAAGAAGGGTGCCTTCACCGGTGCTGTAAATGACAAGCCCGGGTACCTGGACATGGCAGACGGCGGAACCCTCTTCCTCGATGAGGTGGGAGAGGTTGGGATGAACATCCAGGCCAAGCTGCTGCGTGCCATCGAGGGGGGCGGGTATTCACCGGTGGGCGCCAACTGCGCCAAATTCTCTGATTTCAGGATCATTGCTGCCACCAACAAGAATCTCTTAGACCGGTCGAAACGAGGGCTGTTCCGGGAGGATTTCTTCTACCGCATCCATATCATCCCCATCACCCTGCCGCCGCTTCGGAACCGCAAGGAAGATATCCCGCTGCTGTTGGAGAGGTTTCTCCGCATGTATTCATCAGGCAAGATGATACCGTCGCTGCCAGGCCACATGATAGATGCCTTCATCAACTATGACTGGCCGGGCAATGTCCGTGAACTGCAGAATGTCGTCCAGCGGTATCTCTCCGTCGGTACCATCGATTTTTTCACCCCGACAGACACAAAGCAGGCTGGTCCGCACACCCTCATCCCGGCACAGGTCGACCAATCGAGTACCTTCGATCTCCAGGAGCATACCGGTAATCTGGAGAAGACCATCATCATGGAGGTCTTGAAAAAACATCACTGGAACAAGAGCAAGTCTGCACAGGCGCTCAATATCTCACGCAAGACCCTTTCCAGAAAGATAAAACGTCTCGGTTTATTGTGACCCAAAGTGGGCAGGTTGTGCCCACTTTGGTCAAGCTGTCCCGTATGCTCTCATTATTCAATGAATTCAGTAAGATATTCAAACATGCCTGGTGGCATGCTTGGGCACATGTGTCCAAGCACCATGTGGCTGTTTCAGTCTCATTGTTTAATAAGCTAATTAAATCAGTTACTTGTAGAGTCTTTTTCGCTTGGCACCAACCTTGCTTTATACCTGATGGTTTCTGATGAAGATGTAATGAAGTTCATTCACTAACAAGTACACACAGTTTTTCATCCGGTTTTGCATCTGTCTCGAGCGTCGGCCTGAGGCCTGTCCCGGGCTGTATGCGAGTGATGAATCAGCTGATTATATTGGTGTTGTTACTATTTAGTCTGGCGTGTTGGGGGGGTGGAAACCTATGAATGAGAACAGGAAGATCAGGGTGCTCATATCAAAGCCCGGCCTCGACGGACACGAACGCGGTGCCATGGTTGTGGCCTACGGACTGCGGGATGAAGGCTTCGAGGTCATCTATACCGGTCTGCGGCAGACGCCTGAGCAGATTGTCAATGCCGCCATCCAGGAGGACGTGGATGTACTCGGGCTCTCGATCCTGTCCGGGGCACATCTGGGACTTACCCGGAAGGTGATCGATGGTCTGGGCGCCCAGCAGGCGGATGACATCCTCGTTCTCCTGGGCGGTATCATCCCGGAAGAAGATATCCCGGCCCTGAAAGAGATGGGGGTTGACGAGATCTTCACTGCCGGGACTCCCATCAAGGATATCAGCGATTTCATCCGGTCTCACCTTCCGCGTTCGCCGGAACAGGAGCCGGTTATCGAAAAGCCGTAGGGACAGGGTATGGGCAGAGACGGGTATATAAAGAAGATAGAGACGGCTGCCAGGCAGTGGGAAGAACAGGTGCTCGGTCCCCGCATAAAGAGGTTCAACCTCGCCGAGAGTCCCACCAGGTTCTATTCACCCCTGAACGTCAGGAATTCAGACTTCCTCGAAAAGGTGGGTTTTCCGGGTGAGTACCCGTACACTGCAGGAAACTCCCCTTTTGATTTCTGGAAGGCATTTGCAGCAGACGCTGCAAAGACCGGATACCGCCCTGATTGGGGCGGGGCCGGCAAGGTGGGGAAATATGGAGGATTCGGAACGGCCTCCGACTACCGCGATTATCTGCTGCGCATGCAGTCCATGGGGAGAAAGGGCGGGCCCAATATTGCCTTCGATCTGGCGACCCAGTGCGGCTACGATTCCGACAGTCCCTATGCAGAAGGAGAGGTTGGGCGGGTCGGTGTCGCCATAGATTCGTTCCGGGACTTCCAGGTGATCTACGAGGCATACACCGGAGATCTCGACATCGACAAGGTGCCTTCCAATTACACCATCAATGCGCCTGCAGCGGTAATCATCGCAATGTATGCCACACTGGCAAAGAAACGCGGGATAGCGATCGACAGATTGCAGGGCACCCCGCAGAATGATATCCTCAAGGAATTTATCGCACGGGGCACGTATATCTATCCACCCCGGCCTTCCATTCGCCTGTTCAGGGACATCTGCGTATTCTGCACGCACTATCTGCCGCGCCTGAACATCAACAGTATCGGGGGCTACCACATCAGGGAGGCCGGGGCCACCCATATACAGGACCTGGCATTCTCCTTTGCAAACGGCATTGCCTATATTGAGGCCGGTCTGGCTGGCGGGCTCGATATCGATGCCTTTGCCCCGAGGATCACGTTCAACGCCTTTGGCGGCAGCATGGAGATGTACAAGGAGATCGCCCTGCAGCGTGCAGCCAGAAGGATCTGGGCGAGAATACTCAAGGAACGTTTCGGGGCGAGAGATCCCCGCAGCATGATGATCCGTCAGCCTATCACGGCGCATATCGGGTGTTCGAGCACGACCCTGCAGCGGCCGTTGAACAATCTTGCACGGGCGGTGATCGGGGGGATTGCCGCAGGGATGTCCGGCGGTATCCCCGGAGCCTTTCCCCCCTTTGATGAACCGTTGGGACTGGGTCATTCCCAGGAGGCAACCCAGCTGCAGATCGATGCTACCCGCATCATGATCTATGAGGCAAAGGTCGCTGATGTGAATGATCCGTGGGCAGGGTCGTATTTCATGGAGTCGCTCACCGATGAGACCGAAGAAGCGGCGCTCGCGGAGATGGAAAAGATCGAGAACATGGGCGGCGCTGTTGCAGCTATCGAGAACGGCTACATGCCGCGCTGTGTTGCCAAGAGTGCCTATGAGAAGCAGAAACTTGTCGAACAGCTCAAGGAATTCATAGTCGGGGTCAACTGCTTTACCTCGGACAATGAGATCGAGGTATCGGTGAACCGCATCGTCGAAGCAACCTATGACCCCGAACGCATGAAAACCGCTGAAGACCGGCAGAAGAAGAGCCTTGCCCGACTCAAGCGTGAACGGAACGGCACTGCGGTTTCCACAGCGTTGAAGACGCTGTGTGTGCACGCACGGGACGATTCGTACAACCTCATGCCCGACATCATTGAATGCGTTGAAAACGAAGCCACCCTCCAGGAGATCTCTGACGTGTTGCGCCAGGTCTTCGGGGAGGCGCAGCCAATAAAACTCTAGGAGATGAGTACAGCTCATGCAGCGGGAAGTATCAGAGATGATCGATGCTATGAAAAGGGGTGATACCCGGGCGCTCGCCCGCACGATCACCCTGGTGGAAAACAGGAGTCCCGGCTGGAAAGAGGCCATGCAGGCCATCTATGGGGATACCGGATCTGCCTGTGTGTTCGGGATCACGGGGTCGCCCGGTGCCGGCAAGAGCACCCTCACCAACGAGATCGCACTGAGGTTGCACGATCAGGGGTATTCCCTCGGCATCATAGCAGTCGATCCGTCAAGCCCGTTTTCCGGCGGGGCACTGCTGGGAGATCGTTTGCGGATGCGCAATATCTGTATGAAAACGGATATCTTTATCCGGTCCATGGCAACCAGGGGGGTCCTGGGAGGACTCTGCCAGGCAGCCAGGGACGTGGTCCGCATTCTCGATGCCGCGGGAAAGGATATCATCCTTATCGAAACCGTGGGTGCCGGGCAGGACGAGATCGATGTGGTCAGGGTCTCAAACTTTGTCATGGTGGTGTGCATCCCCGGGCAGGGAGACGGGATTCAGGCAATCAAGGCAGGGATCATGGAGATAGCGGACCTGTTTATCGTAAACAAGGCAGACCTCGGAGGTGCAGATGAGATCGTCGCCGATATCAACGGCATGCTCGATCTGTGCACCCATAATGGAATACCGCGCCCGCCCATCATGAAGACCTCTACTGAAACCAAAGAAGGCCTCGATGCTCTCGTGGAGAACCTCATCGCGTATGCCCGAGAGAGGAAGGCTGCCACTGAGGTAAACAGGAATCACGTAAAGGAAGAGATCCTGAGCCTCTTGGAGAGAGAGGTCTTTCATTTCGTTCGTGAGGAGCTCAGCGGGAACGGACGGTTCGAAGAGGCTGTCGAACAGGTGCTGAGCCACAGGGCGGATCCGTACTCCACGGTGGAGGAACTGCTCGGGTCGTTTCCCCTGTACCGGGGGATGAAAACCAGGGAGAAATGATATGGCCGAATCCACAGACCAGGTTACCCGGAAGCTCGGGCAGTTCATAGCCGGAACCAAGACATCGGATATACCCGAATGGGCCTTTGAACATGCTCGCGTTGCCTTTATGGACTGGATCGCGGTGACCATGGCAGGGAAGGATGATCCGCTTGTTGGAAAGCTGATCCAATACGCACGCATGATGGGCGGCCAGGAGCAGGCGACCATTATCGGGCATGGGATGAAAAATAATGTAAGTCATGCCGCACTCATCAACGGGGCGGCCTCCCATGCCCTTGATTACGACGACACCCTCGTGTCCTTCCTCGGACATCCTTCAGTCACCCTCTTTCCTGCACTCCTTGCTCTCTCCGAGTGGCGATCAGAGACGGGGCGGGATTTTCTCGCCGCCTACCTCATCGGTCTCCAGGTGGGAGGTGCCGTCGGTGCGTGTGCAAGCCTGGATCATTACATGGCCGGATGGCACGCCACCTCTACGCTCGGTCATCTTGCCTCTGCAGCAGGGTGTGCCCGTCTTCTCGGGCTCGATGAAGACAGCTGTGTCCATGCACTCGGCATCGGGGCAACCCAGTCTTCAGGCCTCAAGAGGGTATTCGGGAGCATGTGCAAACCCTTCCATGCGGGGAGGTCTTCCCAGTCAGGGCTCATGGCTGCTCTGCTCGCCCGGGATGGTTTCACCTCTGCTGAGGACATTCTCGAGGGTCCCCAGGGGTTTTTCCAGGTGCTCAAGGGGAGCGTGAACGAGGATGCACTATCCCTGCTCGGCATGGGCTGGGATGTGCAGAATCTCACCCAGAAATATCATGCATCGTGCCATGCCACCCACTCACCGCTCGAGGCGGCACTGGCGGTTGTGAACGAGCAGGGGATCGCTGTGGAAACCATACAGGCCATCTACGTCCATTCATCACAGCTGGCACTCGATGCTGCCGGGAAAATTCACCCGTCAACAGGCACCGAGGGAAAATTCAGCATACCCTACTGCGTGGCAAACGCGCTTTTAAGGAAAGAAACCGGCACCCAGGCGTTTACCGACGAGAAGGTGAACGATCCCCAGGTACGAGAATTCATGAAAAGAATCGTGGTTGAACTGGATGAGGAGATGAAGGCCCTCGAATCACGGGTGGATATCGAAACATCTGACGGGAACATGTATTCAGGATTTTCGGATATTCTCCAGGAGATCCCCCCTCTTGAAATCAAGAAGCAGCGGGTTCGAAGCAAGTTCATGGATCTGTGCGATCCTGTTGCCGGCCCCGAGAAAACCCTGAGACTCGCGGAGGCGATTGAGCATCTCGAGGAGCTTCAGGACATGAACGAGATCACTCAGGATCTGTATCTGGATACTGGTGAGACAGGCACAAAGAAGTATTTGAGGAGATGAGCAGGTGGAGCGGAAGGTCCTGGTTACAGACATTGCCCGCTTTTGTGTAAATGACGGGCCGGGATTCAGGACAAACGTCTACCTCAAGGGGTGTCCGCTACACTGCAGCTGGTGCCATAATCCGGAGACCATCGATCCCGAACCCGAGATCTACTGGAAAAGGCGTTTGTGCACTCAGTGCGGGAAATGCCTCGATGCGTGTCCGAAAGACGCCATCAACCCTCCGGTGGACCCTTCCCTGACGCGGTCAGAGAAGTATGCCTGCCACAAGATTATTCGCAGCAGGTGCGAGAGCTGCATGAAGTGCGTTGAGGTATGCCCGTCCGGTGCCCTGCAGATTGTCGGGCAGCCTATGGGTATCACTGAGATCCTCGACGAGGTGGAACGGGACCGGTTGTTCTATGACAACTCCGGTGGGGGCATGACCCTGAGCGGAGGGGAGCCCACCCTCCACGTTCGTTTTGCTGAGGACCTGCTCGGCCAGGCCAGGTCGCGATCCATCCATACCTGTCTCGATACGAACGGCCACTGTGTGTGGGAGGATCTTGAACGTATCGCCCGGGAAGCGGACATCATCCTGTTTGACCTGAAGCACCTCGATACCCGAAAACACCGGGAACAAACCGGCGTGAACAACGAAATTATCCTTGAAAATCTTGGAAAGCTCAGCTCGATGTCCGTGGAAATCTGGGTGCGCATTCCGGTGATCCCGGGGTTCAATGATGCACTCGACTATCACCGGCACGTAGCAGACTATCTTGCCGGCCTCCCGGGCTCCATCGACCGGATCGATCTGCTGGCCTACCATAACTGGTGCCAGGACAAGTACGGCTGGCTCGGGAGAGACTGGATTTACCGTGACGTGGAGGCACTGGATCCGAACCTGTTGGAGGTTCACGTGCGGATCTACCGCAAACATGGGTTCAGAGCCACGATAGGAGGTTCAGGGTTTGAGGAAATGGAAAGTAGGAGAAGTCTCTAGGAACAATTCTTTAGACAAAGGAGGTGATGAGGATGCCTACATGCAAGCAGTGCAAGAAGTTCTTTCCCCTGGAAGACAACCCCAACAAGGGTGATTGTGTCCAGAGAGTGATAGACCCTCGGCAGACATACTACAAGGCAAAATCCGTAGATGCTGAGAGTGATGCAGCCAAGTGCTCTGAGTTTGAAAAGAAATGACAGAAAAATATCCCGGTCATTTTAGCCACAGCGCATGTGAGGCCGGTGGCCGGGAAGGAGAAAAAGGGGAACGTTATGGGCGTAACAGCTGAAACCGTAAAAGAACTTGAACAGAAACAGGAGTGGTGGTGGGCTGCCGAAAAAAAACGATCAAAGAGGCTTGACTACCTCAGAAAGGCCATGTGGAAGAAAGGCGCCATCGGCGGCCTCTATCCGGCAGGCCTGTATATCGATCTCGAACGGCCGGTGCTGCAGACCGAAAAGGCAAAGGAACTCGAGTCTTCTCCTGATCCCTATGTCATCAAGTTTGCCAAGATGCTTGCGCATGTACTCGACAACAAAACGATTTTCATTACCGACCACTCCCAGCTCGTGGGATACCTGGGAAGCCATCCCAACATGATTACCTGGGATCCGACCCTGGCCGCGATCCTGAATCATGAGGTGGTAAACGATCCGACGGCAATCCCTCAGCCCGTGGAAGAGAATCTGAAGATCATTTCAGAAGTGGTCAGCTACTGGGGAGGAAAATCGGATCTCGACAAGATCCTGCCGCATATGGATCTCGACGATTCCATGAAGGTCCTCTCCGGTGCCATCGGATGGGGTGTTCCGCTCTCCAGGGGCGGGTATTCCGGAAAGGACTATGAGTACATCATGACCGGTGTGCGGGCCTTCGAGGATGTAATTGCCGAACTCGACAGAAGGATCGACGAGGCGGATGCCAGGGCCCATGAACCCGGAGCAACAAGAGAGATATGCGACCTGTACGACAAGATGAACATGTGGGAGGCGATGAAGATCACCCTGGAAGCCGGAATCCGTCACGCCAGACGCTATGCGCGCCTCGCGAGGATCATTGCGGAAAACTTCGAGACAGACACTGAAAGAAGGGTGGAACTCTTACAGATTGCAGAGACCTGCGAACGCGTACCGGCGAAGCCTGCGAGGACACTGCAGGAATCACTCCAGTACGATCTCTTTATTCAGCTGTTCAGCCGGAACGAGGCAATCGAAGGGGCATGGCCGGCACGCCCGGATTATTACCACGGTCCCTATTACGAGCAGGAGGTGAACATCGACAAGACCCTGACAGAACAGGAGGCCCTCGATCTCACCGGGGAATTCCTTATCCGTGCCGCAGAGGTCTCCCAGTACAAGCCCAAGTGGTCCCGCGAAGGTCTCCAGGGCATCGAGGGAACGTGGGTATGGACGCTGGGCGGTGTGAACAAAGACGGGAGCGATGCCTGCAACGGCATGACCATCGCGCTCCTCCAGGCGGCCCGGCTCGTGAGGGTGGCGAACCCCACCTTTGCGTTCAGATGGCACCCCAAGGTGAAAGACGAGGTTATGAGGGAGATCTTTGAATGCATACGCCAGGGTCTGGGATATCCCTCCATGAGAAACGATCCGATCCTCATTGCAAATGCCATGAACTGGCACGGACATCCCATAGAAGAGGCGAGGACATGGGCGCATCAGGCATGCATGTCTCCCTCCCCGTGCACCAAGCATGGATTCCAGCCCATGAGGATGGCAAATGCCACTGCCAATTGTGCGAAGATCATTGAATATGTATTTACCAGCGGCTTCGACAACATCGTGAACATGCAGATCGGTGCCGAGACGCCGCTTGCAGAGGCCTTCACCAGCTACGAACAGTTCTTCGATGCGTGGGTAACCCAGATGAAGACCATCTTCAGCATCCTGGTCCGTCCCGTGAACAGGGCCCGCATGCTCGCACCGAAGATGACGCCGAGGCCGTTTTTGTCGGCCATCTCGGAGCGCTCGGTGGAGAGCGGACTGGATGTGTGCGACCCGTCCATAAGCCGTGGAAATGCATGGATAACAGCGTTTACCTGGGTCGAGAACGCTGACAGCCTGGCTGCGGTCAAAAAGTTGGTTTTCGACGAGAAGAAGTATACCATGGCCGATCTCACGGGCGCCCTTGCAGCCAACTGGGAAGGCAAAGAGGAGATGCGCCTTGATTTCGTCAAGAATGCCCCCAAATGGGGCAACGACGACGACTATGTGGACAGCATCATGCTGGACTGCCTGCACGAGGCAGCGAGGTTCTCGCGGGAACTCAAGTGCCCCAGTGGAAATAACTGGCCGATCCTGCCTGAGAACGTCAGCGGAAATATCCACTATGCAAATATCGTTGGTGCCCTGCCCAACGGACGCAGGCTCGGTGACGCGCTGTACGACGGCGGCATATCTCCGGGGCCGGGGCTCGATAAGAAGGGACCCACCGCGGTTCTGAAGTCCTGTTCCAAGATCGACCATATCTCCGACGGCCGTGCCTTCCTCCTGAACCAGAGGTTGTCACCGATCCAGCTCGCAGGGGAAAAGGGGTACCAGCTCTGGAAATCGTACATGAAAACCTGGGCCGATCTCGGACTGGATCATGTTCAGTTCAACTGTGTGTCCGACGAGACCCTCAGGAGTGCCCAGCGGGATCCGGAGAAATACCAGGAGGTCATTGTCCGGGTAGCCGGATACAGCGCTCATTTCGTGGATATAAGCCGTAAGACGCAGGACAACATCATTCAGAGGACAGTCCAGGGTCTGGCATGATCATGAGATGACGGGAGGCCGTTTCCTCACTGGAACGGTTCTCCCCTCGTCAATGCATGTGAAAGGAGTAAAGGAGGCGGGAGCATGGCGAGGAAAAGTCGCGAAGAATACGCAAAGGCATCGGGGGTATTCGGCCTGCAGCCTGGAACGCTGAACAGTCACGAGGATACGGAAACCGTTCCGGAGAGGCCCTGTGGATTATGTAAACATTTTTCGGAAAGCGCATGGTCAAGCGACGGAAGGGGAAGCTGCAAGGTTCTGAAGGAGGGCTCGGATATCACCCGCGATCCCCCGGTATTCAGTCTGGAGGGGAAGAACGGCTATATGCTGAGGATCCTGACCGATGCCAAGCAGTGTACGTATTACGAGCGGAATGAATTCATCGACAAGGACGGGTACGAATGCAGCGACCCTGCGTACAGAAGGTTCATACGGCAGCTGAGGGACAAATGAACGTCCTGAACAGACAGGAAGGAAAAGGAGGACTCTATGAATTGTCCTGAATGTGGATACGAGGCCCCTGTGGCGAATTTCCGGTATCTCTACAATGCGCGGATCGATGCTTCCGTAAGTATCAGGCAATGCACCCAATGTGAGGCCTGGCTTGCGGTTGACGAACTGCAGGGCACGGCGAGCAAGAAGATCGGTCCGGGAGAGGCGCCGTGGGGAAAGTCGGCAGGGATAGAAGATCTCGCAACAGATATTCGTCCCGGCAAATAGTTCTTGAGATCCGCTATGGGAGAGTGACATGAACCTCACGTGCCATGAGTGCGGGTTCACCGCCGGCTATCTCGATTTTGCCTACCTGTGCCAGAACGGCTGCCCTGCCTGCGGCGAGTCTGACCTCCGGCAATGCCCGGCCTGCGGAGCCAGATGTGTCTTCTCCCGGGCTGAATCCCTCGAGGATGAACAGGAACGCATGAAGGAGCTCTCCATGCAGCTCGCAGCCATAAGCAGAACGGACGACCCGGTGATGCGCAAGGAGGCGAAACGTCTCATAGCGACGCTTAACGCTATGAATATGCGCTGGAATAGCGAGTCGCTCAACGCATTCCTCCTCAAGAAGCAGGAGGAGCTGTTTTTCTGACAGGCAGAAGCGGGGATGAAGGAGCATGGGGAGAGAGAATAAAATGAAGAAACACTGCCAGGGGGAAAAGCTTAAGAATTTCAACCACAACCTGAACGTGCCTGCTCCGGAAGAACACTTCTATCTCAAGGCCGAGACGAGGGAGAACCTCGAACGGATCAGCAGACTGAGCGAAGCCCACCCGGTAAATGTCCTTGTTGCCGGGAAACAGGGGTGCGGAAAGTCCACCCTGGTCCGGCAGTTCGCTGCACGGAACAGCAGGCCGCTCGCCACGTTCCAGGTGGGGATTCTCTCGGAGCCGGGCCAGCTGTTCGGGGAGCACAGGCTCAGAGACGGACAAACCTATTTCCAGCCGTTTCTTTTTCCCCAAGCCATTCAGACACCGGGATGCGTGGTTCACCTGGAGGAGATCAACCGGCCGGAACACCCGAAGGCCCTGAATATGCTGTTTTCCGTGCTCTCCGAAGACCGGTCTGTCTGGACCGATGAACTTGGGTATATCGAGGTTGCCCCGGGCGTGATCTTTTTCGCGACCCTCAACGAGGGTGATGAATTCATCGGCACAGAGATGCTCGACGCTGCGCTGAGAGACCGTTTCTTTGTGACGATTCTCGATTACCTGCCAATGGATGTCGAGACGAAGGTCCTTTTTGAAAAAACCGGTATCGATGAAGGCGATGCGCTGACGATTGTAAACCTGGCAAACAGGCTGCGGACTAATACCCAGGAGCCCATAATCATTTCCACCCGCCACACGCTCATGATTGCAGAGATGGTAGCGGTGGGGGCCTCGGTGAAAGAGGCTGTGGTGGGCAGCCTTCAGATGAACTCCGATGTCCTGGAGTCGGTTCTGCTCTCGCTCCATCTCGAGCTCGGCATGCGGGAGAAGAGCCCTGATAAAGGGTATGTCGCCTACTGAAGATAAGGTACGAGGGAGGAGTACCCGCCGTGATAACACAGGTGAGAGAAGCCGAACACGTATCTGAACGCCCGACGCTTTCAGATTTCTGGAGGAAGAACGTTGCGTATCAGGAAGCGGCGGAGCTTGCGTGTGTGTTGAAGGCATTGCGGAAGGTTGCCGGGAATATCGGCGAGAATGTCGGTCTGGTGGAGTATGCAGGCATGTCCGATCAGAGCAGCGGGAATATTATTCTCGATCCCGGTACGATTATGGGCGCATATCCTGTGCCTCCGGACAAGATCGATGCCCTGGTGGGTCTGGTGACCCACGAGGCGCTCCACCGGAAACACTGGAGTGCATACGTGTGGAAACTCCTCGAGAGAGAGTTTTCCGGCATGTCACGGCGCAGCGTTATCGGCTTCCAGAAAATGATTCATACTGGCGAGGACATCTATGTGGACAGCACCGTAGACAGTTCGATACTCGGGGCCTATCTGAAGAAGGTGCGCTCGCATGCACTCGAAGTGGAGGCCAGGAGGCTGCCCGACGGGGACACATGTGTCGATACGCTGTTCTGGCTGTGGTGGGCGGCAGCGAGCGGATACACTGGTTGCTCAACGTTGCGGGACGCGTACCGTACGCCTCTGAGGGTTCTCGATGAGCTGTCAGAAGATCTGCTTTTGCTCAGTTGCCGATCTTCGGGAATGACAGACCGGTGCACCATCCGGGCGGATCTCTACCGGGCATCCTGGGGGGAGATTGAAGGAATGATCCGCTCCTTCGAGATGGTGGACAAGAGACTCTATTGGTCGGCATCTCCGGGGAAAGACCTATCATGCCCCCAGGCACAGGGAAACCCGGAGAAGGGGCACAAGGCCATCCTGTCACAGGATCTCGCCAGGAGCATCAATATACAGCTTGCCGCTACGTCGGCGGATATTACCCTGCTGATTCACTCGGTTGTCGGTCATGATTGTGCGGACGTCGTCCCCATATCCAGATGGGACTATCATATTCCTGCCCATCCGGTGGTTGACCGCCGAATGGTGAACAGGCTGAGATCGTTGTTCTACAGCTATTCAGATCGGACTGTTCATGTAAACCGGGGGATTGCAAGCGGAAGGCTGGACAAACGCCGGCTATACCGTGCGCCGCTGGACGGAAACTGTTTTTTCCAGAGAGAGCAGGTCCCCTCCCTGGACTGGAACGTAACGCTCCTGGTGGATGCCAGCGGTTCCATGCGGGGCAATAAATGGCGGATGGTGGAGAACACCATAGCAACCATCCACAAGGCACTCCTCAATTGCGGTGTGTATTTCAAGGCATGGGCATATTTCGAGATCGACGGCGTGTGTATGCTCTCCTCTCTCGTAAAAGGCTCCAGGCTCTTTTCTGTCCCTCCGTGCGGCCAGACTGCATCGGGTCAGGCTATTCTGGCCGCCTCGCTGTTCATGCCGCGGGACCGCAAAAAGAAGGTGCTCGTACACATCACCGACGGACAGTGCAATTACGGCCTCGATGTACAGTACGGGATCGAGCACTGTCTGAAGAACAACATCGTTCTTATCACCCTTGGGTGCGGTTGCAATCAGCAGGAAGAGATGTCCAGACAGTATGGCACTACCGTGCAGTTCATACGCAGATTCAGTCAATTGCCCGATGCAATAGAGAACCTGTTCAAATGGACAGTTGTGTACCGGGGGAACGAACGCCGTATCAGGCGGTGTCTCGCAGACAATCCGCAGAGCCTCGGGATGAACCGGATTCTTCGCGGCACGGCACATGCGCGTGCCTGAGAGGACTCGTAAGATGAATGATCGAATACAGTCATATCGGAAAAACCAGGATGTGATGGAGGGGCAGGAGGTCTTTCGTAAAGAGGCGTAAACCTAATTTCACTGGACACGAACGGATGTGTTCGAAAGGCGGGAGACATGGAAGAGACATATCGGCAGGCGGCAGATGTCATATCACACTCCGGCTACGGGGTTGTCTTGAGCTGTGCCGGCATGTCAGCAGAAACCGAGACCGTGACATGCCGGCATCGAAAAGGTCTATGGAAACGCTATCCGGAGGTCGGCAGGTACGGGATACTTGGTCTGCTCGGACAGTACCCTGAAGACACCTACACAATCATTCGCGATTTTATCTCTGTTCTGAAGAAGGCACAACCGAATGCAACGCACAGGGCCCTAGTGGAACTGGAAGAAAAGGGGTATCTGGGGGCTGTTATCACCCAGAATATCGATGGTCTTCACCGAATGGCAGGCAACAGCCAGGTCTATGAACTGCACGGGAATATATATCGCCTTCGATGTCTTGTGTGCGGGAACCGGGTCACCCTGGCGGAAGACGAGTTCTTCGGGCTGGCCGACAAGGTGATCGGTACAACCTCGTTTTCCCCCGAAGCCTTGCTTTCCTCGATTCCCAGGTGCGAATGCGGCGGTTTGATGCGGCCCGATATCGTTGGGTTCGGTGAGCCGGTTCAGGATTTCGAGGCTGCCTGCGAACAGGTATGCATGTGCTCATGGATGATGATTGTCGGGACATCGGGCATCGTGTATCCGGCTGCAAGCCTGCCGTACCTGGCCAGGGAGAACAATGCCTTCATCATCGAGGTGAATGCCGAGAGAAGTAAACTGAGTCATCTTGCTGATATAGTTCTTCTCGGGACTGTCGAGAATGTTTTGCCCCTGGTCATGGAAGGGCTTGGCTCTGCGGATGAATCGGCCCCGGGCAGGTTTTCCCGCAGAAAGAGACTGCGGAGCATATCCTGCTTGCATGATCGAAGAGACAGAGACGAAAGGAGGCGGGTCTAATGAGCATTGAATGGAGTGTCGGATACATTCCCTACAAACGGGCCTTGATGGCACCGCATAAGAAAGCAGTTATTTACGAGGATTGTCCGGTAACATACCAGGAACTCAATGAACGGATCAACCGGTGTGCCCACTTCCTCGTGAAAAAGGGCATCAAGAAGGGAGACAGGGTGGCGGTAGTGCTGCTCAACTGTCTCGAATTCCTGGAGCTCTATTTTGCTTCGGCCAAGCTCGGGATCATCTTTGTCCCCTTGAACTGGCGTCTGGCAGGACCTGAGCTTGAGTATCAGCTCAATGATTCCGGGGCGCGTATGCTCGTCTTTCATGACTCTTTCCTGGGCAGTGTAGACCTGATCAGAATGAGCCTGAAGGTGGAACGGGACAAGTTCATTTACTTGAGGAGTGACAGCACCCTTCCGCCGGGGTTTGAACTGCCGAAATGTCCGGACTGGGCAGAGGATTACCGGGTGCTGGTGCAGGAAAATCCCAGGGACGAGGTGATCCCGGACTGTCCGGTGGTCCTGGATGATCCGCTGGCAATCGTCTATACCTCGGGTGTGACGGGAAACCCGAAGGGGACGATTGTTTCACACCTCCAGACATTCTTTAAGAATTTCCAGGTAGGTATCTATGTTGACGGTCACGCCGACGATGTATTGATCGCCCAGATGCCCCTGTTTCATTCCGGAGGGCTGTTCATCGTGTCTACCCCGGCACTGAATATGGGCATGACAATGGTCATGCGAAGAGGCTTCGATGCAAACGAGTTCGCCGAGGATATCCAGCGCTACAAGGGGACCATCGTTTTCGCCCTGACCACCATGTGGCGGCTTATCCTCGAAACCGGCAAGCTCGATCAGATTGATGTAGGCAGTGTGCGTTGTGTCATCGGGGGAGGTGAACGTACGCCGCCAAGTCTGTTCGATGAACTGGCAAAACGTGGACTTTTCATGCAGCAGGGGTTCGGTCAGACGGAGAACTCGGCCATGATGCTGCTTCCCCGTGATGATATCCACCGGAAGATGGGATCCATCGGCAAGCCCGGTTTCTTCACCGAGACCTGGATTGCAGGTGAAGACGGGAGGAGACTGCCGCCCGGGGAGATCGGAGAGATAATGGCCAAGGGACCTACGGTGATGAGCGGATACTGGAACATGCACGATGAAACCGCAGCAACCATCAATGACGGGGCGCTCCACACGGGTGATCTCGGGTATATGGATGAAGAAGGATACTACTACATAGTCGACAGGGCCAAGGACATGTACCGTTCCGGCGGTGAGAATGTGTACCCTGCAGAGGTGGAGAAGGTCCTGGCCACTCATCCCAGAATATCACAGGTGGCCATCATCGGGGTCCCTGATGAGAAGTGGGGGGAGGTGGGCATGGGTTTCATCGTGCCTGTAGACAACCAGGAGATTCCCCTTTCCGAGATACAGGATTTTCTCAAGGGGAAGGTGGCCAGATACAAGTTTCCGCGCACGTATCATTTTGTCAAGGAGCTGCCGCTGACAGCCACCATGAAGGTAAAAAAGAGCGAGCTCAAGGCGAAATACGGGGGGGGTGAGTTCATTGCGGGTATCCGAGCCGGGGGATGGGGAGAGAGTGAATATCGGGAGATGAAAGGAAGGATGCCATGAGAAAAAAGATAGCATTGATCGGTTCAGGAAATGTCGGGCAGATTGTAGCCCTTCGTCTTGCGGAGATGGATCTGGCCGACATCGTGCTGATCGGCGGAATACATATGGGGAGGACCGCAGGCCGGGCCCTTGACCTTGCCGAGGCAGCACCTCTCGAGGGATACCATAAGCGGATTGTGGGGTACACCGGAGAGTTTGCCGCCATACGGGATTCGGATATTGTTGTGATATCGGCGGGTATCCCCCGGAGACCGGGCATGAGCAGGGATGATCTGCTGGGTATGAATACTTCGATAGTGCGGATGGTGTCTGAGAAGGTTGCAGAACTTGCTCCGAACGCCATTGTGATCGTGGTTACCAATCCTCTGGATGCCATGTGTCACGTGGCCTACGAGGCAACGGGATTCCCACGGCACCGGATCATCGGGATGGCAGGAGTACTGGATTCGGCACGGTTTGCCACCTTCATCGGGATGGAGCTCAATGTTTCCGTTGAAAATGTCTCGGCATGTGTCCTGGGGGGGCATGGAGACAGCATGGTGCCGTTGCCGCGGTACACCTCCGTTGCCGGGATACCGCTGACCCATCTGCTGCATGAAGAACAGATAGAGGCCCTGGTGAGAAGGACACGCACGGGCGGGGCAGAGATCGTCAATCTCTTGAAGACCGGCAGCGCCTACTTTGCGCCGGCGTGCGCCGTCAAGGAGATGGTGGAGGCAATTATCAAGGACAAGAAAAAGATCCTCCCCTGTTCCGCCTATCTTGAGGGCGAGTATGGTATTCACGGGGTTTTTGTCGGGGTCCCGGTAAAACTGGGTGAAGAGGGGATCGAGGAGATTCTGGAGATCGAGCTCAGTGCAGACGAACAGGGTGCACTGCTGGACTCGGCAAATTCCGTGAAGACCCTTGTGGATAAGATAAGAAAGATGGCCCAGGGGAAAGAAACCATCGTGGCTCTCGGTCGTAAATCAAAGGCCCGCCAGGTTCATAGCTGATCACGAATCTGGTGATACTTCTCTGTTGACGCCCGGGATTACATTTCGGCAGGACAGCCGAATTGGACGAATCTCAGTTTCACCCGGAGGGAGAGGACTCCGCCGCGGCGGAATTGCCCGAGATCACAATAACCCGTCTCATTGAATCCGTCTTAGCATCCGCTTCCCGCAGTACAGGGTCCAGGGCCTGCCCTGGGGTTTATACCATTGAACCCACATTTTAGAGGTGAATACATTGATAATGTCCAACATCCTCTTATGTCCTTGTTCTGTAGGAGCGGCTTCAGCCGCGACCTGGTCCTTGGAATGTGAGCTCAATTTCGCACACAGCAGTTGACAACAGGCCGCCCTCATCATGGTTCCCGAAGGGTTGACATTAAATGACCGGGGGCTATTGTAGTATGCAGGTCGTTCATTCTTTCTTTATATACAGGATGTTCTCCTGGCAGAGGGTGGTTTCAGCCTCGATACAGGGGCGGGCAATGATCTGGGAAATAAGGAGGTAGATGTCATATGAAGAAACTAGGCATAGTACTGACGGCGGTGATTGCAGTAGTGTTCAGCATGGTTGTCTCCGGGAGTCTGTCTGCAAAGAGCCTCATGGCTGACCTCACCAATGAAAGCACCGTGGAGCAGGTGCTCAAGCGCGGAGTTCTGCGGGTGGGCATGTCCACCTTTGTGCCCTGGGCAATGAAAGACAAGACCGGCAAGCTGGTCGGCTTCGAGATCGATGTGGCCACCAGGCTGGCCGAGGATATGGGCGTGAAGGTCGAGTTCATTCCCACCAAGTGGTCGGGCATCATCCCGGCGCTCCTGACCGGCAAGTTCGACATCATCATCGGGGGCATGGGTATTCTGCCCGAACGGAGCATCAAGGTGAATTTCTCCAACCCGTACGACTATACGGGCATGTCCATCGTGGCGCACAAGGAGCTTGCCGCGGGGTTCGACTCCCTCGACGACTTCGACAAGCCCGAGGTAACCATTGCCGCACGCATCGGGACAACCGCGGCTGCCGCGGTAAAGAAGCACTGCCCGAAGGCACAGCTAAGGCTCTTCGACGATGAATCCCAGGCAGTGCAGGAACTGCTGAACGGCAGGGTACATGCCATGGTCGCATCGGCGCCGCTGCCCGCATTCCAGGCGCTCAAATATCCCGACAGGCTGTTCCTGCCGCTCAAGGGAAACTTTACCAGGGAACCCATCGGTTTTGCCGTGGTCAAAGGCGATGTGGACACGCTCAATTACCTGAACAGCTGGATCTACGTGGTGGAGTCGGAAGGATGGCTTGCCGAACGCAAACAGTACTGGTTCGAGACAGACCAGTGGGAGAGCCTGGTCAAATAGTCTTCGCCACAGACGGACCTGTCCTTCGACCCTGCGACCATGCTCCCTTGACGGGGTGAACACCAGGAGATTTCAGGGGTATTTTTGGAACGAAGAAGAAAGATTACGCTGCTCGATATTGTCCTTATCGTGCTCCTCACCGGTGCCTGCGTGTGGCTGTTTCACCGCATCCGGGTGGAGCTCAACTACCGGTGGAACTGGTCTGTCATTCCCCAGTACCTCTTCCGGTACGACCCGGAAAAGGGTTATTTCGTACCCAACCTGCTCATGAAGGGATTCTTTACGACCCTGAAGCTGAGCGTGTGGGCAACCGTTTTTGCCACCCTGCTCGGGTCCGTCATGGCCCTGTTCAGGTTGAGCAGAAGCCTGTTCAAGCGCATGATCGGCAGGACGTATGTGGAGCTGGTGAGGAACATGCCGCCGCTCGTCCTGGTCTTCATCCTCTACTTTTTCATCAGCGACCAGATACTGTCCCTGCTCGGCATAGAGGAGTTCCTGCGATCGCTGTCGCCTTCCATGCAGAAACTCCTCACGTGGTGTTTTTCCACCCCGGCACAGTTTCCGGTCTTTGCCTCGGGATTGTTCACCCTGGTGCTGTACGAGGGGGCATACATCACCGAGATCATCAGGGCCGGGATTCAGTCCATTGACCGGGGACAGTGGGAGGCATCGAGTGCCATGGGGCTGTCGTGGTGGCAGCAGATGCGCCATGTCATCGTTCCCCAGGCAACGGTGAGAATCCTGCCGTCGCTTGCAGGTCAGCTCATCTCCACGATAAAAGACTCTGCCATCGTGAGCGTGATTTCCATCCAGGAGCTGACATTCCAGGGCATGGAGCTCATGGCGGCAACCTACCTGACGTTTGAGGTGTGGATCACCATCACTGCCCTGTACTTCATCGTTACCTTCGGCTGTTCGCTCGGGGTCAGGAGAATGGAGCTCTCCCTGCGGAGATACTGACCGGTTCTGCCAAAACCAAGAGGGGACAGTGCGTTGCGGGTGCAGGTGGCGAATGAATTTCCATTTTTGTCCCAAGGTGTGGTATGAACAGGGTATTATATACACATCAGAGGAGGGAATGATGGCTTTAGTAGAATGGAAAAAGGATGGCACCGTTGCGATTATCACCATGAATACCGAGGAGAACAGGCACAACCCTGATTTTGCAAAAGGCATGCTGGACGCCTTTGATGCAATCGAGCAGGACCAGGAAATCAAATCCGTGGTGATTGCCTCGAGCAGCGAGAAGAACTGGTCTTTGGGTATCGATCTGGCATGGATCACCGGGGCGATGACCAACCAGGAACTGGATTCCATCAGGGGGTTCATGTATGACATGAACAGCGTGTTCCGCAAGGCACTGACCCTGCCCATGCCCGTGATTGCCGCCATGAACGGCCACACCTTCGGCAACGGCAGCATCCTGGCCTGCTCCTGCGACTACCGGTTCATGAAGGCCGACCGGGGCTACTTCTGTTTCCCCGAGGTGGATATCAACATCCCCTTCCTCCCGAGCATGCTGGCAACCATGAAAAAGTCCATTCCGTATTATAAAGTCGAGGAACTCGTGTTCAGCGGCAGGCGCATCGGTGCAAAAGAAATGGAAGAACACCATATCATCGTCAAGGCATGCGACAATGCCGATGCCCTCATGGAAGAGGCTGTAGCCTTTGCACGGACCTATACAAAGGGCAGGACCATATTCGCACAGCACAAGCTGCGGCTTCACAAGCACATCGTCGAGATCATGGAAAAGGAAGACCCGGAATTCATCGAGCCGCTGAACCTCATGGTATAGACCCGACAAACTCCACGGGCGGCTGTTTCCCCTTGACATCACGGCAGCCCGGTGCTTTTTCTCCAGGGTGACCTGACTGCCGGGTAAAAGGGGTTGTATGGAAGAGAACAGTGCATTTTTGCCGCCTGTGGGTCTGAGGTGGGTGTATACACAGACCATTCTGGCAAGCTCGGGGATTCGCACCCTGGGGGCCAATCCCATGTGCGATGCCTCCAGCGAGATGATCCTTGATGCCGGAGACGGGGTGCGGCTGCAGGGATTCTTTTCTCCCCAGGTCCATCGAGAGGCAAAGGGGCTTGTAATATTGCTCCACGGATGGGAGGGGAGCTCGTCCTCCACGTATATCCTCCATACCGGCAGACTGCTCTACAACCTCGGCTATGCCGTCTTCCGGTTGAATCTCAGGGACCACGGCGAATCACATCATCTCAATGAGGGCATGTTCTACGGGACCCTGCTGGATGAGGTCTTCGTATCGATACAGAAGGCAGCTTTACTCTCCGGGGGCAGGGGAGTCTTCGTGGCGGGCTTTTCCCTGGGGGGCAATTTTGCCCTGCGCGTGGCCAGGAGGGCTTCGGTTGAGCCCATTAACAACCTCGGGGGGATAATGGCCATCAGCCCTGCTCTCGACCCGAGCAGGGCCACCGATGCGATAGACGGCAACCCGCTCCTTCGATGGTACTTCCTGAAGAAGTGGAGAAGGTCGCTCGACACAAAGCAGAGGCTCTATCCCGGCCTCTATGATTTCTCCGGCATCGTCAGTCTCGACACCACCCGGGCGATGACCGATGTCCTGGTTGCCCGCTACGGGATATACCGGGATTCGGAAGAATATTTCAAGGGTTATACGCTCGGCCCCGATTCCCTGAAGGATGTGCGTGTTCCTCTCACGATCGTGATCTCACGTGATGACCCGGTCATTCCCATTGACGATTTCTACCGCCTCCGGCTGAGTGAGACAACGGATCTCGTGGTCCATGACTACGGGGGGCACAACGGGTTTATCTACGGGGTATTTTCGCCCACGTGGTATGAACGCAGGATGATGGAGCTCCTTGACGGTGGAGTCCCAGGCCACGGGACGAAGACCTGATACCTATGAGCATGCACGGGGTAACCACAAAAATAGTTCTCAGGTATGTGTTTATCCAGACGCTCGAAACCTGTGCGTTTATCGGCATCCTCCTGCTCGTGCAGAACTGGGTCGCCATTCCTTCCTGGCTGTTCGTCTGCCTCGTTGTGGTCTGGATCGTCAAGGACGGGATACTGTTTCCCTTCGTGTGGCGGGCCTATGACTGGGACCACCACGAGGAAGCCAATCCCATGGTGGGGATGCTGGGCGTGGTACAGGAACGGCTCGACCCGGGCGGATACATCCTGGTTCGGGGGGAATTGTGGCATGCCGAGGTTGACCAGAGCGGCACCATGGTAGAAAAAGGTGCGAGCGTCAGGGTGGTCGGGAGGAATGGGCTCACCCTGTTTGTGGAACCGGAAAACGATCAGGAATAGCAAGAGGCCTCCAGCGCTCTCCCTCGGATCTGTTCTAGGCGCATTGAAAATACCGCTGCAGAGCACTATTTTAAATATAGCTGGCGTGCAGGAATGCGAAAGGAAAAGAAAACGAAATGAGCAGGATGGTACCCATGAAACAGTGGATCGCCGATAAGCTCCTCCGGGTGCTGGCAGCCCAGGACCCTCAAGAGCTGTCGCAGGTGTGCAGTGAGTCGGCGCAAAAGCAGATCGAGATATACGAGAGCCTGATCCAGCACTGTGCCGTGGCCATATTTGCCATCGATACGAAGCACCGGGTTATCCACTGGAACAGGGCCTGTGAGGAGCTTACCGGTGTGAAGGCCGCGGAAATCATGGGGACAACAGACCACTGGAAACCCTTCTACGATCACAAGCGCCCCTGTCTTTCAGATCTCCTGATAGCCGGGGAGACGGAAAAGATGCCGGAGCATTACACAATGTCCGGACCCTCCGTGCTCCTTCCCCACGGCCTCCACGCCGAAGGGTGGTACCCGAATGTCGGGGGCAGGCAGCGGTACGTGATCTTCGATGCAGCACCCATCTACAGCCACACCGGTGAACTGGTGGCGGCCATCGAAACCCTGCAGGATATAACGAAGCGCAAGCAGATCGAGGAAGAGAGAGAGAAGCTCAATGTCGAGCTGAAAGAGGCCCTCGACAAGATAAAGACCTTGAGCGGTCTTATCCCCATCTGTGCGGGGTGCAAGAAGATCCGTGACGACAAGGGGTACTGGAACCAGCTCGAGCAGTACGTGGAAGATCATTCCGATGCAGTGTTCAGTCATGGGCTCTGCCCGGAATGTTTCCAGAGGTATTTTCCCGAGGCGGCAAAACCGAAAAAAAGCTAGGGCTGTCATGGCTGACCCTGCAAATCACGTGAGCAGAAAGGTGGCGAGATGAGCATCATAGAAGACGTGAAGAGGTGGATCGTCGATAAGCTTGGCAGGGTGCTGGCCGTCCAGGAGCCGTCAGCGCTGGTCCGGGAGTGCAGTGAGTCGGCACAAGAGCAGATCGAGATCTATGAGCACATGATTCAGAACTGTGCCGTGGCTGTATACGCCATCGACACGAAGCACCGGGTTATCCACTGGAACAGGGCCTGTGAGGAGCTTACCGGGATCAAGGCCGAAGAAATCATGGGTACGACAGACCACTGGAAACCCGTGTATGACCACAAGCGCCCCTGTCTCTCGGATCTGTTGATAACCGGTGAGACCGAGAAGATGCCGGGAGAATACACGGTGTATGAACCATCCGTGCTCCTTCCCCACGGTCTCCACGCCGAAGGGTGGTATCCGAATGTCGGGGGCTCTCAGCGCTACGTGATCTTCGATGCAGCACCCATCTACAGCCACACCGGCGAGCTGGCCGCGGTAATAGAAACTCTGCAGGATATAACGAAGCGCAAGCAGATCGAGGAGGAGCTCGAGAAGCTCAATGCCGAGCTGAAAGAGGCCCTCGACAGGATAAAGACACTGACCGGTCTCATCCCCATCTGTGCCGGGTGCAAGAAGATCCGCGACGACAAGGGCTACTGGAACCAGCTCGAGCAGTACGTGGAAGAACACTCCGATGCGGTATTCAGTCATGGGCTCTGCCCGGAATGTTTCCAGCGGTATTTCCCCGAGGCTGCAAAACCGAAGAATGACTGAGAAGCCGCCGGTCACTGCGAAGCGGCGGCTGAAAACAGGACATGGCCGAGGCGGCATCGGGAGACAAGGTATCCCTGTTTTTGCGTTTCGAGAGATCGGAGCGCGTTGTGGCGAAAAAGGCCGGGTTTATCGAACGGGCCGGTTATGATTTTTACACGGCGGCTCCAATCTGATATATTCCAAACCACACACGCTTGACCATATGGGGGAGGGCCATGACACAGACACGAGTGCCTGACTGGCTGCACTGGGCCCGCGAGATACAGTCCATGTGCCAGACAGGTCTTGCCTACAGCGCTTCCGACTACGAGACAAAGCGGTACGAGCGTCTCCTTCAGATCGCAGCTCAAATCGTCGAGACCCACACCGGGCTGCCGGTAGAGACCCTGGTTGAGAACTTTTCGGCACAGCCCGGTTATGCAACGGTAAAGGTCGATGTCCGCGGGGCAGTGATCAGGCAGGGCAGGATCCTCCTTGTGCAGGAACGCAAGGACCATCGCTGGGCCATGCCCGGGGGGTGGGCCGATGTGGGGGAGGTGCCCTCGGAGATGGTGGCGCGGGAGGTTCTTGAAGAAAGCGGCTTTGTCGTGGTTCCCAGAAAGGTGATCGGGGTATACGATGCGAACCGCGCACCGGTCCACCTGGAATTTTTCCACGCATACAAGATTGTCTTTCTGTGCGAGATAACCGGAGGCCAGCCCCGTGCGGGCGATGAGACCATGGATGTCGGATTCTTCGGCTTCGATGACCTGCCCGAGCTGTCCAGATACCGGACCAATGAACGGCATCTCCAGGAGGTATCCGCCCACCTGCAGGACCCGGGCCGCAGGGCAGCCTTCGACTGATGAAGAAAAGGGCCGGCCTGGCTGCCTGCATCATCGCGGTGCTCCTGCTGTTTCCGGGCTGCGCACTTTTCCGGGGCGGGCAGCCTCCACCATCCTCATGGGATGAAACCTCACGCGATGCCCTGCTGTGCAGCACAGGAGACTTTGTCTTCAGGGACGAGTTTAGGGGGATTCTCGGCAATCTCATAACGCACTGCTGGGATCCGAGCGGCAACTGGAAGGGAGACCTGCAGGGTGATGCAACGCTGTTTGCCTCCATGCTCCTGTTCTCCCTGGGCAATGACACACAGGACCAGGCCATGATCACCATGGCACACCAGAGCGTGTCCTATGAGGCATCACTGGTGCGCAGGTTTTTTCTCTATCCGGTGGTACACATGGACCTGGTCATGGGATACCCCGCCCTGGCCCAGCAATACCTGCATACCGGGGAGGATATGTACCGGCTCGTCTTCCTCGCCGGTGTCCGCACGGGCAATATCATGATCTCGCTCATGCCGGGGACGTTTGTCTCTTTTGTGCACGACTACGCAACGCTGTGCGGCACGACCGCCTACCTCTGCTTTCTCGCCGGCGAGATCGCACAATCCGGCTCCGAGAAGAACGCCTTCAGGAAGAAAGGCCTTGCCTGGATAGAGAAGGCCGAGAAGGAATGCTGGAATGAAGAGACCGGCCTGTATACCTACTCGCAGATCCTGGACTGGCCTCAGACGACCATGATGATGGCGCTTGTGGCCGCCTATAAGGCCACCGGGGATGCCGCATATCTCGACCGCTGCCTCGTGGTCCTGGATTCCATGGAGGCCCTGTGCCGGGACCGGGACCGTGGGGGATACTGGGGTCACCCGGACCTGTCGAGAAAAGGATTGTCCGGGAACAACACCATGGCATGGGTGCTGCTCGACCTGTACGAGGCGACCAATGAGAGGACGTATCTCGACAGGGCCTGCTCGGTCCTCGAGTGGATCGTTTCGGAAGACCTCTATGATGACCGGCAGCACGTCATTTATCACCACTGGGATGACCGGGAGGGCAGGGCCGATTACTTTTGCACCGGCTGCAATTTCCAGACGCTCTACAACATTTACCGGTTGAACCGCGCACTCCATCCGGCCCGATGAATGATCGCCCGGGCGGATTTCTCTGGGATAAGGCCCCTTCTTTCCTGTGCCCCGATGCTGTTCGTGGCCTCGGGCGGTTATGGACAAAAAGGTTCCGCATACAGCCACGGCACCGTACCCTCTATTGATTATTCACCGACCGGGCATATATTTTAGGGAAACAGGAGTAAGGTGACAGGATTCACAACGACAGTAACCTGTCTCCAATACATATTTTCGCCTGTTCATGCTTTGTTGCGGCCCGAAGGCCTTGACGGCCGGGGAATAACCATGGTGGCCGTGAAGAGACAATGTCCTGGAGGGGAACAATGTTTGAGAGAATTCTTTACCCTACGGATTTCTCCGATGTTTCGAAGAAGGTACTTGACTGTGTGAAAGAACTGCGGAAATCGGGCACGCAGGAGGTGGTGATCCTCCACGTGATCGACCAGAAGCAACTCGATTTCATGTTCTACGACACCGTGAAATCCCTCGATACCGAGGCCGAACTTCATCGACGGGCCCAGGAGGACATGAGGCCCATCGTGGATGAATTGAACCGGTGGGGCTTGACCACCAAGGTGAGAACCGAGACTGCCGATCCGTTCAGGGAGATCGTGCGCATCGAAGAGGAGGAGGGGGTATCTCTCATCGTCATCGGTTCTCACGGAAAGAGCAACCTGGAAGAGATGCTGCTGGGTTCGGTGTCGGAAAAGGTTGTGAGAAAGGCCAGGGGGCCGGTGCTCGTGGTGAAGAGGTAGCTTAAGGGTTGAAAGATGCACTGATGAATCTCTCATCATGGGTGCTCATTGTGCTGCTGCTGCCCATACTCCTCGTGCAGGGTCTCTGGGTAAAGCTCCGTACGCCGATCCTGCCGGAGGCCACGGGCGATTCATGGGGGATCGTAGAGGGAGAGGGAGAATCGCTCCATCTGCTCGTGCTCGGTGAGTCCACGGTGGCGGGCGTCGGCGTGGATACCCGTGATCAGGCCATTGCCTGCCGGACAGCAACGGCCGTGGGAAAGACCATGGCCCGCCCGGTGAGGTGGCATGCCGTGGGCCGGATCGGCATGATGGTGCATCAGCTGCGCAGAGAGTATCTCGGCGGCGTGGCATGCCTTTCGCCGGACCTCATCATGATCTGTGTGGGGGTGAACGATGTCCTTCACCTGCGCAGCCCCAAGAGGTATGCACGGGAACTGCGCGGCCTCATCGCAGACCTTCGCGAACTGTTCGGAGACATACCCGTCATGATCGCCGGGATAGCGCCGCTCGGTCTATTTCCCGCCATACCCCAGCCGCTTCGATACATACTGGGCCTGCGGGCCAGGGTGCTCGACAGGGCCGCAGGGCGGCTCACAAGATCACTCTACAGGACAAGCCACTGCCCCACGCCTGCGCCGGCAGACCTGATACGGGCATTGTTTGCCGGTGACGGGTTTCACCCGAATACTTTAGGCTACGCCCTCATGAGTGATCTCCTCGGGAACTGTGCGGTTCACTGTCTCAGGCAGGACAAGACCTGATCTTTGATCATCGGTTCTGGCAGGGAAGGCAAAGATGTGATACCTCAATGTCCTGGGAGATGAGAGAGAGCCGTGTGACGGGATCTCCCGGGTTGTTCATCTCCACACATCTGCCGGAGAGAGGGGTCGGTCAGTGGGGTATCTGGACAGGGAACCGAAGATCGGAAAAGATGTCTTTATTGCACCGGGGGCTGTGGTCCTGGGCGATGTCGAGATTGGTGACGGCTCGAGTATCTGGTATGGGGCCGTGGTGCGAGGGGATCAGGCCAAAATCCGTATCGGGAGCAACACCAACATACAGGACAACTGCACGCTTCATGCAGATCCGCCGAGCCCGCTCACCATCGGTGACAACGTGACGGTGGGGCACAATGCGGTCCTCCATGGGTGCACCATAGAGGATGACTGTCTCATCGGGATCGGCTCCATAATCCTCAATGATGCCCATATAAAGGCAGGCTCCATTGTCGCCTCCGGCACGGTGGTGAAGGAAGGGCAGGTGGTGGGCCCGAAACAGCTTGTGGCAGGTATCCCTGCTGTGGTGAAGAAAGAGCTCGGTGCAGCGGATGTGGAGAAGAACAGGGACAATGCACGAACCTATTGCCTGCTCGCTCAGAAACACCGGTCATAGGGGGGCATGCATGGAAAAGGAGGCAGGCCATTTCATTTGATTTTGACACACCGGTGAGCAGGGTCGGCACTGCGAGCCTCAAGTGGGATAAGTATAAGGGCAGCGATGTCATACCGCTGTGGGTTGCCGACATGGATTTTGTATCTCCCCCGGCAATACTCGAAGCCCTCAAAAAGCGCGTGGATCACGGGGTGTTCGGCTACACCGTGACCCCTGAAGAGCTCTCGGAAACCATCATCGCGATGCTGTGGCAGGAATATGCGTGGTCTGTGGAGCCCGATTGGATTGTCTGGCTGCCGGGGCTGGTTACGGGGCTCAACGTGATGTGCCGCAGCGTGGGCCGCGGCGGTGACGAGGTGATGACCGCGGTGCCAGTGTATCCCCCGTTTCTGAGCGCGCCGGAATTTTCCCGCAGGGGATGTGTGACCACGCCCCTTGTCGAGGAGGACGGACGCTTCGTATTCGATTTCGACAACCTCAAGGATTCCATCACCTCCCGCACACGGCTCTTTCTGCTGTGCAACCCGCACAACCCGGCCGGCCGTGTCTTTACCGTAGACGAGCTCCTGAAACTTGCGGAGATCTGTGAACACGACGAGATGGTGATCTGCTCGGACGAGATACACTGCGGTCTCGTTCTGGACCGTGAGAAGCGGCATATTCCCATAGCCACCCTGGGGGAGGACATTGCCCGCCGTACCGTGACGCTCATGGCGCCGAGCAAGACGTTCAATATCCCGGGGCTCGGATGTTCGTTTGCCGTTATTCCCGGGCAGGGGCTGAGGAAGGCGTTTCTCAGAGAGATGGAGGGGATCGTGCCCCATGTGAATACTCTCGGGTACACGGCCGCGCTCGCAGCATACCGGCACGGGAAGGCCTGGCACGAGGAACTGCTCGAATACCTCCGGGAGAACCGCGATGTGGTTGAATGCGCCGTTGAAGCCATGCCGGGGCTTTCCATGACCCACGTGGAGGCAACCTACCTTGCATGGATCGATGTGCGGGGGACCGGGCTTGCCGATCCCGTGGGGTTCTTCGAGGAAGCCGGGGTTGGACTGTCGGACGGGGCATACTTCGGGGGTCCGGGGTATGTCAGGCTCAATTTCGGTTGTGCCCGGTCCACCCTGGCAGAGGCCCTGGCGAGGATGGAACGTGCACTGCAGGGCTTAGAGGGGACACCGGTGAGGGGCCTGGAGAAATGAACGGGCATGTCGGTGCGTTCACAGGATTCAGGTGAGAATTCAGCATTTCTGGGAAAATACCGAAGAAAGCTTGTATGAGATTGCCTATTTCTGATACATGAACACTTATCAAGCAACAGGAGATCCGTATGCTCACACAAAAGCATCTTGAACGCTACGCCGATGTTCTCTTATGGGGCCTCAAGACAGCCAGGGCAGGGAAATTCAAGAAAGATGACATTGTCCTTCTCCGGTACGACTTGTCTGCCCTCGGCCTTGCGGAGGTGATCTATCCGCGTCTCCTGGACATGGGAATATGCCCGGTTGTCCGGGCCGGCCTGAGCGAGCCCATGGAACAGGCATTTTACGAGAGATCAGGTCCGAAACAGCTCGTTTTCAAGACCCCGGGTGACCAGGAACTCTTCAGCACCCTCAACGGGAGCATCTCGCTGCGGGGACCGAATTCCATTACCCACCTCGGGGGCGTGGATCCCGGCAGGATAGGACAGGCAGCTGTTGCGAGAAAATACCTGAACGATATCCTCGATGTCCGGGAAGCGGAAGGGTTGTTCGGCTGGACCCTGTGCGTCTATCCCACCGAGGAACTCGCCAGGCACGCCAATCTCTCCATCGATGAATACAGCGACCAGATCATAAAGGCGTGCTTCCTGTACAAGAAAGATCCGGTTTCTCTCTGGCAGGAGATATTCAAGAACGCGCAGTCCATCAAGAGGTGGCTCAACGGCATGAAGGTGAAGTTCTACAAGGTTGAATCGAACAATATCGACCTGGAGATATTCCCGGGCGAATGCAGGAAATGGATTGGCATCTCCGGGCATAACATACCAAGTTTCGAGTTGTTTCTTTCGCCCGACTGGCGAGGCACGAACGGCATCTACTATGCGGATCAGCCCACGTACAGGAGCGGCAACTTTGCCCGCGGAGTCCGTCTTGAGTTCAGGAACGGCTCGGTGATCAAGGTGGATGCAGAGGTGGGGCAGGATTTCGTGAGGAAACAGCTCGAGATGGACGAGGGGGCGAACAAGCTGGGAGAGTTCTCGCTGACCGACAAGCGGTTCTCAAAGATAAACAAGTTCATGGCCAACACCCTCTTCGACGAAAACTATGGCGGGAACAGCGGAAACTGCCATATCGCCCTGGGCGCATCGTATTCGGATACCTATGAGGGAAATCCCGCTGAACTGACAAAAGAAAAGAAGGTCAAGCTCGGGTTCAACGATTCAGCCCTGCACTGGGATCTGGTGAATACCGAAAAGAAACGGGTTACGGCCTATCTCGCTAACGGCAAGAAAAAGACCATCTACGAAAACGGCATGTTCGCCTGTTAAGGCAGGTGCCGGGGAAGCTGTGACCTGAGACGAGAACACCCTGCGGTTCTGATCCGGGAATAGATACGATAAAGGCCTTGTGCCCGGACTGGGAACCCTCTTCAGCCATACACATCCGCCGGTGACAGAAAACATATTGCCAACACGGGTAATATTCTCTAACATAGTAAGTCCTCATTGCTTGAAGCCATCATGAACTGTCTCAGTGTAATCATGGATTATGATTATTGGAGATGCATATGGCACAACCCCCGTATGAAGATCTCGAACAGAGAGTCAGGGACCTGGAGGCTGAAACACGCAGACTCCGGCAGGTCGAACATGAATTGTACCAGGACCATGAAAGGTACCGCATTCATTTCACCCTTACCAACGATGTGATCTACTCGCTCGATCCGGAATTCAGGGTGTTGAGCGTCTCTCCGAGTGCTGAAAAGATGCTGGGATACAGGCCCGAGGAGTTGATCGGGCGGCCGTTCCAGGAACTGAACGTATTGGCTCCCGAGTACCTGGAGCGGGCAGCCTCCGATGTGTTCAAGGTGCTGTCCGGGAAAAAGATCGATGCGACTGTGTATCAGTTCATCGCCAGGGACGGAAGGAGGATCTTCGGGGAGGTCAGCGGCGTGCCCCTGGTCCACGACGGCAAAGCCGTGGCTGTCGTGTCGGTGGCCCGTGACATCACCGAGCGGAAACAGTTTGAAGATGTATTGTGCAGCAAGGAAAAAGAGCTGGAGGTGCGGAAGAGGCATCTCGAGGAAGTGAATACCGCACTGAAGGTGCTGCTCGATCACCGGGAAGAGGAAAAGAAAAAGGCCCAGGATGATCTCGTATCAACGGTGGAAAAATTGATCTGCCCGTATCTGGAAAAGATGGAGACAGCCGGCCTGACCGACGAAGGAAAGGTCTACCTCGATATCCTCAGGACCAATCTCGAGGAAATGATCTCACCGTACATGAGGGGGAATTCCCGGCAGTACCAGCACCTGACCCCGACCGAGATCCAGATAGCCGACCTTGTCAAACAGGGGAAAACCACCAAGGAGATTGCCTGCATCGCCAATGTCTCATTGCATGCAGTATCGTTCCACCGGGCAAATATCCGGAAGAAACTGGGCCTGCTCCATGCCAAGACGAACCTGAGGTCGTACCTTCACTGCGCCGACCACCCCTGATCACCAGAATAGTAGGTGAATCCTACAAATATCCTCCTGGTTTTTTAGCATTCAATTGTATGCGGAATATGGCATAGTAGCGCGGTAAGGGAGGTCTCAGACACACTTGTTGTGGGGCTTCATTGCCGTCCCCCAAGGGCAATGAAGCCCTTCCCTTCTCTTTCGCACCCCTTAAAGGCGCACGATCCGGGTCAGGCGCTTGTCCCTCCACCCGGGCATCGCTACTGATATGGGCAGGAGAATCAGAAGGTGCAGCTTATGGTTCCTCCGAGGGAGAACCCGGTATATTGCAGGTCTTCGAGCGGGTGATACCAGTTCTTCTCATCGTCCATGTAGAATCCTCTGAAGGTCAGTGCCCCGGTTATATCCGGCCGGAATGATCTTGTCATGCCGCACCCAAGGGTGATTTTCTGCCGGGTCCCGATATAGTAGGGTGATGCGGAAGGATACTCGTTGCTGTCGATCCAGAGGATCTGCAGACCTGCCTGCAGTGTTGTCTCATCGGTCATGAAATACCGGTAGGTGAGATCTCCGATCCATTCATCCCCATGGCTGTTGTATTTTTCTGTGGGCAGGCCGGCGCCGTCGGTGATCTTGCTCTTGTCCCTGAAGATGCTCATCAGGTTGAAGTCCAGGTCCCACATGGACCGGTCATACCCGGCACCGAACCCGATGAGCCAGACAGTGCCTTCCTGGTAGAATTCGTTGCCATCCGCTTCATCTTTGCCATAGGAAAGATATTCGCCGAACACCCTGGCCTGCCACGTGGTCGAAAGATCGTGGCGGATCTCGAAGGTCGTGCTGAAGATGTCCCCGGGGTCGTAGTCCTGCACGTCAGTGCTGTAGTCGTACTTGTCCCGCCAGGTATATCCCAGGCCGATCCCGGCCACCCAGTCCTCCCACTGCCTGGTGATGACGATGGTTGGGTTGACGTTCAGACCTTCTCCGAAGGTGGTGATGGAGATGAGGTCCGGCGGCAGGACGAGAGCGAGTTCGCTTTGCCTGAGATCCGTGTAGCCGGTGGGGAGGTTGAAGCCCAGGCCAAAGAGCAGGTCGAAGTCGTACTGATCCAGCAGTTCATAGGAAAGATTCACCTTGGTATCGGTAAAGTTGCTGAGAGACTCTTTCTGCCCCCCTGACAGATCAACCTCTGTGTAGGCATACGAGCCGAGGACCCGCAAAGATATATCGTTGATTTTAGTTCCGACTTCAATGGGGAGGTAAAACTGCATGCCGCTGTCATCCTCATCGCTCGCCCAGAAGTCATAGTGGAACCCGGTCTGGAAGTACGAATCAGCTGCATGGCTGTTCATTGGCCAGGCCAGCATGACCAGTGCTACGATGATGACCGATGATAGAATCCTTTTCACCGCTACTGTTCTCCTCAACCCCTGCGGGACCGAGCTGTTTTTCATCCCTCAGTTCATGAATTCATCAATGCCGAGATCCGCTGCCCCTCCGATGACGCGGGGATCCCCTTCAAAATCGCTTAGAGGCAGGCAGGGCGCCAGGTCCGTTCCCCTGTCGATGCACGGTGAATCCTGCAGCAGGTGGAAGTCGTGATTCAAAGGGTCGACAAACCCCGGCTCCAGAGACAGGCAGTTCTCGCCCCATGCCAGGTGCTGCAGATCGCAGTAGTCGACGTTCAGGAAGGAAGCGCTGCCGTCGATGTCATCCCCGCCCATTGCCGAGGTGTTGTTCCAGATAATGGAGTTCGTGACCATTACCGTACTGTCGCTGGTGTAGATACCGCCACCTAAGGATGCCGTGTTGCCCGTGATGGTGCAGTTTGTTATCGAACTGTTGCTGCCTGAGCGGATTTCTACGGCTCCGCCACCGGTATCGCTCAGGGTGGTATCGCAGGAGTTTTCAGTAAAGAGGCAGTTGACGATGCATGCGTCGGGCCCGGCGCAGCTTATGCCGCCGCCTCTTCCTGCACGGTTGCCCGTGAAGGTACAGCCGGCTATCTCCGTGGAGGCTGAGCTGCTCAGGATTCCCCCGCCGCTACGGTCATCTGCTGCAGCGTTGTTTTCGAACAGACAGCCTATGACCCTGAGCAGAGAAGTATCGTTCATGGTGGATATGCCGCCGCCTTCAAGGGCGGAGTTGTTTCTCAGGGTGCAGGTGACCACGGTCAGTGATGCGGCTTCACCCTGGCTGTATATGCCTCCCCCGCTGCCGGAGGAAGAATGGCCGTTGACGATACTCAGGCCGTCTATCACGACCCTGCCCGCCGGAGCCGATATGGAGATGCAGCGTACGATGCCGTTTCCATCCACGCACGTAACATTGCCGGAGACGTCCCGTTCATCGAGATCCTCCTCGGTGCCGTCAAAGCCGCCGTAGAGCGTGACGCCCCTTGTCACTTCCAACTGTACCGGGAGGGAATAGACCCCCCTCTTTATCCAGAGTTCATCGTCTTCGTCGGCAATGTCGAGGGCCTCCTGGATGGTGGGCACTGCCTGATCCCAGCTTCTGCCAGTGTTCCCGGTCCTGCCGTTATCCTGGTCGACGTAGACCCGGGTTTCTCCATCGGCAGCCAGCTGCATGAAGGCCATCGGAGGCGGGCAGGTATCTTCGCCGTCACAGTCCTGGTCAATGCCGTCGCATTCAATCTCTGCAGCCCCGGGGTATACGGCCGCATCACCATCATCGCAGTCGGTATTGTTGCTCACATAGCCGGCGGGCTGCGTTGCGGCCTGGGTGGAATCAGCGGGGTTGCCGTAGGAGTCGTCGTCGCTATCGCGGTACCATGTCGGGGGGCAGGGGAGATCTGAGCCGCTGCAGTCCTGGTCGATGCCGTCGCCGCAGATTTCTGTGGCACCGGGGTGAACGGTTGCATCGCTGTCGTCGCAGTCGGTATTGTCGCTCACATAACCAGCGGGCTGTGTTGCGGCCTGGGTGGAATCAGCGGGGTTGCCATAGGTGTCACCGTCGCTATCCCGGTACCAGGTCAGGGGGCAGGGGAGATCTGAGCCGCTGCAGTCCTGGTCGATGCCGTCGCCGCAGATTTCCGCGGCACCGGGGTGAACGGTTGCATCGCTGTCGTTGCAGTCGGTATTGTCGCTCACATAACCGTCGGGCCGTTCCACAGCCTGGACCGAACTGGCGGGGTTGCCATAGCCGTCACCATCGGCATCCCGGTACCAGGTCGTGAGACAGGGGGGATCAATGCCGTCGCAGTTCTGGTCGATGCCGTCGCCGCAGATCTCTGTGGCACCGGGGTGAACGCCCGCATTGCCATCGTCGCAGTCGGTGTTGTTCCTCACATAGCCTGCAGGCTGCGTCACGGCCTCGGTCGAAACAGCCGGATTACCGTAGGAGTCACCGTCGGCATCGCGGTACCAGGTCGTGGGGCAGGGGGGATCAATGCCGTTGCAGTCCTGGTCGATGCCGTCGCCGCAGATCTCGGTGGCACCGGGGTGAACACCCGCATCGGTGTCGTCGCAGTCGGTATTGTCGCTCACGTAGCCGGGAGGCTGCGTTACGGCCTCGGTCGAAACAGCCGGATTGCCGTAGGAGTCGCCGTCGGCATCGCGGAACCACGTTGTGGGGCAGGGGAGATCAGTGCCGTCGCAATTCTGGTCGATGCCGTCGCCGCAGATCTCAATGGCACCGGGATGAACACCCGCATCGGTGTCGTCGCAGTCGGTATTGTCGCTCACGTACCCCTCAGGTTGAGAAAACCCCTGGGTCGAGCCAACCGGATCTCCGTAGGTGTCACCGTCGGCATCGCGGTACCAGGTAAGGTATTCGTCCGGATTAACCAGTTCGAGTTCGATTACCCCCACAGGTGTTGTCTGACCGGCCGTAACGGTGATATCGGTAACGGTCCCGGAGAGGATCACCCTGCCGTCACCATCGCTGAGATCGACGATCAGGGTCCTGCCCGTTCCCTGCTGGATGCCGGTGATACTCCCCCTGCCTGCACTGCAATCCCAGGGGCCGCCAAAAGCGAGTTCGGTGCCGTTCTCGTCCAGCACCCGTGCTTCCACCCGGCTCACGCCGTAGTGGTCGCAGGTGATGGGAGACTGCTTGTAGAGGGCGGCTGCCGTTGCCGCAGGTGCTGTATCTTCAGGCAGTTGGATGGAAAAAGAGACCGAACCGGTATCAGGCGGCGTATCAGAACCGCTGCAGGAACAGAGCAGGACCACGAGACAGGCAAGGATAAACCGCAGGGGCATGGTCCGGATTTGAACGGGTCTGCATCGGATTTTCCCTGCATGCCCCGCTGCCGTCTGGGTGGAATCAAAAAGGAACCGGTACATCATCGCTCCTTCCTTTCCCTCATGGTTCACCACTCGAAGTCTATGCTGCCTGCCTGGCTCTGTCTCTTCTCGAGATCGCCCGGAGTGCGTGCCTGCCTGGTCGAGTAATCCTCAACGAGGCTGTCCGTCTTTGATGTCCTGGCTTCCAGGGCCTTGAGCAGGGACTGGCTTTTTTTCCTCTGGTTGATCAGGCTCAGTCTCTGGAGCTCTTTCAAGCCTTCTTGTGCCGGCCCCAGGTTCGGGTCTTCTTTCAGTGCATTGGTATAGTAGGTCTCCGCACGGATGTAATCTCTGCGGTCAGAGCTGTCTATGGCCCTGCACAGGTTGAACAGTGCCTCCTCGCTGGTGGTCAGCGGTTTTTCCAGTCTCTTTCTCTTCTCCGCAGAGAGTTTTATGTTCAGGAGCTCTATGATATCGAAGAGGAGCTGTTTCTCAATGGTGACGATGCTTGAGAGAAATCCCTCTGCCGTGGGCTGTCCCACAATGCGTTCCTTTTCCCCGTCGATCAGGGTCGCTTTTATGCTGATTTCTGCAACTGCGCTGTAATGGATATCTCCCCGTATCACGTAGCGTGCACCCAGTAACCGTCCGATCCGTGGTGCTGTACTCGCGTCGACCAGGCCTGAGATGCCGAAGTCCATTTCTTCCATGAGGGCCTGGATCTTCACCCGCTCCACCGGGCGGAGACCCTGCAGCTGAGAAAGGTCTGACGAAAGCATGCAGGGAAGGCCTTTCTGAAGGAGGTCGAATCTTTTTTCTCCGGTATTGTTCTTAAAGTAGAGGACTGCAATCGTATCGGGGGAAAACACGAAATCGTAGGTGTACTCTCTGTTCAGAACCTGTTGTGCCCATATTCTCTCCTGCTGCGTAACCACCTGTCCGGCATGTGAGGCGGGAGCCCAGGCAATTACAAATGACAAGCACAGAATAAAAACAAATGTAATATTCTTCATGTGATGAATCACCTTTATCGAGAATAAGCAGGCGGTCTGCCCCTTTCTTCTCCAACCATCATAGTACAAACATGCTCGTTACCTGTGGACGAGGGGATTGTATTACAGTCAGAAAATCTCAGATTGCATCTAAACGGGCAAAGGTGGACCGGGCACTGGTGCGCATGGTGAGAACCAATAGCAAAATATCAAGTATAACAATATAATATAACTCAGAATATGAATGTCAAGATTTGAGGGTGAGTGTCTTTGAAAATAAAACCTTCTCATTTGTCCATCTCCTGGTGCCTCGATGATAACCACAGTGCAGCCCATTGAAATCGATAACTATTCCAAGGTGCTGTAAGGACTGTTTTTCAGCGAAAATATCCTTTGACTCTTTGCTATCATTTCATTATACCTCTTGTGCTTACACGGGGGGCACACATGAGTCACAAAGCGCAGCAGGGTGATACTGTCAGGGTGAATTATACCGGGAAGTCAGAGGATGGGAGCGTTTTCGAATCCTCCGTAGGGGTGATGCCCCTGAAGTTCACCATCGGATCGGGAGAGGTGGTCAGCGGTTTCGAGAATGCGGTGATCGGAATGCTCCCCGGAGAGAAGAAGACCGTTGTGGTGGAACCGGAAGAAGGATTCGGGCTCTATGATGAAGATCTGGTCTTCGAGGTTTTGAACGAAGAACTACCCGAAGGGGTAGCCCCTCATATCGGCATGGATTTCGAGATGGTGGACGAAGAAGGGTATGAGCTGTCCGCCGTTGTCATCGATATATCCGAGGACTCGGTCACCATCGATGCCAATGCCCCGCTGGCAGGCAAGACCGTGATCTACGACATCGAACTCATCGAGATCGTCCCGGACAGAAAAACACACAGCAGGGTATCGTAAGGGGTTCACCTTTTCACGACAAGGACCGGGTTTTTTGCCTTCCGTACCACTTTTTCGGACACAGAGCCCAGGAGCATCTCCTGAATGTTGCTCTTGCCGTGAGAGCCGATCACAATGACCGAGAAATTTCCTTCATCGGCGATCCTGAGGATCTCCCGTATGGGAAAACCTTTTTCGATCCTCGTGGTAACCTTGTACCCTACCTCTTTGAGTTCGTTCTCGATGAACTTCATCTCCTCAGATGCCCGGGCCTCGAGATCTTTCTCAATGGTGAGATAATCCGGGACACTCCTGATGGCACTCAGGGTGTCGAGGCTCGACTGATCGAGGACATGCATCACGGTCACCTCCTCGGCACCGGCAGTTCTCAGCTGTTTTACAAAGCTCAGGGCCTTTTTTGCAACGTCTGAGAAATCTGTTGGGAATAGGATTTTTTCAAACATATCCTGCCTCCTTTTATGATAAAACCCAAGCGGCCTTGCATACATATTAATCCGGACGAGGTGTAAGTCAATCTCTCGATTATTATTGGTTTTCTTTCCCGGAACATGAAACGAGCCACCCGGGCTGTCCCGTAAAAAGCCGCCTTTTTCAGGTTCTCGTCTTACCTTGCAGGAATAAAAGGGGTATACTAGGCACGGGCCTAGAAAACTCGAAGGTGGCGGTGTTGAACAGCAGACTCTATACGATCGGGTATTCTCCTTTCTCAACCGCGGGGTTTATCGATGTGCTCCGCAGGTATGCCATCTCTTCTGTATGCGACGTCAGGTCTGCGCCCTACAGCAGGTACAAGCCGGAATTCAACAGGACCGTGCTCGAAGAAGTCCTTGCATCACATGAGATCGGGTACTTGTTTCTCGGCGGCATGCTCGGCGGCCGGCCGACCGACCCGGAACTGTACGAGGACGGGAAGGTGCGGTTCGAGAGGGTTGCACGAAGCAGGATGTTTGTCGAAGGCCTGGAGAGGCTGCGCGAGACAGCCCGGGACCACACCGCCGTGCTCATGTGCGCGGAGAAGGACCCTGTTGTGTGTCACCGGATGATCCTGGTGTGCAGGCAGCTTCGATGCGAGTTCGATATCGTCCACATCCTGGAAGACGGCTGTGTGGAGGCACACCGGGATGCAGAGAGACGGCTCGTGAAGCTTCTCCATATCCCCACCGACGACCTTTTCAGGGCCGAGGACGAGCTCATCGAGAGTGCCTATGAGGTGCAGGGGGAGAAGATCGGCTATGTAAGGAGAGAGCGGGAATAAGCAAGAAGTCGGGATCTTCTTCAGAACAGTTTCCCGCTGCCATTTCCCCCGGGTGCACGCGGGCGTATGACCTCCGGGGTGTCGTTGCCTGGGCTGTTCACCAGGCGGGATATCTCGTAGGCCTCCATCTCTTCGGGCGGGTAGGTCTTGAGGCAGTCCATGAGGACAGCATCGTCGGGGCTGCCGGGGCTGAGCCAGGCGGAATAAGCCTCCCTGTTCAGTATCACCGGCATCCTGGTGTGGATCTGCGCGATGAGGTCATTGGGGGAGGTGGTGATGATGGTGCTCGACTGCACGATCCGGCCGTCCGACGTGTCTGTCCACTGGTCCCACAGCCCTGCCAGGGCAAAGGGTTCGGAGTCTTTCATGCGGATGAAGTAAGGGGTCCTGCTCTTGTCCAGCGTCTTCCATTCATAGAATCCGTCGGCAAAGATGATGCAGCGGTGTTTCCTCAGCGGGGTCCTGAAGGAGGGCTTTTCCAGCAGGGTCTCGGCGCGGGCATTGATCATCCTGGAGCCGATGGAGATGTCCTTTGCCCAGAACGGGACGAGCCCCCAGCGGGTACAGGCCAGTGTCGGCACCTGGTAATTGAGCACGGTCAGGATATTCTGCGTCGGGGCTATGTTGTAATGCGGTGTGAATGCAGCCTTCACCTCATCGCTGATCTCGAGTTCGGAGATCTTTACCCTGATCCTGTGTGGATTCGATATCTGGATAAATCTGCCGCACATGGCCATCCCCCTGCCGGGACTCTCCTGTATCTCAAGGAGTGTGACAATAAAGATAGCATGTGTTCATCAGTAATACCAGGGGTGAACGCAGGAGGAATGCCTGTCAATGCTCTGTTCGTGGGTGAACGAGACGGTCAGCTCCTTAAAAAAACGGGGCGAACTTTCAGGTTCCATCTTTGAGAAATTCCCTGTACATAATTCCCAGGTGGCTGCTCTATGTTATTAGGGGGGTAATTCTATGAGGAGATATGCATGGTTTGTAGTGCTTGCACTGTTCGTGGCTGCAGGGCCTTGTTTTGCAGCTGATCCCGGCGAAGGCTGGAAGCCGGCCAAGCAGGGGGACGGCATCCAGGTGTATACGAGGCCGGTTGCAGATTCGGCTTCCAACGAGTTCCTGGGGATCACCAATGTCGATGCGCCGATGAGGGTGATCCTGGAGGTCTTCAGAGACATCGCTTCATTCCCGCAGTGGTTCGGCTTCTGCCGGGATATCCGGTTATTGAAGAGCCTTTCCGACACCCACGAGGTAGTGTATTTCATCCTGGCAACCCCATGGCCGGTAAGCGACCGCGACATGATCATCGATGTGGTGTTCGATGTCCGGGATGGAGAGGGCAAGGCCGAGATCTCCCTGAATGCCCTGCAGGAGGACCTGGTACCCGTTCAGGACCAGTACGTGAGGATGATCAGGCTCATCGGGAAGGCCACGCTCACCAGGATAGATGAGAAGACGACCCATGTCACCTACACGGTCAATTCCGATCCTGCAGGATACATTCCTGCCGCCATCTCCAACATCCTGGCCAAGGACCAGCCGTATCTGACGCTGAAGGGCCTCAAGGAGATGGTCAAGCTCGACAAGTACTACGAACTCGCCGGGATACCGAAAGAGTGATACGGGCAGGCGGGTTCGCGGTACGAGGCAGGGCGAGCCAGTCAGCTCGAGATGCGAGGCAGAAGTCAGTTGGTCAAGATAGACCGGGATCTCAGGCAGAAGGCAGAACAGGATTTATGGTGCCAGAAAACAGATGCTCTGGACGCTTGGGAAAATATGATGAAGAAGGTGCAAGGTTTAAGGTCTAAGGTCCAAGGTGTAAGGTTTTTAGAGATTCCCAATTTTATTCGTGAAGCAGGAATGATATGAGTGATCCGGTGACGAATTCTTTCCCACAAAATGTTTTCAAATTCTGTCCGGCCTGCAGCTCAGGGAACTTTTCTTTCCGGCAGGACAACTCCTTTTTGTGTGATGCGTGCGGGTTTGAGTTCTTCATCAATGCCGCTGCCGCTGTGGCAGCCCTGATCGAGGACGATAACGGGAGGCTCCTTTTCACGAAGAGGGCGAAGGACCCCATGAAGGGAACGCTCGACCTGCCCGGGGGGTTCGTGGATATCATGGAGACGGCCGAAGATGCCCTGCGGCGGGAGCTCAAGGAGGAGCTGAACCTGGAAACGAGCGAGGAGGTCTACTTCACCTCGTGTCCCAACACCTATGAGTACGGCGGCATCACCTACTTTACCCTGGATCTCGCCTTTGTCTGCAGGGTCATGAGCTTTGAGGGGATAACAGCCGATGACGAGGTCGAGGGATATCGTTTCATCCCCATCGATGAAATCGACCTGGGTGAGATCGGCCTTGTCTCCATCAGGAAGATTGTCTCGCTCTACCTCGTCTCCAAGGGGATCAGGCCGGAAGAACGGCTGTAATTCGCTCCTGCAGTGTTGTCAGGTATACCCCCCTGTAGGAGCCGCTTCAGCGGCGACCAAGTCTTTTTCCGCAGCAAAGCATGGCCGGTGTTCGCGACTTGAACCCCGCTCCTCCCTTTTTCACCCGCGTTAGACATACATCCCGGGTGAATACACAACCCTGCGCCTGAAGCCCTGCTCCTCCTTGCATCTTGACGGCATACCGGTATTTGGACTACCATGCTGACCAGTCGGTTTATGCATGTGTGTGGTGTGATTATGGGGGGAACAAGAGCTTCTGCCGAAATCGTTTCTGCCCTGCTGCGCCAGGGACAAGCCCGAGGAGAATTCACCGTGCCGGATATCAAGGTGTTCTCGAGAGTCACGATTGCCATGATCGAAGGTCTCATCGTGCGGCAGGTCATGGGCGCATCTCTCGACCTGCCGGAATCCCCCAGGGGATATGCGCCGTCGTGAACAGGCTTTTTTCCGGAGCCTGAGGGCTGCCCGGCAGCAACCGGCTTTTGACTGTGAGGGCAGCTAAAAGTGAAATGAATCTCGTTGAGCGAGGGTCTCTATGGAGAAGGCTTTAAAGAGAGCTATCGACACTATTATCCGCTACCGCTTCGTATTCCTCGCCGCGGTGGTCTTCATCACCGCAGCCATGATCTATGCGAGCCGTGACCTGCAGATCAATAACGACTATGAGACCTGGCTGCCCACGAACGACCGGGTCGGTGATCTCCTGCGCACCGTTGACCGCGAGTTCTCCAACGGGTCTCTCATGTTCGTGGTGCTCGATTTTTCCGACGAGGGGGTCTTTTCTCCGGAAGCTCTCGCCCTGGTGCAGCGCCTCACCCGGAAGCTCGAAGGAATGGAAGAGCTCTTCCAGGTGACCAGTCTCACCAATATCATGGATATCAGAAAGACACAGGGCGGCATCGAGGTCTCCGACCTGATCCCTACTCCCTTTCCTGCAGACAGGGACGAGATGCAGGCACTTCAGCGGTATGTGCTCTCGAAGGAGACGTTCAGGGACTCGCTCGTCTCGTCCGATGCCCGTTATACCGTAGTGGCAACGAGCATCGAGAGCCAGTATGACGAGGTGGAGATCACCGGGCATCTTCTGTGCATCGTTGAGGAAATGATGGGCCAGAGGCCCTACTATGTGGGCGGTGACGTGGTCATTGCCTATTTCATGGACTTTTACATGAAGCAGGACCTCACGGTCCTGGTGCCCATCATCCTGATCGGCATGGTGCTTGTCCTCGTCTACGGCCTGCGGCGCCTGTCGGGCATCATCCTTTCGTTCACCGTCGTATTCATCGCCATTATCTGGACCATCGGGGTCAAGGCCATATTCGGCTATCCGTTCAACATACTCTCTCCGGCGGTCGTCGTGCTGCTCATGGCCGTAGGATCGGACTATGCCGTCCACATGTACAACCACTACCTGAAGAAAGGCGACATTCGACTGTCCACCGGCGAGATTGCCCTGCCTGTTCTCATGAGCGCCATGACCACGGTTGCCGGGCTCGCCACCTTCTCGGTCACCAAGATCGAGGTGCTCAAGAATTTCGGTATCGAGCTTGCCTTCGGACTCGGTGCTGCATGCCTCCTCTCCTTACTCCTCCTTACCATAGGCATGGACATGGTCAAGGGCACTCCGGCCCCGAGAACGCAGGAGCGCGCACACCGTGAGCACAGTCTCACGCGGGCCATGGGTGCCGCAGGAGGCTGGGTCCACGACCATCCCGGGTTTATCCTGGGTGTTGTCTCGGTCTTCCTGGTGGTCATGGGGTTTGGAATAGCCCGGATCAATACGAGCGTCGATTTCGTTGAGATGATGCCCAAGGACAGTCCGCCGCGCAGCGGCTCCCAGGTGCTCGAAGAATATTTCAACGGCATGTACCGGGTAAGCATGTATGTCAAGGGAGATATCGAAGACCCGAAGACCATGACCGTGATGAACTACCTGGAGAACAATCTGCGGTCGAATGACCTCCTGGGCGGGTTCATGTCCATAAACGATCTCATTGCAGAAGAAAACTGGCTTCTAAACGGCGTGTTCGCAATCCCGGAGACAAGGCCTGGCATCGCAAACCTGTGGTTCATGCTCGAGGGGCAGGATATCCTGAAGACCTTTGTGACGCAAGACCGCGGGCAGGCCGTGATAAATGCCGTGATGAAAGAACACGATACCGGCTATATGAAGAAGATCTCGGAAGGCATTGAAAGGTTCCTTGACCTGAACGTCTCCGATGCCCTTGTCCGGGTCGACCGTGCGAGTCTCAGCCCCGAAGGACGCACGGCCGTGGACAGCATCCTCATGTATAACACGGCGCGGCAGCTTGCCTGGCTCGCGCGGAGTTATGACCGGTCCGGTTCCTATGATCCCGAGGCGTTCCAGGCACTCCTGGAACAGGCAATGGCCCGGCTCGATACGAGCGTTGATCTGGCGCCTGTCTGGGATGAGGTGCGCAGGTACCTGGAAGAAGAGACCGTTGAGATCCTCCCGCCCGGGATCGTCATGGAGCTGCTGGCCTACACCAGGGATCACTGGGAGAATCGTCACGGGGAGATGTTCCTGAACGACCTCACGGGTGTCATCACCTCGAGCGGGGTAATGAATGCCGAAGATGCCGCCATGACCGTGGCGGGCATGGTGGGAAGGGCAGATGGTTCTTTCCGTATGCAGAAAGTGGCTGTACTGCGTCTGGGGTACCTCGAGGGTGTTCCCGAACAGCTCAGGCAGAACGAAGATTTCAGCAAGAGGGCGGACGGGGCTGTATGGAGACTCTTCTCGGACAAACCCGTGCTCTTCAGCCATGAGGTTCGCGCCACCCCTGGCATCGATCAGGCAATAGTTGAATCCTCACCGATTGAGATAGACCAGACAGGGGCACACGAGATGTTCAGCCGTTTCGACAAGCTCCTCTATCAGAGCCAGATCCAGAGCCTCATCCTGGCCTCCATAATCGTTCTCATCATGATCTCGATCACCCAGAAATCCATCCGGCGGGGTGCGATATCGCTCATCTCCGTGCTGGTCCCCCTGGAGTTCACGCTAGGATTCATGGGGTGGGTGGGCATCCCCCTGGATTTCGGCACCGTGCTGTGCAGCGCCCTGATCATCGGGCTCGGTGTCGACGGGTCCATCCACTTTCTCCACTACTACCACCGGCAGCATAAGGAGGGGCTGCGGGGCAGGGAATCACTCCAGGCGACCCTGGGACATGTGGGCAGGGCGGTCATCACCGCCAATGCCACCTCCCTCCTCGGCTTTGTGGTGCTCATGTTCTCCAAGACCACCGAGCTGAGAAATTTTGCCATTATCAATGCGCTGGCCATCTTCCTGGTAACGGTTTCCGTGCTGACCCTGCTGCCCTCACTGGCATCGCTCATCCGCCTGGAAGACAGGACGTGGAACTTCGCCCTGTGCATCGATGAGAACCAGATATTCGACAATATTTTCGAGGAAGAATAGAGGAGGTATCTATGAACATCAGGCTTCATCAGGGTGTGCTCCTGCTGCTTGGCATGGCCCTCGCCCTGATCGCGGCATCACCCGCTGCGGCAATGACCGGGGACGAGGTCCTCGCGAAGGTCGACGCGGTGCTGTCTGCCTCGGACAATTCGGTTGCCCTGGCAACCATGACGCTGATAGACCGGGACGGCAGGGAAAAAGAACGCAGACTCAAGGTGTGGACCAGGCACTTTAAGGACAGGGACGACGTGTCGATGCTGAAATTTCTCTCGCCTGCAGACATACGCAATCTCGGGTTTTTGAGCCTTGCCGACGACCAGATGTACCTGTACCTGCCCGCATTCGACCGGGACCGGCGCATTGCCTCCCATGCGCGCAAAGAGAGTTTTGCCGGCAGCGACCTGTCCAACGACGATCTGAGTACCGGAAAATACACCACCCACTACACGGCCGGGATCACCGGCCAGACCGAGACGGAATACATCCTCGAGCTCAAGAGAAGGCCTGGTTCAGACCGTATCTATCCCAGGGTTGTGGCATGGGTGAACAAGGAGCATTTCTATGCCGATAAGATGGAGCTCTACGATGACCAGGACAAGCTCTGGAAGGTAAACGACATGGAACACGAGAAGATCCAGGGATACTGGACCCCGAAACAGATCCGGATGAAAGACGTGCAGAAGGATCACACCACGGTCATGAAGATAACGAGCATCGAGTACGATTGCGACCTCGATGAGGCGGTCTTTACCAAGAGGTTTCTCAAGAGGAGGCTCAAGGATGAATAGAGCGGGCAGGATGCTGCCCGGCATCCTGCTGCTGTTGGGTGGGATGCTTATCAGCGTGCCGGCGGTCCATGCAGAAAGCTCGGTAAAGCTTGAAGGCACAGTCAAGTTCTTCAGCTCGTTCTATATGCAACAGAGCCCGGACGACGCCTTTGAGCCCCATGATCCGGGAGACTACAGTCTCAACCGGGGGGAACTGCACGTGGGGCTGAACGGGTATGTATCGGATAATGTGAGCTTCCGCTCCATGGTGTACTTCATCTACGACGCGAGGCCGGAATATGATGATCTGGAACAGCTGGAGAGCGGTTCCGGTTATTCCTCCATCGTTCATGAACAGGACACGTACATAAAGGATGCCTCCTTTACCCTCATGGATCTCGGCCTCGAAGGCCTCGATCTGACCATTGGCCGCCAGCGGGTGCGCTGGGGAACCTCGGACGAGTACAACGTGGTGGACAACCTGAACCCCGTGGATTACCGGAACCTCTTTTCCTTTGATCCGGACTACCTGGTGGAGCACCTGAACATGGACGGGTTCAACCTCGAGTATATCGTCCCCGTCGACTTCGACCTGAAACTGCAGGCCGTGTATTTTGTCTCGTTCAAACCGTCGACCCTGCCCCTGGGGTTTACCGCGCAGAGCCTGGCCATGCAGCAATCACGGCTGGATGAGCTCACCACCTCCTATGGATTCCCGGGAGGGTCGGTGGGGATGGTCGTGCGGGATGTCCCGGATTACGAGGTCTCCAGCGGTCCTGCGGGCCTCCGCGTAAGCGGTGTGTTGTGGAATTTCGACTGGGGGTTGAGCTACTACCACGGCCATCAGAGCCTGCCCATGCCCTACCGGGTCGTGACCGATATCGGCCTGGATTCCACCACCATGACGAGCTGCTACGATTACCCCAGGCTCGACGTCGTTGGCTTCGATTGTGCCGGGGAGATTCATTCCTTGGGCGTGTGGGCCGAATTCGGGGCATACTTCCCGGAGGAAAAGGATGTGGTCCTGACCACCAGCCTGATGTCGAGCTCGTCGAGCGAGGCCTTTGCGCTGCTCGAAGACATCTACTATAAATACACCCTCGGAATCGACTATACCTTCGGTGTGGGAAACGGGATATATGCGAATGCCCAGTTCAATCATGGCTATTACGACGAGTTCGATTATACTGCAGAGGCCCGCGATGCCCTCGGTGTGGGAGACGCAGGCTTCATGGGCAAGCTGGAGGATTACTATGTGACCTCCGTGGAATACTCGTTTTTCAACGACGAGCTCACTACAACTCTGGACTGCGTGCTCGAGGTGGCGGATTACGAAGACTTCTCGGACAAGACCGCGCTGATCCTGAGGCCCGAGATCGAATACAAGCCCTTCGACAACACCTCGCTGGCACTGGGTTATGTCTCGATATCCGGCGGGGACCAGACCAAATACGGCGGGTTCAAGGACAATGATGTCGTGTATCTCCTCATGAAGACCCATTTCTAATTGCAGGGCGAGCTGCCGCTGTGTGGATTATTCGCAGCAAAAGACCCGGATGCGCTATCCCTGTAAGCTGTCCGGCTGTGTGCATGGCAGCCCGCAAAGCCATTGACAGACACGGCCAAGAAACGATTAATGAGAACAGGATGCACTGATGCCGGGCAAAGACACACACATGCCGGTATCACGAGAAGTTCGTGCACAATCGCAAGCAGGGAGGAAGGCGACTCAAGATGAAATCAAGTGCGAAAGACAGGACGCTCAGGTGGAAGAGGAGTCTGTACCGGATCATATTCGAAGCGGATACGTTTAAAGGCAAGCTCTTCGACGAGATCCTGATGCTGTGCATTTTTGCGAGTGTCGTGGTGGTGATGTGCGACAGCGTGAAATCCATCAACGCCGTATACGGCCGCCAGCTCTATGCGGCCGAGTGGGCCTTCACGATCCTCTTCTCCGTGGAATACATCCTGCGGCTCTTCTGCGTGCCCAGGCGTGTGCGGTATGCGACGAGCGTCTTCGGGATCGTGGATCTCCTGGCGGTTTTGCCCACCTACCTCAGCCTCATATTTCCGGGGAGCCAGTACCTGATCGTCATCCGGATTTTGCGGGTTCTGCGGATTTTCCGGGTGCTCAAGCTCGTTCAATTCATCGGTGAGGCAGGGGTGCTCATGCAGTCTCTGCTTGCAAGTGCTCGCAAGATCATCGTGTTTCTCTTTACCGTGCTTACGCTCGTGATTATCTTCGGCTCACTCATCTACCTCATCGAGGGGGAGGCAAACGGGTTCACGAGCATACCCAGGAGCATCTACTGGGCCATTGTAACGCTGACCACGGTGGGGTACGGCGATCTTTCCCCGAAGACCGGGCTCGGCCAGTTTTTCGCCTCCCTAATCATGATCCTCGGCTACAGTATCATTGCGGTCCCCTCCGGGATCGTCACCGTGGAGATGTCCAATGTGTTCGGGAGGCAGAAGTCGAGAAGGATCTGCCTGGAGTGCATGAAGGGCGGCCACGAGCGGGATGCCCTGCACTGCAAGTACTGCGGCAAAGAGCTGTCCGATCAGGTGGCTGAGGAAAGATGAAGGCGTTCTGGGAAACGGTTCCCCTCGATGAGATGAATGCTCTGCAGTGGGAGCTGCTGTGCGGCAGGTGCGGCAGGTGCTGTCTGAGGAAGCTGGAGTATGAAGACACCGGTGAGATCGTCTATACCAATGTTGCCTGCCGCTATCTGGATATCGACCGCTGCCGGTGCACCTCCTACCAGGATCGGGCATCGAAGAATCCCTGCTGCCTCGTCATGAACCCGAAGGCCCTCATGCAGATCATGCACCTGCTGCCCGGAACCTGCGCCTACCGGCTCGTTGCTCAGGGAGTCGACCTGCCGTGGTGGCACCATCTCGTCTGCGGGGATGCCGACATGGTGCACGAGGCCTCCATATCGGTGCGCGGCAGCGCGCTGAGTGAAGACCATGTCCATGAAGACCAGATCGAGGAGCACATCATCGACTGGGTCGAGCCATGACGGGCCTGCGCGCTGTAGGCAGCCGGTACGTGCATCACAGGGTATCGAGGTGGTGTTTGATCACCTGGCCCTTGACCATGTAGATCACGTCTTCGCAGATATTCGTACTCAGATCGGCCATCCGTTCGAGATTGCTGGCTATCCTCATGAGCTGGAGCGACCGCTCGATGGTTGTGGGATCTGAGACCATGTAGGTGATGAGCTCCCGGGTGATCTGATCGCGCAGCGAGTCCACGATATTGTCCCGTTCGCAGACGCTCCGGGCAAGCTCTGCATCCTCGTTCAGGAACGACTGTATGCTGTCGGCGATCATCCCCCTGACCACATCGGTCATCCGGGGGGTGTCGATCAGGGGTTTTACCGGCGGCCTCTCGATAAGGAAGAGGCTGCTCTCGCATATGTTGACCACATGATCTCCCATCCTCTCCAGGGTGTTGTTGATATTCGAAGCCATGAAGATGGTGCGCAGGGCCTTACCGGCGGGCTGGTGCTGGGCGATGAGCGCGATGCACATCTCGTCGAGTTTCACCTCGGTCCTGTTTGCCGTGGCCTCGTCGACCTCCATGACCTCTTTGAGGATGTCGGCTTTTTTTTCCTGCAGCCCGATGAGGGCCTTCTCGAGCATGCCCTCCACGAGGGTTGCATATTCAACGAGTTCCTTTTTGAGATTCATCAATTTTGTCTGTTCCAGCATGGTCTCTCCTTACGGTTTCACCCGTGTATCCTCACCCGGGCTCTGCTCCTGGAAGGTCTGCACTATCCAGTCCCTGATATCATCGCGCGTCTTCCTGAAAGAGGCGAGCCCCTTATTGCCCACTGGATCTTCAAACGATTTATGGATGGTCTTTGCGGCGCCCGGAACAATGGGACACGTCTGATTCGCCCGGTCACACACGGTTATCACCAGGTCGATATGGATCCCTTTGAAGGCGTCGAGGCCCTTGGAGGTGTGATGCGAGATGTCGATCCCGATCTCGTGCAGGGCATCAATGGCGAGCGGATTCACTACGGTGGGTTCGGTCCCTGCACTGTAGACCTCATACCTCTCGCCGTGGAGGTGCCTCAGGATTCCTTCGGCCATCTGGGAACGGGCCGAATTATTTGTACACACAAAGAGCACGGTGGTTTTTTTTCTCATCCGAACTTTCCTGACAGATACTCTTCTGTAAGCCGCTCCCTGGGAACAGTGAACAGCTTCTGGGTCGGGCTGAATTCGATCAGCTCGCCGATGTACATGAAGGCCGTGAAGTCCGACACCCGTGCTGCCTGCTGCATGTTGTGAGTCACGATAACAATGGAGTACTCTTCTTTCAGTTTGAGGATAAGCTCCTCGATCTTCTTCGTTGATATGGGGTCGAGGCTCGCACACGGTTCGTCGAAGAGGATCACCTCCGGTTCGATAGCCAGGCAGCGCGCGATACAGAGCCTCTGCTGCTGACCGCCCGAGAGCATGAGCGCATTATCGTAGAGCCGTTCCTTCACCTCGTCGTACAGTGCGGCCTTTTTCAGGGACTCGATGACCCGCTGCTCGATGAAGGCCTTATCCCGGATGCCGTTGATGATCAGGCCATAGGCAAGGTTTTCAAAGATGCTCTTCGGGAAGGGGTTCGGCTTCTGGAACACCATGCCCACGCGTCTCCTCAGGTCCACGACATCCGTGTCGTCATCATAGATATCCAGATCGTCCAGGGTGATGGTTCCTTCAAACCTGGCGCCGGGGATGAGGTCGTTCATGCGGTTCAAGAGCCTGATGAAGGTGGACTTGCCGCATCCGGAGGGGCCGATCAGGGCGGTTACCTTCTTTGAATAGATGTCGAGGTCGATATTCTTCAAGGCGAGTTTCTTCCCGTAGTAGAAGTTGGTTTTGCGGGACTTTATTTTCACGTCAGGTTCCATAGAGTCTCCTTTGTTTCTGGCGGAAGAAGATGGCTGCAGCGGAGATGAGCAGGACGATACACAACAGGATGAGGGAACAGCCGTAGGCGATCATGGTCTGCTGCTCGGGGCGTGTACCCTCGGTCATGAGTGCATAGATGTGGTAGGGCAGGGCCATGACCTCGGAGAAGATCGAATCCGGATACCCCCGGGTATAGAACGTGGCAGCGGTAAAGAGGATAGGGGCGGTCTCTCCTGCAACCCTGCCGATGTTCAGGATGATGCCGGTCAGGATGCCGGGCAGCGCCGTGGGCAGGACCACCTTCTTTATGGTCTGCCAGTGTGTCGCCCCGAGTGCCAGAGAGGCCTCCTTGAAGGACTGGGGTACGGCAAGGATGGCCTCCTGCGAGGCGGAGATGATCCCGGGCAGGGCCATGATGCCGAGCGTGAGGCTCCCGGAGAGGATGGAAACCCCGAAGCCGAATGCCTTGACAAAGACTGCAAAGCCGAAAAGGCCGAATACGACCGACGGCACGCCGGCCAAGTTGTTGATGCTCAGGCGTATGATGTTCACGGCATAGGATGCCGGGCTGTATTCGCAGATATAGATGGCGCAGGCAAGACCCAGGGGAACCGAGAAGAGGAGCGCTCCGAGCGTGAGGTAGAACGTCCCCACGATTGCCGGCGCCACACCTCCCTGGGTCATGGCCCTCCTGGGGACCTCGGTGAGAAACTCCCACGAGATGACCTGGATGCCCCGTATGGTAATGAAATAGATAATGGATCCCAGGAAGATCAGGGCGAGAATGATGGCAACAAAGAGCAGGGTGAATCCAATGGCCTGGGTGAGCTTTTTTCTCCCCGACTGGGCGAACGACGTCTTTTTCCCGCCGGGTTCTTTCGGCCAGGCGCTTCGGTGTGCCTGCACGGACGAAGAGCTGTTGTTTGATTTATGAGAGTTCCCTGTCATCTTCCGAGCCCCAGTTTCAGCCTGAACCTCCTGCTGACCACCTCGGCGAGGATGTTGAAGACAAGCGTGATAAGGAAGAGGATAAGGCCGATGGCAAAGAGCGTATGGAAATGGAGGCTTCCCATGACCGCCTCTCCCATCTCTGCTGCAATGGTTGCCGTCATGGGCCGCACCGGATCGAAGATCGATTTCGGGATGATGGCTGCACCGCCGGCCACCATGAGCACGGTCATGGTCTCGCCCACGGCCCTGCTCATGCCCAGGATTATTGCGGTGGATATGCCCGAGCCGGCTGCAGGGACGATCACCTTGACGAGGGTCTGCCATTTGTTTGCCCCGAGTGCGAGCGAGGCCTCCCTGAAGCTCGCGGGTACGAAGCTCAGGGCGTCTTCCGCAATGCTGCATACCGTGGGTGTGGCCATGATCCCCAGGATCAGGCTTGCCGTGAAGGCATTGAGGCCTATGGGGATGTTGAATACCCTCTGTATAAGCGGCGCAACGATCACCATGCCGAAAAATCCGAACACAATGGAAGGGATGCCTGCCAGGATCTCGATGAGGGGCTTAATGACGGAACGCTGCCTGTGCCCTGCCAGTTCGTGGATATACAGGGCACTGCCGATGCCGATGGGCACACACACCACCATGGCGCCCAGGGTAACGAGAATCGATGCCATGACCAGGGGGAATATGCCGAACTCAGGGGGGTCATAGGTGGGGTACCAGAAGCTGCCGAGGATGAACTGGAAGAAATTGAGCCGGGTGAGGGCCGGCAGTGCCTGCAAGAGCAGGGTCATGACAATCCCCACGAGGAACACGAGCGAGGCAAAGGCGAGCATGGCGAACAGCCACTTGTACAGTGATTCCTTGTAGTGCGTTATAATATGAGATCGTCTGCGTTTCATGTTCTGACCGGATCAGGTAGTGTCAGCTCTCAGGAAGTGGCTACTGCTTTTTTGCCGGCGTGGAACTCTCCGACGAAGGCGTGTGGATGCCGACAAAACCCTCTTCCTCCACCAGCTTCTGTCCTTCCTCGCTCAGGACGAAATCCATGAACTGCCTTGTCAGGCCCTCAGGTGTTCCGTTCGTGTACATGAAGAGCGGCCGTGAGAGCGGGTAGGACCTTGAGATGACGGTCTGCCTGGTGCATTCAACCCCGTCGACCTTTACGGGCTTTACCTTTTTCGTTACATAGCTCAGGCCTGCATATCCGATGGCACCCGGCGAACTTGCCACGGTCATGACGACTGCCTGGTTCGATGCGGTTGTCAGTGCGTCGGGGCGCACCTTTTCCTTGTCCAGTGTGAGGCTCTCAAAGGCCTCGAAGGTGCCGCTGGAGGTGTCCCTGGAGACCACGACGATCTTTTTGTTGTCTCCCCCGACTTCTGACCAGTTCGATACCGTGCCGGTATAGATGGCCTTGATCTGCTCTCTTGTGAGGTGATTCACCCTGTTCGACGGATGGACGATGACGGCGATCCCGTCCATGGCGATGACCGTCTCATGGGGATGGATTCCCAGTTCGTTTGCCCTGGCGATCTCACCCTCTTTTATGGTTCTCGATGAATCGGCGATATCCGTGGTGCCATCGAGCAGGGAGGCTATGCCCACCCCGGAGCCGCCTCCCTGGACAGAGATGTTGACTGAAGGGTTTCTGTCCATGAAGACCTCGGCAGTGGTCTGTGCAATGGGCAGTACCGTTGTGGAGCCCTTGATGGTAAGCTCGTTGCCAGCGCCTAGGGCAGGGCCGGTTGTCCCCAGGATAAAAAGACCTGTCAGCAGGAACGTGACGATATAGTTGATAGACTTGAAGACTCTGTTCATGTGAAACCTCCCGATCTTTTTTGTGTATGAGTAACCGGGCTGTGTTAATACTCTATAAAGATAATGTTAATTCTCGGTTAAGGAAGAGGATTTGCCGGCAGGGTGACGGTGAAGGTGGTTCCCGTCTGCGGGGCACTGGATACGGTGATTTCTCCGTGGTGGAGCATCACGATATGTTTGACTATGGCCAGGCCCAGGCCTGTTCCCCCCAGCATCCTCGACCTGGATTTGTCCACGACATAGAACCGCTCAAATATCCTGGGCAGGTGTTCCCTGGGGATACCGATGCCGGTGTCGTGTACCTTTATAGTGACAGAGTCTTCCTTCTTCTCGGCGGAGATCGTTATGGTGCCTTGTTCCGTATATTTGACGGCATTGTCGATGAGGTTGCTCAGAGCCTGCTCCAGCCGGAACTGGTCGGCATGAATGAAGACAGGCTCGGGGGGCTCGTCGACTGCCAGCACGAGGTTCTTTCCCCTGGCCTTCTGCTCGAAGAGGACCACCACCTTGCGGATCAACGACACGACATCGACATCTTCGGCCATGAGGTCGTCGGGCCGTTCTCCCAGTTCTGACAGGTCGAGGAGATCGTTGACGATGTTGATGAGCCTGTCGGTATGCTTGAGTATGATGTCGAGATATTCCCTTGTCTTCTCGTCGCTCTCGTCCAGGAGGGTCTCGGTAAAGCCCTTTATGGCTGTCAGCGGTGTGCGGAGTTCATGGGAGACATTCACCACGAGGTCTTTCTTGATCTTTTCGATCTGCTTCCTTTCGGTGATGTCATGGAGCAGGACGATCTTTGCCGTACCCGAGTGAACAGGTGTTGCACTGCACAGGTAGGTCTTTTCTCCCAGTTGGATGTCACGGCTTACCGGGGTTGTCTTCGCCTGGCTCACGAGGTGAGAGAAATCCGATGACCGGATGACCTCCCAGTAGAATCTCCCCTGGATATTCTCCAGGGCCGAGACCTTCACTGCGCTTTCGTTGAACAGCCTGATCCTGCCTTCCTGGTCGAGGACGAGCAGTATCTCGCTGATGGACGAGATGATGCCTTCGAGTTCTTCCTTGCGCTGAGACAGCTCGGTAAAGGTCTTGCCGAGCTTCTCGGTCATATCGTTGAAGCTTTCAGCGAGTTGTCCGATCTCGTCGTTGTTGTGCAGAGAGACCCTTGCCTTGAAATCCCCGGCAGCGACTTTCTTCGATGCGCTGTTTATTTTCCGTATCGGCGTCGAGAGCAGGAGGGAGAATACCAGGGCGACAACGAGCGAGAAGAGCAGAAAGATGGAGGTGGACTCGAATATGGTCTGTCTCAGCCTGTCAAGCAGGTGGTCGATATCCTGCAAGGGGACGCTCAGGCGCACCACGACCCTGTTTGTGCCGCTGGTCTCCACCGGCAGCGCCACATAGAGCATATCCTGCTTCAGGGTGGTGCTGTAGCGAATGGACTGGCCGGGCTTACCCTCGAGGGCAGACATCACCTCCGGCCGGTTTCCATGGCTCTCGAATGCTGTGCCATTCTGCCAGGAATCCCCAAGGACAGCCCCTGCGCTGTCGATTATGGTCAGGCGTGTCTGCAGTCTGGCCCCGAGCCGGCTGACCAGAGACTTCAATTCCTGGTGCCGCTCCTGTTCAATCAGGGGAGCCAGTGTGGGCAGCAGTGCCGTGCCGAGTTTCTGCAGGCTGTTCGAGGAGGTCTCCAGATAGTGCGGCCGGATGGTCCGGGATGAAATGACCAGGATGAGACCTGCCAGGGCCAGGGTGACCAGCAGGTACCCGAGAAAGATCTTGATGAATATGGGCTTCTTCATTCCGAGAGTTTATACCCCACGCCGCGGATGTTACGGATGAGCAACCCCGCCTGACCGAGCTTGTCCCTGAGGTTCTTGATGTGAACATCGACGGTCCTGTCGAGGACCGCCTTCTCGTTGCCCCAGAGATGATCGAGGATCTTTTCCCGGGTGAACACCTTGCCCCTGCCGGACGCGAGGAGATGGAGTATCTTGAACTCCACGGGGGTGGTCGTGACAGGTTTCCCGGAAACCTTTATCTCAAAACGCTCCGGGTCGATGGTGAGCAGGTCGTCTATGGCGAGGACTGCATCACTGCCCCTTGCCGTTCTTCTCAGAACGGCCCTGACCCGCGCCACCAGTTCCCTCGGGGAGAACGGCTTGGTTACATAGTCGTCTGCGCCGAGATTCAGGCCCGCAATCTTGTCGTGTTCCTGGGTCTTGGCGGTGAGCATGATGATGGGAATCGAAGCGAAGGCGGTATTCTGCCTGAGCCTCCGGCAGACCTCGCAGCCGTCTGTGTCGGGGAGCATGAGATCGAGAATGATGAGGTCCGGGGTCTTGGATTCCAGGGAGACCATGAATGATCCCGCATTTGAAAAGCCCTGTACCCGGAAGGAGGCCTTTTCGAGGTGCAGGCGCACCAGGTGGAGGATATCGGGTTCGTCGTCAATGACCGCGATGAGCTTGTCCATGCCGCTGATCCTTTAGAGCCGATGCTGTCATGTGTATAAGCTGCCGTCTGTCTGGCAGGATTCGAACAGAACAGCACCTGCCTGTCTAAATATTAAAGTACAGAGTGTCAAAGTAAATGGCAAGACCGTTGTTTTGGCGGAGGTATGAATGCAACAGCTTGTTGCCTTTGCTCATGCGCTGCTTATTCTTCAATAAACCAGGGAACACGAACATGAGGCAGCGGTAAGATTATGAGGACTCTTGAGTGAGGCGCGATCTCTGCCGCGACGGAATGCGCCTCCCCATCGATTGATTATTGCTTCCGGGTAGGGTAGATTATAAGGATAACACAACGATGAAGAAAGGTGCGAAGGAAGGTGACGCGATGGAAGAGAAAGATCTCAAAGGCCTGATCGAAACGTTTTTTACCTGCAACAAGGAAGAAGTGCTGCAGATCTTCAACGAATTGCTCAATGCCATGGAGGCAGAGGAGACGCTCGCCACCGTCGACCCCATGTCGAGAAACTACGAGACTGCACAATCAAACCCGGAGATCAACTATATCCCGGGCAATCTCAAGGACGCCCGCGATGCCATCTTCCCGTTTTTCTGGGGTACGGACGGGTGGTATTCGAAATATCACCTGGAAAATGTCAAGGGGCCTGCCAACTATGCATCGCTGATCGGTTCCATTGCATGCCTGCTGAAAAACCCGAACCTCTGTGTCGACACCTACAGCCAGAGGTCCAATGAGCTGGAGCTCAAGGCGATCACCACGCTGGCCAACCTGGTCTTCTACCACACCAGAAACCCCTGGGGCATGTTCACCATGGGAGGGACCATATCGAACCTCTACGGCGGGAAGATCGGCATCGAGAAGGTGTTGCCCGGCGCCATGAAGACGGGGCTTGCGGGCAGACAGATCGTGGGGATCGTATCCCACGCGGCCCACTATTCCAATGAAACACTGGCAGGCTGGCTCGGCATGGGTACCGACAATCTCATCTCCATACCCACGGATGATGCCTGCAGCATGGACCTCGACCTGTTCGAAAACGAGCTGAACAGGCTCTATAAGGAAAATAAGCTGGTGGCCTTTGTCATCGCTACGTTCGGGAGCACCGATGCCTTCGGCATCGACGATATCGCCGGTATCAGGAGGATAATCGACTCCGTGGTGAAAAAGTACGGGGTCCGATCCCCGCAGCTCCATGTCGATGCCGCTGCCGGCTGGCCGCTGTGCTTTCTCAATGAATACAGTGTGGCGGAAAATGCCTTCAATCTGAGCAAAGAGGTGTTGGCTACGATCACCCAGCTCCGGGAGAAGGCAATGAACATCCAGTATGCAGACTCGGTGACCATCGATTTTCACAAGATGGGCTGGGGGCATTATCCCGGGAGCGCCTTCATCGTTTCCAACAGGGATGACATCAAGCTGCTGCTGCGCAGCATGGAGCAGGTCCCCTACTTCTCGGAGGCCGACTACCGGCATGACCCTGCACTGTTTACCCTCGAGTGCTCCCGGCCTGCCATAGGGCCGTTCTCCGTCATGGCCAGTCTCAACAGCATCGGCCTGCAGGGCTACCAGATGCTCGTGGCCCATGCGCTGGAGATGGCGAATTATACCAAGAAACAGATTGACAAGCTCGAGTACTGCAAGGTGCTCAATGCGAAGTGCCTGGGGCCCAGTGTCGTGTGGTGGGTCCTGCCGAAGGGCAGGAACGCAAAGGAGATTTATCGCGACCTGGTCTCGGGGAACATCACGGAAAAAGACTACAAGCGCTATTTCTACGAGGTGCAGCGCCTCTTTGACAAGAGGAAGAACGTCATGGACCCGAAAAAGGATGCGCGGTTGAGCTTCACCACGTGCATGGGCTACCTGCCGGGCGGAGTTGCCCTTCCTGCCTGGAAGGCGGTGTTCTTCAACCCGAAGACGGACAGCGACGTGATCAGACAGATCATCCACAGCATCGAGGAGCTCTAGCCGGTCCGCAGCACGGTTCTTCCCAAGTAACAGGCTTTTTTCACAATATTGACAGTTTCTTTTACCAACTTTGACACACCGGGCCTTGTCTGTGTGATAAAAGAGACCCCTCAGCACCCAGCTGCCTGGGTTCTTGCCGGGGCTGTTTTGAGGAGTTGCAGTTTCATCAACCCTCCTCATAATGACCACGGGCTGTATTGAGACAGTGCAGGGAGAGGAGGGGTAGTGATAATGACAATGAGGGCCCGAAACATTCATATCGTAAAAAAAAGATTCAGGGAACCCATGAACGGGCTCACCCATTTCATCGGTGCTCTGCTTGCGGCAGCCGGCCTCGCCATGCTGATATACAAGGCCTCTAACCCCTTGAAGCCCTGGCATCTCACCACCTTTGCGGTCTTTGGCGTCGGTATGATCCTGCTCTATACGGTGAGCACCCTGTATCACTGGCTTCCCTTGAGCGAGAAAGGCACGGCAAGGATGCGCACGCTCGACCACATCATGATCTTTGTCCTCATTGCCGCCACCTATACCCCGTTCTGCTTGATACCGTTCAGGGGCGTCTTCGGCTGGAGCCTGTTCGGGAGCATCTGGTCTATCGCCATCCTCGGCACTGTGTTCAAGCTGTTCTGGATCAATGCACCCCGGTGGATTTCCGCAGCGGTGTATGTCGTTATGGGCTGGCTCGCCATCGTGGGGATCGGGCCCATGATGAGGACCCTGCAGCCGGGCGCGATCTTCTGGCTCGTGGCAGGAGGCGTGCTCTACAGCACGGGAGCCCTCATCTATGCCCTGAGGAGGCCGAACCTCTGGCCGGATAGGTTCGGGTTTCACGAGCTGTTCCATATCTTCGTGATCCTCGGCAGCAGCGCCCACTTCTGGGTGTTCTACCGCTACATTGCGGAACTGAGCTGAGCAGATGCTACGAACAAGGCCTGTCCTCGCCGGCGTGAAGAGGTGGATCGGCGCCTCATGGATCTCCTGTTTTCTTCTGTCCTGGGACATGGTAGTAATGGTATCAAATACCATGTCATGGACCTGTTATATTTCGTGTATATGATGAAAGGAGATTATGGAGCTGTTTCCATTTATTGATTCAGCAACGTACACATGGGTTGTCCTGCCGCTGCTCATCTTTTTCGCGCGGGTCATGGATGTCAGCCTCGGTACGATCCGGATCATATTCATATCCCGGAACCTGAAATATTATGCCGCCTTCATCGGGTTCTTCGAACTGCTGATCTGGCTCCTCGCGATGCGGGAGATCATGCAGAACCTGAGCAACCCCATCTGTTTCATCGCGTATGCAGCCGGGTTCTCCACCGGCACCTTTGTCGGCATATTCCTGGAAAACAAGCTCTCCATCGGCAAGGTCATCATCCGTATTATCACCCGCAAGGATGCCGAAGAGCTCGTGGCATTTCTCAAGTCCGCTGGCTACGGACTCACCACCATCAGTGCCGAGGGCTCCACCGGAGAGGTCAAGATTCTCTTCTCCATCATTGAGCGGCAGAACCTGGAGCACTTCGTGAACGTGATAAAGGGCTACAACCCCCAGGCCTTCTACTCGGTAGAGGATGTGCGCTTCGTGAGCGAGTCGGTGCTGCCGTTCAGGTCCGGTTCCGGCAGGGGACTATTCGGCGGTCTCCGCATGCGGAGAAAGTCGAAATAGTATCGATTCCGTGGAAGACAGGCCTCTGCACTGCACGAGACCCTCTGGAATAAATCGAGGGGGGCCGCGTTTAACGGCAATTCATTGGAATAGGGCACGCCAATCCTGGTTTATGCCAGGTCGTTCAGCCTGAATCGCCCGCAGGGGGGGATGGCCCTACCGTATAGTGATCTGTAGGAGCGCCTTCAGCTGCGACTCTGATAATGCCTGAGTTTGTGAAAAGGTCAGGTCTCGGCTGAACGGAACGAAGAGTTAAAAAAAGAGACCGGGCTCTTAGCCCGGTCTCCTGCTGTCGATATCATGAGAACAGATCAGTTGTCTTTCCTGAACCTTCTTCTGAACCCTGCCACGCCGATCAGACCCGAGCCCAGGAGCAAAAGGGTCGTCGGTTCGGGGACCGGGGCGGTATTATTGACAAAACCTTCACTCCCACCACTGTCAAAGCCCTGCACATGAATGCCGATCCTCAATGCGCCACTGGCAAGGTCCTCCAGTACATTTGAAAAGGTGTTTTCATTAATGAGAGTGAATCTTATGGTCAGGTGCTCACCGGGATTCACCCCATTGGGTTGTGCCGGTGCATCTGAATCAGCTGTATAGCCTTCAGTCGCTTCAAAGCCGATATTTTCTCCACCGGGCAGATCTCCCGGACTTGCTCCTGCTGAAAATGAAACTCCCGCTGAATTGATTATTTCCATGGTAGATCCAAGGATGTGTCCATCATCGAAATATACATCACATATGGATGAGGCCTCTGGGCCATCATTGTGGAAGGTAAACAACGCTTGATCAGGAGCACCATCGACTCCTGTGACGTCTACCCAGAGCTGAGCTTCTCCTATTCCGGCATCCAGGATATTATTATTTGTTATGTTATAAAAACCATAAGGAATGGCATGCACGATGCTCGCGGAAAACAATACTGTTACAAACAGCAACAGAGCTGATAGATAGCTTTTCTTCATTGGACCCCTCCAGTCGCCGACTCTTATTATCTAGTACATAGTATAAAATATTTCTCGGTCTTATCAATACCCACGGATGCAGAATATATAGAGCAATAAAAATGCCAACGTATTGATATTTAATAGAACTCATGAGATCAAGCAGTTATCTTTTTTAGGGCAAAAGATTGAAAAGTAAAATCAGGTTGATGAGGAAAACATTTATCCCTGCATGCTGTAACAATGTACATGGGTGTGAAAAAGATTCCATACCCTTTAACGTTTTAACGATGCTGCTGCTGTTTTTTGAAAGACATCTCCTCTCATGCAGCAGCTGTCTCTCATATTGAATACTGTATCCCAGCATGCATTCAGCTTGATCTTGTCCCTAGTATGTCGGAGGGATGAATACTCTTTAACGCAGCCCCATTGCTTATGGATGATGGTTTATCCTTTGCCCTTCTTGATCTCTGCCACCTTTGCCCAGAACTCCAGCTCCTTCTTTGTGGCTGTCCGGCATTGAGGCTGCAACCGGTGGGTGCCGGTGATATCGATGCCGTGCTCCCCCAGGAGCGCCCCTATGGTGTGCTGATCGCTGCTGAGGCATGCCAGGGCGATATGGGCGCAGAGCAGCTGCATGATGTCTTCGGGCTTTGCGGTCAATGCATAGGGTATTCCCCTGTCTTTCAGCAGGTTGTGTGCCGAGACGGCATGCGCCTTGTCGGGGAAGGTGAAGATGGAAACCTCCTTGCTCCTGCTCGCTTTCGAGAAGTCCCTGAGCCTCGTGACGGAATCCTCGAGGCAATCGAGGGTCTTTCTGACCTCCCGCTCCTTGTTTTCCCACCCGAGGCTGAACCGTACCGTGGCGTTGGCCAGCTCCGGGCTGACATTCATGGCGGCAAGCACGTGGGAGACATGCTTGCCGTAGAGCGTCGGTGCGGACCCGGTCGAGACAGAGATATCCTTTGCATCGAGGCTCGCCCCGATGGAATCGGCCAGGAGCCCTTCGAACGCAATGCTCGAGATGTGCGGCAGCCTCGGTGCCCCTGCACCGTGTACGCTCGTGCCTGGAATCCTCTGCAGCACCTGCTGCTCCAGAGACTCTCTCAGGGCGGTCATCTGCACCCTGTTGTTTTCAAGATCCCGGCAGGCGACCTCGCACGCCATGCCGAATCCCACGACGCCCGGGATGTTGAGCGTGCCCGGACGCAGGCCCTGTTCCTGGCCCGATCCGAACAGGAGTGGCGCGATCTTTGTCTTTGTCCGGATATACAGCGCCCCGACCCCCTTGGGGCCGTAGAGTTTGTGGGAGGCGATGCTGAGGAGGTCTACGTTGAGCTCAGCGACATCGATGGCTATTTTGCCGGCGCTCTGCACGGCATCGCTGTGGAAGGTGATGCCCTTTTCCCGGGCGATCTTGCCGATCTCGGCAATGGGCTCGATGGTGCCCACCTCGTTGTTCGCGTGCATGATGGAGATGAGGATCGTGTCGTCATTAATGGCGTCTTCAACCAATGCCGGGTCGATCAGGCCGTCTTTGTCCACTGGCAGGCAGGTCACCCTGAACCCCTGATGCTCGAGATGTCTGCAGGCATGGAGCACGGCAGGATGCTCGACGGCAGAGGTGATGATATGGTTTCCTCTCGACCTGTGTGCTTGGGCCGCCCCGAGTATCGCCATGTTGTCCGACTCTGTCCCTGAACTCGTGAAGACGATCTCGCGGGGATCGGCACCGATGAGGCGGGCAACGCGCGAGCGTGCCTCTTCGACAGCGACCTTGGAGCGCTGAGCGAGCTCGTAGAAACTCCCCGTGCTGCCGAAGTGGTAGCCGAAATACGGGAGCATGAGCCCCAGGACATCCGGGTGAACAGGGGTGGTTGAGGCATGGTCGAGAAATAACTGGTGCGTATGTGACATGGATCACTCCTTCTCTGTGCTCGTTCTCACTGCAGGTCTTTTGAAAGAATAGTGCGAGAAAATACTTCGATCAAGCTGTTTTGTCTACAGGAAATGGTCATCGTCTCGCAACACCCATGAATATTGGGAGGATAAGGGCTGATTCTCTCGCTTTGTAAACAGGCTCATCAGTGGTATAGAGGTTTGATAAAAGAAGTGTTATGGTGATGCAATGCCGGGGATGAAACTCTTTGTCAGCAACAGGATCGAGGTCCTTACCAATCAGCTCGCACAGGTACTGGAAGAACCCCTGTCGTCGCCCTTTGAGAAAGAGACGGTGGTGGTGCAGAGCAAGGGCATGGAGCGGTGGCTTTTCATGCAGATTGCTCTCAGGCACGGCATCTGCGCAAACACTACCTTTCTGTTTCCCAATGCCGTGGTGAACGATCTGTTCAAGAAGGTAATCGGCGATGTGCCCGAAGAGTCCCTCTTTGCTGTCGAGACAATGACCTGGCGGATCATGGAGAAGCTGCCGGCTCATCTCTATGACAGGGATTTCGAGAGCGTCAGACGCTACGTTAAGGGGGATGAAACGGGGCTCAAGCTCTATCAGTTGAGCAGACACCTGGCCGAGACCTTCGATCAGTACATCATCTTCCGGGACGAGGCGATCATGAACTGGCAGGCGGGCAGGTTCTCTTTTCCTGAAAGAGACAGAAATCTGGAGTCCTGGCAGTGTGTATTGTGGAGAGATCTGGCCCAGGGCCATGAACAGCAGCACCGTGCTTCATTGAAGAGGGCCTTCATGGAAGCCCTCGGTGAAGATATTCTCGGTGCCCTGCCCGAGAGGCTCAGTATATTCGGCTTGTCGTATCTCCCTCTGTTCCACCTGGAGATATTCCATGCCGTGTCCCGCTACATACCGGTACATCTCTTCCTCATGAATCCGTGCAGCCAGTACTGGGGCGATATCCAATCCAACAGCGAGATGACCAGGCTCGTTATGAAACGCCCTGGTGTGGAGAGGGAAGAGCTGCACCTCGAGGAGGGCAACAGCCTGCTGGCGTCTCTGGGGGCCTTGGGCAGGCAGCTCTTTGAAATGCTCCAGGTCTTCGAGATCGAAGAGATGGACGGGTTCGAAGAGATTGCTGAAAACAGCATGCTTGCGTGCCTGCAGAGCGATATCTTCCATCTGCGCAATGCCGCGCCCGAGAACAGGAGGATTGTCGATCTGTCGGACACCTCGCTGCAGATCCACTCCTGCCACAGCCCCATGAGGGAGGTTGAGGTGCTCAACGACAACCTCCTGGCACTCTTCGAGGCGAACCCCGACTTGAGGCCCGAAGATATCGTGGTCATGACCCCGGATATCGAGTCCTATGCCCCGTTTATCCAGGCCGTCTTTGATCTGCCCAGGAGCGACCCGAGATACATCCCGTTTTGCATTGCAGACAGGACACTGAGGACCCAGAGTGATCTTGCGGAAACCTTTCTTGCCATACTCGATCTCGCAGGCGCCAGGTTCGAGGCGTCTGCTGTCCTCTCCCTCCTGGAATCGGAATCACTGCGGAAAAAATTCATCATTACGGACGATGACCTCGAGCTCATCCAGAACTGGGTGCAGGACACCCGCATCCGCTGGGGCAGCGACAAGGAGAGCAAAGAGGAACTCGGGCTGCCAGGGTTCAAGGAAAACACGTGGCGATTCGGCCTGGACAGGCTGCTCATGGGGTATGCCATGCATTCCGGGCAGGGCAGAGATTTCGCGGGGATTCTTCCCTACGATGATATCGAAGGCGATGATGCCGTGGTTCTGGGCAGCTTCCTTTCCTTTGTATCTGCCCTGTTTGACTCTGTCCGGTCGTTGAAACAAGCCCGGAGTCTGGGAGACTGGTCGCATGTGCTGACCGGGCTGATGGATGAGTTTTTTCATGTTGATGAAGCGAGTGAGCCGGGTTTCCGGAATGTACACGTTCTCCTGACCGGACTCTCCGGGATCCAGCAGAAAACCGGCTATGATCAACCAGTCACCCTTGACGTTGTCAGGACATATGTAAGACAGGGACTCGAGGTAAAGGCCGAAGGCATGGGTTTTCTCTCCAGCGGGATAACGTTCTGCGCCATGCTTCCCATGCGCAGCATTCCCTTCCGGGTAGTATGTCTGCTCGGGATGAACCATGATTCCTACCCGAGGCAGACCAGGCTCAAAGGCTTTGACCTCATTGCGAGAAATCCCAGGAAGGGCGACCGGAACAGGCGTGCGGACGATCTCTATCTGTTCCTGGAGGCCCTGCTCTCGGCGCGCGAGATCCTGTATATGAGCTATATCGGGCAGGGCATCCAGGACAACGCGCAATCCCCGCCCTCAGTGCTCATCAGCAGCCTTCTTGATTACATCGAACAGGGATTCGCAGCGGAGGAGGGTGCATCGATCCGGGATCAGGTCTTCACCAGGCATGCGCTCCAGGCATTCAACCCGCGCTATTTCACCGGCAGCACCAGATTGTTCAGCTATTCGGAAGAAAACGCCCGTGCAGCTATGAGGCTTGTTGAAAAAAACAAGGCCGACCGGGTCTTCTGGACAGGACCTCTGGATGAGCCCGGCGATGAATGGAAGATGCTCGATGTCGATATGCTGTGCAACTTTTATGTGAACCCTGTCCGGTTCCTGTTGAAAAACAGGCTGGGGATTGTCGTCTCGGAAGGCGCCCCTGCACTAGACGACCGCGAACCCTTCGACCTGGATGCCCTGGAATATTACAACCTCGCTCAGGAGCATATCCGGAATACCCTGGAAGGGATGGACCGCAATCGTTCACTTGAGCTCTTCAGGATGGGGGGGCAGCTCCCGCACGGCGCGCCGGGCGAAGCCGTTTTCGACCGCATGGACCGGCAGACTGAAACCTTCACCCGGATCGTACAGAGCTCCTGTGGGGGGTGTGCGCCGGATAACGTCATTGTGGATCTCTCCATTGGCGGCTTTACGATTACCGGCACCATCCCCACCTATGGACGCAGGCGCATAGTTCGTTTCCGCCATGCAGGGCTCAAGGGAGCCGATCTCCTCAGGACCTGGCTGCTTCACCTGGTGCTCTGCGCCACAGATGACAGCCCGGATATTGTGAGCCTGTGCATTGCCAAAGATCATGTTGCCACGTTTGACCGTGCGGATGCCTGCAGGGATATCCTTGCCTCACTCCTGAACCATTATTGGCAGGGGCTTTTGCGGCCGCTGCACTTTTTCCCCGAGGCCTCCTGGAAATTCGCCAATCCTGGACACGGCAGGGATAACTCTCCCAAGGACCCCATGGCAGAAGCAAAGGCACTCTGGGAGGGAGGCGGATTCAACCGTGGGGAGAATTTGAACACCTACTACCGGATCTGTTTTGAGGGGACTGACCCGCTCGACGACGAGTTTGCACGCCTGTCGCAGGATATCTACGGACCGTTGCTGGAGCATGTGGATATAAGAACAGGCGCTGGGCGCTAGGCGTTTATATGAAAATAGAATTCATGAAACAGGCTATTAGGCTGAAGACTATTAGACTGTTAGTGAAGGATAAAAAGAAAAAAGCGGGAGATAGAATAAGGGGACGTGGCAGTGATCATATACCTAACAGTAGCCCAAGGGCATTTCTTTCAGGGCAGCTTAAGCAAATCCGACACATTTTCATTCTTCGTTGTGGCCAATTGGTCATGCCTGTTAGGCACTGGGGAAAGACATAAGGAACTGGATAGTTACAAGATGAAGTATAGGCACGATTCACACATGAAATGCGCCCCCGCGAAGGTGGGGGTCC
>JAHDOV010000026.1 GCA_018434685.1 Deltaproteobacteria bacterium
GATCAGGATCGCCGAGGACGGCGAGATCCTCGTGAAGGGGCCCCAGGTTATGAAAGGCTATTTCAACAAGCCTGAAGAGACAAAGGCGGCCTTCACCGAAGACGGGTGGTTCCTCACCGGCGATATCGGCAAGATTGACGAGAGGGGCTGCCTGCACATCACCGACAGGAAGAAAGACATCATTATCACTGCCGGCGGAAAGAACATCTCTCCTCAGAATATCGAGAATACCCTTGCCTCTGACCTGCTGATCGAGCAGGCGGTTGTCATCGGCGAAGGAAGAAAGTACCTCAGTGCCTTGATCGTGCCCAATTTCAACGAGCTTGCGGCCTATGCAAAGAATCAGGGAATATCCTTCGATGACAACGAAGACCTCATCAAGAAGCAGGAGATCATCTCGTTCTACGACGAGAAGATCAAGCATATCATGAAGGACTATGCCAAGGTGGAGCAGATACGGCGATTCGCCCTGCTGCCAAGAGAATTCAGTATCGAGACAGGGGAACTCACCCCGACGCTCAAGATGAAACGCAAGGTCATAGGCCAGAAATTTTCTGACATCGTCGAGAATATGTATGTGTAATTGAACATGGCAATGCGGAGGGGGGTGAAGTTACCCCCTCCATGAGAAGGGAGGCTCCCCAGATGCCTGAGTTGTGCAGGACCTGCAGGCGCAGACTATACTGCCGTGCGCTGAACTTTCACATGCTCAAGGATCCCGCCTTCGTGGAGGACTTCTTTGAATGCCGTCTCTATTCCCGCGAGGAGGAATTCATCCGGGATGAAAACCAGTTCAGGCCCGAGAGCAGGTTTCTTAATGTCGGCAATGCCTGTGATCTTGGTGAATTCAACCTCGAGGTAAAGCTCACCATTCGCGGAAAGGTCAAAGAGTTTCAGATCAATGACGGCCGATCAAAACAGTATTCCGAATTGAAGCGCCTGTGTATCCTCATCGACAGGGAAAAGCTCCAGAGAGATCTATCACAGATTATCTCCAGGGAATTGATGCGTGCCCTGGGCAAGAGGGGCCGGGATTGCACCACACGTCAGGATGCGAGGTGCACTATCGAGGTGCCGCTGATCTATTCTCAGTGGATACTCAATTGATACAGCGATGGAGGCAGGCCTTTTCAGGGGTTCTGTACTATTACTGAATATACAATTTTCTCGTTGCAATGACTGATTATCGTGCTATATATAGTGCTCATTATAAATCCTAGCGCCATATATAGTATAAAAAGGGGGATCTATGTTTACCAAGATCAGGAAAAGAGACGGGAGGTTTGCCTCTTTTGACGCATCGAAGATAACAGCAGCCATCGAAAAGGCCGGTAGCGCAACCGGAGAGATCGACAACCAGGTTGCTCACCGGCTCATGCTCAAGGTTTTATCCATAGCCCAACAGACCATATCAGCAATCCCCGCAGTGGAAGAGATCCAGGACATCGTGGAGGAGGTACTCCTTTCTTCCCCCTATCGCATGACGGCAAAGGCCTTTATCATTTACCGCGACCAGCATGCGAAGATCAGGGAAATCAAGACCGGCATGGGCGTTGACCTGATCGATCAATACCTGGGAAAGCTTGACTGGAAGGTTAATGAGAACAGTAACATGGCCTTTTCGCTCCAGGGCCTGAACAACTATCTCTCTTCGGAGATCAGCAAGGTCTACTGGCTCAACAAGATATATCCCCCGGAGGTGAGGAATGCCCATATGGACGGGGATTTCCATATCCACGATCTCAATATCATCTCGGTCTACTGCGTCGGGTGGGATCTCTACGATCTCCTGCTCCAGGGTTTCCGGGGGGCACATGGGAAGGTGGAGAGCAAGCCGGCACGTCACTTCCGCACCGCACTGGGCCAGATCGTGAACTTTTTCTATACCCTTCAGGGAGAGGCGGCCGGCGCACAGGCCTTCTCGAATTTCGACACGCTCCTTGCCCCGTATATCCGTTATGACGGGCTCGACTTCACCCAGGTCAAGCAGGCCCTTCAGGAATTCATCTTCAACATCAATGTCCCGACCCGGGTCGGCTTCCAGACCCCGTTCACGAATGTCACCCTGGATCTCGAGGTTCCATCGTACCTTGCCGATCAGGCCGTCATAATCGGCGGAGAGATGCAGAAAAGCACCTACGGCGAATATCAGATCGAGATGGACCTCTTCAACAGGGCCTTTGTAGAGGTGATGGCCGAAGGAGACGCCAAGGGCAGGGTGTTCACCTTCCCCATACCGACCTACAACATAACGAAAGATTTCAACTGGGACAATCCGAACCTCAAGGGTCTCTGGAAGATGACGGCAAAATACGGGGTGCCCTATTTCTCCAATTTCATCAATTCCGAAATGGACCCGGAAGACGCAAGAAGCATGTGCTGCAGGCTGCGGATCGACAACCGCGAGCTGGAGATGAGGGGAGGGGGCCTGTTCGGGTCAAACCCGCTGACCGGCTCCATCGGGGTAGTCACCATCAACCTGCCACGGCTCGGCTATCTGAGCAAGGACAGGCTCGACTTCATGGAACGGCTCGACAAGCTCATCGATATCGCCTCCATGAGCCTGGAAATCAAGCGGAAGATCCTGGAGAACTTCACCGAAACCAACCTCTACCCCTATACGAAGTACTATCTCACCGGGATCAAGAAAAAGTTCGGTGAATACTGGAAAAATCATTTCTCCACGATCGGCATTCTGGGGATGAACGAGGCATGCATAAATCTCCTGGGCGAGGATATCGGCAGTGATGTGGGAAGAAACTTCGCCCTTGACGTGGCTGATTTCATCCGCGTGAGACTTCTGGAACTGCAGGAGACAACCGGGTGTAACTATAACTTCGAGGCAACGCCTGCAGAAGGGACTTCATACAGAATGGCACGGATCGACAAGAACCGCTATCCCGAGATTATCTGCGCCAACGAGGATGCCTTCCGGAATGGTTCCGAGCCTTACTATACGAACTCATCACAGCTGCCGGCCAACTATACCGACGACATCTTCGAGGCACTGGACCTGCAGGATGAGATCCAGTCAAAGTATACCGGCGGAACAGTGCTCCACATCTATGCAGGGGAGCAGGTACATGACCCCGAGGTAATCAAGGCCCTGGTCAAGAAGGTTTGCACCGGATACACGATGCCCTACTTTACCTTCAGCCCGACTTTCAGCGTCTGCCCGAGTCACGGATATCTCAACGGCAACCAGGTGAAGTGCCCTCAGTGCGGAAGCAATACAGAGGTCTACTCCCGGGTCGTGGGATACCTGCGGCCAGTTGCACAATGGAACAACGGGAAGAAGGAAGAATTCAAGCAGCGGAAAACGTTCGTGGTCGAAAAGGCGGTTCCCTTAGATGACGGGATAGATGACCAGGTGTACCTGGTGGGCCTAACTCCCTCTCCGGTTCCCGTCCCTGGTCAGCAGATACTGAACAAGATCGACGAGGTCACCACGACCCATTGAAGACTGAATCACGGATTGTGCGGTCTCTGGCAGTAGATAACGCTGACCGCACCGGACGTGCACCGGCGGAAAGTGCCGGAAAACCGAATCAGGGGCAGGTTCTAGACGAGTTGCTCGAGAACCTGCCTCAAATCCTCTAACTTGAAGGGTTTGTTGACCACCCCTTTGAACCCGTATTCTTGGTAGTTCGTGACAACAGGATCAGTGGAGTACCCGCTCGACACGATTGCCTTCACCTCGGGATCCACCTTGAGGAGGTCTTGTATGGCGTCTCTGCCGCCGACACCACCGGGGATGGTAAGGTCCATGATGATTGCGTCAAAGGGATTGTCCGACAGCCGCGCCTGCTTGAATTTCTCAATGGCCTGTGTCCCGTCACCCGCGATCTCTGCCTCGTATCCAAGGAAATCGAGCATGTTGCTCAAGACATCCTGAACAATCTCCTCATCGTCCATTACCAGTATCTTCCCCTTACTCATGGTGCCGTCACCTCCTTCTGCTTGTCTTGGCGCCTTCTTTTGGAAGACGCAAGGGATGATAATTTTCTAGCATATTAATTGCTCCATCGCCAGAAGTGATCTTTTATCTTCGTTATCGGTACAGAGGGATCAAAAATGAAATCTTAGAGATTTCATGTGCAATTCCTCCTGACATTGCATTTTCACTCGAAGAAGTTGTGTGATATACCCACGGACATGAGGATAGCACAGATACAGAAAACCTCCCTGATTGATTACCCGGCCAAGATCAGCGCCATCATCTTTACCCAGGGCTGCAATCTTGCATGCCCGTACTGCCACAATCCCGAACTCGTTGACCCGAAAAGATTCACGCCCCCCCTGCCGGAAGGGGAGGTCATCGCTTTTCTGAAGAAACGCATCGGACAGATCGATGCCGTTGTGGTCACCGGAGGAGAACCCACAATACATGGCGATCTCGTCGAGTTTCTCGGGACAATCAAGGCCCTGGGGTACCTGATAAAACTCGATACCAACGGAACAGACCCGGACATGCTCCGGAATGTCATCCGCAAGGGCGTTGCCGATTATATCGCCATGGATATCAAGACACTGCCGGAGAAGTACGGGGTCGTTACCCGTACCCCTGTGTATGCGGGAGCGATAGAATCGAGCATAGAGGCGATCATGGAATCGCCCGTGGCCTATGAATTCAGGACCACGCTGTCCCGGTCGCTTCTCACCCCGGCCGATGTCATCGGCATCGGCCACAGGATACGCACAGCCAGGCTCTACGTCCTCCAGCAGTTCAGCCCGTCAAAGCATGTCGATGGAGCGTTCCTTTACGAGACCGGCTTCACCCGGGAGGAACTCTCAGAGGTGAAACAGGTGCTGGACAGGCTCGTTCAGTGCTGCACACTCCGATGAAGATGACGTCCTGCCAGAAGGTGGGCATGACGGATCGGTTCGGGTATCCTGTAGCGCGTCGAACAGCGCAGGCATACCTCCACTGCCGAGACAAGGCCGATCCGGTGCCCCTGGGATACGAACACCGGCCGGACAGCATCCCGTGTCCTGAGTACACATCCTATGGTCTGACCCTGTGACGATATGGGAGACCTGTCGCCCCGAAGCGGACCCGGTTCCTCATAGGTGCCGAAGAGATGGGTCTTTGCACACCCGATGGAGGGAATGTCGAGAACGATCCACCCATACTAGCAGAAGGCTTGGGCAGGATAAACTCCGGAATGCGCAGTCCCAGGTGCAACAGGCCCTGTTCTCTGCTGTGGCGGACGCTACAGGAGGGAGTCCACCTTGTGCAGGAGTTCGTTGGGGAGAAACGGCTTCTGCAGGAATGAGAATTCCTGTATGACGTCCCGTTTGATCACGTCTTCGCCATAGCCTGACATGAACATGATTTTGATGTGCGGCAGCAGGGAATGCAGCTTTTTCGCCAGCATCATGCCGTCGATTCTTCTCATGACCATGTCGGTAATGAGCAGATCGATATGTCCCTCGTACTGCCGTGCCAGCTGGAGGGCATCTCCGCCGTTTCTGGCAGTGAGAATGTTGTGGCCCTGCTGGGAGAGGATCTCCCTGACAAGATCCCGTACCGTGTCGTCATCCTCCACGACGAGGATGGTCCTGGTGCCCGCTGCAGGTGCATGAAGAACAGTCTCCTTGGGAGATTCCATGGGCCTGGAGGTTTCTTTCGACACGGGGAAGAGGATCCTGAAGGTAGTCCCCCTGCCGGGACTGCTGTCCACCACGATGACACCGCCTGCATCTTTGACGATACTGCTGACTGTCCACAGCCCGATACCCTTGCCCGTCTCCTGCGTGGAGAAGAACGGATCGAAGATGTGCAATCTGATCTCCTCGCTCATGCCGATGCCGGTATCCCGTACCGTCAGGAGCACATACTTGCCGCGGGCAGCATTCTCATAGGCGGCCGCATTCGAATTGTCCACAAGGACAGCCTCTGTGGAGACGACTATCTCTCCACCCCCGGGCATGGCATCCTTGGCATTGACAAGAAGGTTCAGCAGCAGCTTCGAGAACTGTGCGGGATCGATCATCACCTTGTCCAGACCCTGAGCCTTCTGGATGCTTAGGTGAAGGTTTTCCTTGATCACATGCCTGAGCAGGCCCTCCTGGTTGGACAATTCTTCATTGATGTCAAGAGCCTGTAGCTCGGGTTTATTCCTGCGTCTGAACTCGAGGATCTTCTGCGTCAGCAGCGAAGCCTGGCTCCCGGCCTGAGCGATCTGCTGTACCTTCGAGAAGAAGCGATGGCTTTCATCCATGGAGTTCAGCAATATCTCTGAGTATCCGTTGATGGCCGTGAGCAGGTTATTGAAGTCGTGAGCGAACCCCCCGGCAAGCTGCCCCAGGGTCTCTATGCCCGCCGCATGGAGAGAATTCTGCTCCTGGACCTTCTGGTCGATCATATCGAGCGCCTGGTAGAGGAAGGAGACGACCTTGCCGTCCTTCAGGATAGGCCTTCCGCTGATAAGGAGATACATGACCTTCCCGTCATTGGTGGTCATGCGGACCTGATAGTTGACCTCTGTCTTCTCCATGATGCTTTTGTGCCAGAGATGTATGACCTTTGCCCGGTCATCCTTGTGGATGTAATTCAGGATATTCTGCCCGATCACGCCGTTGGGCAAGCTTCCGGGGCCGAAGAAGAGTTCGGTTGACCGCCTGTTGACCCTGGTGATCATGCCGTTTTCGTCCGTGAGGGCGGAGATTGCTGCAGCATTCTCAAAAAGATCTTCGAAGAATGCCTCGTCGCTGCCCTGCTTTTGCTGTCTTTCCGCCAGGGGTGTCACATCGGTCCAGATACCGCAGAGACCGACAACAGAGCCATCCTGGACAAAAGGGGTGCAGGTGATTATAAACGACCGGAGTCTGCCGTCCGGGCACCGCAGATTCTCGAGGATCTCCCTGGCCGGCATTCCGGTCTCGATAACCGCTGTCTCCATGCCGTGGGAGGGCAGGACAGATCCTTCAGGAAAGAAATCCCGGTCGCTCCTGGTCAGTGCATCTGCGGGTTCCTGTATGCCCAGGGTGTTCCCATGGGTTTCATTGAGCCATACATAGCTGAGGTCCCTGTCTTTTACGTAGAGATTCAGGTGGGCCGAATTCAATGCAGCCAGGAGGTGGGCTTGAACGGTGGGGGTCAGTGAATCAAGAATAGCATCGGCCTGCATACATATTGCTCCTTATGATTTTATCCTGCAAACGAGGACTCTCTATGGGCACTATCGGCAAAAGATGCCGGTTTAATGAGTGGGTATCAAGGGATTATGCAGCCACGTGTGGGGCAAGCAGCCTCGGGGCTGCTTGTGGGTTTATGAGAGGACTTCCGTCAGCACGGCGGAGAGTTCATCCATGTTGAAGGGCTTGTTGAGCTGAGCAACGATGAGCGGGTTTTTGAGGATATCATTTTTTTCGTGTTCGAAGGAGAACCCGGAAGAGACGATTACCTTGGTGTCGATACCGATCCTCTGCATCTCGTGAAGGGTGTGGTACCCGTCAAGCCCGGGCATGATCATGTCGAGGATGATGAGGTCGAATCCCCTCGTATCGGTCGAGAGCTTCTCCAGGCATGCATGGCCGTCAGGCGCCGTGTCGACTTCATGACCCATGAACTCGAGCATCTCTTTACCGATGTCCCTGAGCATGTCTTCATCGTCCACAAGCAGAACCCTGACTTTTGGTGCTGCGGCATTGCGTATGTCTGCGTCGCATGCAGGCTTGATCGAATCCCTTGTCTTCGAGATGGGAAGGAGTATGCTGAACCTGGAGCCCTTTCCCTCCTCCGACTGCACCTGAATACTCCCTCCTGCATTTTTCACGATGTTATAGGTGATGGAAAGTCCGAGGCCGGTTCCCTTGTTTGCCCCTTTCTGCTTGGTGGAGAAGAACGGGTCGAATATCTTGGAGATGATCTCCGTGCTCATGCCGCACCCGTTGTCAACCACGTCTATCCTGATATATCTCCCTGTGGAACCGAGCAGGTACTGTCTCTTTATCTCGTTACCCACGGATATGGTCTGCACCTCAAGGGAGATATGGCCGTTCTGGTCGTTATCTATGGCGTCCTTGGCATTCACGATGAGGTTCAGGAGCACCTGGGTGAGCTGGGTCTGGTCCATATACACGCTGTGCTTCTCGTCAATATCCGGGATACTGATGCTGATATTCTTGGGGATGGACTTGGATACCATATCCAGCACCTCCCTGAGCACGTGCTGAATGGATATATTCCGGGGTTTCCCCTCGTTTCTCTTGGTAAACACGAGCATCTGCTGGATGAGATCCCGTGCCCTGTCGGTAATCTTTTCCAGTGTCTCTATGTAGGTTGCCTGCTTGCCCCTGTCCGAGGTGTATTTCAGCATGGAAAGGTTGCCGGAAATCCCGGTCAAAATATTGTTGAAGTCATGGGCAACGCCCCCGGCAAGCTCCCCGATGGTCTCCATCTTCTGCGCATGGATGAGCTGGATCTCCATATGCTTCTTCTCGGTGATATCCACAGCGGTAAAGACGACCCCGCCGTGTTCGGGATTCATGAGCGGGTAGATGCTCACGTCGAATATCTGGTTTGAGATGTCAGAGAGGGTCTGTTCATGGAGGAACTGCGGGGTGCGATTGAGCTGAACCTCCTGTATGACCTTGTCGAACCCTGACATCTGCGTGCTCAGTGACGAGATGCTGTTGCCGATCAGAGAACTGACGCTGCGCTGGAATATTCTCCCTGTTATGGGATTTGCCATCTGCACCGTGCCGTTGCGCTCGAGGCAGATAATCATGTTCGGGCTCGATTCAATGATGCTGTTGAGGTGGTTCTTGAGGTCCTCTATGGTGTGCTGGGCATTCTTCAGGTCGGAGATGACCTGGGCATTGTACTGGATCTCGAGGATCCTGCCGCCTTTCTTCACCACGGAACCGCTGGCCAGGAGATACTCTGTCTCGCCCTGACTTGCCATGGCCCTCAGCTCGAACCTGGGGGTCTTGCCGGCAAGGATCTCTTTCCAGAACTCGATGTAGAGATCCCGGTCATCGGGATGGGCTATCAGGAGGATGCTCTTGCCGATCAGTTCCTTTCTCGAGTATCCTGAGATCTCCTCGACTTTCTTGTTCAGGCGTTTGATATACCCGTTCTCATCCGTGGTGATGATGAGCTCGTTCGCATTTTCGAAGAGGGCCTCGAAACGTTCCCGGTTTTCCCTGAGCTGTTCCTCGAGCCGTTTGCGTTTGGTAATCTCGGTAACGAGTCCGCAGAACCCGACGGTCTGTCCGGCGGTGTCCTTGAGCAGGCTGATGGAGTTCTCGATCACCTTGGTCGTGCCGTTTCTCAGGATGATCTCATACTCCACCCGCTGGGGTATGCCGGTCATGAAGACGCTGTTGAATATATTGAATATCCTCTTGGCGGTATGCCCGGTGGTATAGTCTCTGAAGTTGACTCCGATGATCTCCTCTGTCGGCAGTTCTGCAATCCTGGAAACGATCTTGTTTGCATAGGTGAACGTGCCGGTGAGGTCTATCTCGTAATAGCCCTCCTGCATGTCTTCAAGAATTGTTCTGTTTTGTGTATTCACCGATATGAGCCCTTGCTTTTGATCTATCGGGAAAACACGATGGAAACTTGAGATATCCGAAATCGCGGGTGTCCGCGCGGAAATGGCCAAGCATGTTCGACAGGTGAGGTTCAGATTCCAGCAGGAACGGCTGCGGGTTTCAGGGGGTGATTACGAGTTCGACGCGTCTGTTCATGGCCCTGCCTTCATCGGTTTTCGTGTCGGCAATGGGCTTGGTATCGCCATAGGATATGGCGCACAGCTTGTCTTTGGCTATGCCAATCTCGTTGAAGATCATGAGGACAGCCATGGAGCGGGCCTCTGCCAGGTGCCAGTTGGAGGGATAGACCCTGCTCGTTGCCGTGGAGACCGCGGTGTTGTCCGTGTGGCCTCCGATCTCGATGTAGATCGGTTCCAGCTGTTTCAGCCCGTCGCCGATCTTCTCCACGAGCCTGGCACCCTTGGGGGTAATCCATGCGCTCTGAGGATTCGGGAACAGTCCCCGTTGCGGGATGACGATCTTGATCTTGTCCTGGCTCCGGATGATATACACCTGGTCATTGAGGCGCTCGGACTCGAGGTAGGAAAGGATGTACTCGTATGCCTTGTTCATCCGCCACTGGGTCTCTTTCCTCTGCTGAATGATGTCGTTGAACCGGGAGATCTGCTTCAGGAGGGCCTTTTTCTCCTCGAGGCACTGGATGTTCTTGTCGAGGAGCAGCTGTTTCTCCTCGGTAGATATGGAGAAGGAAGAGGAGGTGTCATCCAGCTTTTTCTGTGTATCTGCCATGAGTTTCTTGAGCGTGTCGTTCTCGTCGCGGGTCATGTTCAGCTGCTGCGTGGTGGTGTTGAGCTGATCGACAACGGCATTGAACTCGTCGGAACTGTATTTATGGGCACACCCGGTGACCAGAAGCAGGAGCGCGACACAGAGCTGTAGTGGTATAGTTTTCCTCATATATGTTGACTACATACTAACTTCTCCATATCGTGTCAATGCTCAGGCACAGTTACAGTACTCTTTAGGCCGCTGAACTCCAGCCGGCCTGTCCTTTGCCGCTCCCGGAGACTTCTGCCTGAGACTCCCCCCGGACCCGGGAACCACTTTATATTCCAACCATGTGGACAATACCCGGCACAGTGAGTATAATCCGCCACAACAATGATCGTACAACGCTATATCATACTGAATCTTGCCAGGGTTTTTGTCTCTTCCGCCCTGGTGCTCTACGGCGTGATGCTTGTCGTGGAATGGATACGCATCGGCAGGTTCATATCGCTGAGAGAACTGGATGTCCTGTTCTATGCCATGGTTCCCATGGCGATCTTCATTATCCCCATGGCCCTGCTGTTCAGTGTCCTCATGGTTCTCGAGAGGCTCTCGACAGAATCGGAGATCATTGCCATGAAGGCCTGCGGGGTCAGGAACCATACCCTCTATCTTCCCATTATCGTCCTGTCCATTGTGTGCATGGCAGGGCATATGGCTGTATCGACCTATCTCGGCCCGCTGTCCATGGGCAGGATACAGGCGAGGCTCATGGAGAAGGCACCGGAGAAGATCTATGCCTTTCTCAAGGAGCGGGAGTTTGACGACACCTTCAAGGGCATCATCATATACATAGAGTCCATCAACCAGGTTCAAAGAGAACTCAAGGGTGTGTTCATCGAAACCCAGGGGAAGGACCCCTCCATCATCACGGCTGATACCGGCACCATCGATATCAGTCCTTCGGGGATCATGATGAGGCTCATAAATGGCAGCATTTTCACGAAGAACAGGGCGGCAACGCGGTATATCACCTTCGAGGAATACGTGTTCTCCCTGGAGGCGAATCTCGGCAGACAGCTGCGCATCAGGACCTATGAGACGGCAACGCAGGGCTCCCTGAGGCAGCTGATCAGGGAAAACCCGGCACCGAAATGGGTGAAGGAATACCACAACCGGTTCTCGTTTCCGGTTCTGAACATCATCCTTGGCCTCATCGGGATCAGCTTCGGCATCCAGCGCCCCCGGTCGCCGCGGTTCACCGGGTTTATCGTGGGGATCTCGACGATCATGGGATACTACCTGGCATTCATCTTTGCAGACCGCCTGGTAAAAGGGGGACTGCTCGACCCGGTGGTCGGTGCCTGGCTGCCCAACATGATATTCTGCGGCGTTCTCGTAGCCATCGGTGTTTCGCGCCGCTACCACTTCGGGGAAGGAGGGCACTGATCATCGGAACCCTTGCACGATATATATTCAGGAAGGCTGCATTCATGAGTGTCGCGGCACTGACGGCCCTTGTCCTGCTCATCATGCTCTCGACCTTCCTGGGCAACGTGTCCATGTTTGCCGAACACGATACAGACCTCCCCACGATCCTGCAGTTCATGCTCTACTCCATACCGCAGATCATGTACTGGGTACTGCCGTTCTCGGTCTGCCTCGGCATCCTTGCCGCCCAGGCAGCCTTCTCGCGTCACGTGGAGACAATCGCCATGCAGGCGTGCTCTGTTTCCACGCTCAAGATCTTTCTGCCCTATATCCTGCTTGGTGTTCTGGCCACCGGTGTCATGAGTTCGCTGTCCTTCTATGTCTACCCGGTTTCACAGCGGAATGCAGACAGGATCGAGAACATCAATATCCGCAAGAGAGACATAGAAGGCTCATTCTCGGTGACCGGCGGGAGATTCAAGGTCGGCGGGGATATCTACTTTGTGGAGCACATGGATATAGCGCAGGGGGTCATGCAGAATGTGTCGTGCTACCGCACGGCCTCCGGCAGACTCACCACGGTGGCACGGGCCGCTCGTGCGAGATGGGACGGCCAGACGTGGATCGCCGAGGATATGCAGGCCATAGGCCTGGACGGCAGGGGCATTACCGTGGACGGGTCGTCCGGCACGCTTCCGCTGACGAGGGGACCTGCCGATCTCGTCATGGCGCAGACGAGCCCGGAGGTGCTGCCCATCACGGAACTGAGACAGTACCTGGACCGGCTGGAGGACGACGGCATCAGGTCCACCTCGGTGGAGACCGTGTACCACAGCAGGATCAGCTTCACCCTTTCACCGCTGATCATGACCATACTCGTACTGCCTTTCGGGATGCGCTTTCCCCGGGCAGGCGGCATTGCGCGCGGGATATCCGTCGGCCTCGTGCTCGGACTGTCGTACTGGTTCTTCCACTCCGGTATGACCGGGCTCGGCACATCCGGTTTGCTGCACCCGGTTGTCGCTTCATGGCTCGCGAATCTTGTCGCCCTGGGACTGGGCATTATAGTACTCGTAAGGAGGAGGACCACCTATGGCTGATGTGGTGATAATCGGCGCCGGCCCGGCAGGGATATTTGCCGCCCGAGAGTTGTCAATGCGGTCTCCCGGACTCGATATCGTTATCGTCGAGCAGGGCAAGGACATCGACGAGCGCAGCAGGACAGGCCGGGAGATGGTTGTCGGCTGGGGCGGTGCTGGGGCGTACAGCGACGGAAAGCTCACCATCTCCACCGATGTCGGAGGTCACCTCTCGTGTCTGCTCCCGGAAGAGGATCTCCTGGCGCTCTTAGAAGAGGTCGATGCCGTATACGCCAGCTATGAAACATCCGGCAAGGTCTTTTCCATAGACCCGGACAATGCCGCTGCCATTTCAGCCCAGGCCCGCCTTGCCGGCCTGGTGTACGTGCCGACAAAGGTCCGGCACATAGGAACGGAGAACTGCTATACGATCCTGAAAAACCTCCGCGAGGTGCTTGGCGGCAAGATCAGGGTGATCTTCAACACCCGTGCCGTGGACATCGTGGCCAAAGACGGCAAGGTCACGGGTGTCTGCCTCGAGGACGGCACCTGTATCGATGCCCCCTTTGTCATCGCGTCCCCGGGAAGGGTCGGTTCGTCCTGGATGTCGTCCCAGGCAAAGAAGCTCGGCCTCGATACCCACCCGAATCCGGTGGACCTGGGTGTGCGCGTGGAGCTCCCGGCCGTCGTGATGAAAGATCTCACGGACAAGGCCTACGAGACCAAGTTCATCTACTATTCCAAGACATTCGACGACCGGGTGCGGACGTTCTGCATGAACCCGTACGGCGAGGTGGTCCGGGAAAACCTCGGCGATATCATCACCGTGAACGGGCATTCCTGGGCAAACAAGCGGACAGAGAACACCAACTTTGCCCTGCTGGTAAGCGCAGACTTCACCGAGCCTTTCGACGATCCCATCGGGTATGGGGAGGCAGTGGCCACCATGGCGAACATGCTCGGAAAGGGGGTCATCGTGCAGCGGCTCGGGGATCTGCTGACGGGCCGGCGAACGACAGCCTCCAGGCTCCTGAAGTGCTCCACGTACCCCACGCTGAAGGAGGCCACCCCGGGCGATCTCAGCTACTGCCTGCCCTACCGGATCCTCACCGATCTCATCGAGATGCTTTCCTGCCTCGACAAGATAGCGCCCGGCGTCAATTCCGCCCATACCCTCCTGTACGGTGTCGAGGTGAAATTCTATTCGAACCGCATCCGGCTCGACGGCGATCTGTCCACGCAGGTGGACGGGCTCTACGTCATCGGCGACGGTGCCGGGATCACCAGGGGTCTGATGCAGGCAAGCTGTTCGGGGATCATGGCCGCACGATCGATACTGAAGAGATCTTCATGAGCTGCTCTTGACCCGGTTCAATCATGATCTGCCCCTGCGGGGGCCGGATTCCGGCTCCCCGATCGTTCCCGGCACAAAGGCGCAGGGACTTGATTTCATTTCATGATAGGGCAGATCCGTCCTGAGAGAACATTTGAGGCATTTTTTACTTGAATACAAAACGTTATTTTACTATCGTCAATGCGTTTTATGAACACATCTTGTGAAGAGAGGGAGACAGTCATGGTAAAGAAATATGTGTATCTCTTCGGAGGCAGGGGAACCAAGGCCGAAGGCAACGCAGACATGAAGGACATCCTTGGAGGCAAAGGGGCGAACCTTGCTGAGATGACGAATATCGGCATACCGGTTCCCCCGGGATTTACCATTTCCACGGAAATGTGTTCTGTCTACTACGAGACCAAGGGCCTGCCCAAAGATCTCAGGAACCAGGTGAAGGAAGCCATCCGCAAGGTTGAGCGTGCCATGGCACTCGGCTTCGGAGACCCCGAGGCGCCGCTGCTCTTCTCAGTGCGCTCGGGTGCACGGGCCTCCATGCCGGGTATGATGGATACGGTACTGAACCTCGGCATCAACGATGAAACCGTTCACGGTCTCATCAAGCTGAGCGGGAACGAGCGCTTTGCGTATGACTGCTACAGGCGGTTTATCCAGATGTATGCCGACGTCGTGATGGATGCCGATTCCGAGCCCCTCGAGGAAGAGCTCGAAACCATGAAGAAGAACAAGGGGGTCAAGCTCGACACCGAACTCGATGCCGCAGACCTCAAGAAGCTTGTTGTCATCATGAAGGAAAAGGTCAAGACTCTGACCGGCAAGGAACTCCCCTCAGACCCGATGGAGCAGCTCTGGGGTGGGATCGAGGCGGTCTTCAGGTCATGGAACACCCCACGGGCGATCACCTACCGGAAGCTCAACAGCATACCCGACGAGTGGGGAACCGCGGTGAACGTGCAGGCAATGGTGTTCGGGAATATGGGCGATAATTCCGCTACCGGTGTGGCCTTCACGAGGGACCCGGCAACCGGCCAGAACATATTTTACGGCGAGTACCTGCAGAATGCCCAGGGAGAGGACGTGGTTGCAGGGATCAGGACACCCATGCCCATCAATGTCGAAGGCAAGCATGAGCCTTCCCAGCTCTCTCTGGAAGAGGTGATGAGCGACCAGTACAATCAGCTGGTGGATGTGTACCAGACGCTCGAGAGACATTACCGGGACATGCAGGATATCGAGTTTACCATCCAGGAGGGAAATCTCTGGATGCTCCAGACCAGGACCGGCAAACGCACGGCAGCCGCTGCGGTAAACATTGCCTTCGACATGGTCGAAGAGGGCCTTATCACTAAGGAAGAGGCCGTACTCAGGGTCAATCCGGAACAGATAGACCAGCTCCTCCATCCGCAGATCGATCCGAACGCCGAGAAGAAGGTCATCGGCAAGGGGCTCCCGGCTTCCCCGGGTGCTGCAGTGGGCCGCGTGGTCTTCTCAGCGGAAGATGCCGAGATCGAGGCGGGAAAAGGCGACAAGGTAATTTTGGTCCGCATCGAAACGTCTCCTGAAGACATCCACGGCATGAACGTGGCAGAAGGCGTTCTCACTGCCCGCGGCGGCATGACATCCCATGCGGCTGTTGTTGCCCGGGGCATGGGCAAGTGCTGCGTTTCCGGTTGTCAGACTCTCACTATCGACTATGCCAAACAGGTATCGCATCTCGGCGGGCAGGAGATCAAACGGGGCGACTACATCACCCTTGACGGATCGACCGGTGAGGTGATGCTCGGCAAGTGCCCCACGGTGGAACCGACCCTGTCGGGTTCCTTCGGGACCATCATGGAATGGGCTGACGGTATCAGGAAGCTCGGGGTGAGGACCAATGCGGACACCCCGCACGATTCCAGGGTTGCCCGTGATTTCGGTGCCGAGGGTATCGGCCTGTGCCGCACCGAGCACATGTTCTTCGAAGGCGAACGGATCCTGGCGGTCCGCGAGATGATCCTGGCCGAAGACGAAGAGGGCAGGCGGACTGCTCTCGACAAGATCAAACCCATGCAGAAGGGTGACTTCCGGGCGATCTTCGAGGTGATGGACGGTCTGCCGGTGACCATCAGGCTGCTGGACCCGCCGCTTCACGAGTTCCTGCCGAACACGGACGATGAGATTGCCGAGGTGGCAAACTCATTGAAGAAATCCGCTGAAGAAATAAAGGCGAAGAGAAACGCCATGCACGAGGCCAACCCCATGCTCGGTCACCGTGGCTGCAGGCTGGGCATTACCTTCCCGGAGATCTACGAGATGCAGGTGCGGGCCATCATGGAGGCTGCCTGCGAGGCCAGCAGGGATGGGGTGCAGGTCAAGCCCGAGATCATGATCCCCCTGGTGGGACATGTCAATGAGCTCAAGATCCTGGGCAAGATGACCATTGAGGTGGCAGAAGAGATCATGAAGGCCCAGGGCGTGAGCCTGGAATACAAGGTGGGCACCATGATCGAGCTTCCCCGGGCCGCGCTCACTGCCGACGAGATTGCCGAGTATGCCCAGTTCTTCTCCTTCGGCACCAATGACCTCACCCAGACGACTTTCGGCCTGTCGAGAGATGATGCCGGCAAGTTCCTGCCGGTCTATGTCGACAAGAAGATACTGCCCAAGGATCCGTTCATGGCCCTCGACCAGACCGGTGTCGGCCAACTGGTGAAGATAGGAGTGGAAAAGGGCAGGTCAACCAGGCCTGATCTCAAGGTAGGCATCTGTGGCGAGCATGGAGGAGAACCTTCATCCATAGAATTCTGCCACCGGGTCGGACTGAATTATGTGAGCTGTTCCCCGTACCGGGTGCCCATAGCCAGGCTTGCAGCTGCACATGCAGCACTCAAGAACAAGTGATCATCAGTTTTGAGGGCGGAGAAGGGGTAGGCAAGACAACACACGCTGCCCGTCTCTGCTCGTATCTGGCTGAAAAAGAGCTGCCATGGCTTTCCCTGCGGGAGCCTGGCGGCTCTTCTCTTTCCGAGAAGATCAGGACCCTCTTCCTGACCGACGGCATCGATGAAATGACCGAACTGCTCCTGGTCCTTGCCTCCCGGCGACAGAACATCAGGGAGATCATAGAACCGGGGCTTGCCCGGGGCTCAATCATCGTGATCGACCGCTTTATCGATTCTACCCTGGTGTATCAGGGAATTGTCGGGGGGCTCGGCTGTTATGAGGTCAGGGAACTCATGGTAAAGACCGGAACCTGGATCGTGCCGGACCTCACCTTTGTCATGGATATCGATCCTGCGACGGCCATGAAGAGAATCACCCCGGGGGACAAGTTCGAAAACCAGGGCATGCAGTATCATCAGATGCTCAGGAGGGCATTCCTGGATATTGCCACCGAGAAAAGGCACCGGATCATCGATGCCGACAGGGACAGCAGCGAGGTGACCCGGGAGATCCTCTCCCTTGTTGAAGAAGCTTTATAGGCTGTAGCTGTTTAGACTGTAGGCTGATAGGCAGTGACTATATGGAAGCTGACAGCCTAACAGTCTACAGCCTAAAATGCTTATTATTAGAGATATACGGACTTGAATCTGTATTTACCAAGACCTAACAGCCTAACAGTCTACAGCCTAGTCTGCTCACCTAACAGCCTAACAGCCTAACAGCCTAACAGTCTACAGCCTATAAGGCTATCTTATTTCTCCCTCACGAAGTGGCCGCTCTTTCCGCCGGATTTCTCCATGAGCCGGATCCCGTCGAGCACCATGGATTTGTCGATTGCCTTGCACATGTCATAGATGGTGAGCAGGGCGATGCTCGCTGCGTGCAGTGCCTCCATCTCCACCCCGGTCTTGCCTGATACACTCACGGTGGCCTCGACCTCGATAGATGAAGTCTCTTCATCCGGGAAGAATTCTATGGAGACCTGGTTTATGGATAAGGGATGGCACAAGGGAATGGTGTTCGAGGTGTTCTTTGCAGCCATAATCGCCGCAACCTTTGCCGTGGCAAATACATTGCCTTTCTTGACCGAGTCGGTGATGATCGCATCGAACGCTTCCGTGCTCATGCGGATGGTTCCCCGGGAACGGGCAATCCTTTTGGTGTCGGCTTTTTCGCCGACATCTACCATGACAACCTTGCCGTTTTCATCGAGATGGGTCAGTCCCATGATCGCTCCTTACTCCGAATCTTTCGATGTATCGGGGGTCGATGGGGCAGTGACCTCTGAAGGACTTTCTGACGGACTCGAGTGCTCTGAAGTATCCTTGGGTGAATTCTTATGGGCATAATCCGTGAGGTACCAGCCGGAGCCCTTGAGATGGAACGACGAATGGGAGATCAGCTTCTTCACCGGACCGCCGCAGTTGGGGCACTGGGAAATGGCAGATTCGCTGAATTTCTGCATGGCTTCGAACTTGTGCTTGCACTTGAGGCACTTATATTCATAGATAGGCATTGATGTTCCTCCTGTGGTCTACGAGAATTTTGTCGTTATATAGTGGCGCCGCTTCGAGTTTGTCAAGGAGAACGAGCACCTTGTTCAGTCCGGTAATCGGGTTCTTGGCCATGAACAGCCGGGTCAGCGAATCGACATAGACCTCTTCATCGTCATGATGGCGGTAGAAGTCGGCCTTGCCTGTGGCGAACCGGTGTATATGGACGAGTTCGTGGGTTATGATGAAGGTGATGAACGAGAGGATGTCGACATCGCTGTTCCTGCCGAGAAAATCGAATATGGTTTTGTCCTGAAGGCAGATGCGATAGTGGTGCGGCCACTGGCCATGTTCCGGTTCGATCCGCACGAGGTGCGCAAATACCCCGTCTTTCTTTTCCGTCTCGTTCATCTCGACATGCGTTTTCAGATCATAGAGCTCCCCTGCACTCCACTTCGTTTCCTTGGAGATGATGTGTTCCGCAAGTGCGGAGCTCTTTATGATGAGTCCCCTCTGCCCGGGCACAAAATATGCCATGCATCAAGTGTAGTATCTTCTTGAAGAAAAGACAAGACCCTCATACCTCCCGGCCCACGGCAGCGGCTATGCGTCTGATGCCTTCCATCAATTTCTCGAATTCGTTGGGCCTGAGAGACTGGGGACCATCGGAGAGGGCCTCCTCGGGCCTGGGATGGACCTCTATCATGAGTCCGTCGGCACCGGCTGCTATTGCAGCGAAGGCCATGGGTTCGACATAGCGTGCATGCCCCGTACCGTGCGAAGGGTCAACGATCACCGGCAGGTGGGTCTTTTCCTTGAGGACAGGCACCGCAGAGATATCCAGGGTGTTGCGCGTGGCGGTCTCGAAGGTCCTGATGCCCCGCTCGCACAGGATCACATTGCTGTTGCCGCCGGAAAGCACATACTCGGCAGACATGAGGAATTCCTCGATGGTAGTGGACAGGCCACGCTTGAGGAGTACGGGCTTGTTCGTCTTGCCCACCTCCTTCAGAAGCTGGAAGTTCTGGATATTGCGTGCTCCCACCTGGAGACAGTCGGCATACTCGGAGATCACCTCGATGCCGGCGATATCCATTACCTCGGTAATGACCGGCAGGCCGTATTTTTCCCGTGCCTCGGCGAGCAGGACGAGCCCGTCATTCCTGAGCCCCTGGAACGCATAGGGTGATGTCCTGGGTTTGAAGGCCCCGCCCCTGAGCATGTGGGCGCCGCTGTGTTTGATTGATTCGGCCACGGTCATGATCTGTTCCTGCGACTCCACGGCACAGGGACCTGCAATCACCAGCAGTTTCCCGTTTCCGACCCTTACCCCGAGCCCCAGATCGATGAGGGTTGGTTCGGGTTTGGTTTCCCGGCAGGCCAGCTTGTACGGTGCGAGTATGCGGATAACCTTCTCCACGCCCGGCTGCGCTTCCAGACAGGTCAGGCGCTCCTTGCCCCGTTCATCACCGATTGCCCCGAACACGACGCGCTCCGATCCCCGGCTCTCGTGGACCCGGTACCCGAACTCCTCGATCAGTTGTTTGACGTGATCGATCTGTTCGGGTGTTGCTGCCTTTTTCATGGAAATAATCATATGCACCTCCTAGTATTCATGGCCGTCAGGCGTCTCGTCCCAGGGCATAAAAAAAGGCCGTGGGAGGAAGAACCACCCACGGCCTTGTTGTCCGGTTAAGGAACGGATCAACCCACAGGTGGCCCCACCCTGAAGTACCAGAAATAATAGCCATAAAACCTGTTGAGCTTTCCATTCATCATGCATGGGATATGACAGATATCGCATGGCATTTCAAGTGGTAAATTGTCGTGTGTTGAAGGAGTGAACCCGGGGAGCACGGTTTTTCCTTGCCGTAGCGGTTGACAAATGCTGTCTTTATCCGTGATAATTCTCCCGGAGTGTCTTATTCAGGGGAGGTTCAATGCTTATTTTCTACACAGCGGGTGAGTCCCACGGCAGGGGGATATTCGCCTTTCTCGATGGTCTGCCGGCCGGGCTTACGGTGGAGCATGCCCTGATCGATGCGGATCTCTCACGCCGCCAGAAGGGCTATGGCAGGGGTGGCAGGATGGCTATCGAGCAGGACCGGGTGGATGTGCTCTCCGGGATCAGGGGAGGGATAACGCTGGGCAGTCCCATCCTGATGGCCGTGTGGAACCGGGACTTCGAGAACTGGGAGGAGTATATGGACCCCTGGAAGATCGTGCCGGGCAGAGAACTCTTTACCCCCAGGCCCGGCCATGCCGACCTGGCAGGCGCCGCACGCTTCAGGCACACAGACCTCCGGAATGTCCTCGAGCGCTCGAGCGCCCGGGAGACGGCCGGAAGGGTCGCTGCCGGGGGTCTTCTCAGGTCTTTCCTCCGCTGTCTTGACATCGAGGCATGCTCGTGGGTGACCCGGATCGGAGAAGTCGCCTTCGAGGGAGGGTTCGACCGGCAGGAAAGGGACGCATCGAGCGTGTTCTGTCCCGATTCCGCAACGACATCTGCCATGGAGGAAGCCATCGACACGGTGAGAGACCAGGGCGACACGATCGGCGGAGAATTCAAGGTGGTCCTCACCGGGTTGCCGGCAGGCATCGGCTCCTATACCCAGTGGGACCAGCGGCTCGACACGCTGGTATCGGCACACCTCATGTCCATACCGGGCATCAAGGCCGTTCAGATCGGGCTCGGTGTCGATTGTGCCGGGCTGCCGGGCTCACAGGTCCATGATGAACTGGTGCCGTCCGTGCCCAGGAGGCGGAAATCGAACAATGCCGGCGGCATGGAAGGCGGGGTGTCGAACGGTGAACCTGTCGTGGTCACATGTACCATGAAGCCCATCCCGACCCTCAGGAAAGGGCTCGCATCCTTCGACCTGCGCGATGGATCGCCGGCACAGGCCCAGTACGAACGTTCGGACTGCTGCGCCGTCCCCGCGGCCTCTGTCGTGGGCGAGGCCATGGCCATGATAGCCGTCTCGAAGGCACTCCTCCTGAGCTGCCTTGCACCGGACATGGAATCCCTGAAACAGGCCGTTGCAGCGCAGAGGGCATACGGAGAGTCCCTGTGATCTTTCTCACCGGGTTCATGGGTTCGGGGAAGACCACGGTGGGCAGGGAGCTCTCGAGCCTCCTGTCCAGGCCCTTTGTCGACCTCGACGAGGTCATAACCGGTGCGGCCCGCACCACCATACCGGAAATCTTCCGCCATGCCGGGGAAGAGGCCTTCCGCCTGCTCGAGAAGAACGCACTGGCCGGCATTGCCGGCCGGACCGAACAGGCTGTCGTGGCGACAGGAGGGGGGCTGCCCGCAGCCCCTGCCAACCGGGAACTCATGAAGGCGTGCGGGGTCATCGTCCATCTGCGGGCGTCTTTCGAGACCCTGCAGCAGCGAATCCCCAGCGACTCGAACAGGCCCCTGTGGAACGGGGATGCCCGCTCCCTCCTGGCAGCGAGGACAGCGGCGTATGAAGACGCCGACCTGATCATCGACACCGACGGCTCCACGCCGCGTGAACTTGCCGAACAGATCTGGTCGCAGGTTGAGGGATGCTACGAGCCGATCCCGGTGATACTGCCGGACAGGGCGTATCCGGTATATATAGGCGACGGTATCTTCCGTGACTTTCCAGCACTGCTCGGCAGGCACGCGAAACCGGAAGGGGTCTTTGTCCTGGCGGATGAGAATGTCCTGAGGCTTCATCGGGGCGCCATCAAGGAGTCTCTGTCCGGGTTCGTGCACCACATCATGGAGGTTCCCCCGGGAGAGGAGTCCAAGTCGTATGCCTTTCTCGGCGATGTTCTCCGTGAGATGTTCGTCTCGCGGGTGAACCGCAACTGGATGTGCGTGGCTGTCGGGGGCGGCGTTACCGGTGACCTTGGCGGCTTTGCGGCCAGCATCTACATGCGGGGCATCCCGGTGGTGCATGTGGCGACAACGCTCCTGGCACAGGTGGATTCCAGCATCGGTGGCAAGACCGCCGTGAACAGCGCGTTCGGCAAGAATCTCGTGGGCACGTTCCACCAGCCGCTCTTTGTCCTGAGCGATGTGGGGTTTCTCGGGACGCTCGATGACATCCAGATGAAGAATGGCCTGGCAGAGGCGGTCAAATACGGCATAATCATGGACAAAGGCCTGTTCGGATACCTCGAGAACGGTCCCCCCTTCGACCCGGTCAGGCTCGTCACCTCGTGCAGCCGCGACAAGGCCCTGGTCGTGGGCAGGGACGAGCGGGAAGGGGGCGTGCGGAGGATCCTGAATTTCGGGCATACCCTGGGCCATGCCATTGAGCAGGTCAGGAACTACTCGATCTCTCATGGCCAGGCAGTAGCAGCGGGGATGGTCTTTGCCGCATGGCTTTCCCGGGAGTTGGGCCTGCTCGAAAAAGAGGGCTTCGAACGGATACAGGCACTGATCCGCCGCGAGGGGATCATACCCGAGGGGTTTGCCTTCCCGGGTCCGGATGAGGTGGCCGGAGCCATCGCCATGGACAAGAAGGGCTCCAGGGAGGGCCTGCACTTTGTGTTGACACCGGCTATCGGTGATGTTACCGTAAAAAAACTCATTGATTCTGAAGTTCTAGAGGCATATACGAGGTTTCTCCATGGATTTGAAAAAGGCCTTTGATGAAGGCAGGTTCTTCGACATAGTATCCGCTGCCCCCAGTCCCTCCAGCCCGGAAGAGAAGCTGATCCTCGGCATTTCGCTGTACAAGCTCGGCAGGGATGAAGAGGCACTGAGCGTCTTCGACGAGGTCGCGAGGGAGGCGGAGAAGATGATGAAGGCCCTCTATTACCAGGGACTGATCTACCGGCAGCAGGGTGACCTGGACAGCGCAAAACACTGCCTGAGCCGATACGCGCTCTTCTATCCCGATGATGACGAGGCCCAGGACATCCTGGACGCCCCCGAGGAGGAAGGATCGCTCCTGAGCGAGCCATCCGTGGAACTGGCCAAGATCTATGCAATGCAGGGGCACTACGAAGAGGCGCTGGACATCTACGCGCGGGTGCAGCAGACGGCTGCGCTGGCCCCTGATGTCAGAAAAGAGGCCCTGGGAGTTCAGGACATATACATCCTGAAAACCCTCGAGACCTGGTTGAAGAGGTTGAAGAAATGAAGGTTATGATGATCAACGGACCGAACCTGAACATGCTGGGCACCCGGGAACAGGCGATCTACGGCTCCACGACGCTTCGGCAGATAGAGGACCGTGTCGGCTCCAGGGCTGGTGAACTCGGAATAGAGGTGTTCTTCTTCCAGTCGAATCACGAGGGTGAGATCATCGAGAGGATCCATTCGGCACCTGGTCTCGGTGTCGACGGCTTCATCATCAATCCCGGAGGATATACCCATACGTCGGTGGCAATCCGCGACGCCCTGCTCTGCGTCAGGATTCCTTTCATCGAGGTGCACATCAGCACCGTAGCCGCCCGGGAATCCTTCAGGCAGACAAACCTGTTCTCAGACATTGCCGCGGGCACCATCACCGGGATCGGCCCGTTCGGCTATGTGCTGGCGATAGAGGCACTCAAGGAGCTTTATGAAAAAAAGACTCACTAAGGCACGGGAATATCTCAAGGGGCTCGATGCCATACTCCTCTACTCCCGGCCGAATGTTACCTATACGACCGGATACAAGGGTTCTGACGGGGTCGTTGTCTATACGGAGACCGCTGCGTCGCTGTTTGTCGATTCGCGCAATACACTCCAGGCACAGCAGGAGGCAGCGACCGAAGTCGTGGAGATATCGAAACGGTGGGAAGAGATCTACGAGCACATGACGGGCCTGGGCATCAAGTCCCTGGGTATCGAGTCCAACGTAATCGACGTGGACAGCTTCATCCAGATCAAGGACCTGTTCAAGGGCATAGAGATAACCCCGCTGGGAAAACAGCTCAGATACCTGCGGTCGACAAAGGGGGACGACGAGCTGGTTCTGCTCAGGAAGGCTGCCGCCATCGCTGAAGAGGCCCTGGCGAGGATACTGGCCGGCGGCCTGGTCGGACGCCGGGAAGCCGATGTGTCCCTCGACCTCGAGTTCGAGATGAGAAGGCTCGGGGCCAGCGCGCCCTCGTTCGAGATCATCGTCGCCTCCGGTCCGAGGTCTGCCATGCCCCACGGCGTTGCGTCGAAAAAGGTCATTCATGCCGGAGAGCCGGTAGTCATAGACTTCGGGGCTGTGTATGAGGGCTACTGTTCGGACCAGACCATAACCGTATTCACCGGGAATCCGACAGACGAGTTTGCAGAGGCATACCGCCATGTACGAGCCGCACAGAAACGTGCGATCGAGGGCCTGAGTGCCGGCGCGAAGGCATCGAAGGTGGACAAACTGGCACGGGGGTATCTCGAGTCCAAGGGGTTCGGACGCTTTTTCGGCCATGGTCTCGGTCACGGGGTAGGCATGGAGGTGCATGAAACGCCCACGCTGTCTGCCCGGTCGGACGATGTCCTGGAAGATACCATGGTCGTGACCGTAGAACCCGGGGTTTACCTGCCCGGCAAGTTCGGTATCCGGCTTGAAGACACGCTCGTCATCACAGATAATTCTTGCCAGCGTATTACAAATATTGATAAGGATGCCATACAAGTACTCAGATAGGGGAGAACCAATGCAGTATTCAACAGCACAGTTTAGGAAAGGTCTGAAGATCGAGATCGCAGGTGAGCCTCTTACCATTGTGGAGTTTCAGCATGTAAAACCGGGCAAGGGCGGGGCTTTCGTACGGACAAAGATGAAGAGCCTCATTTCCGGCAATGTCCTGGAGAAGACCTTCCGTTCGGGTGAGAAGGTCGATGTTCCCAACCTTGAGGAACGGAAAATGTCGTATCTCTACCGGGACGATTCAGGGTATTGTTTCATGGACACCGAGACCTACGATCAGATGACCCTTACCGAAGACCATATGGGCGATGCAGTCGGTTTCCTGAAAGAAAACATAGAGGTAGAGCTCCTTTTCCATAACGGCGCACCCATCGGCATCGATCTGCCCATGTTCGTCGAGCTGGAAATCGCCGAGACAGATCCTGGCGTTCGGGGCAATACCGCATCCGGCGGTTCGAAACCGGCAAAGCTCGAGACAGGGCTGACCGTTCAGGTACCCCTTTTCCTCAACGAGGGTGACATTGTAAAGGTGGATACAAGATCCGGAGAGTACATTGAGAGAGTGAGCTAAATGAATCTCAAGATAGTTAAAGAACTCATAGAACTCATCAAAAACACCGATGTGGTGGAGTTGGAGTGGACACCGGAACGCATCCATATCATACGGGGCACCCCGTCCCAGGAGACGAGTAATCTCCGGGCCAAGGAGACCGAGAAGAAAAAGACTGCCGCGATAGAAAGGCCCACCGTTACCATCACCTCTCCCCTGGTGGGCACCTTTTACCGGTCAGCGTCTCCCGAGACGCAGCCCTTCGTCCAGGTCGGCGACAAAGTGAGCAAAGACAAGGTGCTGTGTGTCATCGAGGCAATGAAGCTCATGAACGAGATTGAATCCAATGTGGACGGTATTGTCACGGCCATTCTCAAGCAGGACGGCGAGAGGGTAGGGTATGGGGATCAGCTCTTCATTATCGAAGAGCTATGAACCACTGGCACCTCATCGCTGAGGGGCAGTGCTCATCGCTCTCCAACATGGAGAGCGATCTCAGGCTCTTCGAGGCGGTGCAGGCAGGGCAGGCTGACGGAATCGTCCGCATCTACGACTGGGATGAGCCTGCCGTTACCATCGGTCATCACCAGAACCATTTCACGACCTTCGACCGCCACCTCACCATACCGGTAATCCAGCGTCCCACCGGCGGCGGGGCCGTTCTTCACGACCACGATATCACCTTCAGCATCTCCGTACCCGAAACAGGCATGTTCGCCCATGGCATCACCCCGGCCTATACCTGCATCTCGCGGGTCTTTGCCCGCGCCCTGAGGGACTGCGGCCTTGCGGTGCGGATGGAAGGAAAGGATACCCGGTTCTCTCCGGTCTGTTTTGCCCGCTCATCCCCGGTGGAACTGGTGATCGAGGGCAGGAAACTCATGGGGATCGCGCTGCTGCGTTCCAGGGGATGCCTGCTCCTGCAGGGGGTTGTGCCGCTGCGGGTCAACCGTGACCTCGTGGGACGGACCTTCGGGCCGGAACATGCGGAAAATTCCTGCGGCCTGCTCGAGATTTTCCCTGATTTTCGGCACGATGCCTTTATCGGGCACTTAATCCTGGCGTTTGCCTCTGAGCTTGGCATTACCCTTTTTCAGGGCCATGACAATGAGGCACACGGCCACCACGCAGAGGAAGGCAAAGTACACCCGCGGGGTCAGGAACGCTGACACGAGCAGGTCTCCGAGAAACGAGTAGATGAAGATGCACGGCAGTATCCCCATGCTCGTTGCCCGCATGAAATCTTTCCAGGAGACACCCGAGGCAGCTGCAGCCGAATTGATGGCAATAAACGGTATGAGGGTCAGCAGCTGCAGGATCAGGACGAGAGGGTAGCCGTTGTCCTGGATTGCCCGCTTGATCCTCGATGATCTTCTGTCCGCTCCCCAGGCCCGTTCTATGGACAGCCCCTTGACGAGAAAGAAGGTGAGGTTCGCATTGAGGATGGCCCCAACGTATGAAAGCACGATCCCCGGCAGCGGGCCGAAGCTCGCGGCCCCGGTCATGATGAACAGGCTGATGGGGGAGATGAGTGACAGGACAGCGACCAGTGCGATGTAGAGGATACCCCCTGCAGGGCCGAGATCCTGCAGGGTCAGCCGCAGGTAAATCCAGTCTTTGAGCGGGTAGGGGTCGATGATCTCGAAGATGCCGAGCAGGGAGACAAAGGCGACAGCGAGCAGCACCGACAGGCTCAGGGTCCGGGTGGTCTGGGACGGGTTGTTCAACAGCCTGGTATACCAGAGGATGAATCGTGAGATCCCCCGGTATGCCTGAGAAGACTTGATCCAATGCCAGACATGCATCCGGGTATCATATAGCGTTGCAGTGCCAGATCGCAACAGCATCTTTTTCCGGAGGTGAATCTGCGATAAATCACCACGAGGTGGCATTTTGCAGGAAAAACAGTATATTTTCGAACAACAAACTGTTATAATTCCCTTGAGTGGCACTTAAATTTATTATGCAATATACCCATCTTGAAAGGAGAGAGCTTCATGCGATACAACCCGCTGAACGTGATCATGAACCCGTCATCCATCGCCATTGTGGGGGCAAGCAACAATTTCAGGACCATGGGGACCATACAGTTCCTCAACCTCATTAAGAGCGGTTTTCCCGGAGAGGTGCTGCCGGTACATCCGAAACACGGGCACGTTCTCGGCAGAAAGGCATACCCGTCCGTCGGGGAACTGCCCTATGCCCCGGATCTTGCCGTCCTGGTGGTGCCCACCAGGCTCGTTCCCGAGATGCTCGAAGACTTCGGAAGCCTGGGGACAACTCACGCCGTCATCATCACCGCAGGGTTCAAGGAAACCGGTGATGCCGGCCTCGGGCTCGAACAGAAGATCGTTGAGATAGCAGACACCTACGGCATCCGTTTCCTCGGTCCCAACTGCCTGGGGATCATCAACACCCATCTCCCGCTGAACATCACCGTAGGACCTCTCCTCGATCGCAAGGGCAAGCTCGGCCTGGCTTCCCAGAGCGGCACGTACATTGCCCAGATCGTGAGCTATCTCCACAAGAAGGGCATCGTGATGAGCAAGGCCATCAGCGTGGGCAACGAGGCCAATACCGATATCACCGACTGCCTCGAATACCTGGGAGACGATGAAGACACAAAGGCCATCGGCCTCTACATCGAGGGCATACGAGACGCCGGACGGTTTCTCGAAGTCGCCCGGCAGGTGAGCAGACACAAGCCCATCGTGGCCCAGTATGTGGGCGGGACAGAGGCCGGAGCACGCTCCGGATCGAGCCATACCGGCGCGATGGCCGGGCCAGACTATCTCTATGACGGCCTGTTCGAGCAGGCAGGAATCATCAGGGTGGATACCATCGAAGAGGTCTACTCTACAGGCTGGGCACTCGCCACGCAGCCTCCTTTACGGGGCCGCCGTATAGCGATCCTCACCAACTCGGGGGGGCCAGGCTCGGGTATCGCCACCACGTGCAACTCGAACGGGCTCGAGGTGCCGGAATTCTCACAAGGGATCCAGGAGAGGGTGAGCGCGTTTCTTCCCGGTCATGCCAGTGCAAAGAATCCCGTGGATCTCACCTTTCATATCGACATGGACACCCTCACCGAGAAGATACCCCAGGTGTTGTTCGAATCGGACGAGATCGACGGAGTCATTATCCACGGCATCATGGACACCGGTTTCATGAATATGCTCTATCCCTTTCTCAAGGAATATGTCCCGGTATCGGCAGAACAGTTCGAGAAGATGGGGGAGATATCGATGGAGCCGCTGCTGAGAATGCCGGCGGCCTATGGCAAACCGCTCATGATATCGTCATTTTTTGGCAGGGAAGACCATTGCATACGGGTCTTCCATGAAAACGGCATCCCCACCTTCGATGCCCCCGAGAAGGCGGCAAAGGCGATGGCGGCACTCTACCGGCACCTCCTCATCAGGTCGAGGGATCACGACGAGCCGGTACGGCCATGCGCCAATATCCCCGGCCAGGCACAGGAGATCATGCAGCAGAGCCGGCAAGGCGCCATCGATGAGTATCGGGCGAAGAACCTCCTCAAGGCCTACAACATACCCACAACCAGGGAAATGATCGCCGATCACCTGGAAGAGGCCCTGGGACATGCCCGGGAGATCGGATACCCGGTGGTCCTCAAGGCCTGCTCGCAGCACATCACCCACAAGACCGAAGAGGGCATGGTGTACCTGAACATCGCTGACGATGACTCCCTTGCGCGGGCATTCCACCGCCTGAGAGCAAAGGAACAGGACTGTGCGGTGCTCGTGGCGGAGATGCTACGCGGCGACAGGGAGTTTATGGCCGGCATCAGTACGCACCCAGGGTTCCCGCCCTGTGTCATGTTCGGTCTCGGCGGGGTTTTTGCCGAGGCATTGAACGACTTCACCATACGCATGGCCCCTTTGAGCAGGTGCGATGCCCTCGAGATGATCGAGGGCCTCTCTTCGCGTGTGCTCGTCGGGCCCTACAGGAACATGAAGCCGGCGGACCGGGAGGCCATTGCGGATATCCTTGTGCAACTGGGGCAGATAGCCCTTGATTTCCCCCGGATAAAAGAGATAGATTTAAACCCCATCATCATAGCAGAGGGCCAGCCGAAAGTGGCAGATGCCCTCATCATCATCGAATAGGAGGAACGCACATGGACATCAAAAAGATTAAGGGCATGTTCGAAATCTATGGGGAAAAAGACAAGATGCCGTGCCCCGTGATTCATTTCATCGCCTCATCCCTCGACATCACTCCACTCGAGGCAGGCGATGCGGCAACAGAGCTTGGGGTTCGCATTTATATGTGCCAGCTCGGTCTCTTCGGATACGGGAGAAAGGGCCAGTCCGGGTATAAGATCCTCGGCAGGAAGGTGGAGGTGCCTCAGGAGGTCCTCGATCTCATCAAGGCAAAGGCTGTCGATGGCAGGATCTCGTGCCTGGACCTGTGGGAGATCGCCGACCAGGCAGATATGATCCGCGCCGAGGTAGGCAATGCCGCGGATTCTCTCGGACTCAAGATCACCCCGTGCCAACTCGGCGCCTTCAACAAGTAGCTGCCGCAACCGGCACTCAGACAGTGTGAACCCGTCCTGCCTCTGTCATAGCTGATCGGCCTTGCAGGGCAGGGCGGGATACAAGCAGTCTCTTCTCACCATCTCCTTAGGGCATGCTCGAGGCCATGTGCGAAGTGAGCCTGCCTGAGGATTCAGCCTTTCCGTATCGCCCCGAGCTGTCCAATCTTGGGAAGAATCAGGCCGAGCACGAGACATTTCAGGAGATCCCCGGGGATAAACAGCAGCATCCCGGTCTTTATGGCGATGCCAATGGCGTCGGGTTTATCCATGATGTAATAAAAATACCCGGCGAGATAGGGCGTCCCGACGAGGTATATGGTCAGCATGCCCACGGCTGATGCGATGAATATGTTGACTGCAGTGAACGGTCTGCCCTTCATGATGTATCCGGAAACCGCAGAGGCGCAGACAAAGCCCAGGAGATACCCGAACGACGGCTTCATGATATAGCTCAGCCCGCCGCCGCCGGAAAAGACCGGCAGCCCGATGAGGCCGATAAGCAGGTAGATGATCTGACTTACAGCCCCTGCCCGTGGACCGAGCAGGATGCCGCACATGATCACAAAGAAATTCTGAAGCGTTATGGGAACCGGGGCGATGGGTATCCTGATGAATGAGCCGGCAGCGGTCAGGGCAGAGAACAGGGGGATGAGGGTAAGTTTGTATAAATTCATGAATTTCCTTTTCATAGTATAGCGGATTGCTCCAGTAAAGTGTAATTAGTATTGAAACAGGAGTCCCTGTGCTGTATTATGCTATATATATTCAATTTAATCAGCAGGATATTCCCGATGGAGGTGCTGTATGTCCATAGAGATTACGTGGTTAGGCCATGCAAGTATCCAGGTCAGGGCCGGGAAAACCGTCTGCTACATCGACCCCTGGAAAATCGGCAAACCCCTTCCCCGGGCAGACATCATCCTCATCACCCACGAGCACTACGACCACTATTCCGAGGACGACCTGGAGCTGCTCTCGAACGATGCGACCAGGATAGTAGCCCCCATGTCCACAGGATATGTCACCGACGTGGTGAAACCGGGGCAGCGACTGGCACTAGGGGATGTCCTCATAGAGGCCGTACCGGCATACAACATCGACAAGAACTTTCACCCGAAGGAAAATCAGTGGGTGGGGTACGTGGTTACCCTGGGCGGGAAAAGGGTATACCACACCGGTGACACGGACCACATACCCGAGATGAAGGGACTCCAGGCAGACATCGTGCTCATGCCGGTCGGCGGCACCTACACCATGACGGCCGAGGAGGCCGGTATGGCGCTCAAGGATCTGCAGACGGACCATGTGATCCCCATTCACTTCGGCGACATTGTGGGTTCGGCAGACGATGCACTGAGACTCTCGGCCATCAGCACGACTGCCGTACATATCCTGCAGGCCGGAGAGTCGTACACACTGGAATAATTTCCTATGGACAAGCTGCTCAACCAGGTAAAGAATGTGTTCAATACCGCGCCGTTTGCGGTTTGTGCATTCGATGCGAGCGGCACCGTGATGTATATCAATCCGGTCTTCGAGTCCAATATCGCGTCGTCCGAACTGCCGTTTGTCGGGAAATCCCTCTATGCGCTCATCCACAAATTTCTCGTCGATGAGCGGCTGGAAAAGCAGCTCAAGAGACTGATCGAGACCGACAAGCCCTTTTCCCTCATTGTCGAAACCCTGAGCTCCCCCCGGGTCAAGGCGCAGGGGTTCATCAATATCATCGGCTACAAGCTCGATGCGGTGTACCTGCTCATCGGTGATTACGTCAGCGGCGGCCTTGCGCGCGAAGGTCGATACAAGCAGATTATCGAGGGCGCCCCTGATGCCATCATCATCCTGAGCCACGGACAGATAACCTTCTGCAATCCGGCGTTCACCACCATATTGGATCTGCCGGTTCACGAGATCATCGGCAAAGAGCTGTTCGATCTTATCGACGAAAAAGGCAGAAAGGATCTGTTCCTGCTCAAGGAGAACTTCGCCAAGACCTTCTTCGCGCGGATCAATGTCAACACCCGCTCCGGGCAGAAGATCCTCGAGGGCAACTTCCATTTTATCGAGGAGCGGCCCGGAACCTCCATTGCACTGTTGCGGGATGTCACGGAAAAGGTGGCCCTGGAACAGAGGCTCCTGCGGCAGAACCAGGACCTCGCAGCGGTAAACCTGATCTCCAAGACACTCAGCTCCTCCATTGATCTCAAAGAGGTCCTGCAGAACACCCTGTCCCAGGTGCTGCAGATCATGAATATCGAGGTGGGATGGATCTACCTGCTGAACGAGAAAAAACAGAAACTCAAGTGTGCCTATTCCTACGGGATCCCGGAAGAGGTGGCACAGTCCATACGGGAGCTCGATATCGGCGAGGGCATAGCGGGCAGGGTTGCACAAAAGGGTGAGCCGATCATCATCGTCAATGCCCAGGAAGACCACCGGGTGAGCTCGCTTGTCTTCAAGAAGCAGGGGATACAGTCCTTTGCCTCTATTCCGCTGTATTCCCGGACACGCCTCATCGGCGTCATGAACATCGGGTCATTCGGGCAGAGGATTATCTCTCCCGATGACGAACGCCTGCTGATCACCATCGGTGTTCACATGGGCACCGTGATGGAAAACATCATCCTGTTCCAGGAAATTGCCGACACCTCCAAAGAGCTCAACGATGCCCTGAACCTTATCCGTCAGCGTAATGAAGAATTGCGGACCCTGGTATCCACAGTGTCCCACGACCTGAAAAACCCCATCATCGCGATCAACGGATTCTGCGAGCGGTTTATGAGGTCTGCCAGGACGAAACTGAGCGATAAGGAACAGGAGTACATGCGGGCAATACAGGAGAGCGGCAACCACATGGAGCGATTCGTTTCCAACCTCCTGACTCTTTCGGCAGTGGAGAATCTCAGGCTGAAGAAGGAAGAATTCCCGGTGGCCAAGCTGATAGACGACATATCCGTTGAGATGGCCTCACAGCTGGATGAAAAACGCGGCACCATCATTATTGACGTGGCACTGCCGAGGATAAAGGCCGACAGGATCCGCCTCATTCAGGTCTTCTCCAACCTTATCTCCAATTCCATCAAGTATGCCGACCCGGACAGGGACCTCACCATCCGGATCGGGTATCAGCAGGAGCCCACCACCCATGTCTTCTATGTCAAGGACAACGGCATGGGGATCTCCGAGGAACATCTGGAAAACGTGTTCGACATCTTCTTCAGGACGTATGAGGAACATGCCGAGGGAACCGGCATCGGTCTGTCCATCGTGAAGAAGGCCGTCAACGTGATGGGAGGAGACATCTGGGTGAGATCCGAGCTGAACAAGGGCAGCGTGTTCTATTTTTCCATACCCATAGAATAGATCCCCCCTTATCTCGGGGCATTGGCCTCTTCAAAAACTCTTCACAATCATGAGTTCGAAGGGGATATTCCTCTTGACACCCACAGGGACGGACTGTATATTCCTGCCCATAAACACGGGCCACTAGCTCAGGGGGAGAGCGCTACCTTCACACGGTAGAAGTCATAGGTTCAAATCCTATGTGGCCCACCATTTTTTTTGTTCATTTCTTTGCATGCACAAAGAAACGGAACCAAAGAAATGCACCCCACGAAGCCGCTCCGCCGCGGCGGATACGTTCACTCACTCGAGAAAAATCCGTTCGCAATTAAACTCGCTCCGTTCCACTACGCTCAGACAAAATTGCTCATTTTCCGGATTTTTTCTCTCCCTCGCTCACCGGCTTCAAGGGGTTTTCTTCGGTCTGTTGCCGAGTTATTCAAAGTGGATCAGGTTTAACCCACTGTGATTGAATATGGATTTCAGGCCCTGTACATTTATATGAAAACAGAATTCAAGAAATAGCCTGTTAGGCTGAAGACTAATAGACTGTTAGCACAGGATAAAAAGATAAAAGGCCGGAGATAGGAAAAATGGACTTAGCCGTAACCATAGACCTAACAGCCTTTAGCCTACAGTCTAAATTGCTGAGGTCCCACCGAGCTCAACTCTTCCGGCTGGTCTTGGCGGAAAAGATTGAGATGACCGGCTTCACCTTTTTGCTTTTGCACTCCGGACACGAGACTTTAGCCTTGCCATGGTCAGCAATGCTCTGAATGAGCATAAATATCTTTTTACAGTCCTGGCATTTATATTCGTATGTGGGCATACTCTTCTCCTTCTGGAAGATCTCTTTCGTTCCCGGGATCGTCTAGTCCTCCTTCTTAAGGAGCGCAGCCGCTTTTGTCGTGTCTTCATCGCTGTCAAAACTGATATACATGACAAACTTCGGCCCGATAATTGCCGCGGACAATCCGTGGAGGTTGATTCCCGCAGAAGAGATTTTCTCAGTTACTTCTGCGGCAATTCCCGGCCTGTTCGGACCTTCCACCCGTAACGAATCCAGACTTCTTACGACATTGAAGCCCAGATAAGACGCCGCCCTGGTCTCTCTATCGCCTCGCAGAGGTGAGATAAACACGACCCCTGAGCCGGGCTTATCCGGCGAGCGTCTTGCAAGGACGAAGTCAAGATCTGCGCCGGTATCCTTTAAGCCGGTGAGTATCTTCGCCAGACCGCCGGGTTTGTCGTCAATGACGGCGGACCATACATCCAGTTTCTCAACTATTAAATCCTTCATGTTCTCCCCCATTGTATCCCACATTTTGGATTTGATATCTTTCTATGGATGTAGGAGCGGGTTCAGCCGCGACTGTAGTCAGACCTGCTTCTTGGCGTTGTCGCGGCTGAAGGTGCTCCTGCAAAACCTTCGATGACATCAGATCATCCCTTATCTTCATGAGCGCTTAGCTGATCCTAATTTCTCCTTGACCATTTTTGTTATTTCACTCACGATTTCCGGATTCGCCAGTGTCATGACATCACCGACCTCCGTGCCATTGGAGATAGCGCTCAGTACGCGGCGCATAATCTTTCCCGACCTGGTCTTCGGCATGTCTGCCACAATCCACACCATTCTCGGCCGTGCAATCGCTCCAATTTCCGTAACGATCGCATCCTGAACCTTCTTGGCAAGATCATCGCTCGGAGTGTGTCCTGGCATTAAAACAACATACAAATCCGGCTCTTTTCCTTTCACTTCGTGTTTCACCGGGACAACGGCTGCCTCTGCAACCTCTGCAACGATCAGAGCGGCTGATTCGATTTCCTTTGTGCCGAGCCTGTGACCTGAAACATTGATGACATCGTCTATTCTCCCGAGTATACGGACATATCCATCCTCAGCGACAACCGCAGCGTCTCCGGTTTTGTAGGGCCAGTCCTGCCATCTCTTGCTCTTTGGATCCTTGCAATATGTTTCATAATACTGGCTGACGTAACGATCCCTGTCATGCCAGATGGTCTGGAAACTTCCGGGCCAGGGATTCTGTATGCAGATATTCCCCGCCTTGCCGCTGCCAGGGGGAACAACGTTGCCGTCATCATCATAAACGATCGGGTGAATACCCGGTACGCCCGGTCCGGCGCTGCCAGGCTTCATGGGATTGATGGCCGGTATGGTGCTGCACAGGAAACCGCCGTTTTCCGTCTGCCACCAGGTGTCGACAATCGCCGCTTCACCCTTGCCGATGCTCTGGTAGTACCACTTCCACACCTCAGGCTCGATCGGCTCGCCGACAGTGGTCATATGTTTGAAATGAAAGTTGTATTTCAGCGGTTCATCAGGGCCTGCCTTTCTCAGGGCACGGATGGCGGTCGGTGCGGTATGGAAGATGTTTACATCCAGGTTCTGGGCAATCCTCCAGGGCCTGCCCGCATCCGGATACGTGGGGACCCCTTCATAGATAACCGAAGACGCACACAGAGACAGAGGACCATACACGATGTAGGAATGTCCGGTTATCCATCCGATGTCGGCCATGCACCAGTATACATCTTCAGGATGAATGTCCTGGATATATTTGGATGTCCCGGCCACATAGGCAAGATAGCCGCCCGTGCTGTGCTGCGCGCCTTTGGGCTTGCCTGTCGTTCCGCTTGTGTACATCAGGAACAGCGGTGCTTCAGCAGGCATCTCTACAGGATCTACTCTGGCACCATAATAATCTTTGAGCAGATCATTGACAAAGAAATCGCGGCCTTGAACCATAGGTGTCTGAGAAGAGTATGTGCCTGGATAACGCTGCCATACCAGGACCTTATCCACCTTGTGTTTTTCTTTGGCGGCCTCGGCAACCGCGATATCGGCCTTTTCCTTGTGATCGATCAACTGCCCGTTCCGGTAATAGGCGTCCATGGTAATCAGAACATTGCTGCTGGAATCAACGATTCTGTCCGAGCACGCCTTGCCGCTGAAACCGCCGAAAACCTGTGAGTGGATGATTCCGAGCCGCGCACAGGCGAGCATGGTAATGGGCAGCTCGGCCACCATGGGCATGTGGAGCGTGACGGTATCGCCGGCCTTCAATCCGCAAAAGTCCTTCAGGATGGCCGCGAACTCATTCACCCTGACATAGAGCTCCTGATACGTGATGTGATCGGTTCTTTCTTCCTCCGGCTCCGGAACGAAGTGAATGGCTGTTTTGTTTTTGTTCTTTGCCAGATGCCGGTCAATGCAGTTGTAACTCGCATTGATCCTGCCGCCGACGAACCACTTCCAGCACGGGGCGTCACTCGTGTCCAGTGTTGTATGCCAATACTCATACCAGGACAAAAGATCGGCGTACTCCTTGAAGCAATTCGGGAAATTTTCCAGGCTGAAGCGCTCGAAGACCTTTGGATCGGTCATATTGGCCTGGGCAATAAACTTTGCGGATGGATAGTAGTATTCCTCTTCGCCCCAGTGTACGGCAATTTCAGCTTCAGACGTTTCCGATACATCTCTTTCTTTTAAGCTCATAGATACTCTCCTTTCATTATACATTGAGAATGTTTTCATCAGCCAAGGCTGCTCATGCTTGTGTTGTGAAATCTTCAAACGTGTCTGAGATAAAAAAGAAAGACCATCCTTTGACCTATCAAAGAGGTCTACAATGCAATGTTAACAAGATAAAATATCATGAGTATTCAGAATGATAAGAATAATAGCGTTGATCATTTCTTTTTCAAGGTGTCTATGCTAACTATATAAAACTCTTTAGAAATGTCCCGATGTTTAACTCGTTAAAGCGGATAATTCGCAGCCTGTCTTTTGAACTTGGAACAGAGCCGAGATTCACGGGTTCAGATCGTATGGTAGACCCGTTTGATCCCGTTGATAAAAATTGAAAAATGATTTGAATGAATGTATTAGCTGATTAAACACAACGATTAGAAAGAATACATCAATGATCCTGAGAAAAGCATCTGTGATAGTCTGCATCTTTGTTCTGGTCTCAAGCCTGACCTGGGCCTGGGAGGGCAAGTGTGTTGGTGTGAGTGACGGCGATACCATCAAGGTCATGCATGAGGAGGAGGCAGAACGCATCAGGCTCTATGGCATTGACTGCCCGGAGAGAGGTCAGGCATACGGTCAGAAAGCCAAGCAGTTCACCTCAGACATGACCTTTGGGAAAATCGTCGATGTGCTGCCGGTGGATACAGACAGGTATGGAAGAACCGTCGGCTGGGTGCATGTTGGAGGCAGGAACCTTAACCATGATCTCGTTGGGGTAGGGCTTGCCTGGCACTACAAACAGTATGCCCCTGACAATCCTGAACTGAAGAAGTTCCAGGCGGAAGCACAGAAGGGCAAACGTGGGCTATGGGGCGATCCAAAGCCTATAGCGCCATGGGAGTATAGGAGATCCAAGAAGAGGTGAAGATATTAGAGAGATACTTATAGCTAACCTCTATACAATGTGATCCTGGATTTATCGCAGTTATCTATAATCAAGCTGTTTAAAAAATACAACCGGCCCCTTTACTTACTGCCGAGATTCCATTGTACTTTCTTTTATGCCAAAAGAAAGTACCAAAGAAAGGGCACCCCGCGAAACCGCCTGCCTTTGGCAGGTACGCTCACTCGCGCAGGAAAAATCCGCTCGCACTTAAACTCGCGCAGCTGTGCTGCGCTCAGACAAAAGTGCTCGTTTTTCGGATTTTCCCTGCACTCTCTCGCCGGTTTCAAGGGGGAATTGGGTCTGGTGCCGAGAAATTTTGTTGGGATCTAAAAGGGGAGGGATCTTTCTATTTTAAAGAGTCAACGGCAGGTTTGACCCCTTTTGATTCAAGATCTGAGAACTGTTTTGATTGTCCCTTGACGATTCACCATTCACTTTTCACCGTTGCCCCCATGGTTTCTCAAAATCTTTTGACAATCCATGCTGTTGAGCGTAAGATGCTTTTGTTTACATAGATAAATCCAGCTACGAATGAAATGAATTTGATGACCGGGATGTTTTTTATTATGGGCGGGCGGAAAATCAAACACTGCAAAAGAAGGAATGATGGCTTTTGTCTGTAGGTGCCCTGAAAGAAGTGCCCTTGGGGTGCATAAAGGAGAGGCAAGCGGTTCAAATCTCAACAATCAACATGATACCTGGTTCATTTTGTCAAATGTTGAGACTCGATGACCTTACCACATTGTTTGAATTTCAAAATATGGATCTATTCCGTAACATGAGATATATATTACAAAATACGGAATGGTTCAGTATAGTAATTGTTGAGCCGCAATGCAAAAGGAGGTTATTATGAAATTGTCAGCATCTGTATTCATATGGCTATCATGTATTTCAATGACTGCCTTCGCTGGCGAATTAGAAAACTCAAAGATTAAATGTGCTGAACTCGGATATAAATTTTCATCTGAATTTAAAAAAGAATATGTGTCAGAAATTTCTGTATGGGGAAATCCCGAGTTTCATTATAACAGTTCCTTGGGTACATGCTTGGTGTATACGGAAGTCATAGATGGTGCTCTGAATAAGGACATCAATTCCATTTGGTATTACCGCAGGATTACTGACATCTTCAGTAATAAAGTCCTAGCCTATAGTAGATACTTCATCGAAAAGAAAGATCCATCAAAAAAAATAACTCTAGCTAATCTTGCCAATGTCGGAGATGCGGTGAATCTCACTCCTGAAATGTTTGCTATCAAAAAGGCTGAGCTATTTGGTCGGTGAGTTATTATTATACGTTCTGGCTTAGGCCCAACCAGGGCATGCAGGCCGACGCGGCATAGCCGCGCGGCTGATGCCCGGCGTTGGGTAGGAATAGTGACATATAGAATAAAAGTAATATTTATCAAGAGAAATTGCTCATATAAGGAGAGGTTATGCTAGTCAAAGAGATACAAGTAAAAGGACTATTTCATACGTTCGATCATACAATTCCTTTAACTAATCCTGATAATATAACCATAATCCATGGCCCAAACGGCTTTGGCAAGACAGTTATGCTAAATATGATAGCTTCACTTATAAATAATGATCTCAATATCTTTGTAAGGATCCCATTTTCTGAATTTAATATCCTTCTTGACAGCGGCTCAATTGCATCAATTAAGAAAAAATATTCTGGAAGTGAGCATCCTAAATTCGAAGTCACACTGGTCAACAACAAAGGTGATATTATACATGCGCATAGAGATATTGAGTTCCCAGAAATCTCAGACCAACTCCTAGATGAAATAGATAAGATAGTTCCCGCTCCATATAGACGATTTGGAAATGGATGGATTTATGATCCTAGTGACCGATTCTTATCCCTTAACGAGATCCTAGCAAAGTTCCCAAATGTCAAAAAAAAGATACCAAAGAAATTTTTACAACCTATTCTACCTGAAATTACAGACAAGTTGGATGTCTTTTTTATCGAAACAAAACGGCTTGAAGCTCAGCAAATACTTAGTCCGTTACTGACATCACATTCTCATTCGAGACAATGGAATATTCATGAATTAGAGCCAACTTCTCATGAACGGTTTTCCTTACGAGTCCATCAGTATTCACAAGATATCGTCCAAAGAATTAAATCTGCACTTGCTGATTACGCAAAGCATTCTCAAGAAAATGACCGTACTTTTCCAGAACGTCTAGTACGTTTCATTCGCGAGAATGAATCCATGTTGCCCGAGAGAGAGATTCTTGATCGTATGGCTGAGCTAGAAAATAAGCGACAGCGCCTGATTAGTCTCGGTTTTCTTGATAGTGAGAGTGGATTGCGTGATCTCACAGAAGATGACGTACGGAGGGCACAAGAAGCATTGACAATTTATGTCGGAGATGTGCAGGAAAAACTCGCAGTATTTGACGAATTAGTACAGCGCGTTGGAAAACTGATTGATATCGTTAATGAACGTTTCAAGTACAAAAACTTAACTCTTCATAGGGATTTAGGTTTTCGTGTGCAGACTGATTCTGGTAACTTTATTAATCTTGAGAGTCTTTCTTCAGGTGAACAACATGAACTTGTGGTTTTATACGAATTGCTTTTCCGTGCTCCAGAAAATGGATTGGTCTTAGTAGATGAGCCAGAAATTTCTCTGCATGTTGGATGGCAGTCACGATTCCTGATGGACCTAATGGGCATTCTTAAACTAACCGGTTCCTATGGTATAGTGGCAACTCACTCACCTGTTATTATCGGAACAAGATGGGACCTAACACAAGAACTCAAGGGACCTTATGGCCTTCCTGTGGAGGAAGTGAAATGAAATCTCAAATTGATTTTCCTATGCTCGCAAACTGGGTCTCCATGCTACGCGCAGAGATTGATGGCGCAATTTGGTTATCAGATGATGATAACGATGGTCGTTTCTATGAAAAATGCGCTCATCCATCATCGAGAGTTGTTCCCAGCCCAGGTGTAGCCTACCAATTACTGAATCATGTTAAGAGAAAGGGAGTTAAGGGCCTAGTTGCTACCATAAGCACTACAAGTAAAGTGAACGATAATTCTTCAGATGATATTTTTTGGCCTGGTCTTGGGGATGTTGCATCCCTTTTGTTGGCATCGGAATGTTGTGATCGCATACTTGAAGAAATAACAGGTTCCACATGGTTCAAATGTGCTGAAAAAGAGGTTGGATCATTAAAAGAACAATCAATTTCAGTTTCATGGATATTTGAGCAAATGCTGCGGCTTACATCTTTACAACCAGGCCTCTTCTCTATAGAGAATTTTATTGACTGGAATAATTTGAAGTTCTCAATTCCAGCAGTTAAAGCCAATTTCGGTATGGAAGCCGTAGATCATATTAATGTACTACAAGTAACATTGTTAGGTATGACTCTTGAGGAAAAATTGATGGATTGTGATGGTATGAATGCTGTCCGAGTACTTGCCAGTGCGACGAAGATGTTTCACCCTAGAGGACTGCAGGCATCTCAGGTCGTAAGCGCTGACTATATATTGGGAATGCTTAGAGTTGCCTATGACTTCAATGAGTTGGAGAGCGATCCTATTTATTGGCGGATGCGCCGATGGGAGCGATATAACCCCAGATTTCCACTTCTTCGCAAGTGGCGGCTATTAGATCCCCTGCAAGTCGTACAAGATCAGAGGTATTGGGAAAGTGATTTGAAATTTATGATTCAGATGGATCAGAATCGTGAGGGGATGTCTGCCTTTAAAATGGACCTCGATAACTTTAAGGCAGTCAATGAGCATTTGGGACATACTAATGGAGATGAAGCTATTCGTATATACTGTAAAATTGTGTATGATCTTTTTAAAGAAATAGGTGAGGTGTACCGTCGAGGTGGGGATGAAATAGTTGCACTTGCTCCTGGACTACGACAACCAGCAGCTTTAGACCTAGCAGAAAAGATAAGGTGTACTATAGAAGCTGAATTCTTAAGATGGGGTAATGATCGGGGATTATCTCAATGTCCAACTGCGAGTATAGGGGTTGTCGATATAGAGCCAGGTTGTGCTTATGAAAATGTAATTCAATTAATGGACCAAGCACAATCTAGCGCAAAAACTGAAGGAAAGAATCGTGTTATACTAATGCTTTGTAAAGTTAAAGATATACCTCAAACATTGCAAGCATGAAAACTTGAACTACCCAACAAGGGCATCCAGGCCGACGCGGCATAGCCGCGCGGCTGATGCCCAGCGTTATATGAGGAGATAGAGAATGGCGGAACTACCTGATATTCGAACGAAGCTCTTAGAGATCATCAGTAAGATGGATGCCTCTATTCGTAGAGATTCATCAAGTGGATTACTCCAACAGGGGGCTATCCTTCAAGAACTTAATCAACAATTAGGTTGGTCACAATCGCTTGAGATGCAGCAAGCAATACTTACATGCTGGTATGACCTTTTTAGAAACGGAACATTGTCTTGGGGAGGCAATCTCTCAAATTCTGACCCGCCCTTTTGTCATATTACAGCTCAAGGTCGAAAAATATTGGAGAACTTGAGTCGAGACCCAGGTAACCCTGATGGTTACATGGCTTTTCTGTTAAAGAACACAGCCATAAATTCAATTGCTCAGTCCTATATAAAAGAGGCCTTAAAAACATACAATACTACTTGTTATAAAGCTTCTGCAGTTATGGTTGGAGCTGCATCTGAAAGCCTTGTTCTGGCAGTTCAGTCATCATTAATCAAGAAAATGGATTCATTAGGAATTACCAAGCCAAGAGACTTGGAGGACTGGCGTATTAAGAGGATTCTAACTGGAATTGAAACTGTGATTAAACAAAGGAAACAAGCAGTACCCGTCTCGTTGTTTGAGTCATTTGAAGCATACTGGCCAGCATTTACACACCAAATCCGTACCGCAAGGAATGATTCTGGCCACCCCTCAAGTATTAGTCCTGTAACCAGTGATAATGTACATGCATCTATGTTGATATTCCCTGAACTAGCTAAACTTTCAGATAACTTGATCAAATGGATAGAAAATGACATGTCTTCTTAGTGCCTTGGAATCATATAACCCGCCACTCCAGCGGACGGCTTTCAGCCGCCGCTGACCGGCACGTTAGGCCTATTAAGGAGGCAATTAAATAAGGATGAGAGCCACATTATCAACAAAAGAAGAATATGATGGCCAGAAGAGGAAGCTTGCATGGTTTACCAGGGAAGGTAAAGGATTATACTTTGAAATTGGTTCCTTCTTTCTTGGTAGCCATACCTCATATCACGTTGATGGAAATGTCTTTCGTACAAGTCCTGCTACATCCTCACGTCCCAGATTCCAAGGTTTATATACTCCATTGGATAAGTTTTGCGGGTGGGTTCAACTAGGAATATCAATGGTCGCAAAGAATTGAGGGAAAACAGGGGACGTCCATGAAATATGGACATTTAAGAACTCATCCCTTCAGAATAGACATGATACTCATGTCAAATGTCACAATTTCATGGACGTCCCCCAAATGTAGTTTTGTATGTCCCATACATGTCTCATAACATATACAGGTTTTATGAGACTTAAATCAAGTGAAGGGATGGCACATCGGCCGTTGATCCCTGGTGTTAATCACCAAGGAAGAGGGGGGAGAAGAGGGACGCCCTTAGCTTATTAACTTTACAATCTGATGTAGCTTGTATATGAAAGAAGGATGCCCAGGCAATCACGTGTAGACACGACCGGAGCGCTGCATCACATCATCGTACGAGGAATAGAGCGCGGTAA
>JAHDOV010000052.1 GCA_018434685.1 Deltaproteobacteria bacterium
CTCGAGGCCTCAGGCAGGGTCTTCTTCATGATGAGGTGAACGTCCGTGATCGAGCCCTCCCGCTGAGGCCAGCCGGAACCCTCCAGAGAGAGGAACCTGATGCGCTTGGGTTTAGGCTCGAGCTGCATGAGGTTCACGATGTAGCGGTACCACAGGCCCTGGGGCACCTTATGCCCGTTTATGCCGAGATTCGGCTCCTGCGGATCGAGGCTGTAGAAGCCCTGCCAGAAGATACCCTCTTTTGCTTGGCCTTCTCCGGCGTCGGTTTCGTAGCCGACAGCGATGGCGATCGGTGCCTGACGTCCTTCAGGGCCGGTCCCGCCCAGGGTCTGCGTGGCGACCCGTACATCTGCCCGCAGGATCAGCGTGTCGGCATCGCTCACGTCTGCATCGAGCTGCTGCAGCACGCCTTCGCACTCGTGGCTGGTGGTGCTGAAGATGCGCAGCCCCTCGTTGTCGAGCGAGAAGCTGCTGACCTCGTGGTTGACCTCATAGCCGCGGTGCGGTTCCCAGTAGTTGAGGCCATCGGTAAACCAGCCGTTGTGCACCAGGTCGCCGGGGATCGGCAGTACCGGCGGCGAGGGTTCGCTTTCGGTCTCGCGCTCAGCCTCGGGTTTGCGCACGAGGTAGGCCACCCGCTCGCGTTCACCCGTCAGGACGAGGTTCTGCGGGCCCTGGAGATAGGTGATGCCCTTGCCCACCCGCGAGGAAGGCTTCGTTGGGCAGGATCGCACAAAGACCGTATGCGGCAGTTCCCTGTGTTCGTGCTGTGTTGGCCGGCCTTCTACCGAGACGTAGAGCAGGGTGCTCGTGCTGTGCGGTGCGATGCCGAGATTCCAGCGGTACTCCAGTGACTTCGTCCCGGTGCGCACCAGCGGTCCCATGGGCAGGGTGACCATGCGGGCCCCGGGTGAGCCGGGCCAGCGGTCAAAGAGCACCACGGCCATATCACTGGCAAAAGACGGGCAGGACAGTCCCAGGGTGTAGTGCCCGCCCGGGATCAGCTCGATACTGTAGAGGACGGCATAACCACCGCTTATGTGGTGGCTCGTATTGAGCCATGAGTTGCGGTAGGGAATCGCGCCGGGATAGGGGCGGGCATCGATCATCAGTTCCACTACGTGCCAGCGTGACTCCCAGGGCCGGGAGGCATGGGCCGGGGTTGCAGCCGACAGGCCTGCGGCAAGCAGGCACAGGCCGATGATGCAGCACGCGTGTTTCAAGGCCTACTCCCCGTAGCGTTTTACGAGCTCGTAGATAGCCTGCTCGATACATGCCCGCAGCGCCTGGTCGATCCCATCCTTTGATTCGTGGGCAACACTCGCATCGGCACCGTCCAGGCTCGTCTTGGTGAATTTCTGGGCAAAGGCTCCGACGCCCTTGAGCGAGAAACCGCCCTGCTTGACGGGCTTGCTCACGTTGACCGCATCGAGCACCACTCCGTTATTGGCGTCGATCACGCGTACATCCAGGCCGATGTTGGCCGTTTGTCCGCTTGTCTCCAGCCCGAGACCCTTGAAAGCTCCGCCCAGGCCGGTCTTGCTCTCTTCAGGATTGGCCTCACTGACGGTGCCTTCAAAGATGTACTGGGCGCCGGTCAGGCGCTGGTTGGCCGTATCGCCCGTGGTCATGCCCTGGGAGTTCATCTGCTTTTCGAGCATGACACCCTCGTTGAGCCGCTGACGCTCGGCAACGGCAAAGGAGCCGGACTTGATGAGCGCCGTGGTGAACATGTCGGTGGCAGCAGCGGCCGAGACCTCGGGTACGAGACTGCGGAATTCATAAATAGTGACCACCTTGCGCTGCCCCTTGACGCGGGGAAGGCTCTCGAGCTTCTTCGAGGTGGTGGAGTCGTCCCTCTTGGCGTCCGATCCCCATCCGGCTAACAGGCAGGTGCACATGATCAGGATAACAAGGGTGACAAACCGGTTCCGTAGCAGTGATGTCTTCATAAGCGATCTCCTCAAAACTGATATATGCCCGCGAGGCAATCTCCCGCAGGGTTTTATTCAAAGGCCTTGCCCAAGACCTTGCAGCTGATTCTGCCACTACGGTAATGAACCTGTACCGGGTTTGTGTATTATACTTGAATTCCAATTATTTACAACATCTTATTATGATTGAATGATTAGAGGGAAACGATGATGCTCGAGAAAATCAGACCGATTGTCTCAACAATGTCATCACGCCCGGAATGTCGATCCTGCGGTGCAAACCCCGGCGCCGGTACAGTGAGATTGCGCTGATCTCCCATGGGTTGCCCACAGCAGATCGAACTGGAGGGATATATGTAGAGGCGCTGGGCACTAGTCACTGGGAAAAGGCAAAGAGCAAGAACTGCTGACCTCGAGCCCGTATAAAGGCGCTGGGCATCCGTCTTCGCTTTCAAGCTTCGCAGGAAAGGCTGGGAAAAAAAGCAAGATCTGAACCCAAGCCTCAAGCTCTGACCCCGAATGCCGCTATTTTATACCGTGTTTTCGCTGGCGCAGGTATGAACTTGTGATATATACTGTGATAATCAATCAAATGTGGAGTGGTATGACCCAAAAACCTACATACGATGAGTTGATGAGAGAGTGTGAGGATCTGAAAGGGCAGGTCACTGGTTATAAAGATGCATTAGACGGTCTTCGCGCTCGTGATCAGAGGCATCGATCCATTCTCGATACCATGGAAGAAGGTTACATAGAGCTTGATCTTTCCGGTAAGTTCACCTTTGCGAATAGAGCGGAAGCACAGATGCTTGGGTGCTCGAGTGAAGAACTGGTGGGCATGAGCTTCCAGCAATATACGACCAAACAGACTTCAAGGGTCCTCGACGAAGCCTTTCACCGGATTTATGAAACTGGAGAACCCGGGTTGCTGACGGATTATGAGATCATCATGAAAGATGGGGGCAAGTGCATTCACGAGATGTCCACTACCCTCATCAGGGATGATTCCGGCAGACCGGTCGGCATTCGTGGGGTTATCAGGGATATTACCAGGCACAAGCAGGCAGAGGAGGCGCTGCAGAAATCATATACCCTCCTGAAAAGCATAGTGGAAAGCTCCAAAGAGGTTGTAATCTTTGCCCTTGATCGAGAGTACCGGTACATAGCTTTCAACGAAAATCACCATCAGACTATGAAACTCATCTGGGGGGTTGATATTGCACTCGGGAACAGCATGCTCGACTACATTAAGGACCCTGAAGATCGTGTGAAGGCAAAAAACAACTTTGATCGGGCCCTGTCGGGTGAATCTCTCTCATTAGTTGAGGCATACGGGGATACCGCCCTCGAGCGCAGATACTATGAGGATATCTACAATCCGATAATCGATGGAGATGGTACCGTCATAGGGCTCACATTATTCCTCACCGATATTACAGAGCGCAGACAGGCTGCCCTGGAAAAGGAACGCCTGATTACCCAACTACAGCAGGCCCTGGCTGATGTCAAAACCCTTAGTGGGATGCTTCCCATTTGTGCCAACTGCAAGAAGATCCGGGATGACAAAGGCTATTGGAACCAGATCGAGAGCTACATTTCCAGGCATTCTCAAGCTGTTTTCTCCCATAGTATTTGCCCGGAATGTGCAAAGAAGCTCTACCCGGATCTTGTTGATTGAGTGTTCGGTTCTTTGCTCAAGAGAATGGGCGTCAAAGCTTTATTCATGAATTTAAGATCATAGACACGAGCGGCGGTCTGAATCTTGTCAGCCTGAGAGCATTACTGATGACCGAGACAGAGCTGAAACTCATCGCTGCAGCTGCAATCATCGGACTGAGCAGCAGTCCGAACACCGGGTAGAGAATGCCGGCAGCAAGGGGCACGCCGAGCGAGTTGTAGATGAATGCCCAAAACAGGTTCTGCTTGATGTTGCGCATCGTTGCCTTGCTCAAGAGCCGTGCCGTCACGATTCCCCGCAGATCACCTTTTACCAGGGTCACACCGGCGCTTTCCATCGCAACATCGGTGCCGGTACCCATTGCAATACCCACCTCGGCCTGGGCCAGGCCGGGGGCGTCGTTTATGCCGTCACCTGCCATTGCCACGATTCGACCTGAATCCTGAAGGCGTTTGACAGCCGAGGCCTTATCCTGAGGAAGCACCTCGGCAACCACGTCGTCGATCCCCAGCTTTTTTGCCACAAACGCTGCTGTTATCCTGTTGTCGCCGGTCAGCATCACGATTCTGATGCCTTCTTTATGGAGCAGCCGGATTGCCTCCGGCGTGGTCTCTTTGATAGGATCTGCTACGCTCACCAGACCGGCGGCCTCTGCATCGACAGCGACGAACATCAAGGTCTGACCCTGGGCACGCATTGCTTCGGAACGCTCTGCCAGCTTCCCCGGATCAATATTGAACTCACCCAGCAGCGCGCTGTTTCCAAGCAGTACAGTTTTTCCGTCCACTTCTCCTCTTACGCCTGTGCCGGTATGAGAAGAAAAATTCCGAACATCTCCCAATGCAATCCCTCGTTCAACCGCACCGGTAACTATAGCCTCTGCCAATGGGTGCTCGCTCACCTTTTCGAGACTTCCGGCAAGATACAGCAGGGTGTCTTCATCCCACCCATCACCAGGTATCACTTCTTTCAACTTTGGAGAGCCCTCGGTCAGCGTTCCGGTTTTGTCGACCACCAGCGTGTCCACCTTTCTCATGGTTTCGATGGCTTCGGCATCCTTGAAGAGCACTCCCAGCGTTGCACCCTTGCCGGTAGCCACCATGATCGAAATAGGCGTGGCAAGACCGAGGGCACAGGGGCAGGCAATAATCAGCACCGAAACAGCCGCGATCAGGGCGTGGGCCATCTTTGGTTCCGGGCCGACGAAGGCCCAGACGATAAAGGCGAGGACGGCAACCGAGATGACCGCCGGTACAAAATATCCGGCAACTATGTCTGCAAGTTTCTGGATAGGGGCTCGGCTCCGCTGAGCATCGGCCACCATCTGAACAATCTGGGAGAGCAACGTTTCCGCACCCACTTTTTCCGCCTTCATCACGAGGGTGCCAGTACTGTTGACTGTGGCCCCGACGACCTTGTCGCCCGGCTGTTTCTCCACCGGGATGGGCTCTCCGGTAATCATGGATTCGTCAATGCTGCTGGAACCCTCGATCACGGTACCGTCCACCGGGATTTTCTCCCCCGGCCTGATTCGAAGGTTGTCGCCCATGCGCACAACATCCAGGGGGACATCCTCTTCCGTACTGTCAGCGTTGATCCTCCTGGCGGTTTTCGGCGCCAGGCCCAGCAATGCCCTGATCGCTTCGCCGGTTCTGCTTCGCGCTCTCAGTTCGAGAACCTGGCCCAGGAGCACCAGGGTGACGATTACCGCTGCCGCCTCGAAATACACACCCACCGTACCGTCAGCGCTTCTAAACGAGGCCGGGAAGATGCCGGGGAGCAACACCGCGACGACACTGTACACATATGACACGATCACGCCGAGTCCGATCAGTGTGAACATATTCAGGCTTTTATTTACCACCGACTGCCATGCACGCACCATGAAGGGCCAGCCTCCCCACAGAACGACCGGGGTTGCCAGGGCAAACTCCATCCATGCTAACGTCCTGGGGGAGGCCAGCGAATCCAGTACGTGACCGCCCGGTAACATCTCGCGCATGGCAACAAACACGAGCGGGAGAGAAAAAACAACCCCGACCCGGAACCGCTTTTTCATGTAGTCGTATTCCGGGTTTTCCTCCTCTTGTGCAGAAGCAGTCATGGGTTCGAGAGCCATCCCGCACTTCGGGCAGGTTCCCTGCTCATCCCGTATGATCTCCGGATGCATGGGACAGGTCCACTGTGTTGTGGTTTTGAGAAAGAGCGGGACAGAAGGCTCGGGAACCACCCTGCACGTGGGGCAGGAATCACTCTTTTTCTCCTGAATCTCCGGGTGCATCGTACGGGTAAAGGCACCCCCCTCTGCTGCCCCATGAACATACTTATCCTTTGGTTCTCCATGTACACGGAGGTCCATCTCGGGCTTAAGATATTGTGCAGGGTCCCTCTCGAACTTTTCTTTGCAGTGTTCGCTGCAGAAATAATACGTTTTTCCCTGGTAGGTGTGATGCAGGAATGCCTGTGCATCATGAGTGGTCATTCCGCAGACCGGGTCTGTGTACGACACCCCCTGATGATCTTTATGTGTGGTCATATGTTTTTCTCCTTTATTCCGCCCGAGATCGTCATAAGATAGATGTCCTGCGGCAGGTTCGCCATCACTGGAGCATGTTCTTTCTTCATTTATTACAATAGCCTCCCCTCGAGGTAATTAAAGGGGTATCGGGGGATGTTTCTTTCAGCGCGAGGGTGACACCTCAGGGTTATGGGCGCTGGGCCCGGCTTTGATTCCAGCTTTGCCGGACAGGCTGGCAAAGAGCCAGAAGTGAGCCCACGCCTCGTTGCGGGCAACAAAAATCGATAAATCGTGCCTCGGGCAATATTTCCCCTTTTAATTCTCTTCGTTATGAGGTATGTTCTTATACATAGAAACAAATGAATGATTTGTTTTGAATAACTGTAGAGGAGAAGAATCATGCGGAAACCTTCAACACTCACCAGGGCGGTACTGTGTGCACTGTTTGTGCTCGGGCTTATTATCGGGACAGGTCCTTTTTATGGGGCTGCATTCGCGACCGAGTGGGGCGGCGGAGCCTACCCGAACGGGGCAGAGGATTTCATGGCGGGTGCATTGCCTCCCCCCGGGACCTATTTCCTGGATTATGTGAATTACTACCGCGCCACATCCTTCAAAGATAATCATGGCGACAGGCTGATGCCGAAGTTCGATCTCGATGTCGCTGTCAATGTATTCCGTCTCGTGCATGTCACCAGATACGAGATACTGGGAGCGAGTTGGGCGGTGCATGCATTCCTGCCCCTTGCGCGTATCGACGTGGATGCGACGATGGGCGAGGATAAGAGGTCAGGCATGGGCGACATCATCGTGGACCCGTTCATCCTCGGCTGGCATTCCAGAAACTACCACATCACGACAGGGCTGGATATCTTCATACCCCTGGGGCGCTACGATGAAGACCGCAGCGCCAATACCGGCCGCAATTACTGGACCTTTGAACCGGTAGTGGGTCTCACGTATCTATGGGATAACGGGTTCGAGCTCTCAGGAAAGTTCATGTATGATTTCAACCTGGAAAACCCGGATACAGACTACAGATCGGGCCAGGAGTTCCATGTTGATTACACGGCAGGCTATCACGTCGACAAGAACCTGGCGGTGGGGGTAGGCGGGTACTACTACTATCAGACCACCGATGACGAACTTGATGGGGATAAATATGGGGCGGACGGGTTCAAGGGCCGTGTTGTGGCGGCAGGCCCCCAGGCGGCATACAGCTGCAAGAACATGTCGTTCACCATCAAGTGGCTCAAGGAATTTGAAGCCAGGAACCGCCCCCAGGGTAATAGTTTCTGGGGCAAGTTCCTGTATGCCTTTTAGACGGAGAGGACGAGGAACCGTGGCCGGAGCGATTTTTAGGCAATACGGCTCCTACCCCGGCTTCCCGGTATCTCGGAGAACAAAAAGCCCGGCCCGATTCAGGCCGGGCTTTTTATTGCTGGACTCTGTGCCTACCAGTATAACACCCCGGATTCCCAGTCGGCGCTGCCATCACCATCGGTATCGGCCCAGATCATATATGTCGAGGATGACTGGGCACCAAGCTTTGCCCATGTGCTGCCGCCGGCAGATCCCTGAGCTCCGGTAGCCACAATGATACCGCTCGAGGGGGAGTCGTCATCGTCATAGTAGACGAGCGGCTGCTGGGTCGAAAGGACGACATACCCGTAATCAAAGTCATAGAAGAGGCCCGAGATACTCACCTCATCTCTGTCGTCATATTCGACCACATCTATTCGGTAATCCTGCATCCAGTATGTTTTCCCGGTAGTATTGTCCTGTGTGACGATATTCATCATCAGGGCGAGACTGCCGACGGATGCGCTCAACGATGCGGTGCCGTTCATGGTCTGGGACACACCCCCGTATGACACCGTGAACGAGCTGAAGTTCATAAGTAATGTCATGCCGGAAGTGCTGCTGTGGCCCTCAACGGTTACTTCACCGTCCGAGACAACGCCTGCCAAAGAATAACTGTTGTAGGTGAAGGATCCGGAAAAATCTCCGGTCTCTTTATCGATACTTAACGTGCCCGATATGCTCCCTCCATAGCCGTCTTCCGTGTAGAAGTCCTTTTGATCTACTGCGCTCATTGCGGATGGAACACGTGCACCATCCAGCGTGGCGAGCTGCTGGGCAAGATCTTCCGCAAATCGTGCAAGGTACCAGGAAAGCGGGATATCGTTCCGCTCTAACGGGGCACTGTTTGTGGAAGAAAAAGGAATCGTAAGACTTGAACTTGAAGAGCCGCTGAGATACGCCTCCTCGACAATCTGCTGAGCGTTGGTATCATCAAAAACAGCCTGGCTTGTCAGGCCGGTATAGACTGCGTCAACAGAATCGCCGTCCCCACTGCTTCCGCCACCGCATCCAGTTATCATCGAAAGGATAAAACAGATCATGATTGTTGATAGTACGGATTTGATTCTGGTCAACATAGAGCCTCCTCATATTGAATTATACGTTGTTCAATACCCCAGGACGCTATTACAAAGATCTTGTGAAACTTATGCATTTTTCATGCAATTTCATAACAGCAATATATTGCTTAACTTACTAAAAAAACAGTAGTAATCAACATGCACAGGTGAGAAAATAATTGCCTTTCCCGCAGAAGATATTTTCTGTTTTCACGCGAAGCGGGGGGGTGCACTCCGGGCATGGGCGAGCGGGATGTCAGGCTAAACGAGCAAACTTGTTCGTGAACTCAGGCAGAAGGCAGAGCGAGCCGGATAGCTCCAGACCTCAGGCATCAGGCTTCGTTTACAACTACGCCTGACGAGCAAGGAAAAGAAAGAAAGCTATTCACCGCAGGGGCGCAGAGGTCGCTGAGAAAGAATCTTATTGTTTGTCGGGAGACGGCGACAAACAATAGGATCTCCATGAGGAACGGATCTTATGCCTCGTAACGTAGGTCGGGTTGTGAGTGAAACGAGCTACCCGACATCTAGCTTGATCGCAGAGATTGTCAAGCAACTCGCTTCGTTCGCAGAATGACCTACATCTTGTTTTCCGTACATGGGGGAACGAGATGCCAGGCAGATCAAGACCTGTAGCTCATGATCCCTGACAGAAGGCAGTTGGTCAAGATAGACCATGACCCCAGGCAGAAGGGAAAAGAACAAAAAAATGATATTCACCCCATCCGGCTTCGCTTTCAGTTATGCCAGGACAATTCTGCAGGATAGCAGAATTGGACGCAACGAAAGTTGAGCCCGAAGGGAGAGGTCCATGGATGGACCGAGTCACCAGGAAGACATATCGAGCGCACAGAAGAAATCATGTTGGTCGGGAGAGGGCGACAAATAATAAGTCGACTCCTCAGAGATCAATATTCCATGGACCCGGTTTCCCCAACCGATTCCAAGAGTCAACGGCAGACTCTACTCCTTTTTGCAGGCTTTTTTGAGGTAATCCGATTGAGTAATCTTGAAGTAATCAACCACATCACTATAAAAATGAACGTCCTTACATGGCCTCATGCCAATATTCCCGAGGACCTTCAACGACGGAATATTCTCAGGGTAAGCCGCACCATATATCGCATCCAGGTTCAACTCGCTGAATCCGAGCTCGAGGCACCTGTGTGCAGCTTCTGTTGCAATGCCTTCACACCACATGTCGCGTACGACACCGTATCGGATGTCCACACATGCAGTGTCCGTCACATACTCCAGGCCGCAGTATCCCACGACCTTATCCATTGATTTGAGTGAGATAAGAAACGTGCCGAACCGATGCAGCACCCAATGCAGCAACCGGTCTTCGAGATATCGTTCAACCTGGTCTTGAGAATAGGGTTTGCCCAAAGGCAGATATTGAGTCAGTTCCGGGTCTGAGTGATATCTGAAAAGAAAATCAAAGTCCTTAAAATTAATTTTCCTGAAATTCAGCCGTGGGCTTTTCATTCTTTCGAACTGCATCTGCTTAGTCGCCTCGAATCAGTTTTAATCTGCATAGCGGTGCAGACCAGCGGCGGCTGAATGCCGTCCGCCGGATCAGCTCTTTGGGCTGGTCTTCCATTGTTCCATTAAGTAATGATTTTGTACTCCGGTACAACCTCGACATTGTTCTTTATCATCTGCCAGACAGGACAGACTGATTGCTCAGAGAGTTGGATTGCTCTTTGGATGTCTGCATCCTTGGTGTCTTTTGAATTCACTATGAACTTTATAAAGATTTTTTCAAATTTTATGGGCGGCTGTTCTCTCCTTATGCCTTCTGCATGCACTTCCAATCCAGATACCGTCTTCCCCATTTTCCTCAGGAGATAGACAATGGCTGTAGCACTGCAGCCGCTCAGGCTCATAAGCAGCAATTCAAGTCCGTTATAACCCAGCCCGTCTCCGAGTGGAGGTTTATAATCGAACGTGATGGGTTGGTCAGGATTTGCATTTGATACCCCGATGAATTGAATCTTCTGGTTTACTAAACGAACAGACACTTTCTCTTGCTCTTCAGACATTTTGACGCTCCTTTAACATTGCAATTTATTTATGTATGCCTTGTGCCCGACGGGCGGCATTATAAGCCGTCCGTCGGATATGCTGGTTGGGGTTTCTTCCCAAAGCCCGCTTCCAGGTGACTATGCCGACACATGAAGTTCTTTCTAACCTATTGGTGCGAAGCGGTAAGAGACGGCTTTTCTTGATGTCTCCGATGCCTCCACCACATAACCGCTGCAGACAGGAGCGTAACTGCAAGCCATCCATAGCCGCTCCAATTCGCCGTGAGCACATAGAGGACCAGGCCGAGAAGGAAGAATAATGTTCCACCAGGCAGGTAGAGCTGACCTATGGCCCCGTTAAACAAACACAGGGTAATCCCAATCCATAACCGGCCGGGATAGTGCCTCCTGCAATAAAAGGCAGCAATAACAGGGCCCAGCACAAATACACAGAGCACTACCACGACAATTAATTCGGGAAGTCCAAACATTCTGTCTCCTTTATATCGAACACGTACGTTCTTTTGCTATGCCCCAACGTTCGGTATACGGCTCGGCCGTATTTTGCTGTCGCCCTTAAGCCGAACGTTATGCTGTTTCTCCCCTGTTCAGTTCGTTCACCTTGCGACAGGCATATTCAGACACGAAGTCATCTGCCGACCTGCATTTTTCTACAGCAAACCCGGCCTTTTCTAACATCCCCTTCAATATCCAGCCAAACGTGCTGTACTCATCCCTGATATGTGTTTCGACCTCGGTCTTGAATTCCTCTCCCGCAACTTTTTCAAACCCCGAGATCCATGAATTGATCTTGCCGAGATATGCCCGAGGGTCAAACTGAAACACTACATCATGGATATAGAGCAGACCGCCCATCTTCAAGATCCTGTTGATCCGCAACAGGGCAATCTGTTTCCAGAAATCAGGCAGGTGGTGAAATGCGGCCTTTGTAATGACCAGGTCAACCGGCTCACCCTCATGTTCATAGCTCAGGAAGCCTGCATTTGCGAACTTCAGGTTGGGAACATCTCTCTCAATCTTTCTTTTTGCCCTTTCAATCATTACATCCGAGACATCAACGGCATAAACAGCTTTAAACAAGTCTGCCGCATAGAGTGATGTAGCGCCTGTACCACAGCCGAGGTCTACAACCGTCTTGTCCTCCGCATTCTGTAGTTCAAGGAACTCTAACATTTCCTTGAACTCTTTTTTATAATCACGAAACTTCTGATGCTGATCATCATACATCTCAGCCTGCTTCACCTTCGAATAATCAACACCACAATGCTTAAACTCATCATATAGCCACTTATTCATCTTCATTCTCTCTTGGTGTTCGGGTGTTGCGCTCTAGACGCCTGTATTTTTAATGGCATAACAACTACTACACCTGATTCTTGCTGGCAAGCAGGGTTGTAAGCAAGCAAAGGCGATATTGAGTATACGTTTAAATCGATTCCACAAATGTCAATATTTCACAAACCCTGTTTTCCCAGCCGATTCCAGGAGTCAACGGCAGACGTGGCCCTTATTTTCTTTATAATATCAGAGATTACTGAGTGTTATCTTACCACGGCTCCAGTTCTGGCTGCGTCCCCCTTCAGTCCGATTGTAAAGTGTGGTAGTGAGGGAGGCTTGAATTTATGAGAAACGAAAACGCATGCTGAAGAATCCCTGTCAACTGAGATGGAGTTGCGTACATGACGAATCTAATATCCGCTGAAGGTTTGAAAAAACTGCGTGAGGAATATGACCACCTCTGGAAAGTGGAGCGGCCCAAGATTGTGCAGGGGATTGCCGACGCCGCTGCCGAGGGTGATCGCTCTGAGAATGCGGAATACATCTACGGTAAAAAAAGGTTGAACGAGATCGATCGCAAGTTGAAGCGCCTGGGCTCTCGCCTGAAGGTGCTGAGAGTGGCCGTCCTTTCTCCGGAACCAAAGGTGGTTTCATTCGGGTGTTGGGTCACATACGAAGAGGAGACAGGAGAGGAGCGCTGTTATCAGCTGGTTGGCCCTGAGGAGATAGATGTCAGCCTCGGCAGGATCAGTATCGATTCACCTGTCGGTAAGGCGCTGCTGAACAAAAGGCTTGATGATGAAGTGACGCTCCATAAGCCTAACGGCAGGATAACAGCCTGTATTACCGGGATATACGCTACTAAGCCGGAATAGGTTGTCCTGCTAGGTCCCCTCTGTGTTCCCTAAGCTTTTCAAAGACACAACGACGTATCTGAAAACTCGTGGCCCGAGCTAATCGTCATGAAAGAACAGGAGTTTTGAAACAAGAAAATAAAGCATGAATCAAGATCCCATTTTTTCAGTCGCGGTATGCCACCCTTGACAAAGCAACGTGGCGGATATCTAATAGCAAAATGCTTGACGAAACACTATGGTCCATCGAGGCCCCCTGGGCGCAGGGGAAGCTGCGCGTCTTTGAGCCGACCCAGGCTGAGGTCCTGGCCGCTGCCCCTTTGCTCGCGGCCTTCTACAACGACAGTCATAATTCCGAGATGTTGACGAACACGTGCGAGATGACTGCCTCCGAAGTCGTGGAATCGCACCAAACCTTGCGCGCCAACGGCGGTCACACATTCTTGTTAGAGCAGGATGGGGTGTTGATGGGTGACGCGGACTTCCGGAACGTCACTGGGGCAGAGGCGGAATTTGCCATCCTGGTCGGTTCACGCACCCAGCAGAGTCGTGGCCTCGGTACACGCTGTGCGGCAATGATGCACATTGCAGCCCTGCGCGTGTTCGGATTTGAGCGCGTTTACTCCACGATTATTCCGATAAACATCGCCTCGCGTCGGATGCTCGAGAAACTCGGTTACCAGGTAGACCAGAGTTCGCACGCGGCCTCCTTCATTGAAGCGGAAGACGACATCGCGATGTCAATCGACTTGGCTCAGTTCAAGCGGACCCACACCGAACTCCTGACGCAGGTGGTCATCACCGCACGAGCACCGTCGCCAGGGAGCAATTGGGGAACATCCTTGAAATTGTGACATTTCATGTGATTGATTTTATGATAGCTTTAAGATCAAATTCGCTTTAACAGTAATCAAAGATTTCTTATTTTTGAAATATTGAGGGGGGGGAAACAGTGATGTTCAGCATAATCAAAAAACTCGTCCTTTTTATTCTATTGTCTGTAATTATCGGCTGCAGCAGCAGCGGGGGCGAGAGAGAGGCAGAGGATACCGACGTTCCTATCATCAGGACTCAGCCCGTAAGCCAAACCTTGCCTGCTGACAAAACGGCAGTCTTCAGTGTCGAGGCATTAAGCGGCGGGGTGAGCTACCAGTGGCAGCATTCAATAGAAGGGAGTATCTGGAACGATATAACCGATGCCACGCAATCCACATACGAGATTCTGGCCCAGACAAGCGAATACTATAACTGGATCTGGTTCAGGTGCGTGCTGACCAACAGCATCGGCAGCACCTGTTCCAGTTCTGCATGCCTCACAGTCGTAACGGTCGTATATGTCGACAGTTCACAAAGCACAAACCTTCCTGACGGACAAAGCTGGGATTACGCATACACGACTCTCCAGGATGCCCTGAGCACTGCACCGGCAGATTCGGAGATCTGGGTTGCCGCAGGGACTTACACACCGGGGGACACGCGTGGAGACTCCTTCACCCTGAAGGAAACCGTGGATGTCTATGGCGGGTTCAACGGAGATGAAACCTTCCGGGAGGCACGAGACCCTGAGGATAATGTCACGATCCTTTCCGGGGATATCGGTGCCACGGGTGACAACTCGGATAACTGTTACCATGTGGTCACAGGTGCGAACAATGCCATCCTGGATGGATTCACTATCAGTGATGGAAATGCCAGTGCCGCCACTGGGATTCTTGCCAGGGGCGGTGGAATATTCAATAACTACAGCAGCCCGACCATTTCCAACTGCACCTTCTCGAACAATTCTGCTTATAATTACGGCGGTGGGATGTACAATAACTACAGCGGCCCGACCGTTATAAACTGCACTTTCTTGAACGACGCTGCTGCATTCGGCGGTGGGATATTCAATTATTCGAGCAGTACCACCGTTACAAACTGCACCTTCTCGGGCAACCATACTGCTTTTTACGGCGGAGGGATCTACAATGATGTCAGCAGCAGCCCAACCGTTACAGGCTGCGCCTTCTTAAACAACTCTACTCAATACGGCGGCGGAATGTTCAATAATAACAGCAGCAGCCCGACCGTTATCAACTGCATGTTCTCGGGCAATTTTGCTTCCTTATACGGCGGCGGGATGTACAATGAATCCAGCAGCAGCCCGGCTGTTACCAACTGCACCTTCTCGGGCAATTCATCTGCTGAGTACGGCGGCGGGATATTCAATTATTCGAGCAGTCCCACCGTTACCAACTGCACCTTCTCTGACAACTCTGCTCCATTCGGCGGCCTCGCGATGTTCAATGAATCCAGCAGCAGCCCCACCGTCACAAACTGCATCCTGTGGGGTAACATGGCATCAGGTGATCATCAAATTTACGATTTTAATAACAGTTCAACCACAATCACCTACAGCTGCGTACAGGGGGGCAGCCAAGACAACGGTAATATCGCCGATCATCCCGCACTCAATGATGATCTCACCCTGCAATCAGACAGTCCCTGCATCGATACAGGGAACAACAATGCAGTGCCTTATGGAACATTCCAAGACCTTGCCGGCAACGATCGCTTCACCGGCTATTCTGTGGACATGGGGGCGTACGAGTACCAGCAATAGGAAGGGGAAAGACATTTCGAATCTCGGATTGCGAATTTCGAATTTCAATCCGCCGCGGCGGACAAAGAGCAAAGGCAAAAACCTGAAAATATATTCACCGCCGAGGCGCGGAGGACGCTGAGAAAAGGACTTTATTATTTGTCGGGAGACGGCGACAAATAATCGAATCTCCATATGGAAAAATAGAAACGCCCGCTTTTATCACTCGGCAGTCTCACGTGCCGCTCTCGAAGAGTTCCGCAGGCAGCGTGAACTTCCCCTTGGAACTGAACCGCACGCTCTTGAATGCCGGTCCGGCGAGTCGCCCGGTCATCTCATACTCGATCTTCCTGCGGTCTTCGTCGGTTACGACGCCCATGGCCTGGTGCACGATGCTGAACACCGAGATACTCACCGGGACGCTGACGATCGTCTCACCGAAGCGCGGTACGCTGCCGGCTGTGTCGCTGACGCCGATTGCGAAGCGCCTGCCTTGCACATCTATCTGGACTGACACACCGTTGAAATCCAGTGGAGAGTCATTGGGATTTTGAATTCGCAGCTTGACGAGCATTCGCAACTCCAATCCCTCACTCTGAAGCGGCTCAAGTCCCGCTATGATTACATCAATGGGTTCGGAGTACCGAAGGCTGGCGCAGCCACTGAACAGGAGCATTCCTAAGACGAGCAGTATTAACAGAAAACTTCTCATTGACATGATGATCTCCGTGCCCAAACATCTCCATCTTGCAAACAGTAAACAATCTCTGGTTGCCATAAAAATCTCAAGGGGTGGATGAGCTATGACATCAAGTATATAGCAGAACAGTCAGATTTCAAGAACAAAGCATTCTTCGCCAAGCTTTTAATGGGCGACCCTCATCTTGCTCTCATGCTTTTTCTGATACCCAAAAAGGGCTTCAAGATGTTAATATGGTTTTTCAGACATACTAACGGAACATACTGAGTATTGTTTTGATCAGAACGGTTGTTGTTAACACAAACAGGTTCTTCTGCTGAAAAGTGAATAACGCACCCAAGGAAGGATACATGAGAAAATCCAATTATACATCAGGCAGGTATTGTAGATTCTGTTTCGGCTTGTTGCTGCTGGTTTTGCTCAGCGGCTGCGCAGGTACGATAAAACAGGAAAAGGCAGCACCGCTGCCCTCAGAGATTTCTGCCAGGGCATCCTGCCAGCGGCAGGACTCTCTGCCTGAAAGAATCATCCTGAACCTGACGGAAGAACCATGGTCCAGCCAGGCGGTGACGTGGCGCACGTTCTCTGAGGTATCAAACCCGCAGGCCCAGATTGTGAGGGTAGGCGAATCGTCGGATTTAGCCGGAACCGCTCACACCCTGCACGCAGATTCACAGCCGGTTGCCCTGGGCGATGAACAGACGGTGTATCACCACGGTGCTGTCTTCACATCATTGTCGCCGGATACGCTCTATGCCTACAGGGTGGGCGACGGAGAGCACTGGAGCGAATGGAATCAGTTTAAAACGGCGCATGAGAGCCCGTCTCCCTTTAAGTTTGTATACTTCGGAGATCCCCAGGAACAAGTCCGATCTCTGTGCTCCCGAATATTTCGCACCGCATATAAAACAGCGCCGGACGCGGCCTTCTGGCATTTTGTCGGTGATCTTGTAGACAATGGCGATAAGGATGAAGAATGGGCCGAGCTGTTTGATGCGTTTGGCTGGATACCGAGAACGACCCCAATGATTCTGCTGCCCGGAAACCATGAATATCCCGACAAGAGATATGTCCAGGGCAAAGACTTCAAACTGTTTCCCCTGTGGCGTCCGCATTTTACCCTGCCTGAGAACGGCCCGGCCGGCCTGGAAGAAACCGTATATTTCATTGATTATCAGGGGGTGAGATTTGTGATGCTCAACGGCAATGAACAGCTTGAAAAACAGGCCTCATGGCTCGAGGGCATATTATCCAGGAATCACGAGCGCTGGACCATTGTCGCCATTCACCAGCCCATTTACTCAACCGGAAAAACAAGGAAAGATTCTCCCCTCAAGGATCTGTTTCTCCCTGTCTTTGACAGGCATTCAGTAGATCTGGTGCTGCAGGGCCATGATCATACCTACAGCCGCAGCGCCAAGCTCAAGAACGGAAGCCGGGTGACTGATACTGAAGAGGGGACGGTCTATGTTATCTCGGTCAGCGGCCCGAAATCCTATCCCCTGAGTAGCCGGCATCAGGACATCATGGATAAGAGCGGAACAGACCGGCAACTGTTCCAGGTGATCAGCATCGAGGACAATCGACTGCTCTATGAGTGCTATGATGTGAGAGGCGTGCTGTACGACTCTTTTGTCCTGAAAAAATAATAGCTCTCCATTCAGGAACATTGCAAGGCGATGAGAGCGGAAAGGCACCCTGGGGGAAAATGACTGAAGAGAGGCTCAGGGCAACACGTGTCCAGGGTAGCAAGATAGGAGAGAGGTTGTGAAAACCTCCTGTGAACACAGGCAGAAAGCAGAGAGAGCCAGTCAGCACACAATCCCAGGCAGAAGGGGAAAAACAAAAAAATGTTATTCACCGCGGAAGGCGCTGGGGCCGCAGAGAAAAGACACTAGTATTTGTCGGGATGTGCACAGGATTCCTCGTGCATTAGGAATTCTCGAATCAAGACCTGACTCCGAGCCCCTTTACCAAAATGTTATAATGCAAGACCTGACCCTCAAGCCCCGTAATCAACATCAGAGGCAACAGCTTCCGCCTACGGGGAAAAATCTCAAAGGACGGAGTCGATTCTCAGGGTACGATCGGGTAAGGGTGGTATACTTTTCATGCCCAGAATTGGTATACTTTTATCTTCCCGTTGACAAATGCTGGCAATCAGCAGCGCGAAGCATGAACGTCGGGCAACCAGGGTCAGGTCATTATAACATTCTCCGAATTTATTGACTTGATGATGGGGTGATGCGTATTGCTCCAGTCTTTACCAAAATGTTATAATGCAAGACCTGACCCTCAA
>JAHDOV010000014.1 GCA_018434685.1 Deltaproteobacteria bacterium
CGGCAATGGTCCGGACGATCAAGATGATGGCCGAGGGCGAGCTCAAGGAGCTCGAATACGCGAAGACCTTCCATGACAACAAGGATGTCTACCTCGACATCATCTATCTGAAAACAGCTACACTCTTCGAGTTCTGCACCTATGCCCCGGGGGCCCTGGCCGGACTGGCCCGGGGACCGCTCGATGCACTGAAGACATATGGAAGAGCTGTCGGCATGGGCTTCCAGATAGTGGATGATATCATCAACCTCACCCCGAGCTCCGAAGACAATAAGGATCCGTTCAACGATATCCTCGAGGGGAAATCCACCCTGCCGCTGGTGCTCCTCTTTGAGGAGAAGCCGGAGCTGCTCGTTGAAGTCTCTGGCATGAAGGACCCTGTTGAGATACAGCACCTGCTCGTCTCGCACATCGAGCCGGGAATCCTCAAGCAGAGCAGGGCGATGGCACGGGGTTATCTCGATGAGGCACTCGATGCGATGAAAGACACCGGGTATCTCTCTGAAGAACTCAGGAAAATACCCGCTGCAATCATGGCCCAGATCGAGAACCGATTCTGATTCCCGCGCCCCCCTCCGCGAGACACCCGATAGTGGAAACTGCACTGTTTCTATTGATTTTTCCAGGATTAAACCCTAACTAAGGTTAAGACATTTGTGTGTGAAAGGGTATGACTTTGGAATTCAAGGATTACTACAAGATCCTGGGGGTAGACAGGAACGCCACCCAGGAAGAGATAAAAAAGAAATACCGCAAGCTCGCCCGGGAATGCCATCCGGACACCTGTAAAGACGACCCCAGTGCAGAAAAGCGTTTCAAGGAGATCAATGAGGCCCATGAGGTCCTGCGTGACCCTGAGAAGCGAAGCCGCTACGATGCCCTGGGGAGCAACTGGCAGGAGGGGCAGAGTTTCAGGCCGCCGCCGGGCTTTGAGAACATCTTCGGGGGAGATCCGTTCGGCAGGGGCTCGGGGAGAGGCGGGAGCAGCTTCTCGTTCGAATTCGGCCCTGGAGCCGGTCGCCAGGGAGGGTTCTCCGACTTTTTCGAATCCCTGTTCGGGGATATCGGAATGAGAGGACACCCGACGGGAGGACGATCGAGCGCAGCCAGGGGCTCCGATCTGGAGACCGAGGTGAGCATCTCTTTGGAAGATGCTCACAGGGGTTCCACCAGGGAGATCCATCTCCAGGGTCCGGGAGGAGGCAAGAGGCTCAATGTCAAGATTCCTGCCGGTGCTTATGACGGGATGAAGATACGTCTTGCCGGACAGGGACATGAAGGTCGAGGCGGTTCCGGTGATCTCTACCTGCATATCCGGCTCGCACAGAACGGGAAATACCGGCTCGAGGGCAACAACGATATCATCATGGATCTGCCGGTGACCCCCTGGGATGCTGCGCTCGGTACGACCAGGGAGATCGAGACGCTGGACGGGACGTGCAATATCAAGATCCCTGCCGGGGTTTCCTCGGGACAGCGGTTACGGCTCAAGGGAAGGGGGCTGGCCCACAAGGGAGATCTCTATGCCCAGATCAAGATCGTGACCCCGAAGAATCTGAGCGGTGAAGAGAAGAGGCTCTTCACGGAGCTGAAAAAGGTATCCACCTTCAAGCCATAAAAAAACCGGCGTCTGAGAAAGACGCCGGTTTCTCGTTCCTTTACCCACAGGGTACTACCCTGTGGGTATGCTGCCTATTGTTTCTTTGCGGCAGCCTGAGCCTTCGCGGCCGGTTTGGGCTCGGCCGGTTCGAAATCGGACTTGCCCTCCAACTTGAGATATGCCTTTATCTTGTTGAGCTTTGCCTGTCCGATGCCCTTTACCTTGGTGAGGTCGTCTACGGAGGTGAATTCACCGTTGGCCGTCCTGAAATCAACGATGTTCCGAGCTGTTGCCTCTCCGATTTGCGGCAGCATCGTGAGTTCTTCTGCTGTTGCCGTGTTTACGTTGATCTGCCCCTGCATTGCATACGCTGTTCCAACAAGTGTCAACAAAACCAACAAGATTCCAAAAACTACATGTGTAACTCTTTCCATTTGTCCTCCTTACACCTTTTTTTGTTTCCTGATTAAATAAATAGCCGCCAGGATGTGAAAGTCAAGTGTGACTGATCAGTAAAAACAGATGGTTAGGGGTTAGCCTTGACAAAGAGATTTGCAGACATATTATAATAGGAAAACAGGGATTTAACCTTCCAATATTATATTATTTTTATCCTGAGATGAATTTCGAGATGTTCGAGAACCAATGAGGTTGCAATCATGGCATGGCCTTTCGTTGTGAAGGGATGTCCCAAGAGGCCGGATTATGGGAGATGCCTTTACCGTAAAAGATTGCGCCCTGATCGCAATTGCCACCGGGCAGCTGGCTGAGACGCTGCGGGAGATGCGGGACCGGCTCGAGACAGCACCGGCCAGCTCCATCTACTACCATTTCTGGGGCGGCCTCCTGCGACCGCGCTTCGATGATCCCGAGTTTCAGAACGACTTTGCCATCTGGGTCAGGCACAGCCTTCACGACAAGCCCCTGGCAGAGCGGCTGGCCCTCATAGATCCCACCCACTTCGATGATCTCGAGGACCTGCGGCGGGAACTGATCGATGTGATTGAAGAGCGGCTCGACGAAAGTGAGCTGCTGCCGTGGACAAAGGCATCCCAGCGGTTCTACTTTGTCCGGTCGCAGATCGTCGTCTTCGATACCGGCAGGAGGGTCCATGAACCCGGTGAACTGGCTTCGCTGATTCCTCATCTGTCTGTCGGGAGCATCTTTTACCACTTCATCGATGCCAGGCGCCGCACCCCCACCGGGAACGATGATTTCACCGAATGGATTCAGGGGTTCGGGGAGGAATATACCCGGCTGAAAAAAGGGATTGCAGCCATTGACCCCTATTTCACCAACCTGGTGGAACTGAGGGAAGAACTGTCCTGCGTGTTTGAAGAATATCGCGGGGGGAAGGGTGCATAATGGCCGGGCTTCTTGAAGAGTATGAAAAGATCGTGGGGCCAGACGTTATCGATCAACTCCGCCAGCTCGCTACACTCCTGAAGGGCAGGAAGATCGTTCATGTGAACTCCACCCGGGAAGGCGGCGGGGTTGCAGAGATCCTCCACCGCCTCATACCCCTGCATTTCGAGTTGGGCCTGGATGTCCGATGGGACGTGATCACCGGCAACAGGGAATTCTATCAGTGCACCAAGCTCATGCACAATGCACTGCAGGGTGCCAGGGTGGATATCCCGTTGTCCCTGCTGCGGAACTATGAAGAGGCCGCACAGAAGAATTTCGAGGGGTTGCAGGAGCACCTTCAGGGCGCAGATCTCGTCTTCATTCACGACCCCCAGCCTGCCGCACTGATCAGGAGTTGCCCTGAACGCTGCGGCAAGTGGATCTGGCGCTGCCACATCGATGTCAGTCACCCCTACCGCCCGGTGTGGCAATACCTGCGCAGGTATGTCCGGCAGTACGATGCGAGCATCTGGTCTCTTTCGGAATTTGCACAGCCCCTTCCGCACCCGCTCTTTCTCATTGCCCCGAGCATCGATCCCCTGAGCGAGAAGAACTCTGACGTGCCGCTCCGGGAGCTCGAGAAGATCTACGAGCGGTATCATCTCGATCCTGTCAGGCCGATCATCACCCAGATTTCACGCTTTGACCGGTTCAAGGATCCCATCGGGGTGATTCAGTCCTATAAGCTGGTGAAGGAGTTTCTCCCCATCCAGCTCGTCCTTGCAGGCGGGGGGGCAACCGACGACCCGGAGGGTGAGGAGGTTCTCATCAAGGTCAGGTCGGCCTCTGATAATGATCCGGATATCCACGTGCTGCTCCTGCCCCCGGATGACCACCTCACCATCAATGCCCTGCAGCGGATATCCGATATTGTCCTGCAGAAATCGACCAGGGAGGGGTTCGGACTCACCGTGACCGAGGCCATGTGGAAGGGAAAGCCGGTGATCGGGGGAGATACGGGCGGCATCAGGCTCCAGGTGATCAACCATCATACCGGATTCCTCGTAAACACGCCGGAAGGGGCTGCCCTGCGCATCAGGTACCTGCTGAAGCGCCGGGAAAAACTCCACGAAATAGGTGAGAAGGCCCACCAGTTCGTGCTGGAAAACTTTCTCATCACCCGGCACCTCCGTGAATACCTGACGCTCATGGTTGCCATCATGTATGAAACAGAAGACAGGATCGAGCCTCAATGATGCGTGAAGCCGAAGGAGAGCGGCCTGCCGTTCTTCATGTCCCCTGGTTCTGGGACCGTCTGGAAGCAGCCGCATACAAATTTCTCACCCTTGATTATGACGGAACCCTTGCCCCGTTCCGGGTGGCGAGGATGGAGGCCACCCCGCTCGAGGGCATCCCCGACCTGATGAGACAGATTGAACAGCGCCGGGATACCGCGTTAGCGGTCATCTCCGGACGGCCTGTTTCCGAGCTTGTGGAACTCCTCGGTCAGGTGAGGCTCACCCTGGTAGGGAGCCATGGGTTTGAATACCGGGGTCCAGACGGTGCTGTCGAGGTGAAAACGATCATGGCCGAGCAACAGGCAGGTCTCCTGAAGGCACAGGAGATACCGGCAATACAGGGGCTGGGAGATCGTCTCGAGGCAAAGAGCGCAAACATCGCCCTGCACACCCGGGGTATGTCACCTGGCAGGGCCGCTCAAGAGGAAGCGGCCGTGTATCGTGAGTGGGAGACCCTGGCCGTTGAGCATCATCTCGAGGTTCGGAGGTTCAACGGCGGGGTGGAACTGCGGGCATCAGGCTGGAACAAGGGGGATGCCTGGGAGTCGCTGGTTCACGGCCTTCCAGAGGAGACCCTGTGCGTATACATCGGCGATGATGAAACGGACGAGGACGTCTTCGCGAGGATACGGGCCTGTGGTGTCGGCATCAGGGTAGGGGTTCCCCCGGGGCCGTCAAAGGCGCTGGGATTTCTCCGGGATATCGAATCGGTAAAAGCCCTCCTTAAGGCGTGGGTACATCTTGCTCCCGGTGATGCGCAGGGAGACCTGCCATGACTGCAGAGAGGCTTGTTGTGGTATCGAACCGCCTGCCCGTTGTCTTGAAGAGGTCAGGTTCGGATACCTGGCAGATCACCCCGGGGTCCGGGGGGCTCGTCACGGCCATGGGCCCCGTGCTGCGGAATCGAGGAGGCATGTGGATCGGGTGGCCGGGTCTGGCAAGTGAAGATTGTCCCGATGAGGAGTCCCTGGGCAGGCTCCTGACGGAGGGGGGAAGCCGCAGCGGATATGCCCTCAAGTATGTCTACCTCGACAGAGACGAGATCGACAGGTACTATTACGGGTTTGCCAATGAGATTCTCTGGCCCCTCTTTCATGATCTTTTCCCCCAGTGCAATTTCGACCCGGTGTACTGGGAGGCCTATGAGGGCGTGAACTGCAAGTTTGCCCGCTGTGTGGTCGAGCATGCCGGAAAGAACGATTACGTATGGGTCCACGACTACCACCTCATTCTCGTGGCACGCGAACTGAGGAGGATGGGTCTCGGCCACCGGATCGGGTTCTTCCTCCATGTGCCGTTTCCTCCCCTGGACATCTTTCTCAAACTTCCCTGGCGGTTCCAGATTCTCGAGGCGCTGCTGGAGTACGATCTGATCGGATTCCAGACCGTGAGGGACCGGAGAAATTTCATCGGGTGCATTCGGGCCCTTCTCGGGTATAAGGTCAAGGGCAGAGGCCAGATCGGTTCAATCATCATGAATGATCGGGAGGTCCATGTGGGGGCCTTCCCGATAAGTATCGACTTCAAGGAATTCTCTGACCTGGCAAGATCCGGGGAGGTGGCGGACCAGGCGTGGATTGTCCATGCCAACCTTCCGAAGATGCAGCTTATCCTCGGTGTTGACCGGCTCGACTATACCAAGGGCATACCCCACAGGCTCCTTGCGTTCGATAATGCCCTGACGCGCTACCCTGAGCTGCGACGCAAGGTCACGCTCATCCAGGTTGTCGTTCCCAGCCGCAGGGAGGTGGAAGAATACGAAAAGCTCAAGCAGGAAATCGAGCGGCTGGTGGGTGAGATAAACGGCAAGTATACGGAGGTGGGGTGGAGCCCCATACACTACATCTTCCACACCCTGACGCGTACGGAGCTGGTGGCATACTACCGGACGTGTGAGATTGCCCTGATTACGCCCCTGAAAGACGGCATGAACCTGGTGGCAAAGGAGTACTGCGCAAGCAGCATCGAAGACAACGGTGTGCTGATCCTGAGCGAGTTCGCAGGCGCTGCTGCCCAGCTGTACCAGGATGCGCTCCTCGTCAATCCCTATGACCGGCAGGGTGTTGCCGATGCCATTTACAAGGCCTTTTCCATGAACGAGGAACAGCGCCGGGAGAGGATGAGGCGGTTGAGGAACCAGATCCGGAGGCATGATATCATCGACTGGGTCGATTCGTTTCTCAGGGCGGGGATCGCAAAGGGCCTCGACGATTTTCCCCTGACGGAATTTTTCGTGCCGAGGCAGTAGGGGGCATGACCTGTCTGGAAAGATACCGGGGCGGCAGGGAACAGGTACGGTATGGTTTTTCTCATGCACGCATGAGATTATCCCGATTACATATACCAGGACCGGTCGGGTCAAGAGGTGAAATATGAAGAGAAGAGGGTTTTTCCTGGTGCTGGTTTTTTTTATGGCTGGGGTCGCTGCGTGCGGAACCCAATCGACGACCGACGAAGACAACGGTGCGGGAGCGCTATCCTCCCTGCAGACCTTTGGCGATGAGGTGAAACTGTGCACCCCGTATCTCGGGGACAGCACACTCGAGCAGTGGGCAGACTGGGATCCGGATGTATCGGGCAGTGTGCTCGGGAAACTCTTTGACCCTGATAACGGCGGATTCGAGTGCATCTACAGCCACATAGACCTCCTCGATGCCCACATCGAGATGGTAAACGAATTCGTGGAGGACTGGGATGAAGACGGGCAGTACATCCAGGGGGACATGACAGCCACCATTGACAACGATACCAGTGCGGTGACGATTCCCTATCTCGGCATTGATCTCTGGCCCATCAGCGTAGACAGGGTAATCACCCTGGAGAATGTTTCGCAGGATCTTGTCGTGCACATGGCATTCTCCATAGATGGAGACCGGGAATATATCGTGGAACAGTATGCCATCGGGAACACGGATGCCGGGGTGTACTATACCGAGCGGGACGGCGATTCCCTGCGGATCTGGCATGCAAGCATCACCACGGGCAGCGTCCAGTTCGTGTGGGAAGGCGATGTCTACGAGGAATGGTTCAAGATCACCCAGTGCAGCGATGCCACCGGGAACTGGGAGGCCATGGGAGGCGGAAGTGTCTCGACCTCCAGCAGCCAGATGGCCTTCATGGCGCGCAATGACGACACCAATGACTCGCTTGACGAATACTACCTCACCCTCACGCTGAACGACCTGGTCACGGGTAACGAACCCTCAGGCGGCATTGTCGGGCCGAGAACAGACCCGCTGAGCGGCACCGGTGTCCTGGCGTACATTACACTAGGGAATGCCAAGTGCTTCGGGTTCCTCGGCATCGGTGAATACCCGGACAATACCGGGGATCTTGCCTGGGACCAGTAACCCCGTATCCCTCATGAAGACATCCCTGCAGCGGCGGACACTCACCCCTGCATGACCTGATCCGAGTTTCTCCGCACTGGCTCCGGGGGGATCACTATTCCACCAGTTCCGGCAGCACCTTTACCCATCCCAGAGGGAAGTCCCGGGCAAAGGCCGTGTCAGCATAGCTTGGACGGTCCTCGTCGTAGAGGGCTCTGCTTCGGGGCAGGTAGATGGACAGGCCGGCGAGAGCGGTGTTGACGGAAAAGTGAGCTTTCAGGCCGGAATTCTCCGGCAGCTCCCCGGCATGCCCGGAGGCCTTCAGGTCGGAGACGAGCCGGAGGAGGTCGACCATCTTGTCACGGTGCTGCGACCTGGACAGGACATAGCGGGCCTGTGCCGCAGCTGTCCGCAGGGCAGGCAGGTTCGAGCCGGTTTCCGCGAATCCCTGGAATGACCGGACAAAGTCCTCGAATTCCTCTCCCAGGTGCAGTGCTGTTGCAGAGACCGGATATTGCCGCTGGCCATAGGTCTTCCGGTAGCTTTCGACGGTCTCGATTGCCATATCTTCGGGGCTGAGGGATTGCCGGTTTCCGATTCTTTCCAGGAGATCGGCATAGTCGAGCCCCATGGACGGGATGGACGTCTGGTTGAAGACGATGTAGTCTGCGGTGTCCTTGAGCGCCCATGCCGTTTCTACATCAGCCATGAAGCAGAGGTCGAGGATGAGCACGTCTACGCTGCAGAGCGAGAGCGCCTTGCCGATCATGGGCGTCTCGAAATCCCTGAAGAATTCATCGCTTCGCTTCTTCCTGGACGCCGGGGCAGGGGCATCCTCGACAAACCAGCCGTTTCCGTGGCCGGCCATGAAGAGTGCATAGTGTTCGGAGATGAAATTGTCCCGCACGAACCACACGAAGCCCGAGAGGGTGTCGGCATCGGTTGCATCGAGGTTCGCATAACCCTGGCCGTCAAGCGGGAGGAGGTAGTGGGCCTTCCGGGTCATGATGGTGTGGAGCCGCTGTGTGGACTCGGCATTCTGCTCCCTGAGCACGTAGCGGGCGTTGTCCCTGCTGTAGCTCTTCCTCAGGAGGTCCCTATCTTCCGGATCGGAAAGACGGGCCATGAGGATCTGTTCATAACGGTCTGCCTCGATGGAGCGCGGTACCGGAACCGAGAGGGGATCACCGATGACTTGCCGGTATGTTCCCCGGACATGAAAGAGCCTGCTTCCCTTCCAGGCGGTGAAGAGGTTCTCGCGGCTGAGGTCGTCATCGCGGTCGAAGAACACGACTATGTTCGCATCCCTGAACTCTGCGGCGCCCTCACAGATCTCCTGGAGGTTGTCCACCTGGTCCTTTTCCAGGGAGTTCTCCCCTGCGAGGTAAAAGGCCAGGGTCCACTTTTTGCCCGTGACCGGAAATTGAGGGCTCACAGGGGCCGCATCTTCGGTTTGTGCGGAGGAGAAAAGCGGTGCCGGGCAGCCCGGGACAGCGGGCAGGCAGAAGAAGAGGACGATGACGAAAGAGATCTTCACAGGGAGTACTCTAAACCTATTTTTGCCCTGTTTGTAAAGGCATGGTTATGGTAACACTCGAACACGGGCATAATCTCCCGGTGCCGGCGGTTTTCAAGTAAGGGGGAATGGTTTATTGTTATCTTCAACAGGTTGTGTATGATATAATAAAAGGATTACAACGAGGAAAGGTTGCTTGCCATGAAATTCAAAGATGTTGAGGACGTACAGGAAAAACTGCAGAAGGCAGAGTATATCACCTCCCGGGAGATCGCAACCGTGGTCTTTCTCGCCAGCGCGACCGGGAAACCCATACTGGTGGAGGGACCGGCAGGGGTAGGGAAGACCGAGCTGGCAAAGGCTGTAGCCAGGTCTCTCGGGCTGCAGCTGATCCGTCTCCAGTGCTACGAAGGGCTCGATGAATCCAAGGCCCTGTACGAGTGGGAGTATGCAAAGCAGCTGCTCTACACCCAGATGGTCAGGGAAAAGATCGGTGATGTCATCTCCGGTGCCCACACCCTTGCCGAGGCCGTGGACAGGATCGCCTCCCAGGAGGATGCCTTTTTCTCCGAGCGGTTCATTCAACCCCGGCCGCTGCTCCAGGCCATCTCTTCGGAGGAGACCGTGGTTCTCCTCATCGACGAGGTGGACAAGTCCGACCCGGAATTCGAGGCCTTTCTCCTGGAGCTCCTGAGCGACTTTCAGGTCTCCATACCGGAGATCGGCACCAAAAAGGCGAAGAATATCCCGTTTGTCGTGCTCACCTCCAATAATTACCGTGACATGAGCGATGCGCTGAAGAGAAGGTGCATTCACATCTACATCGACTATCCCGAGCGGGAGCTCGAGATGCGTATCGTCACACTCAAGATACCCGGGATCACGGACAGGCTTGCCACCTCGCTCGTCGATGCGGTCAGGAACATCCGGGAGCTGGATCTGAAAAAGCGGCCCTGCATCTCCGAGACCCTCGACTGGGCGCGATCCCTCCTGGCGCTCCAGGTCGAAGACCTCACCCCCGACGTGCTTGTCACTACGCTCAACATGATATGCAAGTACAAGACCGACTCTGACATGGTGAAGGTGAACGCGGCGAACCTGGTGAATCAGGCACGGTGACATGGTAAAGGCCATCCTGAGATTCGTGGCATGCTGCCGCACCGCCGGCTACCGGGTCTCGACCTCGGAGGTGCTCGATTGCATCTCCCAGCTCGAACTGGTCGATCTGCTCGACGAGGCGGGGTTCAGGGCGGTGCTTCGGGCAAATTTCGCCAAGAGCAGGCGGGAGCAGGCACACTTCGATCAGCTCTATCACCTCTTCTTCCATGAACTGCGCCAGGATATAAGCCTGGACGAACTGGATCCCCTGTCCGACAAGATGGACAAGGTCCTGGAGAAACTCCAGGAAAAGGCCAACGGAAACCGGTCGCACCGCGCGATACTCGATTTTCTCTCCGGCAATCCCCTGGCATTTCTCGAAATGATGCGCAGGATTCAAACCGAGCAGATCGATATGGGTCAGGGAAGGAAGTTCAACCTGGGGCCCCTGTCCAGCCGCCTGGAGGTCATGGTCCAGCTCAATGATGTCAGGGATGAGATAGACCGGTTTCTGTCCGATAATCCCCTGCACTTTGCTGCGGGGACACGCCGTGATCTTGCAAGCCGTTTCAACGAGCAGCTTGAAAATGCCTTTGCCCTCCTCCTGAGAGAACCCCGTCCCCACAATGACGGGCTCAGGCAGGTGAAGACCCACGACCAGTACCTTCGGCAGCTCGGTGAGAGGCCGTTCACCTCGCTCACCCAGAAGGAACTGGAGCAGATGCGGGAGATCATAGACAAGCTGGTGAGGAAATTGAAGGATGTCGTATCCCGCCGCTATGCCACAAACAAGCGCGGCATCCTGGATGTGAAGAAGACCCTCAGGAGGGCGGACCGGTACCAGGGGGTGCCCATGGAGATCCGGTTCAGGAAGAGGCCCCCGCGCAAAGGCAAGATCGTGACCCTGTGCGACATATCCTCTTCGGTGTGGGCAGCCGCCCGGTTCATGCTCAATATCCTCTATTCCCTCCAGGAGTGTTTCACCAAGGTGAACAGCTTCGTGTTCGTCTCGGGGCTTGCCGAGGTCACCGATATCTTTGAGACAGAAGAGATCAACCACGCCATTGAAAAGGTCCTCAAAGAGGTGGCCATCGATTACCAGGCACCCACCGACTACGGGGAGACGCTGCGTCATTTCAAGAGAGACTACATGGATCTCCTCAACAAGAAGACAACGCTCATCATCATAGGAGATGCCCGTTCGAACTACTTCCACCCGGAGGACAGGATCCTCGGGGAAATGAGGGAGAAATGCCGCAGGCTCATCTGGCTCAACCCCGAACCGGAGCAGATCTGGAATACCGGGGACAGCGAGATGTTCTCCTACAAGCCTCACTGCCATGAACTCAGGCAGTGCCGGAACCTCAACCAGCTCATCGATTTCGTCGAGGAGCTCATCCTCTGAGAGGGACATGACTGCAGGGGGATCACTCCGGATCGATAAGGGGCACAGGTATGGCAGTATCGTTAACCGGTAAGGAACATGCACTGAGGGCACAGGCGTTGGATTTCGCCAGGAAACACGTGGCGCCCCGGCCTGAACTCCATAGCCGGAAAGACTTTCCCCCGGATCTCTGGGAGGAGATGTGTTCCGCAGGGCTCTTCGGGGTCGGCATCCCTTTAGAGTACGGCGGTCAGGGCAGCGACTATCGCGGTATCTCGGTGGCCGGCCAGGCCCTGGTGAAAGGGGGAAACAACCTGGGCTTAGGCCTCGCCTGGCTCATGCACCAGATAATCGCCCGGTTCTATCTCCTGGGCCAGGGTTCAGGGCAGCAGCACCGGGCATACCTTCCTGACATGGCACAGGGAAGGATCACGGCTTCTATCGCCATCTCCGAACCCTCTGGCGGCGGCCATCCCAAGTATCTGAAAACCACTGCAGAGCCCATTGGAACTGGTTACCGCATCACCGGGGAGAAGACCTTTATCACCAATGCCCCTATCGCCGGTTTATTCATCGTCTTTGCCGTAGTCGGCCAGGAGGGGGACAGGAAACGCTTCAGTGCATTCCTGGTGCCGAGGGCAACCCCGGGACTGACGCTTCGTGAGCCCCTGGACCTGGGCTTTCTCAACCCGTGTCCCCACGGAGGGATACTCCTCAAAGGGTGCGAGGTATCCGGGGGCGACATCCTCGGGAGACCGGGGAGCGCCTATGAGGATATGGCCCTGCCGTTTCGGGAGGTGGAGGATGCCCTCATGATGGGGCCTGTCATCGGCGGGATCAGGGCCCAGCTGAATCACCTCCTGCGCCACATGAAGCTTCATTCCCCACCCCATGGCCAGGAGCTTGACTTTCTGCTGGGAGAGATCGAATCCACCCTGTGCGCCCTGGAGGTGCTCGCGTATGAGGCTGCAGGGATGCTCGATGACGCAGAGCACCCGGGACTGCTGTCCCTCCTGTTGTTCTCCCGCAGGATCGCGGCAGAGACCCAGACACGATTTGAGGCTGTCGTGAGTGGGGCAGGTATTGAGGCCGACAGGCTCTATGAGAACATGACGAAAGACCTTGTCAGCACTATGAGCATTGCCTCTGGGGTGGCCCACATCAGGCAGCAGAAACTCGGGAGGTCGCTGCTCCCCTAGCAGGTGGTTTCGCTCCCGGGCGGGGTGGTATGGTTCGCTGAGGAAGGTGTCCGGGGGGTTAAACGGCTTGACTTCACCTCTGAACAAAGTTAAGTCTATGCTGTCATGAAGACGGCGCGCAGCACGGACGAGCTCGAGCAGGTCAGGGGAAAGATCCTCGATGCTGCCCTGGCAATCATTGTCAACGAGGGCTTCGATGCTCTTACCATGAGAAGGCTCGCTTCCCGGATAGGGATGACGGCACCGAATATCTACAACTATTTCTCTGGCAAGGACGAGCTGTACATCACCATCGTGATTAAGGGATTCGAGATGCTTTTCGACCATCTCAAGCGTGCCTGCGAAGATCAGGCCGACCCTGTGGTGCGGGCCCGGTCGCTCATCGATGCCTACATGAAATTCGGCATGGAAAACAGCGCATACTACGATATCATGTTTACCCGTGCGACCCCGAAATACAACGACTATGTCGGGACCCCGTATGAAAAGCTCTCAGGGGTGGAGTACAGGATTTCCATGGAGATTGCCCGGCTTGCATCCGACGCTGTGCGGGACCTCGCGGGAGGGGAGCACTGTCCCTCGGATGAGGTCGTGCTCCATACCGTGGTCAAGGTGTGGTGTATGCTGCACGGGATGATCTCGCTGTTCAACAGCCGGATTGTCGGATATGTGGCCCAGGGTCCTGACAGCGTGTATGCACGGATCATCGACGATCTCGTGAACTCGGTGATCGGTATATCCTCATAGAGCGTTGCCGGCCACGGTATCGCCCTGGGTGAGGATTTCCCTTGACAGTGAAATATGAATTGAACAATGTTAAATTAAACAATGTTCATTTAGGAGGGCGGAAGATGGCTCAGGTTGTCGTTCTCGGCGGCTGCGGCGCAGTGGGGAGTGTGGCGGTAAAGACCCTTGCTGCACAGGAACTGTTTTCAAGGGTGCTCATCGGCGACAGGAACATGGACCGGGCACGGGAGATCATCGCTGAAACCGGTTCCGACAAGGTGTCCGCCGTGAGGCTCGATGCGGATGACCCTGAGAGCATCAGGGCTGCGGTCAGCGGATGCGACATTGTGCTCAACTGTGTGGGCCCGTTTTACAAGACCGTCAAGACCATACTGGAAACCGTGATCGGGCTCGGCATCAACTACGTGGACATCTGTGACGACGTGGACGTGACCCTCGAGATCCTTGCCATGGACGAGGCAGCCAGACGTGCCGGCATAACCGCGCTTATCGGCATGGGGAGTTCGCCCGGTGCCACGAACCTCCTGGCAAAGCTCGCCCACGACACGCTCCTGGACGAGACAGACTCCATCGACATCTTTCACACCCACGGCGGGGAGGCCATCGAGGGTGAAGGGGTGATCGCCCACCGGTTCCACTGCATGAGTATCGATATCCCCATGTTTCTCGACGGCAGACTCACCTATGTGAAGTATTTCGAGGATGACGGCATCGCGCTGAGGCAGACCTTCGATTTCCCGGTGGTGGGCGAGAATATCCCCCTCTACCCGTATCCCCACCCGGAGCAGGTGACCCTGCCCAGGTACCTGAGGGTGAAGAGCGTCACGAACAAGGGCTCGGTCCTGCCCAACGAGTACTATAACCTCACACGCGACCTCTGCGGGCTCGGCCTTGCAGACAGAGAGCCCCTCGATGTCAGGGGGCACCCGGTCGTCCCCTATGATTTTGCCGTGGCATACATCCTGCGCGAGCGGGAGAGGATCCTGAGGAAGACCGGTTTCCAGGGTCCCTGCGGATGCTGTTCCGTGGTGGCCACGGGCAAAAAGGACGGGAAATATCAGGAGTACCGCTTCCACATGGCATCGAGGTCCCAGGCCCTGGGGGAGGGGACCGGCATCCCTGCCGCGATGGGGGTCATGCTCATGCACCAGGGCAGGATCGGCGCTAAGGGGGTGCTCCCACCCGAGGCGTGTGTGGATCCCATGGAGTTTGTCGGCCTCATATCGAAGGTGATGAAACTGGATGAAAAGAAAGACGACGGCGATTCCTTCGGCGGGGTCATCGTGGAGAGCATCGATGAGACGGGCAAGATAACAACGCTCGATATCTGAACTGCCGGAAAAGCCGCATGCAAGGCGGAGGTGAGGGGATGGAGATGAGGAGAGGGCAGTATATCCTTGCCATTGACCACGGCACCTCAGGGATCAAGGCCTCGATCGTCTCGACCAGAGGCAGGGTCGAGGGCTCGGACTTTTACCGGACCCCGATCTGTTTCCTGCCCGGCGGAGGGGCGGAGCAGGACCCGTGCCACTGGTGGGACGGGCTGTGCGCCACGGCAAAGAGACTGGTCGGGAGAAGGATCGTGGATCCCGGTGACATCATTGCCGTGTGCGTATCGAGCACGTTTTCGAGCACCGTGGCCGTGGATGAACACGGCAATCACCTCATGAATTCGCTGACCTGGATGGATTCCCGGGGGGCCCCGTATGTGAAAAGGCTCATGAAGGGATTCCCGAGCATTATGGGGTACGGGCTGCCCAAGATCCTCAGATGGCTGCCGAAGACCGCGGGCGGCCCCACACTGTCGGGAAAGGACGACATCGCCCACGTCCTGCTGATCAAGCATGAATTCCCCGAGGTATACGAGAAGACCCATATGTTCCTGCCGAGCAAGGACTACCTGAACCTGCGGCTCACCGGCCAGTTCGCTGCATCGTATGATTCCATACAGCTCTTCTGGCTCACCGATATCCGCCACATCGATCATGTCCGCTACGATGAGGATCTCATTCGCATGGCTGGTATCGACAAGAGCAAGCTGCCCGTGCTGAAAAGGTCCACCGATATCCTGGGAACCCTGTCTCCTTCAGTGGCACGGGAGTTCGGCCTGTCACCGAAGGTGAAGGTGGTCATGGGCTCCCCTGACCACCAGGCAGCCTGCATCGGGTCCGGTGCGGTGCGGGATTACCAGGGGCATATCTACATCGGGACCTCATCGTGGGTTCAGTGTATCATCCCGTTCAAGAAGACCGACGTGTTCCACTCCATTGCCTCGTTTCCCACGGCCATCCCGGGGAAGTACCAGAGTGTCAACGAGCAGGATATCGCAGGCGGCTGCCTGGATTTCCTCGTCAACAACATCATGTACGGCATGCAGGGGGTTGTCCCGGGAGATCCTCCCGGAGACGCCTACGAAAGGATCTCGGAGATGGCTCGCACCGTGCCTCCGGGGAGCCACAACCTGATCTTCACCCCCTGGCTCAACGGCGAGCGCACCCCGGTGGATGATCCGACGCTGCGGGCCGGGCTGTACAATATCTCGAAGACCACGACGTTTGAGCATATCGCGCGGGCCTTTCTGGAGGGGGTGGCTTACAACACCCGGTGGTCGCTGGGGTATGTGGAGAAGTTCATCAAAAAAACCATGAATCCGCTCAACATCATCGGTGGCGGTGCGCGCTCAGACCTGTGGTGCCAGATCTTTGCCGATGTGCTGGGCAGACAGATCCGGCAGGTCAAGGATCCCCAGCAGGCCAATGCTCGCGGTGCGGCGTTCATCGCCGCGGTGGGCCTCGGGGAGATATCGTTTGACGATGTCCCCGATCTCGTGGAATACACGCACACCTATGATCCCGGCAGGGAGAACGCACCGCTGTACAACCGGCTCTTCAGAGAATTTCAGCAGATCTACAGGAACAACCGGGGCATGTACGCGCGGCTGAACCGGGACGCCTGATCCTGTTGGACCGGGGCGCCCCAGGGTGACAGTTCTCATTGAAAACCGCTGATATCCATGCTAACAGTCCTGAATCATGTAGTTTTTTAGCAGGCCGGGTAACGCTTGTATTGTCGGGCCTGCAGTTATTCGATAAAGGGAGGGGCTATCCGTGACGAACTACCAGGAGACATCGATTGCGGCAATTTTTCAGAACCGTGTTCAGGAACTGGGTGAAAAGGCATGCGTGGCATACAAGAATTCACACGGTACCTACGAGAATATCTCGTGGAACCGGATGAACACGATGGTGCGCTCTTTCGCGGGCTATCTCATTTCGCAGGGGATCAGGAGCGGGGACAAGATAGCGCTGTTCTCCCCGAACCGCTACGAGTGGTGGGTTGCAGACCTGGCGATCCTTTCGGTGGGGGCGGTGAACGTGCCGATCTATGCCACCAATTCGGCAGAAGAGGCCCGGTACATCATGGAGAATTCCGATGCCGTACTGAGCATCACCGGGGAGCAAGAACACCTCGACAAGGTCCTCGAGGTCAGAAACGATCTGCCGGGGATCAGGGGTGTCATATCCTTCGATGCGCTTGACGCCGCTGTCCCCGGGGTCATCGACCTGAAGACGGCCATGGAGGCGGGAGCACAGGCCGATGAAAAAAAGGAATTCGACAGGAGGCTTGCCGCCATAAAGCCATCGGATATGGCCACGATCATCTACACCTCAGGCACCACCGGAGACCCGAAGGGGGTCCTGCTCTCCCACCATAATTTCATCTCGAACGTCAACCAGCTCTACTCCGTAGACCCTGAACTCTTCAAGGAAGAACATACCCTCCTGTCGTTTCTCCCGCTCTCCCATTCCTTTGAGCGGACGGTGGGGTACTACTCGGCGCTTAATGCCGGCAAGACGGTCGCCTTTGCCGAGGATTTCTCCAGGATCATCAGCAACTTCCAGGAGGTGAGGCCGACCCTTATCGTGAGTGTGCCGAGACTGTACGAGAAGATCCATGCAGGCATCGCGGCTAAGGTCTCACAGGCGCCGTTTATCAAACGGATGCTGTTCAAGTGGGCAATGTCTCTGGCAAAGAAGAACCTGCCCTACATATGTGACGATATCCCGAGAACGGGCCTGTTTGCCTTCCAGTACAACCTGGCCGACAAGATCATATTCTCCAAGCTCAAGGCAGGGCTCGGCATGGACAGGCTCCGTTTTGCCCTCTCCGGCGGCGGCCCGCTTTCCGTGAGCGATGCCGAGTTTTTCCTGGGCATGGGGATCAAGGTGTGCGAGGGCTACGGGCTGAGCGAGACGAGCCCGGTAACCCATGGCAACCGGCCGCATCATATCAAGCCCGGGACCGTGGGCCCGCCCTTGAAGGATACCATCGTCAAGATCGGCGAAGGCGGCGAGGTGCTCATCAAGGGGCCTCAGGTCATGATGGGTTACTACAAGAACGAGAAGGCAACGAAGGAGGTCTTTACCGAGGACGGGTTCTTCAAAACCGGTGATATCGGCGAGATAGATGACGAGGGGTATCTGAAGATTACCGGTCGCATCAAGGACCTCATCGTCACCTCGGGCGGGAAGAACATCTCCCCCCAGAACATCGAAAACAGCCTCAAGGCCTCGGGCTATGTCGAGCAGGTGGCAATCATCGGCGATAACCGGAAATACCTCTCGGCCCTGATCGTGCCCGCGTATTCCGAACTGGAGAACTGGGCGAAGGCCCAGGGCATGACGTTCGGGTCGCGCAGCGAGCTCATAGCAAAGCCAGAGGTCATCAGGCTCTTTGAGGATGAGATTGCCCGGACCATGAAGAACTATGCCCGGGTGGAGCAGATTAGGAAGTTCACGCTGCTCGACGCCGAATGGTCTCAGGAGACGGAAGAGCTTACCCCGACGCTCAAGATCAAGCGGCGGGTCATCAACACCAAGTATGCCCGGGAGATCCGGGCCATGTATCCGGACGACTGAAGTCCGGTCCATGACCGACCATGATCCCTGGCTGAACTTCAGCGGTGATGCTCACTTCTCACGGTACATCGCATCGATGTCGTCTGTGTAGTGCTCGTCGATCACCTTTCTGCGGATCTTCTGTGTCGGGGTGACTTCCCCGGCATCCTGGCTGAACTCCCGTGCAATGAGGGTGAACCTCTTGATCTTTTCCACCTGGCCCAGGCGCTGGGTCAGGTGGTCGATCCGGGCACGGTAAAAGTCCTGCACCTCCTGGCGGTTAATGAGTTCTTCACGCGAGGAAAAGGCAATACCCTGATTGCGGGCATATTTCTCGAGCTGGTCAAAGGCAGGGACGATGAGGGCCGACACGAAATTTCTGCCGCTGCCGATGGCGGCAGACTGCTCGATAAAGAGGTCTTCGTTGAGCAGGATCTCGATCTTCTGGGGGGCAATGTATTTTCCCCCGGAGGTCTTCATGAGGTCTTTTATCCGGTCGGTAATGGTTATATAGCCCTCTTCGTCGATGGTGCCGACGTCACCGGTCCGTATCCAGCCGTCAGGGGTGAAGGCCTCCCTGGTGAGCTCGGGCTTCTTGTAATAGCCGACCATCATGGAAGGACTTCGGGCCTGGATCTCGCCCTGGTCGGAGATCCGCACCTCCACCATGGGCAGGACCGGGCCGCTCGTCCCGAACTTGTTGTGCGTGGCATTGGCGATGCAGATGGGGAAACACTCGGTGAGGCCGTATCCGAGGAGCAGGAGAATCCCCGCCTTGAAGAAGAATTCGGCAATCTCTGCGGAAAAGGCTGCTCCGCCGACGTTGTAGAATACCGTCCTGCCGCCGAAGAGGGCCTTGATCTTCTTCAGGACCAGGGCATCGGCAAGACCGTACTGGGCCTTGAGCAGGAGAGGTATGGGCCTCTGATCGCGCCTGCACGAAGCAACACGGCCTCCCACCTCGAGCGCCCAGGTGAAGAGCTTTCTCTTCAGAGGCGGTGCCGTACTCACCCCCTCCATGACCGTTGCATAGACCTTCTCCCACATCCTCGGCACGCTGCACATGTACATGGGCCGGGATTCCTTGAGAAATTCCAGGATCTTCTTCGTGTCATGGCAGTAGTGATTCTCCGCGCTGCGCAGGAAGATGAAGTAGGTCCAGGCCCGTTCAAACACATGGGAGAGCGGCAGGAACGCCAGGTTCACGTCGCGCTCTCCCAGCAACAGGTGGCCTTCGGGATCGAACATCATGGCCAGGATGTTCCTGTGGCTGAGCATCACCCCTTTGGGGTCCCCGGTAGTGCCCGAGGTGTAAATGAGGGTGGCGAGATCATCGGATTCAAGCCTGGCGAGTCTCTGCTCCAGGCCGGCATCCTGGCCGGAGGTGCGCCCCATTTCCAGGAAGTCGCCGAAGAACATGACATCGTCGCCCTTTTGCAACGAGACGGTCTTGTCAAAGACGATTATCTTCTCCAGCACGGTCGAGGTGTCCAGGATGGCACGGGCCTTGTCGTACTGGTCCTGGTTTTCCACGAAGAGGACCCTGATCCCGGCATCGGCAACGATATACTCGGCCTCTTCCCTTGAATCGGTGCCGTAGATCGGGACGGAAACAGCGCGGATGCTCAGCGCGGCGAGATCGGCGATCGACCATTCCACGCGGTTGTTGGAGAAGATGCCCACCATCTCGGTCTCCTTGACACCAAAGGCGAGAAGCCCTTTGGCAGCGTCGTCGATCTGCTCCCCGAAGTCCGCCCACGTGTAGGAGATCCATGCCCCGTAGGGCTTGTGTCTCACGGCAATCTTGGAGCCCTTCCATCTGTTCACGCGGGTCCTCACCATGAGCGCCAGATGCTTCTCCTCCTGCAGGAAGTTTTCGAACTCCCTTTCAAATCTGTGGGCCTTCTTCTCGTTCACGATTTTCCCCCTTTGGCATGGTTTTTTAAGCCAGCAGTTCACCAGTATATAATAATACGTTCGGATGTCAGAGCAAAAAAGCACGCTGCTGGAATGCTGCGGCTCAGCGATCCTATCCCGCCGCTCCTTCCTTGGTGCCTGCCCTCGATGATTTGCCCAGGAGATAGCCATATGCGCTCAGGGCTGCCTTTGCGCCTGCGCCTGCAGCGACCACGATCTGCTTTTCGGTCTCATCCGTGACATCTCCGGCTGCAAAGAATCCGGGCAGTGCCGTGGACTGGTCGCGTTCCACCGGGATCTCCCCCAGCTCATTGAGTTCGATGAAGCCCTTCAGACAGGTGGTGTTGGGGATGAGCCCGATCTCCAGGAACACCCCTTGGACGGCCAGATCGAGGCGTTCCTTTCCGTCATTGGACTCGATACGGACCCCCTGCAGACTATCCTGGCCGAGAAATTCTCTCACCTGCATGCCGGGGTGGAGTCTGACCTGGCGGGCATTGTTCACCTCTTCGAAGAGGATGGGGTCTGCCTGGAACTCCTTTAAAATGTTGATGACGTGTATCTCCCGGGCGTAGCCGGTCAGGTCGCGTGCCGCAGTGAATGCGGAATTGCCGCCGCCGATGACCGCCACACGCTTGTCGCGGAAGAGCGGGGCATCGCACGTGGCACAAAACGCAATGCCCTTGCCGATGAAACGGTTTTCTCCGGGTACGCCGAGTTTCCGGTATTCCTTGCCTGCGCAGTAGATGAGACTTTCTGCTGTGAAGACAGGCCCTCCCGAGGTCTTCACCCTGAAGATCCCGTTGTGTTTCTCCACTGACGCTACACTCACGCCCAGCTTCTCGGCGATGGGGTAGTGTTCTGTATGATTGCGGAAGAGAACGGCCAGGTCCTGGCCGCTGATGCTCGGAATGCCGAGCCAGTTCTCGATGCTGGCGGTATTGTTGATCTGTCCCCCGATCTTTCCCCCAACGAGCGCGACGTCGAGATTTTTCCGGGAGGCATAGATGGCGGCGGACAAGGCTGCAGGACCGGCTCCGACTATGATGACCTGATAGGTGTGGTCAGGGTCTGCAACAGAGGCTGAACGTTCTCCGCGACCCTCACGCATCTGTGCATCGATCCGCTCGTATTCTTCGGGCTTCACTGCCTTTAGGATCTCCAGGACGGCATCGAGGGCAGGCAGGGCACCTTCGAAGGCAGGCACCTCATTGATGATGGTGCGCGGTACCCCGTTGACTGCATAGCGCTGTACGAGCTGGGGGAACGCTGAAGACTCCACCATGTCGGAGCGTATGTTGTCGTTTGCCACGGCCATCTGGTGAGCCACGTGCACCATCTTCGGGCAGTAGGGGCAGGTGAGCGTCACCATGACCTCCAGGTGCACCGGCTCATCGATGAGCCCCAGGAGTGCTTCGATCTCGGAATCGAGCCCGGAGCTGCCCTGGGAGACCATGACGATGGCCTCCACCAGGGACCCGAACTCATACCCGGTAGTCATGCCGTAAAAGCGGATGCCGTAATCCTTTCCGGAAATGACCGCTGTTGCCGGCACCTTGGTTATCCCGTGTTCCCGTGCCAGGTCGGCATCGGATACCAGGTCATAGACCTCGGTGGTGATCTTCCCGGAGATGCCGGCGAGTTCCCTGAGCAGGGTTTCCTGATCGTGGCAGGCCCCGCAGGCATGGGTCTGGGTAAAGTATAGGAGCCTGACCGGATCTCTGAGTCCTGCCAGGATCGTGCTCAGTTCCTTCCTTGTCTTGTCATCGATCACGGTCGGCATGGGTGATCCTCCTTTGCCTGCATCTTCCTTCAATAGTAAAAAATAATGAGTTCTGCTTCCCTGTCCAGAACGCACCCCGGCAAGACACGATTTTTTCACAAAGGGGGCAGGGTGCGCGAGGCCGTTAAGGAGACAATAAAAAAGCCCCCCGGAATCGGGGGGCTTCGTGGGCCATAGGGGTACTGAGTTTAGTGGGTATGAGCGGCTGTTCTCAACGGCCTCCTGGTTTGTATGATCCGGATGCGGGTGAGCGCGATCCGGTCAGGGTCATGCCTGGATGCCGGCGGGCTTTGTAGCCGGGTCCTGTTCCGGTTCTTCCTGTTCTTTTCTCGCCCTGCTCTGGGCCTCATCATAGCCCATGGCGGTAAAGTAGATCGCCCGGTCAAAGAACAGCACCACGCGGTTGTTCATCTCGAGGCTCTGGTAGATCTGGAAGGTGGAATTGAAGAGGTGTGTCTCGAGGAGATAGAGCCAGAGAAATTTTTTGATGAGCATGAGGGCCATCACCACCTCCTGCAGGGGGATACCTTCCTCGAAACGTCTCTTCCCGAGGAGCAGGTAGTGCTCCCGGAGTTCGTCTTTGGGGGTATCCTTGCTGAGCCATGATCCCAGATTGTTGTAGACCTCGTATGCACGCCGGTACACCTCTTTTTCCTGGAGTTTTGCGTAAGACCGGGTTTCCTTTCTGCTGAGCAGCTCTTTCACCGCGCGGTGCGACAACTGCTCCGAATGATCCTGTATCAGATCCACTAATTTTGAATACATAGCTACCCCTCCTTGACTCTTTTGTTCTGGCTGTTGCCACCGGTTACGGGCGCCTGCACAGAGGCTGCCACACCCACCGGGTGCTCCCCTGATTCCGTAGTGAAGCCTGTGCTGCTCCTGTGCGGGAGGTCCGGGTCTTCCAGGGCGGGAACAATGATCACGAGCGGCCCTGCACGTGGCTGAGGATGAATTGTACCGTCTCGTCGGATTTCGATTCAAACAGCTCGGCGAGTCTCGTTTGTTCGTGCCTGGAATTCTCGATGAGTTCCTCTGAGCGCGCCTGGGCTTCCCGGATGATTTTCTCGCGTTCCTGTTCGAGCTCCTGTGTTGAAAACTCCTGCCCCGCTATTGCCCTGGACTGTTTCCTGGCCTCTTCGAGGATCTGCCGGGCCTGGTTTCTGGCCTCGGCAATGATTTCCTCGGCGTCACTCTCGATCGCACGCAGCGTGCTGTACATCTCTTCCGGCATGGATGGTCTCCTTTGGCATCAGGATTGATATGGCAGGTATGCCTGCCGTTGTCGTATCATCTTGAAATCCCCGGAAAACAGAGGGGATTAAAACAGAGTGCACCATCGTATGACCGCTTCAGATCCTGAATACGTATTGCGTGGTTGTCTTCAGGGAGGAGCGGAGCACCTGTACCTGAGGCCGGTATATCCTCAGGCTCATATTTCTCACCACCAGCGGCATGTCTAGAATGGCGGAGAGGACCTTTGCCTCGATGCCCTGTTTCGAGTGTACGACGATGTCGCCCTGTTCGGACTGGACTTCGAGGATAATGGGCAGCAGGAGGAGGGACTGTTCCTCCTCGGATACCAGTTCAGCCAGGTGCCGCAGTTCTTTCTTCCTGAAGTGATGCTCAGACCCGTCGTTGCAGAGCACGTAGGGATAGGGTTCGTCCATGAGTTCGGCGAGGGTCTTCCTGCTGCGGGGGAGGTGGGCGTTGACGGTCTTGAGCTCATCGGTGAGATATCCTTCGATGGCCTCGTCCCGTTCCTTATCAGTACGCATAGGCCTCTCTCTGCTCGATGAGCATCTTTACCCGCTTGAGGCGTGCTGCCTCTTCCCGGTCCCGTTCCTCGAACTTCATGTTCAGGTATTTGATGGTCATATCGAGGCCGGGGATGACGACATATTCCAGGGCATTGTTTATCCGCTTCACCTTGTTGATCTCGATGCCCAGGAGATCGAGAGATTTCTGGAGCTCTGCGAGCTCGATGAGGGTCTCGAGAAAGCGGCGGGAGAGATCCCGGGTATGCTCCAGGTGGGCCGAGTACTCCAGGGGGTTGGAGAGTTCATCGGGTGGCCGCGCATCCTCATCGCTTTCAAACAGCGGTATCCTCACCCCGGCCACATTGCGTGTCCCGGCATGGATCATGACCGCTGTTTCCCTGCCGAGGAGATCCTTCTTCACCGGTTCATACCCGAGATAGCCCGCGGTCAGGAAAAATGAGGTCTGTGCCCGGGACATCTCCTCGTAGAGCCTGCTGCGCACCCGGGCGCTGGCCTTGATGGTCTGGATGAATTCCATGACCAGTATGGAGAGCCGGTCCTTGACGATCTTCTGGATACGCAGCGCGAGGCGCAGGCGTTTCTTGAGCCGTGCAAGCTCCATCTTGGTGGGTCTGGCTATCTGTATCTTCCGGGCCATGCGTCTCTACTCCGTCAGTTCGTGCTCCTCGGCCTTGGGGAGGTAGCGGTCTATGAACTCCTGCCGGATGAGCTTCAGGTCTTCCACCGGCAGCTTCGAGAATATCCGCCATCCGATCCCCAGGGTCTCCTCGACCGTCCTGCGTTCGGTTTCACCCTGGGATATGAATTCCTGCTCGAAGGCATCTGCCGAGTCCAGGTAGATCTTGTCCCGTTCACTCAGGCCCTCCGCGCCGATGACCGTCGATATCTCCCTCAGGTAGTTGCCCTCTGCATATGCGGCGTAGGACTGCATGAACACGTTGTTGTGGTCATCCCTGGTCTTTTCTTCTCCGATGCCCTCGCGCATCATTCTCGACAGGGAGAGGAAGACATCGATGGGAGGGTAGATGCGCTTGCGTTCCAGGGCCCGGGAAAGGACGATCTGCCCCTCGGTGATGTAGCCCGTCAGGTCGGGGATGGGGTGGGTGATATCGTCGTCCGGCATGGTGAGGATCGGCATGATGGTGACCGACCCCTGCCTGCCCGATATCCTGCCTGCCCGCTCGTAGATGGAGGACAGGTCGGTGTACATGTATCCGGGGTAGCCCCGCCTGCTCGGGATCTCGCCCCTCATGGCCGCGAGTTCCCGCAACGCGTCGCAGTAGTTCGTGATGTCCGAGAGGATCACGAGCACGTGCATGCCGTGCTCCCATGCCAGGTAGTCGGCCGCGGTCAGTGCGAGCCTCGGGGTGGACAGGCGTTCGATGACCGGCGCGGATGCCGTGTTGATAAACCCCACCGATCTGCTCAGCGCGCCGGTCTCCTCGAGGTTCGAGATGAAATAGGCGGCATCGTCGTAGCTCACCCCGATGGCGCCGAACACGATGGCAAATGATTCGTCCTTGCCCTTAAGTGCTGCCTGCCGCACTATCTGTGATGCGATCTTGTTGTGGGGGAGCCCTGATCCGCTGAAGATGGGCAGCTTCTGGCCGCGAACCAGGACGTTCAGCCCGTCGATCGCCGAGATGCCGGTTTCGATGAACTCTGCGGGTGGCTGCCTCGATGCCGGGTTGATGGGGGAGCCGTTGATGTCCAGGTAGTCATCGGCGACAATGGCGGGCCCGCCGTCTATGGGCCGGCCGCTGCCGTCGAAGATCCTGCCGAGGATATCGAGTGACACGGGCAGCTTCAAAACCTCACCCTTGTACCGCACCGTGCTCTCGAGGAGGTCCACCTCGCTGACGCCTTCGAATACCTGTACGATGGTGGTCTCCTTCCCCACCTCGATGACCTGGCCGCTGCGGACCTCACCGGTTCCCAGGCGTACATCCACGATCTCGTTGTACTTGATCCCGGGGATACTCTCGATCATGAGCAGAGACCGTCGTGCCGTGGAGATCGCCTTGGTCTCGCGCGTGAAAAGCTGTTCCGCTCTCATTTCAGACCCTCCCCCGGCGCAGCCGATTCGATGTCCGAAACAAGCCCGCCGATATAGTGGTCGAATTCTTCGTTCGGGATATCCTTCATCCGTGAGATCTTTCGTATGACGGGCGAGGCGGATATCTCCGCCACGGTGGTCCCGGCCAAAGCCATGCCTTTGGCCAGCTCGTAGAACTTCATGATGGCGGTGAGCATCGTATGGGCCCTCTTCGGGGTGGTGTAGGTGTCAACGGGGTGGTAGGCGCTCTGCATGAGGAAGTCCTCGCGGATCATCTTTGAGGCGAGGAGCGTGAGCTTGTCGTCCTCGGGCAGGGCCTCGGGCCCCACGAGGCGCACGATCTCCTCCAACTCGGCCTCCTGCTGGAGTATCTTCAGCGCCATATCCCGCATGGGAGACCACTGCGTACTCACCGAATTCCACCAGTCACGCGTGGCATCGGCATAGAGCGAGTAGCTCGTCAGCCAGTTGATGGTAGGGAAGTGGCGCTTGTTCGCCAGGGACACGTCGAGGGAATAGAGAGCCTCGACGATCCGGAGCGTGCTCTGGGTAACCGGTTCCGAGAAGTCTGCCCCGGGCGGGCTCACCGCACCGATGACCGTGACGGAACCTGCTCGCTCCGGACTGCCCATGCACTGGACCCTGCCGGCGCGTTCATAGAATGAGGCGAGCCTCGATCCGAGATAGGTGGGGAACCCCTCTTCGCCAGGCGTCTCTTCGAGCCGGGCGCCGATCTCCCGCATCGCCTCTGCCCACCGGGAGGTCGAATCTGCCACCAGGAGGACATCGTAGCCCATATCCCTGAAGTATTCGGCTATGGTGATGCCGATGAAGATGCTGATCTCCCGGGCCACGACCGGCATGTTCGAGGTGTTGGCGATAAAGATCTCTTTTTCCTGCAGGAGCCGGTCAGTCTGGGGATCCTTGAGCTGGCGGAAGCTGTGCAGGACGTCGGACATCTCGTTGCCCCGCTCGCCGCAGCCAACGTAGAGGTTGAGGTGCGTCTGGGACCACCTGGCCATCTGCTGCAGGGTCACGGTCTTGCCCGTGCCGAAGCCGCCGGGAATGGCCGCCTTTCCACCGAGGGCCAGCGGGAACATGTAGTCGATGATCCTCGTTCCGGTCACGAGCAGGTTGCCCGGCTTGAGCCGTTTTGCGTATACCCTCGGTTTTCTGGCCGGCCAGCGCTGCATGAGGAAGAGGTCCTTCTTTCTCTCCCCCTCCTGTACCACGGCAATGCTCTCCTCAATGGTAAAGTCACCTTCCCGGATCTCCAGGAGCGTGCCCTGGGTGCCGATGGGGACCATGATCCGGTGTTCCAGCAGGCCGGTCTCCTGGACCGTGCCGATGATGTCTCCCTCAGCCACCGTGTCGCCGGCGGACCGGGCAGGGACGAAATGCCACCTGGCATCGCGGTCCAGGGGGAAGGTCCGTGCCCCCCTGGAGAGAAAGTCCCCGATGTCGTCCTTCATGCTCACCAGCGACCGCTGCACGCCGTCGAAGATGCTGCCCACGATGCCCGGCCCCAGTTCCACCATGAGGATCTCTCCGGTCCTGGCAACCGGTTCGCCCACCTTGAGCCCGGTGGTGTCCTCGTAGACCTGGATGACGGCCTTGTCCTGCTCCAGGCCGATAATCTCGCCGGCAAGCCTGATATCTCCCACCTCGACAACCTCGTAGACCCGGGAACCGCGCATGTCCTCCGCAATCACCACGGGTCCGGAGATTTTCCAGATCTTACCCATGTGCCATCTCCTTGTTAACAGAACTAGATTTCAATGCTAAAGCCGATTAATCTCTTGGCGTACGACTGATAGAATTCCTTTATGTCCGAAGCCTTCTGATCAAGACTGGTCGGGATCTCCACGATGACCGGGACCGTACTTTTTCGCCTGGAGTACTCCTCGAGGATATCGCGTATGTGCCGGGCACATTCCTCGGGGATGATGATAATCCCTACGGAGGGGTCGCTGCTGAGATCGTTCAGGGCGGTACGCACCTGGTCGGCCACCGTGCTGTCTTCCCGGATGATCCGCCATGCGCCGATACCGGCAAGGCGCATGAAGGTGACCTGGTCGGCGGTGCCGATCATCCCCATCATAAGGTCTCTGTCGTGCGTCATGTCTTACCCTTCGAGATATGCGGCAGCCTCGGCTGCCGGGAGTGATTCCGTGACGGACTTGAGGACAAGCCGTACACAGCGCACCTCCCACTCCTTGGTCGTGAGCAGAAACAGTACCATGGCCGGTGAAAACACCTTGGGCGAGAGGAGCTCCCTGAGGGATCGTGCCTGGTGGATGTCGCTGATCCGTTCGATGGCGCGGATATCCTGCTGGGCATCATAGTCTTTGACGATATCGCGTATCATGTTCGCATAGCGGGTGTACTCGAGGGCGGAAACCAGTTCGGGCGGCTTGAGCGATGCCAGTGACGTGAGCTTTTCGGGAGAGAACCACTCGCCTCCCCGAAGATAGTGGTCTTCCCTTGTGGCTCCCTCGGTGAGAACCGCGCGCACTGCGGTGCGAAGGTTTGCGATATCGATCATGATGCCGAAAGCCTTGGTGAGCACGGGTGCATCATCCGTTCGTGCGAGCAGGTTTCTCAGCTGAGAGTAGTAGGTGACATCCAGATGCATCTCCGCATTCACCACGGACCTCAGATCGAGATCGACCAGCTCATCAATTGCAGGGATGTATGCCTTGAGAGAGCAGTTCCTGAGGACCCCTGCAATATCATCGGGGCCCTGTGCAAGGGCCAGGTCACTCAGGAGCCCTGCCTCGTGGATCGTGCCTGCTGCAACAAACGGTGGAGGGTCTTCGGACATGAGGCGCCTCAGGGCGGTCTTGATATTGAAGACATCGTACTTCTGCATGTAGACCCCTGCAATGCGCCTCATGTCGGGAGGCGACCGGAATTTCAGCATGCGCCCCAGGCAATCGTCCACATACGACTGGAGATACCGGTTTGCCTCGTCAAAGGTTTTTACGGAATTCCTCTCCAGATACGCCCCGATGGATGAACCCTTCATCGCCGTGACCGCATCGTCAAGGGCCGCCTTGCTCAAGGCATCTTTCATCATCGGCGTGGTTATGCCTGCTGCCTCTTCGGCCTTGAAGAGCGCGGTGGCATAGGCATAGCAGGGGCTTACCAGGTTCACCGGGTTCCGTCTCCGAAGAGTTTCTGCCCGACTTCGGGCAGGATCTTGTTCAGGAGCATCTCGAGCCGGGTGTCATAGGTGTTGTCGATACTCACCTTGCCCTGTGTATCCTCGGCCAGGAGACCGCCGAGGCAGTCTACCTCCGTGATCTCCCGGATCTGTTTTTTCAGCCATTCGTCGCGGGCGACAAGTTCCTTGATAGCCGAGAGGTCTTTGGCCGCCACCCGGAGTCTGAGCACGTGGGAATCCTCCAGCCCCGAAATGGTCTCCTCGATCAACCCGGCCCAGGTCTGCGGATGGGTGACATTCCCGGAGAGCTCCTGCTTCACCCGTGAGATGACCTCTCTCAGGAGGGTATCCTTCTGCCTCAGAACGGCAAGACGGGCGTCGACAGCACCCTTTGCGAGGACCTTCTCTGCCTGCTGTCTGGCCTCGGAGAGGATCTTGGTCCTGATCTGCTCAAACCTGAGATCCCTGGTCTTGTTTGCCTTTTCGATGAGGTCGCGGGCCTTTGCCTGCGCCTCTGCAACAATCCCTGCCGCCTCTTGTTCGGCCTTGCCGAGGATGGCCTGGCGTATTTTATCTGCTTCCATGGAATCACCCTTTCCCGCTCGGGTTACGGGTATGAGACACCCGAATGACGTATGCACACTCGCGGATACATAAGACGCTGTCAGTATGGAGAAGGTTTTTCCCCGGTGCCGAGAGCACGTGCAGCCCTGCTACATGAGTTTGAGGATACTGAATGCCATGATGACGAAGACCAGTCCCAGCACGCCGATGAGCTCCACGAAGACCGCAAGCATCATGGAGGAGGTGAGAATCATCCCCTTGGTCTTTGGCAACAGCGCTATGCCCGAGGCACAGACAGACCCCTGAAAGATCGCGGAGAAGAGCTCGGCAGCCCCGCCCATGGTTCCGATGGCAGCAACGGCGAGGCCGGCACTGCCCGTTTCCGGCATGTTGGGGATGACGACCGTGAGGATGATGATCAGAATGATAAGACCGTAAAAGGTCTGGGTCATGGGCAGCGATGCAAGCACGACCACGTTTCTCAGCTGCCCGGAATCCTCGGACAGGGTCGCCACCCCGGCCGTCGCTGCAATGCCTATCCCTATGGCCGAGCCGGCCAGACCGCCGATCAGCGCAAGAGAACCCCCTATAGTGGCCAAAGCCTGTAATTCATTCATACACTCACCTCACTTTATGATCTCGTACCCACCACTACCTTCTTGTGCTGGCGTACCTGAAACGGCGCATATTCCCTGCCGCCGCCTTCGTAGAACTTCATGAGAAACTCCACGAAACACAGCCTGAGCGAATGGATAAAGGCGGCAAGGCTGCTCAGGAGCATGTTGAAGGTGTGGAGAACAATCAGCAGGGTTGTCCCCACGATAAAGGCCACGATGAAACCGGCTATGCCGGGGATGATCCCGGCAAGGATGGAGGAGAACCAGTCGGCGAGGAGATTGAACGAGGAGGCCAGGTAATAGGTGGCCAGGCCGACCCCTGCCAGCCGCGAGTAGGACATGATATCCCCCAGGATACCGGTCAGGTCGAAGATCCAGAAGAGTGCACCGAGATAGCCCATCTGCATGAAGGCACTAATCACGATCAACACCAGGCCGATGGCGAGGGGGTAGACAAAGACCGCATAGATCGAGGCATCAAGGGGCAGCAGCGGGATATTCAGCAGTGCCCAGAAGAGGTACGGGATCCCGAAGACTTCCGTGATAAACAGGCCGATCTTGCTCAGGATCAACCCGGTGTTTCGCTGGCGAACGCCCCTGATCAGGGAGAGGATGTGAGCGGCGTTCACGTGGATGATCCCGATCATGAGGGCAATGACGATAAAGGTTATGGGATCGGAGAGCTGCTTCTGCACCCAGGTCACCGCCGAGAGGCTTTCCAGATCGATCTCGAAGTATCTGTTCAGAAAGTCGCCCAGGTAGGTGCCGCTCAAGAGGCCGAAGAGGAGGCCCACGGTGCCGCCGATGTAGAGCACGTTCCGGAAGAGGCGTACGTTTGGTGAGGCCGGGTCGTCAACGAGCCTGTCGAGGAAGTACCGGGTCACCAGGAGGAGCCCGAGCGCATAGACGGCGTCGTTGAGCATCAGCCCGAAGAAAAAGGCAAAGAAGTATGCCACCACCGGTGTCGGGTCCCAGTCACCGTATTTGGGAATGCTGAAGAGATTTACGATGACCTGGAACGGCTTGATCATGGCAGGATTCCTGAGTTCTGTCGGCGGCTGTTCCGTTTCCTTGGGCTCGAGCATCTCGAGGAAGTGGTATTCCTGGGATCGCTCGAGGGATGCCTTGAGTTCCTGGGAGCGGGCCAGGGGAACCCATCCCTCGATCACCGTGGCATAGTGGAGGAACGAGAGCCCCTCGAGGACCAGCAGGCGTTCGTTGTGTTCCGTGAGGACCTCCCGGAAGGCCACAATCTCCTGGAGATGGTCTTCTGTGGCGGCAGAGAGCAGTTCCTCGATCTTCCCTGCCTCCGCTTCGAGCTGATCCTGGAGCGATCGATGCTCCCGCAGGAAGGCCGCGAGCGTCAGGTTCTCCTCAGGCAGCCTCAACTCCATGGCCCCGAGGTCCAGCGCGAGCTTCTTGATGATCTTCTTGTGGTCTGTTCTGGCAATGATCAGGGTCACGGCCTCGCCATCTGTTTGGGCTGATACGCTTTCGAGCAGGCCCTGGCCTGCCTTTTCCAGAAAGTGACGGTGTGCCTCAATGGAGAATACCAGGACTCTCGTGAAGAGATACTCCCCGTCGTAGCGGAGGTCTTCGAACGAGAGATCGACTTCGCTGGTCAGCGGCCCCAGGTACCGTACCAGGGCCTGAAGATTCGCTATCCGGTCCTGTACCTGCGTGTGGCTCCTGGAGAGCCGCAGGTAGTGATCATGCAGCGCGCCGATGCGGGAAGCCATTTCCTCGATGCTTATCTGCGGGGTGTCCTCGGGCACCAGGACCGTACGCTCCCCCTGAAGGCCCGAGAGGATATCCTGTATCCTGGAGAGTGCCTGGGAGGTCTGCTCCCTCCGGAGCCTCAGGGCACCTTGTTCTCCCTCTGAGAGCTCCTTTGAAGGTTCTACATGGAGCATGCCCGAGGCCTGGAGGTTCTTGAGCGTACCTGTGGTATCATCCCTGAGGGATGCCAGCCTCACCTTGTACATGGGCTCGGGAGAGTTAATGATGATGGGGATCATGACAGGTACCCTGACGATTGCAATGAATGTTCATCCTGTTAAAACGACGCTCTTCACCCCGTATAACGCTCGGGAGGGGGAGAGAAACACCGGGATTTCCTGGAAAAACTCAAGGGGTAGCGGGAAGGGACCCCTGAACGCAGACTCCGTCCATGTGGGTGAAAACCGGGGTAAAGAGCCCATCTCCCACTCGAATGCGTGATGCGGATTATGTTTTGAGCTGGTCTTCATGCCATTAAAATTATCTACACAAATCCAATTCGATCAGTTCATGATGAGTACATGAAACGAAAAATGTAATATATATAACTAATTAATTTCGCTTAACAGAAAGTCAAGAGATGCATGCCAAGATTATTATCCAAGGGTGTCTGGGTGCCCCTGTTAAAGGGGCTCACCGGTGAAACCGATTAATCCGGGGGGCTCATGTTTCCGAGGAACCCCGGGTCTGCCTCATGCGATGTGGAACAGGTGCGCCTGCCATGGACCCAGCTCGATATAGAGCCCGGATTGAACCAGATCCGATGGCTGCCGTTCGTAGGATGCATCGGAGAGCATATCGTGGAACACCATGGTGGTCTTTCGGATGAGGGCTTTGGGCAGATAGAGTCTGCCCTGGGTATGATCCGGAGAATAATTGACGATAACGAGCCTGAACTCTCCATCCCGGTGCCATATCCAGGACAGGAGACTCCTGTAGGTCGGGTTGCCCTCCCAGGCAGGAGCAGGATTTAAGAGCATCCAGTCACCGGACCGGAGCAGTCGGTGCCTGGTGTATCCCAGGAGGCGGTCATAGAACCGGTATATTCTCCGGTCGGTTTCTTCCTGCCGCTGCCTGCAGAGCTGGACGGGCTGTCTGATGGTGCTGCCCTCCATCTGCCCATCGTGGAAGAAGTGCATCCCCGGGACGGTAGCTGCAACAATGGCTGCGGCCGTTGACCGATCCCTGCCGAAGGCTGCGGCTGCCCGAGGTTCGTCGTGGTTCTCGATAAACCGCACCGAGCTGCTCTGGTACGATGGTTCTGCCCACAGATGTTCCTGTATCTGCTGTGCCTGGGTTTTCTGGAGAAGGTCGTAGAGTTTTTTGTCATAGGTATAGTCAAAGCCGAGCTGCTGGAGTTTCCACTCGAGGTCCCAGTACGCCTCTGCAATGAAGATGAAGGACGGATACCGGGATTTCACCCTTGAGATGGCCTCGGACCAGAATTCTTCCGTGGGCCGCGGCGCACCGTCCAGGAACGCGCCCCAGGTCTGTTCGAATACACTGTTCAGGACGAGCATGGCCATGTCGCAGCGCATGCCGTCTGCAGAGCGGGCAATGCGCAGCATCTCGTCGATCAGGGCATCGCGGGCACTGGGAGAGAAGTAGTTTATCTGTGCCGTGTCTTTCCACGAAGGGAAGTTCGGGTCTTTTCCATGGGCAAGGATGTCACCCTGTTTCGTCTGAAAGAACATATCAGGGTTGTTCCGGAGGTTGTGCCTCGTGCCCCGGATGAAGTTTTCGGGACAGGTCAGTGTCCAGAGATGATCCAGCGCCAGGTGGTTGGGAACGAAATCGAGGACAAGGCCGATCCCTGCTTCGTTCAGGCCGGCCTTCAACGTCCGGAGGTCCTCCTGCGTGCCGAATGTGGGGTCGGGCAGGTAGGAGTGCACGGCATACGGAGACCCGGTCACATCATCTTCATTCCATCCGGGCAGGGCCCGTTCATAGGCCTGGAGGAGTCCGGTATCTCCGAGCGCACTGATTTTCGAACCGGGACTGCGCTCCCAGACGCCCATGCACCACAGGAGATCGAATCCCTTGTGCCTGAGGTCCTGCCACTGCTCCTTCGGTATGGTTCCGAGATCGATGTCCTGCCGGTACAAGGTGCGCATTCTCTTGAGAAAAACAGCGGTGTTTATTTCCAGCAGCGCAGGGTTTTTTGAAACAGGAGACCGCATCTTCATCCTCCCTTTCTTCCGGGCAGCAGCGGTATGCCCGCGTGACAGCCGGTACGTTCGTCCCGGAACCGATCATGCCCGGGCTGCACCCTTGCCCTTTGTTCCACCCTCACATACCTATCCCTGTTCCTGTCCGGATCAGGGTTTTATGGCAACATCGACGGGTTTGACTCCCAGCGCCCTTTTCAGGTCGGAGGGGCTGATCTCCACCATGAATCCGCGTTTTCCGCCATTGATATATATCTTCTCGAGGCTCAGTATGGAGGACTCGGCGTATACCGGAAGCCTCACCCGGGTACCGAAAGGACTGATCCCGCCGACCTGGTACCCGGTATGTTTCTCTGCGGATTGCGGATCGCACGGGGTCACGCGCTTTACCCCGAGCTGGCGGGCGAGCTGTTTCACGGACACCTCGCAGTCCCCGTGCATGAGCACGATGAAGGGGTGTTTTTCATCGATCTCCATCAGCAGGGTCTTTATCACGAGGTGTTCCGGCACCTGAATGGTCAGGGCCACCTGGTTGGTGCCGCCGTGGTCCACGTAGGGATAGAGGTGCGGAACAAAGGAGACCTGTTTCTGCCTCAGGAACCTGATTGCCTGGGTTGTGGGATACTCTGTCCTTGCCATCTCCCCGCATCCTCAATCCGTCTTCGGGTCCTTATTTGCATCGCGCCGAACTCTTCAGGGCAGGGCCCTGAGCGGCCGAAGGACAGGAGGCTCCGGACCTCGTTCTAAGACGTTACGTCAGGAGGTGCGAGTGCCTCAACCTGCACCAAAGACCATACCCTTCAATACACCAAAGGGCATGGTCTGCTCAAGTGTTTCCGTTGTCTTCAGGCCCGGGGATGAGATCTCTCCTGCCGGATGCCCTGTGGCGTACCGAGCAGGAGTGAGTCTTCCCCTGAGCACCAGGGGGCCTCAACCGGAACACGATCCCGATGAATCTTTCGGGTTCAGGCCGCTATAGACCAGTATTCCACCGGCAGACCCGTCGATGGTGATCGCTCCTGCAAGGTCCATGAGTTCCGTATCTACCATGAATTTGAATTCTTCCACATGGAAGATGTGATCGTCTTTTTTCGGCTCATCCAGAGCCAGCCGCAGTTGCGGTCCCCCTCAGCCGTAATTCATATACACCCGCAGCGGAGAGAGCCTCCTGGTGCTGAAGTATTTTCTCAGGTGTGTTTTTCCCCCTTCGGTTATGGTTATCATGCCGGTATCCCCCTGTCTTTTTTGTGTGCTTTCTGATACTGTTTCCTGGGCACATGTTCCTACAGGTGAGAAGAAATGGCATTGATGTAGATCAATACCTGTTCAGAAAGAGTGGCAAGTCATGGATGCAGAAGAAATTCTCAAGTTCATCCCGCTGTTTAAGGGGCTTCCCGCCAATCAGCGGCAGATCCTCGCGCAGTGTGCGCAGGAAAAGCGCTACAGCGCAGGACAGACCATCTTTATCGATACCCAGGCGTCCCAGGCATTCTACCTCGTTGTGTGGGGAAGGGTGAAGATCTTCAAGAGTGCGAGCGACGGCAAGGAACAGACCATATTCCTCTTCGGCCCGGGTGAGCCGTTCTGCCTCACGGCCCTGACGGACGAGTTCTCTCCGGCCAGTGCCATGGCCCTTGAGGATACCCGCATCCTCATGTTTCCCGCGCAGGTCCTGGAGGACATGGCAAAGGAGGAACCCTCGCTGCTGTTCAATATGCTCCTCGTGCTCTCCCGGCGCCTGAAGGAATCGCTCAGTCTCATAGAATCACTGTCATTGAAGGAGATCCCCCAGCGGCTGGCGGCATTCCTGCTCCACTCCTCGCGGCAGAAAAGCAACCCGGATACGGTCGAGCTGGGTTTTTCGCAGCGGGAGCTGGCAAAGATCCTCGGTGCAACGCCCGAGACCCTGTCCCGGGTATTCAGGAAATTCAGCACGGAGGGGATCCTGAGTGTCGAAGGCCGGACCATCACCATCCGCGACCATGGTGCCCTCAAGAAACTCTCTCGCGGGGAAACGGATCAATAACCTAGTCGTGCTGCCTGATGACCTGGCCCTCGCGTACAAAGGAAATTCCCTGCCCTGATGAAACCCCGATCATGAGGCTTTCCACGATGGGCACATTGATCGGACGTGCGGCCTTCCAGGTAACGATAAAATTCGCCCCGGAGCCGCCCGAGGTGTCCGATTCCTTGACGTAGAGATGCGTAGAGGCCAGGGGCTTGAGCTCGAGGGGTTTCTGTACATACTCGCGTACCAGGGTCCCGTCCGAGTCATAATAGGTCGCCGTGACGATGGTGAGGGGATATCCCGGGTCTGTGTTGCGTATGCTCAACATGACCGCCAGGTTGAACGGCTTGGTCCTGTCACCATAATAGATGTGAGAATAAACGGGAACATAGAGGGTCTGTCCATCGGAAAGGTTCTCGTCGCCGGCTCCCCATGCAGCGCCTGTCTGGAGCATCAGGATAAGAAGGAAACACCCCGGTATGAGTGTATGTGCATTGAGTCGTGTCCTCATATGGTCCTCCCCTGCAGGTTTTCTCTCGGGTGATTGTAGCACGATTGTCTCAGCGTTTCGATATGATATCGGCAAATGCATCGAGGTGTGACCGGAGGCGGGCGGCAGGACCGCACCGGATTTTCTGCTGCTGGTAGTTTTTCTCAATCCAGAACACGTCATCCGCTGTCTTATCATAGTGCTGTGCGGGAACCAGGTCAGGATAAAATCGCTGTATGCAGTCGATGATCTTTTGCCTGTTCTGCTCCGGTGAGCGCCTGCCTCTGTCTGACAGGACGCTGTTCCGGACTCTCTTGTCCAGGTGGAGAGAGAAATACCAGATGGAGACGATGAGGCCCGGCCTGCCCATCTTTTCCACCATGAACCTGTTCGCCTCCGCCTCCCTGGTGTCGAGATCCTCTAAGGATGCCAGATGCTGGTGCAGGTGCTTATATTCATGCCACAGTGCCGTATCCAGGAAAAATTCGCCCAGCTCGGGCCAGGTTCTGCAGACACTGCACAGGCTGCGCACAAAGGTGTAGGAGACGACCAGGGTCTTCGTGGTGGGGATATGCCCATAGCGCAGGGCATGTTTGATGCGCGTTCGCAGTCTCAGTTCGGCGTAGCCGGACAGCGGGGTGTCGAACAGGGTAAAACCGAATTGCCCCGCACGCTTCAGGATGTGTTTCTTCAGGCCCCATACAGACCTGACGGGCCTCTCGGGCAGGGTCACCTTCTGGAGGGCGTCCCTGAGTTCAGTCGTTGTCCGGGAACAGTCTTTGACCATGACAGGTTCTCCCCTGAGCCCCTTTCCGGACAGGCCCGCCTCCCCTCAGAAGGTGCTTCTTTGCGCCGAGCCGGGGCTCTGTGTGCCTGTCCTGGCGAAGGGTAGGCACACAGCTCGTATAGCTGCTATAATAACTGCCGCCGGGTATTTTTCCAGGGTGAGGCGGGAACAGTTCCGGGAGGTGCCCCGTGAATCAGGGAAATTCAGGGATTACGAGGGCCGGGGGCTGAAGCGGGTACTGACCGGCTGTCCATGCCGGATCTCACGGCCGGTTCGGGCTACAGGGAGCCGTCGAGCTCGTCGGCAACGGTTTTTTTACAGGCCCTGCAGCGTTGTGCACCACGAAACAGCGGGCCACCGCACGACGAACAGTGGTAACGCTCGCATTCCGACCTGGCCCATTCTATGCTGCCTTGTTCATCGCCGAGCAGGGCCACCTTTTCACGCCACAGGGGGATCGTCCGCTGCATCACCCGCCGGCCCGTGGCCAGCCCGAAGTTCTCGATCATCTCGCAGGGCCAGTCGGTGCACTGGTGGCAGGAGTAGTATCCCTTGTGCTTCACGCAATCACGTATCGTGCACATCCGGCAGTACCCGTAGAGCTTTTCGGGCGGATCGGGCTGCATGCACCCGAGGCACCCGGTTTCTTCAGGCCTTGTTCCGTAGAGGTTTCCCATGACTTCCCTGAACTTGGCGTTATTATCCCTCGTTGCGATATACACGCCGCAAAGACCGCAGTACAGGCCACAGGGCGCCATCAGGTTCCTGTTCGCGAATTCCTCCTCAGACCAACCCTCCATAAGCAGCACTCCTTGTCAACAGGATCTATGACAGCGGATTGTAGCACCTTTTCGCTCACCAGCCAATGACAAGACGTGATTTACCCGGAGATGATGACGCAGAACTGACGGAGGCAAAACCTGCAGCGAAGATTCGTGGACCCGGCTTCGCCAGGTGCCAGGAGCAGCTGGTGGAGCCGGGTCCGATAGATCCTGATGTGTTGCCGGGAACAGGGAGAAAGACTACTGGATATCGAGTACCTTCACGTCGAAGAACAGAGTCTTGCCCGCCAGGGGGTGGTTGAAGTCGATGATGGCCTTATCGTCTTTCAGTTCGGTGACCTGTCCGCGCAGGATCTGCCCGTCCGGGCCCTGGGCCTGGACATGCGCGTTGACCTCGCGGGTGTTCGGAGGGAGCTGCTCCGCATCGACCTCGACGATCGCTTCCTTGATGAGGGGGCCATAGCCGTCTTCCGGATCGACCTTGACCTGCTTGGTGTCGCCGACCTTCATGCCCGTCAGGGCCGACTCAAGTCCCGGGATAATCTGGCTGGAGCCCTGGACGTAGGTCAGGGGTTCTCCGCCCACATTGGTATCGATAACCTCTTTGTTTTCGAGCGTGAGGGTGTACTCGATGGAAACGGTGCTGCCTGTAGCAATGGTCATAGGTAATTCTCCTTTCGGGGTTTCAGCCGCTAAGGCCGGTGCTGTGGCGGCAATACCCAGAATGCCGCATAAGACTAAGGCCAAGCAAATTCGTATTGTCTTCATCATCATGCTGTCCTCTTTTTCAATCATCAGTGTTTGTTCGTGATCAAGGGTACGTGCAGAAAAGAGACGAGATGTGGGCGTTGGCCTGATCAGCGGCTAAAGGTTCTTCCATCTGTTCTCTTTTTCTGGGGGCGTGCCTCGTTGACGGTGACCTCGCGCCCCTGGACAGGTTCGCCGTTCAGTTCCTTCATGGCTCGAGGCCTCCTTTAACGGTAAAAGCTCATTACTATATGAGAACTGCAATGGCAAATAAAAATAAATAAACGATATTTTACAACCAATTATCAGCGTATTAGAGGAAGGACCACCCGGGACACGATGCTCCCGGCTGAGGGCCTTTTGGTCAGGAGGGTCTGTTCATTACGAAGAACGGCGCATGATTCGAGGTGAAGACCGGCGGGTCGTTCCTGATGATGCGGGCGACGAGCGGCTGACGCTTGAACTCCTTGTCGAGGAACTGCCGGACGTGGTTCCTGTCCCAGGCCTTGGGATGGTTGAATCCCAGGTTGAGTGAGAGGTCACCATCGGAAAAATCAAAGGTGCTCAGGTCGTTCGCCTCGATACTCCCCCGGGGGAGATTGAAGATCGACAGGTTGAGGAAATCTATGAGGCTGCTGTGGCTGATCACGAACTCCATGGTTTTTCGGGCGGCCGAGAGGTCTTCCGCCGGGGTTCCGAAGAGCAGGTATACATAGGTGGCTATCCCGGCACGCTTGAGTTCCCGCAGTGCCCCGGATGCCACCTCGAGCATGATCCCCTTGCCCAGTTCGTCGAGAACCCCCTGGTCCCCGGATTCCAGGCCGAGCTTGAGCATCACGCAGCCTGATTTTTTCAGTGCCTGGCAGAAGTCCCCATCGGTGAGGTGGGGGGTAATCCTGGCGAACCCGTACCAGGGTGCCTTCATGCTGCCGAGAGCCAGGGAGGTGAGCAGCGCCGGGCTCAGGGCATTGTCGCAGAGGTGGACGAGACCGGGCGATTCCTTTTCCACCAGGGTATCGATCTCAGAGAGAACGCGTGTGGTCGGGATGCACGAGTAGGGCGTTCCCTCCGCCTTCTCCGGACAGAACGAGCACCTTCCCCAGTAGCATCCGGACGAGGTGCTCAGGGGAATCACGCGGTCCGGAGAGAGATAGGCGTTGTCGTGGAAGGGGCTGTAGTCGGGCAGCGGTACCTTGCCGGAGTATTCAGCCCCGGCAAGGCGGACGATCCGCTCTTCCCCCGGGCCTGCCACCAGTTCGTCCACCAGTCCTGAAAAGGGGTTCTGCCAGTGAGGGCTCCTGATCCACGAGGTGACGAGCCCCCCGCCGAGAACGATCTTGACCCCCGGGTTCATGCGCCTGATGAACCCGATCATGGCAAAGCAGGTCAGGGCCTGGCTCAGGTAATTGAGCGAAAAACCGATGAGGCGCGGGGCATGCTCTTCCAGCAGGGCGCTGAACCTCCCGGCGAAGTAGGGATAGAACACGTTGGCCTCAGGGTGCTCCGCAGAGCGGATGAGGTCAGTGCTCTTCACCGGGGTGAGCGAGCCCTGGGAATAGTTGCCGAGGCTTACCTGCGTGTGGAACTGTGCCGACACGACGGCCAGGATGCGGTTCAGGTCGGCGACGGAGCGGGTATACCGGCCCGGATTCCGGTAGGTGTCTTTCTCGCGCAGTCCGGTAAGATTCTTCTCCCGGTGACGCAGTGCCCGCCTGGTCCAGGTGTCCTCTGCCGTGTTCGTGGCGCCCAGGAGGTACAGCACCCCCTCGATGTCTGCATCGACGATGAGGCAGGCACGGCCATGATCCGCCAGTGCCCCGGCAAGCCTTGCCAATCCTGCAGGTGGCTCACACGGGCGCGAGACCGGGGGGTGGATGAGCAGGATATCCATGGGATGTCTTTGAACCAGTTTCGCCTCTCATTGTCAATCACCCGATAGCTCTCCCTGCTGCAATTCAGGCACCCGTACCGGCAGTGTGCCCTGAAATGAAGGCCCGGGCTTTACATCACCTGCCTCGCGAATAATATAGTGCAGGAGCACCGCACGGGTTTTCTCCACCCTGAGGCCACGCTCTTGTGGGGAAGAATCTGAAAGGAGGGCCCGGGTCATGACAGAGCAGGTAAACGGGTTGTCGAGCATAGGGCTGGGGGTGATTGCCGGGCTGATCGGCATAGGATTCGTCTTTTATCTCGCCCGGAAGATCCTCAGGAAAGAGGGCATGCCTTGCCCGCTCCTCACGCCCGCAGCCGGGTGGTTCGCTGCCGGGTATCCCCGGGAACAGACCTTCCCCTAGTCAGGGCAGAAAAACGCCTGACTCCTCGCCCGGGGCACATGCCCTGCTCGAGCCTGGTCCGGGATCGGTGTACGGAATCGTCAGGGACGGGCAGGAGAAAAGCTGTCCGGGTATATCCGGTTGTCCTAGTGATGCGTATGTTTATGCAGGTGCTGGATCACACCCTCTTCAAACATCCTCTTGTACTCGCCAGAGTTGTCAATAACACGATGCGCCCTCCTGGAATCGATCACGAGCGCCATTACACAGAGCACAATAATACCGCCAAATCCAATGCCGAATTCGACCATACCTGCACCCCTCCTTGCGGGCGAATATTCTCATACTCCTGTTTTTCGCCCAATGCAATCTAACAGGAGAGACACTGTTCAGGAGCCTGAGGCAATGCCCGGGACAAAGATATCACGGCTGCCGGGGGGGACTGTGCCCGGAGAATCAGGACCGGTGTTTTTATGAAGCGCTCAACATGACTGAGGTGTTTTCCGATACAGCAGGCAAGGTGTTGTAATATTCAGGGCTCTGAGCCGGAGATCGTGGAGACGATGAGAACCTTGCTCGATGATATTGCCGAGAAACAGAAACGGGATCGTTTTCTGTTCGATCAGCGCATCAGGTATGTCCTGAATAACCCTGTCAGCTCCCTGATAACCAACATGGCCCTGGGCCTGGTTCTCTGCTTCCTGCTCGTACCGGTGTTCGACCAAGGCCGGTTGTGTACCTGGGTCCTGTGCCTGCTGGCCGTCTGCCTCGGCCGGGTTTTTATCGCATGGATGTACGATCGCCACAACGATGTCTGCTCACCGAAGACGTGGTTCAGGCTCTACTGCACGGGCACCGAGGTATCGGCCCTGGTCTGGGCCAGCACGGCCCTCTTCTTATTCCCTGCAGATTCCCCCGGCGTTCAGCTGTACCTCGTAGCCGTCCTCGCGGGCCTTGTCCATGGTGCCGGCCACAACCAGGCACCGTTTCGCAGGGTTCACTACCTCTATGCGGTGACCGTGATGGGCCCCATTATCCTGCGGTTTGTCTCGATGGGCACGATTTACCACTGGACCCTTGCCCTGGCGCTGATTTTTCTCATCGCAGCGGTACTGGTCAGTACGCGGACCATGCGCCGGATCCTCGGGGATTCCCTGGAGCTGCGCTATGAAATGTCTCAGATGGCGCTGATCGACTCGCTCACCTCCGTAGCCAACAGGCGTCACTTCGACATGTTCATCTACCAGGAGTGGAGAAAGGCACAGCGGGAAGGGGTCCCCATCGCGATGCTCATGGTGGATGTAGACCACTTCAAGCTCTATAACGATGTCTACGGGCACCAGAAAGGCGATCAATGCCTGGTGGATGTTGCCAGGGCAATCGAGGGCGTCATTCATCGCCCGTCGGATCTGGTGGCCAGGTATGGCGGGGAGGAGTTCGGGGTGATACTCGCCAACACCCCGCTGGCCGGTGCCCGCAGCGTCGCCGAACAGATGCGGCAGGCAGTGGAGGCCCTCGGTATCGAACACCATAAGAGCCAGGTGGCGCCCTTTGTCACGGTGTCCATCGGGGTGGCGGTGATGTGTCCCGGCCGCGACGGGCACCTCAACGCACTGGTCTCGGCTGCAGACGAGGCCCTGTACCGTGCAAAGGAATACGGCCGGAACCGGGTCTGCGTGTATCGGGATGATGCAGGCAGCCAGTACGATGCCCCCCAGGGCCGGTTCAGCCGTTCTTCACCGTGAGACCGCGCATGGACAGCGAAATCCTCTTGCGTTTCGTGTCCACCTCGAGCACCCTGACCGTGACCTTCTGATTCACCTTGACCACCTCGCCTGGATCCTTGACAAAGCGGTCTGCAAGCTGGCTGATGTGTACCAGGCCGTCCTGATGAACGCCGATATCCACGAACGCCCCGAAATTGGTGACGTTCGTGACAATACCGGGGAGCTGCATACCTTCGGCCAGGTCTTGAATGCTGCTGATACCCTCTGCAAAGCTGAAGGCCTCGAATGCCTGCCTCGGGTCCCTGCCGGGCTTGGCGAGCTCGGCCAGGATGTCCCGGAGGGTGGGCATGCCCACCGAATCGTTCTCGTAGCGCTTTAGGTCGATCCGCGCGCGCAGGGTGCCGTCGTTCATGAGATCGTCCACCGAGCAGGCAAGGTCATGGGCCATCTGCTCCACCAGGGCGTAGCGCTCCGGGTGTACGGCACTCGCATCGAGCGGATGGGAGCCGTCCCTGATCCGCAGGAATCCGGCCGAGAGTTCAAAGGCCTTTGCCCCGAGCCGGGGGACCTTTCTCAGCTCGTGGCGGCTTCGAAACGGGCCGTTTTCCGTGCGGAAGGAAACAATATTTCCTGCCAGGGTCGCTCCGAGCCCGGACACATAGGTGAGCAGTTCCCTGCTGGCGGTATTGACCTCCACCCCCACGGCATTGACGCAGCTCATGACCACGTCGTCGAGCTTCGATTTAAGCCTGGCCTGGTCCACGTCGTGCTGGTACTGTCCCACGCCGATGGCCTTCGGGTCGATCTTGACCAGTTCTGCCAGGGGGTCCATGAGCCTCCTGCCGATGGACACCGATCCCCTGACGGTCACGTCATGATCTGGGAACTCCTGGCGCGCGGCCTCGGAGGCTGAGTAGACCGAGGCACCGCTCTCGTTGACCATGACGATCGGTATACGGGGCTCGATCTCCCGGACAAAGGCCTCGGTCTCGCGGCCTGCCGTGCCGTTTCCTATGGCAATTGCCTCGATATGATAGCTCTCGAGAAGCCCCCGGAGGATATCCCCGGCCTCTTTGACCCTGGCTGCCGACTGGGTGGGATAGATCACGTCGTGGTGCAGGAGCGCCCCCTGGGCATCGAGACAGACCACCTTGCACCCGGTCCTGAATCCGGGATCGATGGCAAGCACGCGTTTGCGGCCCAGGGGAGAGGCCATGAGGAGTTCCCGCAGGTTTGTGGCAAAGACCCTGATTGCCTCCTCGTCGGCGCGGGTCTTCATCATGCCGCGGATCTCGTTCTCCATGGAGGGCCCTAACAGCCGCTTGTAACTGTCGATGCCCGCGAGGCGGACCTGTTCGGTGCAGGGATTTCTTCCCTTGCAGGTCTGAGCGGTCATGACGGCAAGGGCCCTGTCCTCGCCGGGGCGGATGGTGAGCCTGAGAAAGGCCTCCTTGCTTCCCCTGAGCATTGCCAGGACCCGGTGGGAGGGGGCCTTTGCGGCCGGTTCTTCCCAGTTATAGTAATCCCGGTACGTTGCAGCGTCTTCCTCGGCGCCGGTATAGACCTCCGATCTGATGGTCGCCTCTCTCTCAAAGAGGGCGCGCATGGAGGATCGGATGTCGGCATCCTCTGCGATCTGTTCGGCAAGGATGTCCCGTGCCCCTGCCAGGGCATCGTCAGTGCCCTCTATTCCCTTGTCGCTGTCGATAAAGACGTGTGCCTCATGGAGAGGGTCCACGCCATCGGCCTGGGAAAAGATGATCTCTGCCAGGGGCAGGAGGCCCTTTTCCCGGGCGATGGTTGCCCGGGTCCTGCGTTTCGGGCGGTAGGGCAGGTAGATATCTTCCAGCTCTGCCAGGCTCTGTGCCGTCTCCAGGGCTGTGCCCAGTTCGTCGGTGAACAGGTTCTGCTCGGACAGGGATTTGACGATGGCCTCCCTGCGGGCGTCCAGATGCTCCAGCTCCTTGAGACGGTCTTTTATCACCCCGATGACCACCTCATCCAGTGAGCCTGTCAGCTCCTTGCGGTAGCGGGCGATGAACGGCACTGTGGCGCCGTCGGCCAGGAGTGTGGCCACGGCCTGTACCTGACGGGGTTTTATGCCTGTTTCTTCGGCAATTTTCGTGCAGTACGTTTCATTCATGGACAATGTCTATCCCCCCCGGCCTCGTCTGTCAATTCAAACAGGCAACCCGAGGCATGATATGCTGACCATGACGGTTTCCCCACAGCGGTGACATTGCCGGCCCGGCCGGGGGAGTATTCCTTTGCCAGGATCCGTTGTGCTCGGCGCCACAGGGGGAGAGAGTGAAAAGGTATAGTTACAGTAAGACGCACATTGACACAATGGGGAGGCCGCACCATTATCTTTTATGTCAGGAGAAAGCGCTTCCGGGGGGAGAAGGCTCCTGCTGTATAAGCCGACCGGAACCGTGAAATGGAGGAAGGTGATGGAGCATGACAGTACCGGGAAAAGGGGAGATCTCCGGGCCAGGCTCGACAGGATGTTCTTCCCGGGATCGGTGGCCGTGGTGGGGGCATCGGACGTGCCCGGCAAGTGGGGGAACCTCATCCTGACCTCGATCATCGGGTGGAGGTATCAGGGCAAGGTGTTTCCCGTAAACCCCGGCAAGGAGAGTATCCTCGGCCTCAAGGCATACCCGAGTGTGCTCGATATTCCCGGGGATGTGGACCTGGCGGTGTTTGCCATCCCGGCGAGGCTCATTCCCGATGGCCTGAGAGACTGCATCAGAAAGGGTATTTCTGCAGCGGTGGTGATCTCTTCGGGCTTCAAGGAGGCAGGGGCAGAGGGCAAGGCCCTGGAGGAGGAGATCGTCGAGATCGCTCGGCAGGGGGGTATGACGTTTATCGGGCCGAATACCATGGGCATCGCCTCGGCCCACCACTTCTTCGAGGCCATCCCCACACCGACCGAAATACATCCCGGTGGCCTTGCCATTGTTTCCCAGAGCGGCAACCTGGGGCTCCAGATCCTCAAGTGGACGGCACACAAGGATATCGGGCTCAATATCTATGCCGGCACCGGCAACGAGGCGCTGCTCACGGCCGGTGACCTCCTGCAGTATCTGGGGCAGCGCGATGACGTCACGTCAGTTGCCATGTATCTCGAGGGCCTGGCAGACGGGAGGGAATTCTTGGAGACCGCACGAACGATAACGAGGAAGAAGCCGGTGATCGTCCTGAAGGCCGGCAGATCGAAAACCGGGTCGATCTCGGCACAATCCCATACCGGGTCTCTGGCAGGGTCATATGCCGCCTACTGTGCCATGTTCAAACAGGCCGGCATCATCCAGGTCAGGACTCCTACCGAACTCCTGAATGTCGCAGCGGCAATGACCCACCTGCCTGTGCCGAGATCGAACCGGCTGGGCATCATGACCATGGGCGGAGGATGGGGTATCGTTGCTGCGGATGAGTGTGAGGACTCCGGCCTGGTGCTGCCCGAGCTCACCGGAGAGATAATCAGCCGGCTCGACGGTCTCCTGCCGGATTACTGGAACAGGCGCAATCCGGTGGATGTGGTTGGCGAGGGCGATGCGGATATGTACCTGCAGATAATCGAGGCGCTTGCGCGCTGGGAAGAGGTCGATGCCGTGATACCGCTGGGGATCGTCGGGAGGTCGGGGTACCTGGAGGACTTCATTGCCTGTCAGGAAAATATCGACGGCAAGCTCTACAGCCGCGAGCTGAAACTGGCTGCGCTCAAGGGCCAGATCCAGTCGGAGAACCGGATCCTCTCGGGCATAGGAAGGCTGCAGAAGGAGACCGGCAAACCCATCGTGGCGGTATCCCTGACCGACACGGGACTGAGTCTCATCGATACGGGGCACGGCAAGGTCATCAGCCTCTCGAGTCCGGAGCAGGCAGTAACCATCATTGCCCACATGGCACGATACGGCAGGTATCTCCGGGATAAGTGGGACTGAGGAGGCGAGTTCATCGCCCCGATCCCGGCAGAGAATCGCGAGAGCCGGTTCACTCTGAGGCCCGGTTCGCGCTACCTGGTGATCTCGATCAGGTCTGTCAGGGTCAGCGTGGTCCGGTTCCTCGACCCCGGGGCGTTGAGGAGGTGCCAGCACACGTACTGCTCCGCATAGAGGTCCGAGGATGATATGCCGTCTACCGGAACGATGACGGCAAGGGACCGCATTGACGCTGCCGTGGCGGTATGCACCACAGCCCCTTCTGCAGCGGTTCCCACTACGATGACCGTGGTGATCCCCTTCTTCCTGAGTATGTCATCGAGGTTGGTCATGAAGAATTTGTCCACACTCGATTTGACCACCTGCTCGTCTTTGTGGGGAGTGACCTCGGGCAGGATATCTTCGGGGTTTCCCATGCTCGTCGTGCTGAACACGACCAGCATCCCCGCCTGGCGCGCCCGGTCCAGAAATTTCCTGATGACAGGCACCGATGCTACGGCCCGGGGCCTTCTTTCCATGTTTGTGGTTCGTTTTTCAATATCCAGAATCAGCAGCGCGGTGGTCTTCGGGCTCACCTCGACCGATGCCAGTTCCGGCGCCGGCGGGACCTTCACCTCGGCCCATAAGTCAATAACGGTGGGTTGATCTGTCGCCAAGGCACAGGGGAGCCACAGAGGGCATGCTGTAAGAATGAGAGCGGCACTGATGACAAGCGTGCACAGGGGCGCGCCGGTTCTTTTCAACGGGACTCGTCCGTAATCGATCATATATCCCTCCTGGCCTGGTGAAAAACGGTATACAGTTAAAATAACTCCTGAGCTATCTATGCCAAGTCCTCAGAGAAGGAAAAGATATCGAGCAACGAGATCAGGGACAGTGCCTTCCGGAGTGGAGCTTTTATCGGCAGTTCGAGCAATTGCATATCATTTACGGGATTCAAGCCACGTGCGCATGAAGGCGATCTCTCTTTCCTGCGCCTCGATAATCGCCCTGCTCAGGCTCTTGAGTTCTTCATCCGTGCCATAGGTCAGCTGAGTCTTTGCCATGTCGACGGCTCCCTGATGGTGGGGGATCATCCCCCTGACAAAATCCAGGTCTGCATCGCCGGTATACTCTATGGTCATGCCGTGATGCATCTTCTTGTTCGCCTCGATGTACTCCCTTGTTGCCTGATCCTTGCCTTCGGCATGGATGGCGCCGGCGGCCAGAACGATTGCGAAGGCTGCAGCCAGGATAGCTGCCGGGTCGATTCGAAGCATGTCTTTCATGTCCCCCCCTTGTCCAGCGTAAAGGCCCCCGGAAGCCCTGTCGGTATACGATCAGGGTCGGGATACGCTGATTGACGTATAAGGTTAGTGCGGGCGGGGCAGAACGCAAGGCCTGCCCCGGGATTATTTCTGGGGCTGGCGGCATTTTCCCGGCAGAGACGGGAGATCAAAGTCCTGCCCCGCGCACCGGAGGCTTCATGGGCGACACAAGCCGGAAGAATGCCTTAAGCCCTGCCGCGGCTTGCCCCAGGCTATGAGCTGCTCAGGAGCTATCCCTTGTCTTCTCCGTGCAGTTTTCCCTCGACAACCACTCTGGTGGCGGCAACGATTCCTGCGATATCCGAGAGGTTGCTCGGGATGATCATCGTGTTGTTCTCCTTGGCCAGTTTTCCGAACTCGGCAAGGTACTGCTCGGCGATCCTGAGGTTCATGGCGTGCTGGCCGCCTTCGGTGGTGATGGACGCAGCGATTTTCCGCAGACCCTCGGCCGTTGCCTCTGCGACCTTCTGAATCTCTGCAGCCCGTCCCTCGGCCTCATTGATGCGCCGCTGTTTTTCACCCTCGGACTTCTTGATGGCCTCCTGTTTTTCACCCTCGGCCCGGTTTACCTTGGCCTCTTTGTACCCCTCGGATTCTGCGATCACGGCGCGTTTTTCCCGCTCTGCCTTCATCTGCTTTTCCATGGCATCCTTGATGGAATCCGGCGGCACGATGTTCTTGACCTCGTAGCGGGTCACCTTGACCCCCCACGGGTCAGAGGCAAGGTCAACGGCAGAGACGATCTCGGCGTTGATCTTTTCCCGTTCTTCAAAGGTCTTGTCCAGATCCAGCGTCCCGATAACGCTTCGCATGGTGGTCTGCGCAAGCTGGGACGAGGCGAACCGGTAATTGTCTATCCCGTAGGAGGCCTTCTGCGGATCGACGACCTGCATATAGAGGATCCCGTCTACCACCACGGCGATATTGTCCCTGGTGATGCAGGTCTGGGGAAGGACATCGATGGCTTCCTCCTTGAGCGTGTGTCTGTAGGCAATCCGGTCGATGAACGGGATGAGGATATGAAACCCCGCCTCTAACGTATCGGAAAACTTGCCGAGCCGTTCCACGATGAATGCGGACTTCTGGGGGACAATGGTTATGGTCCTGTAGAATGCGATGAAGACCAGGATAATGACGAGTGTCATGATAACGGTGGTTATGGTGATCATATCAGCTCCTTTCGATCTTTTTGACGTTCAGGACAAGACTGCTGCGGCCGGTTATTTCCACGTAGACGTTTTCCTCGATGGATTCGTCGGCACGCGCTGTCCAGTTGCTGCCGTGAAACTCCACTTTGCCGGGGTGTTCCGGGGTTATCCTGCTCTTTACCAGGGCCTTTTCGCCGATGAATTCATCGGCGGGCATTTCATGTGATTTTCCCGATACGCCGGTGAAGATGGCCTGGAACTTCTTCCGCAGCAGGAGGAGGGTCAGTACCGAGGAGATCAGGAAGATGAAGAGCTGCCCGGTCAGGGGGATATCGAAGACGAGACAGGCAATCGCCACGAGCCATGCCCCGATGGCAAAGAACACAAAAAAGATCCCCGGGGCTGCAAATTCCACGAGAAGCATGAAAAAACCCACCAGAAACCAGATCAGCTCGGGCTTGAAAAGGCCCTGCATTGTCTCCATACCCACCTGCTCCTTTCATGAACGGATATGTCTGAAAGTATAAACGTTCTTTGAGTGTGTTTCCATACCTATGTTTCGATTGCATCCCGTGGCAGCATTGGAGACCCTGTGCTGCACAGCACCGTGGTGATCCCGAAAGCATCGCTGCCGGTTACCCGGCAAGGCCCTTGAGCCATTCCATGCAGGTGCGGAATCCCTGCCGGTCAAAATGAACGGAGCGTTCGTTCATGAATCCGTGCAGAAACTGTGTCCTGATGCAGGTAAGGTTTTTCCTGCCGGAGAGCGTCTCTGCCAGTTCGTCTACGTCAAAGGAATCTTCGTGGCGCGGTAACAGGAGGATTGTCTCGCAGCAAGGCTCGATAAACGCCGTGTCCCTGATCCGGGAACCGTAAAAGCAGACAGCCCTGGCGATCCTGCGGGATACTTCCGTGTCCGTGAGATCCCAGACGGCGGACGCGCCGACGCTGAACCCCACCACGAGGGGCCTGGTGTCACTCTGCTCCAGCGCGATCCTGATGAGCCGGCTCAGCTCCGCCAGGCCGGTGTTCTCCTTAAAATATATGTAGGCCTCGTGCTCGGATTTGAAATCGAGGTCTCTGCCGCCATAGGGGTCGACAATCTCGACAGGCGAGAATACGCTGGAGAGCTCTTGTGCAATACGGCCGACGTGATCCGTCAGCCCGAAGATATCGGTGGCGAGAATGAGCTTCATGGCTGACCCCAGCGTCTACCACACGGTCCTAGAAGAGCACAATACACGGTTGAGCCTAGCTGGTCCGGTCCGTTTTCAGGCGTTTCTTTTCGAGGAGCATTTCCATGAAGGCGTCCGCCCTGGTCTGAAACTGGGCAAGGGAGAAATTGCGGGCATCCATGTGGCAGGCATCGATGGTCACCGAAGGGACCCCGAGTTCGCTGAGCAGGGCCTGCTGTATGTCTGCCTGGCCGAGGGTAATGGGGACGCAGGACTTGTTCCGGTGGAAGACCGCCCCGTCGATGGCGTAGTCCCTGCAGGCCTTGAGCACCATCTCCCTACGCCGGTCAATGGACAGGCAGGAAACGAGGGAGTAGGACATGAGGCTCTTGCGGGCGAGCGCCTCGATCGGGTTTCTGGTGTCCAGGCGCAGCGACCATGCCGCAGAATAGGTCTCGGCAACGAAGACTCCCCCCATCTTCTCGAAGTAGTTGAACAGGCCCATGTTGTACCACAGGGGTATGTTGTCCCAGAACAGGCGGATCTTTTCGTCTTCGATAACGCCCCTGCCGGCCTCGGCCCTTTCCCTGACCTCGTCCCTCATCCTGGTGAGAAAGTCCACGGCTGTCCTGGTGCCCTGCCTGGTCACCATGACGAACATGATACCGATCTCCGCGGCCGAAAAGGGCACGGGCAGATACCTGCGGTACGACATGATCTCGTCCCACAGCTCGCAGGCCCGGTCGGAGACCTCCACCACCTCTTTGAGCCGGTCATAGTCCATGGTATGTCCGGTGGTTTCGGTGAGAAACTCTATGAGGCGCTCCATCTCGCTCACCGCGTACTTCACGTGATGCTCCCGGATATCCTCCACGGCAACCTGGGGCAGGTCTGCGCTGAAGACCTTTGCGCCGGGGAAACGCTGCTCCAGGATCTGAAAGATCTTCATGGCAGGGATGCACCCGCCGCCGAACGATATGAGCAGGTCGGGCTCGGGAAGACCCCCGAGCGGGACACCCTCACCGTTCATGTCCCCGTGAACGTAGCCGACGATGTTTCTCAGGTAGCCGCATAAATCCGGGGAATAGCCCATCTTCTCGGAGCGTTCGAAATTGTCCGGCGCAAGCCCGAAGGCAGCGCATACCGGTGACCAGTTCTCGGGGAATACCGGCTGCAGGTCCATGGCATAGAAGACCTCGATGGCACCGTTCATGGGGGGCATCCAGCCGACCGGCCTGCCTTCGTGGCGTGCCCGGGCGCACTCGAGGTAGTAGTCGAGCACCACCGTGTTGAGCTCCCTGGCCGTAGTGAGCCGTTTTGTGGATTTGCCCGTCTTGTCCATGTCAGGCCTCCAGCATGCTGAAAAAGGTTTCCAGCCTGGTCCTCAGCTGTCCCTCCATAATCCCTGTCTCTTCCATCTCGATGACAATGCTCGGAATACCCCGGCTCCTGAGCGCCTGGGAGACGATCGGGTAGTCGGCAAGGTGTGGGGTGCAGAACTTCTGGAACGCAAAGACAACCCCCCGTGCCCCCGACCGCCCGATGAGTTCCATGAGCAGGGGCACCCGCTGCGCTGCGCGCACCCGGGACGGGCAGGGGAAGCGGTTCATGTACCGGTCGACCAGACGGTCAAGGGGGATCGTGCCGCTGCCCGAGGGAGGTGAGAAGTGCCGCAGCCCGGTGCACAGATCGTCTGCCACGACCCTGTGGCCATAGCCCTCAATGATTTCGATGAGGGCCGGGTCTTCCAGGAGACTGCCGGATATGAGGATCGGAATGCCCCGGGGTTCAGGCGGTGTGTCCGTGTCGAGGTGGTTTTCCATCCCCTCAAGCAGGGCCGAGTATTCTTCGGGCCTCATGACGAAGCCTGCATGCACGATGGTGAGCAGGTCTGCGGCAGAAAAGGGCAGGGCCCCGGCATAGCGCATCTCGTACAGGTTCAATACCCGGCAGCGGATCTGTTCGTAGAGGGCCAGCGACTCATGGAGCGCCTGTTCGGAAAAGGTTCCGCCAATATCCCTCAGCCTGATCACCGTCTCTTTGAGGGCTGAGGCGAAGAACTCCCTGGATTCGGCGCTGTCGTTGTAGGGAAGGGCAATGGAATGGTACATCTGCATACCGATATGCCCTTTCCAGATATTCATGAGGCCGCAGGCGACATCGCAGGTGTATCCCTGGATAATGCCCGTGAGAAAGTCGAACTCGCCCTTAAGGGCCCTTTCCATGGAAAACCGCATGTACGGGCAGATGAAGTTCGGAACGAGGGAATAGGCCCTGTCAACCTCGACCTGGCCGCCCCAGATCCTTATGGGCAGAAAGCCGCAGGCATGGATGATCTCTACGGGTGTATAGGTGCAGAAATAACCGATGATCCTCTCTCCGCACTCAGATGCCTTGCGGAGATTGTTCGGCTTGTCCCGGACGGCCTGGCTGAACCGGGACAGGTATGCACCAAGATCCATGCGCCCCCTCTTATGGGGAAAATACTACCTGATTTTTCGATGCGTGTATACTATCAATTAGTTACATGAATTGTGCGATCATCAGAACAACCTTTCCGCACGATCTTTCCGCAGCTGGTTTTCCCGCTTGCTTCGCAGGCGGATACGACGATATAGTACCGGCGACGGTGCAATTAACGCGAAGAAGGTATGGGATTGTTCAAGATCGATGTCCAGTATCTCATCATAGTGGCAGTGGTTTCGCTCGTGGCAACCATTGCCATCGTCTTTGTCGTGAACCTGGTGCAGCCGGGGTTGATCGTCTCAAAAGGCGGCACCGCACTGTTTATCTACATCGGCGTCTTTACCGCCAACCTCATCGTGGAGGCGGCCCACAACAGGCTGAAGAAGGTTCCTGATGACAGGGATGAACGGTGAAGTGTTCTGCGGCCGGGGCCTGATACAAGGACCCTGACCGCCATCGCTCGTGCCGGTTTTTTTCCTGTTGCGCCGTGCTGACCATCAGAAGAGGTCTCTGATTGCAGCCGCTATCTGATCAGGGGAAGGGAGCATGGCGTTCTCCAGGTTCTTGGCATAGGGGATCGGGCATTCAGGCGCCGCTATGCGTACCGGCGGCGCTTTCAAGACGCTGAGCGCAGCCGTTGCGGTGCGTGCAATCACCTCGGCCCCGATACCCCCTGTGCACGGGCCTTCTTCCACCGTGACCAGTCTCCCGGTCTTTCTGAGAGAGTTCAGGATCGTCCGGGTGTCCAGGGGGTAGAGGGTGCACAGATCGATCACCTCGACGCTGAGCCCCTCGCGCTGAAGGATTGCCGCCGCCTCGAGAGACACCCCGACGCCGAGCAGGTGCGTCACGATCGTCACCATATCGCCGGGCTTTTTGATCAGCGCCTTTCCCAGGGGCAGCGTATATTCCCTGTCCGGGATCTTGCCCGTCTCGGCATAGAGCAGCTTGTGCTCGAAGAAGATGACCGGATTGTTCACCCGGATTGCCGACTTGAGCAGACCTTTGGCGGTGTAGGCGTCGGACGGCGCCACCACCATGAGCCCGGGTACCCCGAAAAAGAACCGTTCCATGGACTGGGAATGCTGGGCGGCCATACCGATGCCGCTGCCCAGGGGCGTCCGGATCGTCAGCGGAATCGACACCTGTCCTCCTGTCATGTACCTGAGCTTGGCGGCCTGGTTGAGGATCGGGTCCATGCAGCAGGTGAGAAAATCGGCAAACAGGATCTCGGCAACGGGACGCAAGCCGGTCATGGCTGCACCGACCGCACCGCCCACGATCCCGTTTTCGCTGATGGGGGTGTCGATGATGCGCTCTTTCCCAAAGCGTTCCACCAGACCCTCGGTCACGTTGAAGTACCCGCCCAGGGTCACGTCCTCGCCCCAGAGGAACACGTCGGGGTCGCGCTGCATCTCTTCGGCAAGGGCCTCGTTGATGGCCTGGGAAACGGAGACCTCCCTTTGTCCCGCAAAGACAGGGTGGGACATGGTGCCGGAGAAGAGAGTCTTGTCCTCCGGGCTATACACATCCATCATGAGCGCGGCCGCTCCGGGTTCCTGGGCCTTGAGCGCAAAGGCAACCGCCTTGCCGACCTCCTTCGATGCGGACTTCTGTATCGCTTCGATCTCGGCACTGGTGGCGGATTCGTTCCTGATCATATCCTTTATCAGGCGTGCGATGGGGTCCAGCTTCCGGTATTTCTTTCTTTCTGCGTCGTCGCGGTACAGTTCGGGATCGCCTTCCATGTGACCGTGCCAGCGGTAGGTCATGAGTTCCACGAGCCGTGGCCTGCCGTCTTTTCTCATCGCAGCGATCACGTCCCCTGTCCGATCATAGACCTCCCTGGCATTGTTGCCATCGATCCGCAGGGACTGGATCCCGTAGGCCAGGGAACGTTTGTGCAGCTCAGGCACGCCTGAGTGCTGCTCCAGGCGGGTAAACTCACCGTACAGGTTGTTTTCCACCACCACGAGGACCGGCAGGCCGAACACGGAGATCATGTTCATGGCCTCGTGAAACATGCCCTGGTTCACGCTGCCGTCTCCTGCGATGACAACTGAGATGTCGCTGCGCCGGCGGTGCTTGATGGTCATGGCGGCACCCATGGCCAGCAGGTATCCGGCACCCACGATGCCGTTTGCGCCGAGAACCCCCCGGGAGCCGTCAGTCACGTGCATGGAGCCCCCTTTCCCGGCACACAGCCCGTCGGACTTTCCGTAGAGTTCAGCCATCATCCTGTTCAGGTCCGCGCCTTTTGCGATGATATGTCCGTGGCCGCGGTGCGTGGTATTGAGGTAGTCCGTATCTCTCAGGTTCATGCATACCCCGGCAGCCACCGCCTCCTGACCGATGGACAGGTGGATAGCCTCGGTGGGGAGCCGGCCCTCCTTGAAGGCACCTGCCAGGTGTTCCTCGAAGGCGCGGATGAGGCACATGGTCTTCAATAGATCGCTGTCGGTCGCCTTCCTGGCAGTTCTCCTCTTCGACGCAGGCGTCCTGGCCGGTTTTCTCTCCCCGAACACCAGGGGGAAGGTGGGAAGCACCTCCATCCGGATCTCCTTTTTCTTGAAAAGATCAATAAGGGCCGGGATCGAGAATTTTCTCTTTGCCTTTGTCCTGCCTGTTCTCTCCAGCAGATCCTGCCTGCCGAAGTCTTTGAGTACCTCGGGGTATATGGCAAAGGCGGGTTTCAAGGCCGGCAGCAGCTTCAGCGCCTTCTGCACCGAACCCTTGGGGATGATCTTCCGGCTGGCGATAGCCATGGGAACATTGAGTTGTTCCATCCAGAACAAATGGCTTGTCTCCGTCGAGAGGATCATGTCCACATCGGGTTTCACCTCCACTGCGGGGTTCCAGTAATAGGTGGGCTTGTCGCCGGAGAGGTCGATGTAGAGTTCGGAGGGATAATCCGTATAGCGGAACCGGGCAATGAGCCTGGCTCCCGAGACGGCCCGGACGATTGCAGGCGTGTCCAGAATTCTGTCCCACAGCATAGATAAAATGGCTTCAAGCTCTTCCTTGCTCTTATACGGTTTCATACCACCACCCCCATGGAATATGATGCCCTTTTCACGGGCAGCAACGTATCGGAATTGCAACTATTGTAGTGAAGATAACCTATGAGATCCCTGCAGGCAAGCAGATGATGCACCCCCGCTGCAAATAGTGCTCTCAAAACGGAGTTCCTCCACTCTTGGTTTGACAATGCCGGGACAAGTGTATATGCAAACCAGAGCATAATACAAGGTCTCTGTATTTGCCCGGAACCGAGGTGTTCCTGCATCACCAGAGCGTACGCAACAGGAGAGATTGCCATGAAACAAACACGTTCGGCCACGTCTGGGTATCCTTTGTTGATTATCCTGGCACTGATCATGACACTGCCTGCTTCTGCCAGGAATTTGCCGGAGGACATGCCGGCGATCGAGAAGCTCGAGGAGCGCATCTATTCATTCATACCCGATCCTCGCTACCGGGATGATCCGTATGCCCTGGTGACCCTGAAGGAGGGCATCGCTGCGCTGAAATCCGGTTCCGGCGGCATCGGGGCCTGTCTGGTGGATGAGCGGACGGGCCGGGTCGTGGAACTGGGCAGAAACAGGCAGTATGCGTCCTATTTCCGCAGTGATCTGCATGCCGAGATGGACCTGCTCACCCGCTATGAAGACCGCATGAAGAAACCTGCCGGCAATGCCGGCTGCAACCCGCGCACCTGCGAGGGCCTCGTGCTCTACAGTTCGCTCGAGCCGTGCCCGATGTGCCTGACCCGGATCATCAACTCCGGCATCAAGAAGATGTATTACGTGGCACCCGACCCCGAGGGGGGCATGGTGACACGCCAGGAGTGCCTGCCGCCGTTCTGGCAGAGATTCGCCCGGGACCGGGAGTTTGCCCGGGCAAGGTGCTCGCCCGGGCTGTGCGAGATGGCGAGCGAGCTCTTCCACTTCTCCGCGAGGAATTTCAAGAGGGAATAGCTCGCCGCACAATTCCGCGCTTCGGCATCGACAGGGCCGATGATCACCGGGAGTTCAACACATCCTCAAGGAGGATCTCGGGATGATGGTACCGCTCATAGCCCGGTGTTTTCCTGCCGTATTGGATCGCCTCAGCCGGGCACCACTGCAGACAGGCAAAACACTGCTCGCATTGGTGATGCCACAGCGGTCTGCCCTCCTGGAGGGTGACATTTTGTGCAGGACACACCCTCACACAGATCCCGCACGCAGTGCACGTGTCATCCACCCGGAAGTTCCTGTCCATGGTCGGCACGTGGGAAAAACTCATCTTATACATCACACTGAAGAGGAGTCTCTGCCAGAGCGGCCCCTTTTCCACGGGCAGCGATTCGCGCCCCTTTATGGACCGGGCGATGCGGGCGATCTTGAGGCGGGCGAGTTCGAAGCGGCGAGACTGTTCCTCCCTGGGTCCCGGACCTCCCCAGGGTATGTAGTTGGACGGCATTCTTATTTCAAAGCCGGCCGAAAGGGCAACGGAGTTTTTCGCGAGGATCGTCTTGAGCTGCACGAGTGTATTGGAAACCTGGCCTGCGTTGACCGCAATGGCAAAGGTATATTCCGGTTCCCGGCCTGTGAGCGTGTCGACAAATCGGATTACCGGGGCCGGCACACCCCAGATATACACCGGAAAGACCAACCCGAGGGTTCCGGATTCGATCGAGGGGTGAAGGTCAGTGCGGGCAGATATCGAACGGAGATCGGCCCCGGCCAGTTCGCCTGCTACCTGGCGCGCCACCCACAATGAGTTCCCTGTTCCGGTGTAGTAAAAGATCCTTGTGCCCACCGTGCTCTCCCGGGGAAAAAGGGTAGCAGCAATGGAAAGGCCCTGTCAATGTCTCTGCAGGGGTGTTCCGCAGACCAGAGATCTGATGCCCCTGAGATACGATGCCTCCTTGGGAGTGTCAGAGGGCTCAGGCTCTTCATCTCAATATTCCGGAGTTTTCCATTGACAGGAGGGCCGCGGTTTAATATGTCATGCAATGCATATGTACCATTAAACATAATGGAGGATTAGCAATGAGGAGATTATGCATCGCTGTTGTTTTCGTATTCATTCTTGCCCCGTTTGTTTTGGCGCAGGACATGGATACTTCGGCATCCGAACCGGGAGTGTTTCAACTGGGCGAAATCCTGGTAACGGCCAAGCAGGAGAAGGTGGACCCGGCCACCACCGTCACCACCTTCAGCCAGGAAGACATCAAGGCTCAGGGTTCTCAGACAGTGGCCGATGCCCTGTCCAAGCTTCCCGGTGTAGATGTTCAGACCACCGGAAAGGGCGAGTCGCACGTGACCATTCGAGGGTTTGACCAGGACAGCGTCAAGGTGCTCATCGACGGTGTTCCGGTCTACGAGCAGTACTACCGCACCCTTGACCTCTCGCTCATCCCGGTGGATGCCATTTCCAAGATCGTGGTGACCAAGGGTGCCTCTTCGGTTCTCTACGGCGCCAATACCATGGGTGGTGTCATCAATATCATCACCAAGAAGGGGGGTAAGGTTCCGGTTACCAGCATGGCCGCCTCCTACGGCAACAACAATACCCAGGCATACATCTTCAATCACGGCGCTACGGTCGGCGACTTCAACTACTGGCTCACGGCCAGCTACCGGTCATCCGACGGCTTTGAGCTCTCCGACGATTTCAATGAAAACAATCCCTACACCGGCATCGGAAGTGATTACAACGAAGACGGCGGGACACGGGACCTGAGCGAGTATATCAAGCGCACCATCAATGCCAAGATCGGCTATGAACCCGATGCCGATACCCAGCTCTACCTCTCCTTCGACTACCACAACAATGAGCGCGGCGTTCCATCGGAATTCTCCCGGTACTGGTACTTCACCATCTGGGACCAGTGGCACCTCAATCTTGTCGGTCAGAAGAAACTCTCTGACCTGACAACTTTAAAAGGCCGGGCATTCTACACCAAGCACAACGACCGGCTTACCGATGTCAGCTGGGACGCAGACCATACCACGAGCATGAAATGGTTCGAGACCAGCGAGTATGACGGCTATTCCGAGGGCGGAGAACTCCAGGCATCCTTTGATTTCGGCGCTGCCAGCCTTGTGAAGATGGGGTTCAACTACACAAAGGACTACACCGAACAGAAGGAATTCTATGATGAGACTACCCGCGGCGTGGTCATGGGCTGGAACGATTACGGGTGGCAGCCGAGACAGGAGTATGAGACCGACACCTACACCATGGCCATCGAGGATGAGATCAACCCGACAGACCGGCTGTCACTGGTCGTTGGGGCAAGTTATGATTACTACGATCCCAAAGATGCGAGTTCGCTCGACGAACTCCCCGACAGCATCGAGTCGTTCAATCCCCAGGCAGGCATCGTGTATGATCTTACCGACGACACCTCACTGCATGCCTCGGTGGGAAAGAAGACCCGGTTCCCCCACATGAAAGAGCTCTACAGCTACTATGCGGGCGGCAATGCCGAACTCGATCCCCAGCAGACCATCTCATACGAAGTTGGGGCCGATCACGCCTTCGCCACGGGCATCACCGGATCGGTTGCCTATTTCTATAACGACATCAGCGACCTGATCCAGAGGGTGCGGGTTGATGGCGACTGGCAATATGTCAATGTCAGTGACGCCATGACCCAGGGTGTCGAGCTCGATCTCGCTATGAGGCTCACCGACAGCTTCTCTGTCGGCGCCAACTACACCTACCTGTCCACCCGTGACAAGGAAGCGGATCACGAGCTCTCCTTCAAGCCCCGGCACAAGGCGAACATCGATCTGCGCTATGGGTTCCCATTCGGGCTGACGACCACGCTCCAGGGTTCCTATACCCAGAGACAGTCTGACTACGACCAGGATCCGGTCAGGAAGATGCCGGACTTCTTCCTGCTGAACGCCAGACTCGAGCAGGAGATCTCCCTGACAGGGAAACTGAAGACAACCTTGTTTGTCCAGGGAACCAATCTGACCGACAAGGATTATCAAGTGGATAACGGGCCCGAGGCAGGCAGGATGTACCTTGCCGGCCTTCAGGTCAGTTTTTAAAGGGCAGCAGAGACCAGAAAAGAGATAAGCCATTGCGTGGTCAGGTCTTGCCAGGTGAATCCGTCTGAGGTTCACCAGCCAGGGCCTGACCCGAGGGTTCCCTTATGTGCTGGGGTGCCGGGGAAATTTAGCGTTCCCCGGCACCCTTTTAACGTTTAAGGGATGTCTGTGAAGTGAAGGATGAGAAGGTGGCCCCTGCCTGCCTGGAAACGGGCTATCGATCCACGGCGAGCATGATCCCCAGAAGCATGATTATGGATCCGCTCAAGGCGTCGAGGACCCGGTGGGTCATGGGGTGACTGAGCAGTTGTTTGGCCTGATCGACGATCCCTGCAAGAAAGCACTGCCAGATCATGGCGATGGTAAAGTGCAGCCCTGCCAGAAACAGGGACCGGAGAAGTGCCGATCGTGCAGGATCGATGAACTGGGGCAGAAAGGCCATGTAAAAGATCACCGCCTTGGGGTTGAGCACGTTGGACAGGAAGCCTTCCAGAAGCGAGCGCCGGGTGCTGAAGGCGTACGCGGGGCTGGTATGTATTTCTGCTTCCCAGTGCCGCATCCCGGTCAGGGCATGGCGCAGGCTGGTGATGCCAAGCCAGATCAGATACCCGGCCCCGGCGAGCTTGAGTGCGCTGAAGGCCAGCGCGGAATGGAGCAGGATCACCGAGATGCCCACTGCCGAGACAGAGGCATGGACGAACAGCCCTGAGCAGATGCCCAGGCTGCTGACAGCCCCGTCCCTCCATCCGCCCCGGGTGGTGTTGCGGATGATGAGCATGGTGTCCACGCCCGGTGTTATGGTCAGCAGCGTAATGGCAATCACGTACGCCCAGAGTTGATTTTCCACGGATATCCGTCTCCCGCCCTTGTCGATTGGCCCGTATGCCGAAGGTGCCGGAATTGAGCCGGCTCTGTTCTCCCTCAAAGATGGGGGGAACGCAAGCTTAAAAGAAGTGCCTTCCGCTCCAGACGGACACCCTTGGTGCCGCCGGCTGCTAGTTGATCCCCTCCCGGTCCATGATGAGCCGTGCCGCGCGCCAGCCATTGACCTGGGCGGAGGCCATGCCGTGCCATGCCTGCGACCAGTTGCTTGCGATATAGACATTGGATACAGGCGTATCGTTGGGGATTTTCTCCCACTGCTGCGGTGAGAGATAGAACCCGTAGACGATCCCGTCGCGGTTCATGGTGAACCGTTTCAAGGTCCTGGGCGTGAACCCTTCTTTCACAGCAACGTACTTCGCCTCGGCCAGTTCCGGTATCACCCGTGCGGCAAGTGCCACGAGCTCGTCGACCTTCTTCTCTTTGAGGGCATGATACGGTGCCCCCTCTTGTGGCCAGAAGGCATAGTCCGAGTAGCCGGTCAGGGTGACGACGGATTTGCCCGGCGGTGCATAGACCGGATCTCCGTAATTGGAGTAGATGGTGATGGCAACGGCGCCGCGGGTGAAATCACCCTTCATCATGCTGTCGTGGAGCGCAACCGTGTCCGTGGTCGGGTTATAGAAGATCTCGGTGTCCGTATAGCCACGGGCCTTCAGGTCGATATTGAGCCCCAGGTAGACTCCGAAGAGAGAATTGGCCGGCCTGAGGTCGTTGAGTTTCTTCACATACTCCTGAGGGAAATGCTCCTGGCCGATGAGATTGAAGGTCAGCTGATAGGGGTCGGTGTTGGCAATGATGTACCGGGCTGTATAGGTCTTGCCGGTGGCGGTCTTAACCCCGGTGGCGATCTGGTTGTCCATGATCACCCTGGTCACCAGGGTGCCTGTTTCAATCACGCCGCCAAGTTCCCTGATCCGTTCGGCATAGGCATCGGAAAGCGCCTGGGAGGTGCCCTTGATGTGCCAGATGCCGTCGCCGAGGTACGCCTCGGTGGCAGCCAGGGTGATGAGCGCGCTCTGGTCCGGTACCGGGGCGCCATAGTAGACCCACAGCTGGGAGACGACCGCCTTGATGTCTTCATGAGTAAAGCACTCGTCGAGCACGTCCTGGAGGCTCTTGTCCTTATACGTAAAGAACGTGCTCTGCCGCAGCGGGACCAGGGCCTTGAGAGCGAACGCCTTCAGACCCCGGTAACGGAACAGGTCTTTCAGGGACATGAGATCGTCCATGGTGGCTGAACAGATGGCGTGGAACTTCTCGATACCGGCTGACTCATCGGGCCATTCTTCCTTGAGCGCTTGTTTGTAGCCGTCCCAGTTGTTCGGCAGCCTGATATCCACCCCCGGAAAGATGGATCGATAGAATTCTGGAAGCTCGTAGAGCTCCACGTTCCTGTCAACCCCGCAGGCCTTGAGCAGCTGATAGAGGCCGCGGTCCTTCTTGCCGGGGCCGCCGCCGGCCATTTCGTGGAGGCTGGCATCGAAGGTGAACCCTCCCCGCTCGAAACTGGTGGCACACCCGCCCACCCTTGAGTGCTGCTCCAGGACAAGCACCTTCAGGCTGTTGGAGGCCAGGTGCGCAGCGGCCGAAAGCCCGCCGAGCCCGGCACCGACAATGATCACATCGTAGTCCGCTTCACCGGTTGCCGGTTTGGGCTCTGTGCACCCGGCGAGCAGTGACAGGGAGAAGATGACCACCAGGCAGATACCTGCATACCGTGTTCCCGGGTTTCGTGCCATTGGAACCCTCCTTATATCAGTGTGCAGCAAAATATCAGAGTTGAACGACCCCTGAGGGATTATATGGGGGTAGAGCTTAGCTGATTCCCGGCAAAAGTGCAATCAAGGCCTTGGGCGAGAGGATTTCAGTTCCAGTCCTTGAGAATAAACCCGATGCTTATCCGGTTAACCCGGTGATCGTAGTCGATGAGGCTCTCGCCGAACCCGTTGAAGTACTGGATGTAGCCGGTGACCAAACTGATCAGGGGGAAACACCACTCGAGCTGCAGGGCGCCGCGGTTGTCGCTGAGGTTGAGGTTGTTGCGCACCATTACCCCGAACCGGTGCCCGTCCCGTGTATAGTAACCCCAGACCTCGCCATTGCCGAGATAATCATCGATATCCGGATTGTCATCGTCTGCCGAACTCTCGGGGATGCGGTACCAGGTCTTCAAAAGCAGGGTGAGATCGCCCCGCTCGAAACCCACATTTCCCACGATGCGGTTCCAACTCCTGGAGAGCGGCTCCGGGCGACCGTTGGATTGATGGTTGAAGCCCACCTGTACGGTTCGTCCCTTCATCCCGAACAGGCCGAAATTCGTGCGGAAGTTCAGGAGCATCTCCGGCTCGTAATCGGTCTCGCGGAAGGGTGCCGAGTCTGCTAAGTTGTAGAGCTGCCAGAACGAGAGCTGGGTGTACCCGAACCACAGGTCCATATTTTGACCGAGGATGTCCTGCCAGAGCTTCACCTTCAGGCTTATCTGGAATTTCACCTCGTTGTGTTTGACGTCCTGGCCGGGGGATTCCTGGATGGGCTCTTTGTTCGGAGAGGTGTTGTAGGCCACGGGCAGGATGTAGTTGGGTCGGTGGGCCATGATGGCGTATCTGCCCCGCGGCTTCTTCTCGTTGAGCTCCCACAGTCTGGTGAGGTAGGAATCACTCGTTGATTCGCGCTGTGCCGTATCAAAGGAGGGCTCTGCAGCCGAAGCTGCAATGCCGGCCTGCCGGGAGAAGTATTCATCGTAGCACTTGAGCCGCTGTTCATCATCTTCAAGGCGGGAACAATCAGTCAGTTCTTGCGAGTCTTCTGCCAGAACGATGCTTCCCTGCATGAGGAGGAGCATGGCTGCAATGATAAAGATCAGGCAGTGCCTCAGACGGTTCTTCATCTCTCGAGACACCTGCCTGTCCACAGTGTCAGCCGGCAAGGTGCAGGGGAGGTTCCAGCCGTTACAAGAAGCATGATATGCCGTACCAGTCATCATCTCATGAGGCTCCCTGTTTCCAGATAGCAGGACAGCTCTGCCTGCCGCTTTAGCCCGCCGGCATCAAGAGTGGATCTTGTCGAGAAGCCATGCCATGTTCTCACCCAGGGTCTTCATGGTCATAAGACCTTCTTCGTCCTTTTCCACATCACCCTTTTCCAGGCCGATACCCACGTTCCAGTAGTTCGAGCCGGGGACGATCATCTCGGAGATGAAGAAGAAATGGTTGAGGGTGTCGAAGGCGTGGATGCTGCCTGCGCGGCGCACGGCCACGACACCTGCTCCCGCCTTGCGCCTTAACAGGCCTCCATTGGCCTTGGAAACATAGCCCGCACGGTCGATCAGGGCCTTCATCTCGGTGCTCACGTCGGTGAAATAGGTGGGCGATCCCAGGATGATCCCGTCTGCGTCAAACATTTTCTCGATGCACTCGTTCAAGACGTCATCCTTAATCACACAGCTCTTGTCCATGTTCTCAAAGCACTTTCTGCAGGCCGTGCACCCCCGGATCTTCCTGCCGGCAAGCTGAAAGAGCTCGGTTTCAATCCCGTGTTTGTGCAGTTCGTCAAAGACATGCCGTATGAGCGCTGCAGTATTCCCGTCCTTGCGGGCACTCCCATTGAAGGCTACAACTTTCATGGTTTGCGTCTCCTCGTTTTTTTTGCGTCTGCCGACCTACAGGGAATCCCCGGCGACGATCTCCTTGACCCGGCCGACGATGCCGCTGGTCAGACGTACCTTGATGCCATGGGGATGTGTGGCTGATCTGGTGAGGATGTCCCCGACGATCCCCTCGGTCAGTTTCCCGCTCTTCTGGTCCTGCTTCTGAACGATCTTCACCCGGGATCCCGGTTTGATATCAGCTCTGGTTGTTCCACTCATCTCCTCTTCCCCTGGACACCCTTGTTACCTCATGGTGCCTGTGCCCGGGAATGACGATTCCGTCTCCCTGATCTCATGAGGATCATGCCGGCTTTTTCAAGGGATGATTCTGAAGAGGGGCTGAACGTCGTACACCGGGCAGTATCTCTGCAATGCCCGGAGCCGGAATCGAACCGGCACGGTATCAGATACCGAGGGATTTTAAGTCCCTTGCGTCTACCTATTCCGCCATCCGGGCAGCTTCATGAGATGTAATAGGAACTGGGTGGAGATGTCAAGTGTGAACGAGCGTGAGACTTTGAGATCCCGGGCAGCCAGGTGTGGGTGGGCGGGGTATGGTGATGAGGAGACAAACAGGGGATGGTTTGTACTCTTCGGGTTTATCTGGTGGGAAGATATGTGGTATAGATCTGATAATACATATAAAACCAACCACGATACAAGTGAAGTGGCAGCACATCGAAAGAGGAGGGAGACATGATCAAGGTGACATGCCTGGGAGGGGCCGGGAGCGTGACCGGCTCGAACTATCTTATCGAAAATATGCTCGGGAAAAAGGTTTTGGTGGATTGCGGCATGTTCCAGGGCGGCAAGCAGATGGAACTGCGCAACAGCAGGCCCTGGGACTTCAATCCCGCACAGATCAGCACCCTGTTTCTCACGCACGCCCATATCGACCATTCCGGCAGGATTCCCAAGCTGGTAAAAGACGGTTTCACCGGCAGCATCATCACGTCTCCGCCCACGGCAGAGCTCTGCGGGATCATGCTCCTGGACTCGGCCCATATCCAGGAGATGGATGCCCAGTGGCAGACCCGCAAGAACCGGCGGAGGGCAAACAGGGACGTTCAGCCGCTCTACACCACCGATGATGCTCTCAGGAGCCTGCAGCTCCTGGCACCGGTGGAGCGGGACGAGATCATCACCGTTGAGGAGGGTATCAGAGCGCGCCTGAGAAATGCCGGCCATATCCTGGGATCTTCCATCCTCGAGCTGTGGGTGCAGGATGGAAGCGCAGAGATCAAGCTCGTCTTCTCCGGGGATATCGGCAAGGCAAACCAGCTCATCCTCAAGGACCCGCACGAGGTCTTCAACGCAGACTACCTCTTCGTGGAATCCACCTACGGCAACCGCCTGCACAAGTCGTACGAGGCCAGCAAGGACGAACTGCTCGAGGCCATCAACTATGCGGTGTCGAACAAGGAAAAGATCATCATCCCGGCCTTTGCCGTGGAGCGCACCCAGGAGATCATCTACCTGTTGAGCGAGTTTCAGCGCAACGGGCTGCTGCCCGACATCCCCATCTACCTGGACAGTCCGCTCGCCATCAAGGCAACCGAGATCTTCAAGCGCAACCGAAAGTACTATGACGAGGAGGCTACCGAGATCGTGAACCAGGGGTTCGATCCCTTCGAGATGCCGAACCTTCACTACACGCCCGAGACGAAAGGGTCCATAGCCATCAACGAGACACCGGGCTCTGCCATCGTCATCGCAGGAAACGGCATGTGCACGGCAGGGAGGATCAAGCACCACCTCAAGCACAACCTCTGGCGGGAGGGGGCGAGCATCGTGATCGTGGGATTCCAGGCCCAGGGTACCACGGGAAGGCAGATCGTCGACGGCAAGAAGACCGTGAAGATATTCAGGGAGGACGTCTCGGTGCGGGCACGCGTGTTCACCATCGGCGGGTTTTCCTCCCATGCCGATCAGAACGATCTCCTCCACTGGGTGGGCAACTTTGCGGAATCGAAACCGCGGGTGTTCGTGGTCCACGGCGAGGCGTCAGCGAGCCAGGAGCTGTCCCGGCTCATCGGCGAGCGGTTCGGCCTCAACACCTATGTGCCGAGCTGGCGGGAGAGCCTGATCCTCAAACCCAGGGAGTTTCCCATCGAGGTCGCGGCTGCCGGGGAAGAAGTCGTGAACCTCGGCGAGGATATGCTCAGGGTCTATGCCGAGGTGGAAAAAGAACTCGGCAGGGTCAAGGCGCGCATTCAACGCGCCGAGAGCCGGCAGAGGATCGTCGATGAGGACATCGACCGGCTCAGGTATATTCAGGAGGAGCTCCAGCAGATCCTGATGTAGGAATTCAGTTTCTGTGGTCGAATACCCGCTGGGATTTCCTGCCGGACCTGGGCAGGCTGCCGTAGTCCACGACCTCGATGATTCCCCTGACCAGGAGCGACTTCCTGAGATCCACCCCGATCTTCTTGCCGATTTCCAGGTCGCCCTCAGGGCCTGCACCGGCGGCGCGCTCCACCCTGATGGTCATATAGTCCTTGCCGTCGTCTCCCCGGTCCAGGTGGATCTGGTACTCGCTGCCGATGCCCTGTTCCTTCGAGAGGATCTCATCGATATGGCTCGGATAGACATTGACCGCACGGATGATGAACATGTCGTCGGAACGGCCGCTGATCCTGTCGTGTCGTGGCAGGGGCGAGCCGCACGGGCACTGTCCCGGGATGAGCCGTGTGAGATCCCGCGAGCGGTACCGGATGAGCGGTGCGCCCTCTTTCTTCAGCGTGGTGTAGACCATCTCGCCCACTTCGCCTTCCCTGACCGGCTCCAGGGTTTCGGGGTCGAGGATCTCGAGGATGTAGTAGTCTGCCCAGTAGTGGATGCCGGTATGATGTTCGCAGTCCAGGCCGGTGCCGGGCCCGTACAGCTCGGTCAGGCCGGGTATGTCGAATATGTGCTCCGCCCTGAAGAGATCCTTGACCTTGTTGCGCAGGGCGTCGCTCGCGCGCTCCGCCCCCATGATCACCTTCTTCACGTTGATCTTCTCGGTGAGACCGTGTTTTTCTACCTCTTCCGCGAGCAGGAGCGCCATGGAGGCGGTGCAGCAGATCACGGTGGGCTGGAAGTCCTCGAGGAACTGCAGGTGCATCTCGGTATTGCCGGGGCCCAGCGGCAGTGCCATGGCACCGAAGCGCTCGCACCCGTTCTGAAATCCGACACCGGCAGTCCACACGCCGTAGCCCACGCAGATCTGGACCCGGTCCTGCCTCGTGAGTCCTGCTGTTTCGTAGCACCGGGCGAACATGTCGGCCCAGTCGTCCACGTCCTTGGAGGTATACACGAGCACCTTGCGCTTGCCGGTTGTCCCCGTGGACGCATGGATGCGGACGATGTCTTCGAAGGGCACGGACCGCAGGGGGTAGGGATAGCCGTTCTGGAGGTCCTGGGCCGTCACAAAGGGAAGCCTGCGCAGATCGTCTAAGGTCTTTATGTCGTCGGGCTTCACCCCTGCCGCATCGAGGCGCTCACGGTAGAAGTCCGAGCCGTTGTAGGCATGGTCCACAGACCATTTCAGGCCTGCGAGCTGGAGGGCCTTGAGTTCATCCTGTGTTCTAAACGCCGGCATGAAGGATCGTGCCATATACCACCTCCTAATGTGATTTGGATTCTCGGGAGTCAAAACCTGCTTCAACGCCCTCGATATTCTTCGATACAAATTTCTCAGGGGAAATCTCCTGGATCACGGTGCGGATCTCCGGCAGGGTGAACCCGAGGATCGAGGCGGCAAGGCCGAGCACGATCATGTTGACGGAACCAGGCGAGCCCATCTCCAGGGCGCGCCCCGTCGCATCGACGGTAAAGTCAAAGGGCCCCTGCTGCGGGGCATTCACCACCGATACGCCGCCCGGTCTGAGCATGTGCAGGTGGTCCTGTGCCTCTGATTCCTCCAGGCCTATGAGCATGTCCGCCGAGCCGGCAGGGATGAGCGGGCTCATATACGAGCCGATCTTGAGGCTAGCCGTTACCGTGCCTCCCCGCATGGCCATGCCGTGGGTTTCCGAGGTGATCACCTTCATCCCCTTTCTGGAGGCGAGTTCCGCAAGTGCTTTTGCCAGGAGCAGGATACCCTGGCCTCCTCTTCCCACCATGAAGACCTGTCTGCCTGTTCGATCCGGTTCCATCATAGTCTTCTCTCTGCTTTGATTGCATTGTGTGGACAGATATGCACGCACACCCCGCACCCGATACACAGGGACGGATCTATGTGTGCCCTCTCGTCGCCCATCTCAAGGGCAGGGCACTCGAACTGCTCTACACAGTAGCCGCACGCAGTGCATTCTTCGGTGATGTCCATGGCATAGACTGCCTGGTCTTTCAAGGCCTGGCGGTCCCTGATACAGGGATGCCTGGCGATGACGGCTACCACGCCCTGGTCTTCGCTCAGGGAGTAGGCCTTTTTCGTGATCTCGGTAAAGCCCTTGACGTCATAGGGGTCGTGGACAAAGACGGTCTGAACGCCGCAGCCCCTGAGGACCTCTTCGAGCTGCAGGGTGCGGCCGGCATAGTCGTTGGTCACGCATCCGGTGGCAGGCGTTGGCTGGTGGCCGGTCATGGCCGTGGTTGCATTGTCGAGGATGACGAGCACGAACCTCGCGCCGGTGACCAGTGCATTGATGGTGGGGGGGATGCCTGCGTGGAAATAGGTGGAGTCACCGATGATCGCCGCGATGGGTGGCGGGTTCACCGTGTTCTTGAATGCATGGTAGAAACCCGCTGCCTGGCTGACGGCAGCGCCCATGCACAGGCACGTGTCCACGCCGCCCAGGTTGAGCCCGAGGGTGTAGCACCCGATGTCCGAGGTGTAGATGCCCTTGGGCAGGGCCTTTTTTATGGCATAGAAGGCGCCGCGATGCCCGCACCCGGCGCACAGGGAAGGGCGCCGCTGTTTCCTGGCGGCCCCGTCTTCGGGCTCTCGGGGGACACCGGTTACCTCATCGAGCACCCTCATGACGATCTCCGGGGTGAGCTCCCCGGTATTCGGGACCGTACCGTCGATCCTGCCCGATACCCTCTCCCGGTTGGGAAACTGCATCTCGATCACCGGTTCGGTCTCTTCCACCACCAGGACCTTTTCATGTGCCTGCGCAATCCTGAGCAGGAGCGAGTGATCCATGGGATAGGGCATATCGACCTTGTAGACGCAGACGTCCGGCCATCGGTCAAAGGCCTTGAGCACGTCCATGATGTAGGCATAGGCCACACCGGATGATACGATGGCGAGACGCGCACCGGGTTGCCCGAAGACCCTCTTCGGCCGCGCCCATTCGTGGAGAGCTATCCGGGCAAGCTTTTCGTTGAGCTCCTTGTGGAGTACGAGTCTCGGCCCTGGTGTCGCTGCCCAGCGGTACGGATCCTTGCGGAAATCCGGCTGTCTGGACGCTGGGTTGATAGCGGGCAGATCCAGGAGCTGCCGGGCATGGCACACGCGTGTCGTGGGTCTGAGGATCACCGGGGTATGGTACTGTTCGGAGAATTCAAAGGCCTCGATAGTCATCTTCATGGCCTCTTCCGGGCTGCTCGGGTCGAGAACCGGGATTTTCGCATGCATGGCAAAGAACCGTGTGTCCTGTTCGGTCTGGGAAGAGTGGGGGCCCGGGTCATCCGCCACCACGAGGAGAAACCCTCCTGCCGTTCCCATGTATGCGGCGCTCATGACCGGGTCTGAGGCGACATTGAGCCCCACCTGCTTCATGATGGCAGCCGAGCGCAGCGATGCGATGGCGTTTGCATAGGCGACTTCCACAGCGGTCTTCTCGTTGATGGACCACTCGACGTGGCACGGCAGATCGTGTTTTTTCACCAGCTTCATGGCTGCCTCGCATACCTCTGATGCAGGGGTGCCGGGATACGACGCGACCATGTTTGCGCCGCCTGCAAGGATGCCGTATGCTATGGCCTCATTACCCAGGAGAATCTTTTTGCCCATCGTGGAGTCCTCTCAATGGTGGGGAGCAGGGCTTGTTGCGCCCGGTACATAATAAAAAAGGCAGCCTGCAGGCCGCCTTCTATGCACTTCGCAGAAGTCGAGCCCGTCAGCTGTCTTTGGTCCACCACCACTCATGTCTGATCATCGTTTTCACGGGTAGCATACAACGATAAATCGATAGATTTGTCAAATGAAAAATAACAAGGATATCAAAGAGCTACTGGCGGCGGTTTCTTCTGGAAGAAACATATTAATTATTGGGATGTTTCTTTCAATAGTTGCACAAACATCGGTTTTGCAGGCGCCAGGGTGTGATCCGCAAAGCTCCCTGAGCTCATGACTCGACGCATCTATTGACTTGTCGCCTCCGGCGCAATACTATTTTAATCAGTCAGGCTGGTATGAAATGAAATCGGGTCCAGGGTAGAGTGCCGCTGCTTCAGTCAGGCTATGCCGGAAGGGGGTATGGGATGGCCGAATCTCCAGACCAGAGGAAGCACCCTCGGAAGAGCTGCCGGATCCCGCTCAAATTTGCCCGGGAACAATCGGATATCTATGGTGATGCCCTGGTTCGCAACATAAGTGAACACGGAATCTATGTGGAGGCCCATGAGGAACTTCGAGCCGGTGCAGGCATCCGGATCAGGCTGATGAGCACGCCTGCCCCGGGCCCTGCAAATCTGTCGGGGCGGGAGAACGTTGCCACCATAATCTGGTGTACCAGGATAGAAACCGACCACGGCCATTTCTATGGTGCGGGCATGAGACTCGGGGGAACGTCCCTGAACGATCGCGCCGGTGCAGCACCTGACGGCGAATACCACTGCGCCTTGTGCGGAAAGAAGATGACCGGGGCCGAGGTAAATAGTATCGAAGGGTGCCAGAGCCTGTGCAACATATGCCGTGATTACCTCAACGATTTCCCTCAATCTCTCAGGAAGTGGTTCATCGAGCGGTTCCTGTGCTGAGGCCTCCGGCCTCTCTCTCGGAGAGTACAGCTGCAGGCCGGGGTGGCCCCTCAGGAAGGTCTTCCCCGGGGATCAGGCGGACAGGCTGTTCAGCGGTTTGGGCTTTTCTGCCTCCACGCCGACGATCTTCAGGAAGCGTTCGATGATTTTCTGCGCCTTTGCCTGGCGTTCCTCCGGGGAAAGGCCCGTCAGATTGACCCTTCCGCCGGCAGCCTTCTCGTGGCCGCCCCCGGTTCCGAATCCCCGCATGATCTTCAGTGCGACCTTTCCGGCCCACCATCCGCGACGGGAGGTCCGCACCGACACGATGAGTTCGTCCTTGTATTCCCCCATGCAGAGCGTCCAGCGGATGTTCTCCATCCTGAGCAGAAAATCGGCCATTTCGGCGGCGATATCGGGGTTGTTGAGCCTGCCCATCTGGGATATGACCACGTCCTTGTACTGCACAGCCTTGCCGATGGCATCGGCAAATTTCAGGTAGTATGATTTGGGCACCTCTGGTTTTTCAATGGCGGCCAGGGTCTTGGGCGCGATCCTGGGGAAGAGATAGGTGAAGGCATCCAGGTCGGCATGGATGGAAGACCGCAGCAGTCCGTTCGTGTCGGTCTTGAGCCCGTAGAAGAGCGCTGTGGCTATGTTCTTGTCGATCTGGAGATCCAGTTCGCGGATATATTCCGTCATGATGGTGGAGGTGCTGCCGTACTCGGGCCGGACATCGTAGAACGGACACTTGAGGGTATTGTTCCTGAGCGGATGGTGGTCGATGACCACGTGAGGTGTGACCAACTCCGGCATGGAGTTGTTGCCCGTGCTTGGCTGGGTGTCTATCAGGCTGATCACGGAAAAGTCGCGAAAATCGATCTCCTTTACGTGGATCATCTCGATCTTGAGCCGCCTGGTGAGCTGTCTGTTTTCCGCCCGCCCGATCATGCCGCCGTAGCAGATGACCACCTTGCTCTTCAGGGTCTGGTGCAGGATGCTCTTGAAGGCAGCGGCCGATGCAATGGTGTCGGGGTCCGGGTTGTTGTGGCACATCGCCAGGATGCGGCGTTTGTGACCAATGTAGGAAATCAGCTCATGTGCCGGATTATCCATGGAATGCTCCTGCCCGGAAAGAGGTTCCCCCACCCAGGGCCGCACACACCGGTTCACCGGGAGTGACTGAGAGTGGAATCTCATTTTTTATCAGGTAAAAGAATCGTAACGTGGTATTCATCCTCGCCCCTGTACAACCCTTCGTGATGCAGGAGGTGTAAATTTCAGTGATGACCATACGTCAAATATCCAGTACTATAAGTAATAATATTTTTTCAGTAAATATGCAAATGTTCTGGAGGGACAGAGGTCCTGGCAATGGCTGCTCGAAAGGGACGATGTCCCTGATCGTGCGCCTGTATGAGGAGCCGATTGTAAACGGGGGGGGGTGGATATTGATACAGTTCTTCCGCCCGTTATCCTATGAAAGGAGGTTGAGCACAGATGAAGCGATTCGTGAAAAAGCTCTCGGTAAAGGCAGGAATGCCGCCCGGAGCCCTCGTGCATATCGGGGAGAAGAAGCTCGAAGAGGCGAAGATATCGGTTATTGATTTCGATGAGGCCAGTTTTCAGGAACTCCAGGTGGCAACTGTCGAAGAGTGCTTCCCGTTCAAGGACAAGCCCTCGATTACCTGGATAAACATAGATGGCCTCCATGACACCGGGATCATCGCCAGGATCGGAAACCATTTCGGCTTCCATCCGCTCCTGGTGGAGGATATTCTCAACACCGGAGGCAGACCCAAGATCGAGGATTTCGGAGAGTATGTCTTTGTCGTCCTGAAGATGCTCTATCAGGAAGAAGATGGAGGCGAGATACTCTCCGAACAGATCAGCCTGATCTTCGGGGGAAACTATGTGATCTCGTTTCAGGAAAGCGAGGGGGATGTCTTCAATCCCATACGGAACAGGATCAGGAACGGCAAGGGCAAGGTCAGGAAAGAGACCGCCGACTACCTCGCCTACCTCATGATCGATGCCATCGTCGACAATTACTTCAGCGTGCTCGAAAACGTCGGAGACTACATAGACGATACCGAAGAAGTCCTGCTGGCCAAGCCCGATGCCGAGACGCTCCAGACCATTCATTCCCTGAAAAACGACATGCTCTTTCTGCGCAAGTCCATATGGCCCCTGCGGGAGATCATCAATTTTCTCGAGCGGGGCGAATCACCCCTCATCCGGGAGACCACCAGGATCTATTTCCGGGACATCTACGACCATACCATCCAGGTGATGGACACGCTGGACACCTTCAGGGATATCATCTCGGGCATGCTCGACACGTATCTGTCCAGCATGAGCAACCGCATGAACGAGGTGATGAAGGTGCTCACCATATTCGCCTCCATATTCATTCCGCTCACCTTCATGGCAGGGGTGTATGGAATGAACTTCGAATATATGCCGGAGCTCAAGTGGCACTGGGCATATCCTGCGCTCTGGGTGCTCATGCTGACCGTGGCTTTGAGCCTGGTGAGGGCCTTCAAGCGGAAGAAATGGTTCTGAGAGGTCTCCGGAAACAGGCTGGGCACGGCAGAAAACAGCTCAAGCCTTGGTCTGCCGGTGATTTGTTCATGTGCAGGGTTGAGCGGATTGACCAAGGTCAGTGACATAGTTATTGTTTTAGGGGGGGTGATCAATTGATCTGTACATGCCCTGATCCGGAAAGGGGAGGTCTATGACGATCGAGTCGATACTTGGCATGATTCACAAGATATTGAACATGCGGCTGTTCACCATTACCCAGACCGATATCACGCTGTCGGTGCTCATCGTATTCTTTGTCCTGTTCTTCGCGGTCCTCATCTTCTCACGGTTCATTGCGCGGCGGGCAGTCCAGAAAATCCTGTCCCGTGCCCATATCGATGAGGGATTGCAGTATACCTTCCAGCGGATCACGGAGTATACCCTCATCCTCATTGGCGCCATCATTGTCTTTCAGTTCATCGGCATCAACCTGAGCGGGCTGGCGGTCATATTCGGCCTGTTGTCCGTGGGGATCGGCTTTGGCCTGCAGAATATCACGTCAAACTTTATCTCCGGGTTGATCCTGCTCCTGGAGCGTCCCATAAAGATCGGAGACCGCGTCCGTGTCGGCGGTATCGAAGGCGATGTGCTGGAAATAAATATCCGTTCCACCACGGTGAGGTCTCTGGACAACATCTCCATTATAGTCCCGAACTCGGAATTCATCATCTCCCAGGTAATCAATCTCTCCCACGGCGATCTGAAGCTGCGCATGGATATCGATGTGGGCGTCTCGTACGATTCGGACCTGGATAGGGTGCTGCTCTCGCTCAGGGAGGTTGCACAGGAAAACCCCGAGATCCTGAAGGATCCTAAGCCTCTCGTGCATCTGACGGAGTTTGCGGATTCCGCGTGGAACATGAAACTGCGGGTCTGGATCGAGAATCCCAAGCGGCACCAGATAGTGCGGTCGGACATCAATTGTGCCATCGTGAGGAAATTCCGCGAACAGGGTATCGTGATCGCCTATCCCCAGAGAGATCTGCACGTGTGTTCGTCTGTGCCGCTTCCCCTGATCGTGCAGGATGAACGTGCCCGGGACTAGCGGCTCGTTGGCGGCACAGGCAGGGCCGATAGAATCTTCCCGGAACCGGTACGGGCCCGTAAGCAGGCGGGCGTTGTGACCGCGGAACAGTTGATTTTTCCGGTCCCTGAGACTAGGGTTGAACACACAGGGCCCCACGGAGAAGACATGACGACCCGTGGGTGCTCCCCGGTGAACAGGCACTGCCGGAACACCTTGCCGCACTGAAAAAGGGGGATCTCGCCGCTCATGATGGATGTACTGCTGTTGATTCTCGGCTTGGCCATGCTGGTCGGTGGAGGAGACCTGCTCGTGCGCGGGGCCTCCGCCCTTGCACGGAACCTCGGGATATCGTCGCTCGTTATCGGCCTGACCGTGGTCGCATTCGGCACCAGCGCGCCGGAGCTCGCGGTCAATACCGCTGCCGCCCTGAAGGGAAGCGGCGACATCTCATTCGGTAATATCATCGGGTCGAACATAGCCAATATCGGGCTCATCATCGGCTGCGCCGCCCTGCTGCGCCCCCTGGAGGTCCATGGTTCGGTTATCGCCCGGGAGATCCCCATGATGCTCCTGGCAACGGGAGCGGTCATCGTCATGGGCGTCGATTCGATCCTGCGGGGTTCTGCCGATCTGTTCGACAGGTCGGATGCATTGATCATGCTCCTGTTCTTCGGGGTGTTCCTCTACTACACGATCAGCTCTGTGCTCAGCACGCGGGTTGCGGACACCTTTGTCGACCAGAGCCGGGAGGCCGGCGAGGCGGAACAGAGAAGATCCACCCTGATGAGCCTCATCATCACCGCTTGTGGCCTCGGACTGCTCGTCTTCGGCGGAAACATCACGGTTTCCGCTGCCGTGAACATAGCCCGAATGCTCCACGTTTCCGAGGCGGTGATCGGCCTCGTGCTCGTTGCCGTGGGTACCAGCCTTCCCGAACTGACTACCTCGGTCATGGCATCGCTCAAGGGGCAGAGCGACCTTGCCATCGGCAATGTGGTGGGTTCGAACATCTTCAACCTGCTCTTCATCATGGGTATCACGGCAGCCATCAGGCCCGTGGCCATTCCGAAAGGGGGCTGGCCGGATCTGACCATGATGCTGCTGCTCTCGGTCATCCTGCTCCCCTTCTCCATCAGCGGGAACCGGAAGATATCCCGGAGAGAGGGCGTGGTTCTCCTGGTGCTCTACTGCAGCTATCTGGCATGGCGTGCGTTTTCTATGAACTAGACCGCGAGGTCTTTTATGGGGTAGTTCTCATATACATTCCCTCGGAATCATTCTCATGTTTGATAGCAGGAGTCCCTCCATGTTCGCGAAAAGAGGAGATCGTGAGCATTTCAGGGCAGGTCCCGTCTTCCCTAGCCCCAGGTGTGCTCCGGAAAGCGAAGAAGGTTGCCCCGGCAATTCCCAGAAGCCCTGCTGCCCAGAAAACACTGTTCAGGCCGAAGGTATCCATGAGCATTCCTGCCAGCAGAGGTCCGATGAAGAACCCGATGTTCATGATGGTGTGAAAGATTCCCATAGTGAAACCGAGGCCATGATATCTGCCCTCTTCCACGAGGATCGCAGAGCTTGCCGGCAACGAAAGGGTGGTGAAGCTGGCGAGGAAGATGCTCAGGAGAATCAGCTGCCCCATACTTTCTGCCAGGGGTAGCAGGAGAGTAAGAAGCCCGCTCATGATGCCGCCTGCGATCACAAGGGTGCGCCGGTTAGAGAGGTCCGCAAGTTTCCCGAACGGATGGAGCAGTAACGCGGTGGTAATGGAGCCAGAGGCGACGCCGATTCCGATTACGAGATATCCGCAGTGGAGATTTGAGTCGATGAACAGAGGGAGGAAGATGGGCATGATGGCGATGCCGAATGACCGAGTAAAGATTAGGAACAAGAGACCCTGAAGGGTGTGGTTTGCAGATATGTTTTCGCAGCGTTTATGAGGCCGTGCCTGGCTGGACGGAAGCCGGTCATTTCGATCAACGATAAACAGGGCGGCAAGGAGGGCACAGAAGCAGAGTAGCATCAGGAAAAGGAACATGCCGCGGTAGCCAAGCCGGTCAGCAATAAGGCCTCCGAGCAGGGGCCCAATGCCGAGGGCTGCGTAGAAAGAAACGTCAAAGCTACCCATAAAAGATCCGACATGGTTTTCAGTAGAGATGTCTCCAACAAATGCCTGGGCAATAGGGCGGACCATTGCGGTAGCGATTCCCTGGAGAAAGCGCAGGGCAATGATGATAGCGAGGTTCTGGGGAAGAAGGACAAAGAAGAATGCAATCAGACAATGCATGACCAAGCCTGCGAGGATGAATACCCTTCTGCTCCTGAAGTCAGACCATCTTCCCAGAAGCGGGGTGAAAAGCATCTTGGCCAGGGAGAAACCGGAGAAGACGAGCGCGATCATGAGCCCTTGCCCGGTCAGGCCCTTTACATAGACCGGAAAGAAGGGGTTTACCAGTGAAAACCCGAGCGTCACGGTGAATACGACCGTGAACAGGGCGATGAATGAATGTCTTTTCTGCTGTTCGGTCATTGTATAACCCCAGGAATGATTTCACGATTGAGGCATTCCGGAGAAGCGTCGGTAACCCGCTTCTCCGGTAGTACGGTGAATCCCTGCTGTTACTTTCCGATATACTTCAGTACATTCTTTCCAGCGATACGGCCCGAGTTGACAGCAAAGCCGAGTGTTCCGCCCGGGATCTTGAGGTCATAACTGTCGCCGTACATGCCTCCGGCGCAGTTACCCGTGGCATAGAGTCCCGGAATAGACTGATTGTCTTTGTTCACGGCCTCTGTCTTATAATTGATCTTGATCCCGCCGAGGGTTCCAAGTGTGGCAGGGAACAGTTTGATGGCATAGAATCTGGACTCCTTGACCGTCTGCAGGTACTTGGGGTCCTTTGCGAAGAGCTTGTCCCGGTATGTTGCGCACGAGGCATTATACTCGTCAATGGTTGCCTGCAGGTTTTTCGGGTTCACTTCTATTTTCTTTGCCAGATCTTCGATGGACTTACCGATGAAGGCGTATCCCTTCTCTACTCCCCGAGCCAAGTCCTGGTCGATGTTGACAAGCTTCGTGGTTACCGGGACCATGACTCCGACACCCAGGTCGATTCCCTTTTCCATGAGGTATTTCTTGGTGTTCTCGTCAAAGATGCAGTACATGATCCGACCGCGCTGATTGGCAAGTGCATTGCCTGCCCAGGGCCACTGCAGTGCGAGAGCCTCGTCACAGAAACGTTCTCCGTCCTGATTGACCCATAGGTAGGGCTGCCGACCGGCTGCATTGAGATGCGAGGTTGTCGACTCTCCTGGTACGCCAGGACGGTAGAGCTGCAAGACGTCTGCACCCTCGGCGGCGGCACCAACCTCCCAGGCCATCTTTATGCCCTCGCCAACCTTGTTGATGTTGCCTACTATGACGAGCTCATCGCCGAACCCGCTGTATTCTTTCACCATCTCCTTGTTATTCGCAAATCCCCCGGTTGCTATGATGACTGCCTTGGACCGAATCTCCAAGGTGCCGCCTTCTTTGCTCTCGGCAATAATCCCGCGTACCGATCCTTTTTGGTCAGTGATAAGCTTCTTGCCGGAGGTGTTATACAAGAACACCACGCCCTTTTCCTTGGCATTTTTCTCGAGTGCGGCTACCATAGCCTTTCCTCTTCCATTGATAATATGCCATGCAGGAAGGCCGCCAGGATAGTTCGGAAGGAGTTCCTTGAATTCAACCCCCTGTTCCTTGAGCCACTCGATGGTCTCGGGCGATGTGTCCACAACATTTCTCACCAGTCGTGCATTTGCCCGCCAGTGGCTGTATTCCATGATGGTTGTGAACATCTGATCCTTGGTTATCACGACATTTTTCTCCCTCTCCAGGGAACTTTCGGCAGCAAAGATACCTTCGGAAAAGGATGTTGTCCCCCCGGCAGAGGGCATTTTTTCCAACACCACAACCCTGGCTCCTCCCTGTGCTGCGGTCAATGCTGCAGCCAGTCCCGATCCGCCGGCACCGACAACGACTACGTCGGTCTCAATGGTCTTTGCCGATGCCATGCCCGCTACCAGAACGAAGAGGCAAGCGACGGCCATAACGGTAACAATAGTTCTTCCAGTTCTTCTCATGTATTCCTCCTTTGGATGCATTATCTTGGTACCCTTGTCAGGCAAGCACGGAAAACCTGCATGCCTGACGAGATTCCTGATACGGTAATTCCTGCCGGGCACGAGTATTCGTGCCTGTAGCCATAAACGCCCCGTGCGGGAACGATCATGCAGCGACTGTGTGTTCGAGATATGCTACAAATATGCCATGGACTTAAAGACAGTAATAACAGTATGTTAGACAATAGATACGATAATAACTACCATATAGGGGAGATATAAAATGCTATATAATTCATTTTGACAGAAAACTATCTAATATAGTATGTATTGGTGTATCGCTATGAAGGATAAGGTGTTGCAGGATATGGATTTCTTTCACCAGGCAACGCTGAGGATCTGCAGCAGCCTGGAGATCGAGACGGTCTCGGCGCGATGTCTGGAATATCTCAAGAAGTTCATCCCCATAGACGGCCTGTTCATGAGCTTTATCGATTCCGGAACCAGTGCGATACGTATCTCCGCCCTGGTGTCCGATATCCCGCTGAATCAGCCCAAATCGCCGATCCCCCTCACTCCGGAGGCGCTGGTGAGGGCACGGACGATAAAAGAACGGGTAAATATCTACCGATGTCCCCTGGAGAGTCCGGTCACCACCTGTATCTGGCGCGTCCTCGGCACCATGGATGTGTCCTGCATGGTCATTCATCTGCGGTTCAACAAAGAACCAATAGGCTATGTGGAGCTCTTTGCGAAGGGGTATGACCGGTTCACCGAGGAGCATGCCCGTTTGCTCGGCCTTCTCCACGATCCCTTTGCCATTGCCATAGCAAATAATATTCAGTACCGGGAGGTCATCCGGCTCAAGGACCTGCTGGCCTATGACAACCGCTACCTTCGCCAGGAACTGCACCGGGTATCGACCGCCGAGATCATTGGTGCCACCGGGGGGCTTCAGAACGTCATGGAGGCCGTGGCCCAGGTAGCACCGCTGACGAGCCAGGTGCTCCTGCTTGGGGAGACAGGTGTAGGCAAGGAGATCATTGCCAATGCTATCCACCACTCATCGCCCCGCAGAGATGGACCCTTTGTGAAGATTAACTGCGGGGCCATCCCCGATGGGCTGATCGACAGTGAACTCTTCGGCCATGAAAAGGGGGCGTTTACCGGTGCTCTTGCACAGAAATACGGACGATTCGAACGGGCTCATGGGGGCACTATTTTTCTCGACGAGGTGGGTGATCTGCCGGCACCTGCACAGGTAAGGCTCTTGCGGGTACTCCAGGAAAAGGAGATCGAACGGGTGGGCGGGACAAGGCCGGTCAAGGTGGATGTGCGTGTCATTGCCGCCACGAACAGAAACCTGGAGGCCCTGGTGCGGGAATGTCGTTTTCGTGAAGACCTCTGGTTCCGGCTCAATGTGTTCCCCATCCTGATCCCGCCACTGCGGGAGCGAAAAACCGACATCCCGGACCTGGTCCATCACTTTATCGTACGCAAAGCCCGGGAGTTGAATCTCAGGGTCAGTCCGGTACTGGCACCGGGCGCCATGGAGCGTCTTATGGCCTATGACTGGCCCGGCAATGTACGCGAGCTGGAAAATATCCTGGAGCGTGCCCTTATCCGGATGCGCACCGCCGGCCCGAACGAGCCCCTGAAGTTCGATGAATTCCCTGCGGGCAAAGTGGGAGGGGAAACAGGAAGGCCTGCGCCGGAATCCGAAGGATCACAAGTTCTTCTCGACGAGGTCACGAGGCACCATATACTCGCTGTTCTGGAGGCTGCCGGTGGCAGGGTCCAGGGCAAGAATGGAGCGGCGGCGCGGCTCGGGATCAACCCGAATACACTGCGCAATCGCATGCGCAAGCTGGGGATCCCTTTCGGTAGAAGACGGTGATATCTACTGAACCTCGGGCCGCAGACACCACTCCATAGGTCAGACCTGTTCTCCGCACACCAGAATCCTCTGTACGGGCTCCCTGTTATCTCGTAGAATGTACCATTATAATGAAAAAAGGGGTGGCTCATCCGGGCAGGAGCCATGATCCTGGTCATTGACGAAATTGTAGTGCAGGGAGAGAGGATCGACTGCAGGTGCACCGGGCTGCCTGCAGCCTACCCCATATGACAAAGACGTTGATGAAGGCTTTTCTTATCACATCAGGGGTCATCGCGGCCCTGGTGCTGGCCCTTGTCCTGGGGCTCGACGGCTACGTGAAGACAGATCATGGCCAGAGGCTCGTTCTCGAGGCGATCAACAGGTCCATACCCGGTACGCTCATCTGCCGGCAACTGAACATCTCGCTGCTGAACGGGCAGGTGGAGCTCTTTGAGGGCGTCCTCACCGATCCGGAGGGAAAGCAGGTTGTCCGGGTTGCCGGTCTCACGGCCAACCTCTCCTGGTCCTCCCTCCTCAGGGGCGACGTGGTCATCGAGGAGGCGGATATCGTGACTCCCGTGGTCGATCTCGGCCTTGAGAGCGAAGGGAACCTCCGTATCGTGCGGGCGGTCTATCGCCCCGGAACTGATGAAACCCCCGGACAGGGTGAAGGAGGCGGCTTTCCCTTAAACGTTGTCGTGGAAGACCTGTCGCTTACAGACGGGACTGTGCACTACGAAAACATGGACGGTTCCGTTCATGCAGAGCTTTTAGGGGTGCAGATTGCAGGCGATGGGAATCTTGCCGCACAGACGGTGAACTTTGAGGGCCAGGTGGCCTGTGCACGCTATGCAGGGGCTGATATCCATGCCGAGCTGCAGAAGTTTCTTGCGAGGACATCCTTCCGGAAAGATGCCTTCGATCCTGTCGTTATCCAGGCAGAGACAGGGGTCTCCCGCGTGAGTCTGAAGGGATCCGTGAAAGCGGTGTCTGAAAAGCCGCAGTTCAACCTTGTGGCGGATGTTGTGCTGTCGCTCCCGGAGCTCAGGGAGTCCCTGGGGCTGGCCCCGGAGCTTACCGGTGAGGTAACTGCGAGCATCTCCGCGCAGGGCACGCTCGAGGACCCCACGATAGGGGTTCATCTGAACTACGGCGGAGGGATGCTCGCAGGGGGCCCGGTGGATGCTGCGGATCTGGATATGCGGCTCACGGACCAGATCCTGATACTCGACACTGCACACATCGCCCTTGCCTCGGGGGATATCTTTGCCCAGGGCAGCGCAGACCTTAAGGCAGCCTTTCCCGGCGGATTTTTCTCCGGAAAGAGAGACCTGGAAGCCCTTACCTACAGCCTCAGTGCAAACGGCCGCGGCATAGAGCTCGGGAAACTGGTGCCGGATGAGCTCTCTTTGGCGGGCAAGGTGGCCGGACTGATCACGCTTTCCGGCAGGGGCGTATCGCCGGAACGGCTCTCGGCGGAGATCTCTGTCGATATCGGCTGCCAGGGATTGAAAAGCGGCGGCACGATCCTGCCGGCTGATACCAGGCTGCGGGCAGTGGCCGGAATCGAGGAGGGAACAGTCCGGGTTGAGACGCTCGAGGTCATCTCAGGGAAGAATACCCTGAAGGCATCGGGGAGCGTGAACATGATAGCTGAAGAACTGGCGGGCCTCGTCGAGGTGGATCTACCCGACCTGAAACGGGATCTGCAGCCTCTCGGCATCGATGGGACAGGGAACTTCGGCCTGAATGCCCGGGTGTCGGGAACCTTTGCCAGGCCTGCGCTTACTGCTACCTTCAAGGGAAAAGAGCTCGAGCTGGAAGACATCACCCTGGGTGACCTCACCGGCAGCGCAGAGCTTGACCGGGGCGGCACCCTGAAGATCACCGAGATTGTCCTCCAGAACCGGGGCTCCGGTATCCGGGGAACAGGAACCGTCAAGCTCTACGAGAAGTTCCCGGAATTCCTCCCAGATGCGCCCCTGCGGATCGCTGCAACGCTCAGCAGCGTAAAAGTGAGCGATTTTATCACCGAGGTGGATACTGCGGGGACTCTCTCCGGAGAACTCTCTATCGGCGGCACGGTAAGAGCCCCGCATGCCCGGATGGCCCTCGTTGGGAAGAACCTGTCAGCGGGCGACGTGCGTATAGGGGATGTGCAGGTCTCGAGCAGGTATGAGAGGGGAACGATCCTGGTGGAACAGGCGCTCGTGCAAAACAGGAACTCGAGTCTTGCCATAACCGGTTCTGTACGGGTCTTTGACCACGAGGCAGGGCGCGTTGTCGAAGACCCGGATATCTCGATCAGGGTTGAAGGGGAGCCGGTCTTCCTTGAGGATGTAACCGGGATATTCAAGGGGAAGATCACCGTGGCTGCCAGTGTTGAGGGGAGCGTTCGAAAACCAGGCGGTTCTGTGATCATTGCCGCACAGGATATGGACCTCGGCTTCCAGAAGATCCGGGATCTCCGGTTTGCCGCCGGGATCGAGGGTAACAGGCTCCTGGTTAAGACGCTCAAGGTTGTCGTGGCCGGAGAAGAGACGATTACCGGCACCGGGTGGGTATCGCTCGAGGGAGCGTATGAATTCTCCCTCGCAAGTGAGGGCATCGCCCTTGCGGGCATCGATGCATTGAGAGTCCACCAGATCACCCGGGGCAGTGCCCGTTTCACGCTCTCCGGTCACGGGACATTTACTCGGCCTGTCCTTATTGGCGAACTGCTTCTGGCCGACGTGTCCGTGAACGAAGAGGACCTGGGCGATGTCCGCATCACCCTCGAGCTCAAAGACAACCTTGCCACGATATCGGGGAGGCAGGGGTTCGATTTTTCTGCCGCGTACCACCTCGACAGCAGGGATTTCACGGCTTCGGTCACCTTCGACGACACGGACCTCGTCCCGTACTTCCAGATTGCCCGCTATCCCGACCTTACCGGCACTGTGACCGGGAAGCTCGAAGCCAGGGGGAATGCACGGGACAGCGGGGGGCTGCAGGCATCGCTGGATCTCGCCCGCCTCGCGGTATTCTTCAAGGGCGGCGAGATTATCAGGGGCAAAGGGCTCAGGGCTACCCTTGCCGGGGGTCAATTTTCCGTTGAGGGCCTTCATCTGGTCCTCGCCGAGCAGGGATGGGTGAATATCGACGGGACGGGGATGCTTGACGGCGCCGTCTCCCTCGAGGCAGACGGCAGGATCCCGCTGCAGGTGCTGGAGCCGTTTATGGAAGACCTGTCGGATTTCGCCGGCGCAGTGGCACTGTCTGCCCGCCTGAAAGGCACATATGCCAGACCGTCGCTGAGTGCGGCTGTAGACCTGCAGGGGGTTGGTTTCATGACGCCGTACAACGAGCAGAAGATCCACGACGTGACCGGCCGGATCACGATCACCCAGGATACCCTCAGGATCGAGACCATAACGGGGATGATCGGGACGGGAAGGTTCGATCTCGCCGGCAGCATGGAACTCAAGCAGTTCTCGCCGGAACAGCTCGACCTGGTGCTCAAGGCAAAATCGCTGCCCGTGAGCGTTCCCGACACCCTTGATCTCGTCGCCGACCTGGAGTTGCGCGCCCGGGGAACCAGGGACAAGTCCTCGATCCAGGGACAGGTGGTGCTTCTCGAGGGGACCTACTACCGGGATGTCAAGCTGAATCTCTTCAAGGAAATTGTCGAGAGGAAACCGCCCTCACGTGCCCCTCGGGAGCAGATAACCATGCCCTTTCTCAGGAACATGAGCCTCGATATCTCCATCAAGCGGAGGAACCCCCTGTTCGTGGACAACAACCTGGCCCAGCTGGATATCAATCCGGATCTCCTCATCAGAGGCAGCGTCAACAACCCCATCGTGAGCGGCAGGGCAAGCATTGAATCCGGCACCGTGGAGTTCAGGAACAGGGTCTTCACCGTCACCAGGGGCGTGATAGACTTTTTGAATCCCTACGAGACCGAGGCTACCCTCGATATAGAAAGCGAGGTGAAGGTGAGGGACTGGATGATCTACCTGGGGATCTCCGGTACGCCCGAGAACCTGAATCTCAAGCTGCGATCCGATCCCCCGGAAGAGGATAACGATATCCTCTCACTCCTGGTGATCGGGAAGACCTCCCGGGGACTCATGGCGGGAGAGGGAGGCCAGACGCAGTCGACGTCGTCCATGATCGCCGCTCTGGCTGCATCACGATACGGAGAAGATATCAGGGAGGCTACGGGCCTCGACATCTTCGAAGTGGAAAGCGGGGCCGTGGAGGAGGATTCCGCTGACGCCGTGAAGATAACGATCGGAAAGGAACTTTCCCGGAGGATGACCTTGAAATATGCCATGGAATCCAAAAAGAGCGAACTCTCGCAGCGCGCTATCGCCGAATATAAGCTGCTGGAGAACTTCGTCCTGAACGGCTTCCAGGACACGCGGGGGATCTTTGGTGCTGAGATGCAGTTCACGCTGGAATTCCGCTAGGGTGGAACAGGGATGATGCACAAGGCATGGTACATGCTCTTGTGGGCCTGTTTCCTGGTCCCGGCAAGCCCTGCTGCCGTGCAGGGCAATGCCGGGGAAGCGTTCGTCCGCGGTGATCCGAAGCCCCCGGTAATCACTGCCGTACACATCGAGGTCCGCGATGCCGGGGCACAAGAGAGCGAGCTGCTCAGCCTCGCCGGAGACCTGGTATGGCTGAAGCAGGAACAGCCCCTGAGTGATGAAGCCCTGAAACAGTCCCTGGAGGCGTTAAGGGCGTCGGGGAGATTCGAACAGATCGATGTAGACAGCAGTGAAGAAGAAGGCGGGGTGGCCCTGACCCTTGTGCTCAGGCCGTTCAGGCTCATCAGGGATATCAGGATCCATGGTGGGGCTCCGCTCTTTGAAAAGGAGATCCTGGGCGCCATGACCCTGTATACGGGCGGGGTTTTCACGAGGGATGCCCTTTCCGACCAGGAGCGCCAGATCATTGATCTCTACCTGCGGGAGGGGTTCATCGATCCGGAGGTCAGGGTCGATGTTCGTAAGGACAAGGCGGACAACTCGATAACGCTCGATGTGTACATCGAAAAGGGCGACCACTACATACTCGAGGGTCTCTCCATCGCAGGGAACCGCGCCTTTTCGGATCTTTACCTCAAATACAGGATGAAGAGCTGGTTTTCCTCCCTGCTCCCGGGCAGGGCAGGCCGGTTCATCGAAGCAGATCTCAAGAACGACGTGAAATTCCTGACGGGTTTCTACCGGAAAAAGGGATTTGCCCAGTGCCGGGTCAGCTATACGATGGAAAGGCATCCGGCTAGAGAGGATGTCTCGGTCGTGATAAAACTCGAGGAGGGACCACGCTATGTCATTTCGTTCTCGGGCAATGAAGAGTTCTGGGATTATACGCTCAGGAAGGATCTGGTGCTGTTCCAGGAGGGTGATATCAACGGCCGGGGCCTGAAAAAGAGCATGAAGAACATTGAGCGGCGCTACCTGGATGCCGGGTATGGGGACGTGCGTACCGAGATCCGGGAGGAAGCCGTGCAGGAAGGACCGGCAGCCGTTCGCCGGCTCCAGGTCATTATCCATGAGGGGCCTCGCATGGAGATAGCCGCGCTTTCCTTCGAAGGGAACCGGGCATTTGACAGCGAGACCCTGATCTCCCAGGTGTACCTGCAGCAGGGAGGTTTTTTTGTGCGGCAGACGCTGGAGGAGGATCTGCTGGCCCTGAATACCTTTTATCTCCAGAACGGGTTTCTCGAAGCGGCTGTGGATTGCCGGGAAACCTGGAGCGAGGACAGAAAGGCCGTCTCCCTGGTCTACCGGATAACAGAAGGGATCCGCACGATCATCTCTTCGACCCGGATAAGCGGCGTGCAGGCCGTAGAGGAGGACGAGGCCTATGAGGCCGTCAAGCTCAAGGCAGGTGATCCCCTGCGAAGATACCTGCTCAAGAGTGACGAGAATGCCCTCTCGGCACTCCTCGCAGAGAAGGGGCATCCCTATGTGAAGGTGCATACCGAGGTCGCCTACAGCACCGACCGATCAGACGCGGACGTGGTCTATGCCGTTGAAGAGGGGCCGCCGATAACGATGGGGCGGATCTATTACCAGGGAAACTTCAAGACAAAGGACGGGATCCTGGCAGACGAGATCGGGATGGAACAGGGGGATCCCTTTTCGCTGGAAAAGATGCTCGAGGGCCAAAGGAACATCAGGGACATGGCAATCTTCAATTCCGTTCAGTTCCGGACCATGGGCCTGAAGGAACACAAGGACGAGATCACCCTGCTCGTGGATATGGAGGAGAAGAAGCCGTATTTCTTCCAGCTCGGGGGCGGCTACGAGAGCGAACGTGGATTCTTCGCCCAGACCCGGGGGGGAGACCACAATCTGCTGGGACTGAACAAGGACGTCTGGGCATCAGGCGAGGTAAGCCAGGTCGGATACCGGCTGGAAACAGGGATCAGGGAGCCGAGGGTCTTTGCAACGAGAACTTCGGCAACCCTCGGGGTGTTTACCGAGAAACGCCAGGAATTCAATCAGAACTTCGGCACCTATACATGGGGCGCCAACCTGGTCTTCAGCAGGAAGCTCTCCGGAAGCATAACAGCGGCTCTGGGTCTCAGTTATGAGCGGAGGAAGGAGTTTCTGCAGGATGCGGCTCAAGGGTCTGAGGAGGATTTTGACGAGGATGAGCTCAAGCCGAGAAGCATCCTGGTAACAACGCCGGCGGTCATCTTTGACACGAGGGATTCCTTTGTCAGGCCCACCAAAGGGATCTACTCGTCCCTGAGTGTCGATATCTCGAAAGGGATCCAGAATTCACTGGATAATTTCCTGAAATACCGGTTCGATGCCCGGTACTACATCACCCCCTTAAGCCGGATCACCCTGGCATGGCTCGCGCGGGCGGGGTATATCGACCCCTTCGGCCCGAGCGAACAGATCCCCGATGACCAGCTGTTCTACCTGGGCGGGACGCTGGATGTGCGGGGTTTTGACGAGAACAAGCTCCGCTTCGATTCGAATGGGGATCCGGTGGGAGGCCGTTTCTCGCTCGCAGGGAGCATGGAGGTGCGTATCGATCTGTGGCGGAATCTGGAGATGGCATGCTTCTATGATATCGGGACGGTACGGGATACGTATACGGATATCGGCTCCGACGATTTCCGCTCTTCGGTGGGCGCGGGGCTCAGGTATATCACCCCGATCGGGCCCATCGGGATACTCTACGGGCACAAGCTCAACCGGAGGCAGGGGGAAAGTGCGGGCAGATTTCATTTTTCCGTGGGGTATACCTTCTAGCAGGCAGGGGCACTGGGATGCAGCCTGTTCATAATCCCTGCAAATTTTTGAAAATTCCTTGAATGTCCCCGCTGTCGGTGGTAGTTTGGTCAACTAATAATGGATACGGCAATAATTGGCGATCTGCTCATAGTCTTCGGACTGTCCATCACGGTTATATTTCTGTTTCTCCGCATACGCGTTCCCTCCATCATCGGGTTTATCCTCACGGGAATTCTAGCAGGGCCCCAGGGGCTCGGTCTCATCGGAGCAGGAGGCAACGTCGAATTCCTCTCCGAACTCGGCGTGGTGCTGCTGCTCTTTACCATCGGCATCGAGTTCTCCCTCAAGAACCTCCTGCAGATCAAGAGGCCCGTCCTCTTAGGCGGCTCTCTCCAGGTGGGAATAACCCTCGGAGTGACCTATGTTCTTGCCGGTATCTGCGGACTCGGCTGGAACAAGGCACTCTTCATCGGATTCCTCGTGTCTCTGAGTTCGACTGCCATCGTGCTCAAGCTCCTGGATGAACGGGCCGAGATAACGAGCCCGCATGGGAGGATAACGCTGGCGGTCCTGATCTTTCAGGATCTTGTGGTCGTGCCCATGATGATCCTCACCCCGTTTCTCTCCGGCGTCCATGGTGGGGGCAACGCCGAGATCCTGGCCATCCTCGGCAAGGGGATGGGCCTCATCGTGTTCGTGTTTCTCTGCTACCGGTGGATCGTACCCGCGATTCTCTACCAGATCGCAAAGACCCGCAGCCGGGAACTGTTTCTGCTCAGTATCGTCATGATCTGTCTCGGCGTGGCATGGTTGACATCCGAAATGGGTCTTTCGCTGGCACTGGGTGCATTCCTGGCCGGGCTCATCATCTCGGAGTCGGAATACAGCCACGAGGCCCTGGGGAGAATCCTGCCGTTTCGCGACATCTTTGTGAGTTTCTTCTTCATTTCCATTGGGATGCTCCTGAATGTTACCTTTCTGCTCGATAACATCAGCATGATACTCATGCTTGCCGCCGGTATCGTTATCTTGAAGGCGATGACCGGGGGACTGGCAACCCTTGTGCTCGGGTATCCCCTGCGCATAGCAATACTGACCGGCCTTGCCCTGGCACAGATCGGAGAGTTCTCGTTCATCCTGAGCAGGACCGGTCTTGAGTACGGACTCATCGACCGGACAACCTACCAGATCATTCTCAACATATCTCTCCTCACCATGGCAGTAACCCCGTTCATCCTGAGTTTTTCCTCGTCTGTGGCAGACCTTTTCATGAGGGTCCCGATGCCGGCCCTGATCAGGAACGGCTTTCAGCAACCGGTCTCGGTTCCGCATACCTCCGAGACAGAGGCACTCAAAGATCACCTTATCATTATCGGATACGGGGTCAACGGCAGGAATGTATCCAGGGCTGCGAAAATGGCGGCAATCCCCTATGTGATCATCGAGATCAACCCCGAGACGGTCCGCGTGGAGAGGGGCAGGGGAGAACCGATCTATTATGGCGATGCGACCCAGGAGGCTGTCCTGAGCTATGTCAACGTGAAAGATGCACGCGTCGCCGTCATTGCCATACCCGATGCCGCAGCAACCAGGAGAATCACTGCCGTGCTCCGAGGCCTGAATACCAGGGTGCACATCATTGCCCGGACGCGCTTTGTCAAGGAGGTCTCACCCCTGTACGACCTGGGGGCCGATGAGGTGATCCCGGAGGAATTCGAGACCTCCATAGAGATCTTCTCCCGGGCACTCTCGGAGTATCTCATCCCCCGCGACGAGATCGAGCGGTGTATTGCGGAGCTGCGTGCAGACGGCTATAAGATGTTCCGGGGTCTCTCTGGCGAGGCAACAAATATGTATCGGCTTGAAAAGGAACTGCCCGATTTCAAGGTGGTTACCCTCTCTGTCAATGAAGGCTCGGCCGTAGCCGGCAAATCCCTGACCGAGATAGAGATGAGAAAGCTCTACCATGTTACCATCCTGGCCATACGGCGGGAAGGGAAAACAGTTTTCAATCCGGGCGGGGACGATGTGCTCTTCCCCGGCGATGCCATCGTGGTCACCGGACGGATCGGCAATATCTTCGACATCATCCCCTTGCTGCGTATGAGACAGGAGCAGGAGCCGGGAGCGAAGTAGCGGCCCCCCCCCAGAGCTCTTTTGCAAACAATTTTCGCGATTGCCCCAAAGAAAGTGAAACATTCGCTTGAGTCATTCTGCAAAAAATTGGTATGACGATAAGTTAACTCGTCAGGAAAACGGGCTGAAACAGGGCAACACCCTGAAATGAAGTAATGGAAGCACAAGACTGGAGAAGAGAATATGGAAGAAATACTTATCAAGATCGACGAGCTTGCACATTATCACGACCAGGTTTCTCCTGATCTGATAAGGGAAAAAGACGTCAAGCTGGGTTTGAGGAATGCGGATGGTACAGGTGTTGTCGTGGGAATTACCTCGAAAGGGACAGTCCTAGGCTACGAGAAGGTGCCGGGCGGGGACGGAAAGGCCCCTAGCGTCAAACAGATCGAGGGAAGGCTGCTGTACTGTGGGCATGATGTTCCAACCCTGATAGAGAATATTCACCGGGAAGGACGGTTCGGATTTGATGAGGTGGCGTATCTCCTGCTCACCGGCGAACTGCCTACTGTCACCGATCTTGACCGGTTCTCGAAGATGCTCGCGAAGAGAAGGTCGCTGACAAAGCTCGAGAGGAGCATCCTCATGCAGGAGGCGGAGAACGAGAACCAGATGTTTGCCCTGCATTCGGTCATATCACACCTGAACCGTTGTGACAAAAACCCTGAATCCACTCACCTGGCGGATGAAACAAACCGGTGCATCAACCTCATCGCCAAGTTTCCGGCCATTGTTGCCTATAACAACAGTGTCATGAAATACCGGCAGGGATCGAACCTCAACATCATCAAGCCTGAACCGGAACTGTCGACCGCGGAAAACTTCCTGTACATGCTCAAGGGAAAACGGCCGACAAGAGACGAGGCGTTTCTCTTTGACCTCGCGCTGGTGCTCCATATGGAACATGGCGGTGGTAATAACTCCACCTTTACGGTGCGGTCGGTTTCTTCAAGCGGCGCCAACACCTATATGGCAATCTGCTCGGGAATAGCTTCGCTCAGCGGCCACCTTCACGGCGGGGCAAACGAAGCGGTCAAGGGCATGATGAAGACGATAAAGAAAAATGTCAGAGACTGGAGCAACAGAGACGAGATCAAGCTGTTCCTGGAAAAGATCCTCGACGGACATGCCCACGACCGGAAGGGAAAGATCTATGGGATCGGCCATGCGGTCTATACCCTGTCCGACCCGCGTGCAGTGATGCTCAAGGCAAGAGCCGAGGAGTATGCGAAGATAAAGGGCGCGCAGCCCGAATACAGGCTGTACGCCCTGGTGGCAGATGTGGCCAGGGAGATCTTCCTTGAACGCAAAGGGATGCGTGTCTCTGCCAATGTGGATTTCTATTCCGGGTTCATCTACCGGCTGATGGGGATTCCCGAGGAGCTCTTTACCCCCATTTTTGCCATGGCGAGGGTGGTGGGCTGGTCGGCGCACCGGATTGAACAGATCATACAGAACAAGATCATCAGGCCGGCATACGTCACCTCTCTTTCCCAGGAGAACGAATACATTCCGTTGCTCGAGCGGGGAAAACAGTAATCAGGGGATTTGTCAGCTGCGTCAGGAATTGATTCCCGGCAGCCCGATGTGAACCGCGGTGATACGCTCGATGCCTCTTTGTGCCCTGCTGCACGGTTACATGCCCCGTGCCGCAGGGATCATTCCTGTTCAATGTGCCGCAGACCGGCTGCTGTCGGTTTTCCCCCTGCTCCTTCGTTAATATTCAGGACATATCCCTTCCCCGGAAGTTGATCATGCCGGGTGCGCCATTATATTTGTTATAGGCCTTCATGATGAGAGAATTCATTGTGCAGAACGAATATGGTGCCCCCGGAGGGTTTCATGAATCTTGATCCGCTGTTCAAACCAAAGGCTATCGCGGTAATCGGGTTGTCGTCGAGCAATGAGAGGCATCCGGCCAATGTCATATTCAGCAAGAACCGTCACCGCTACCCCGTGGATGTGTTCGGTATCAATCCCAAGGGAGGCTTTTTCCAGGGTGAGAAGATCTATCCGAATATCTCCGAGGTCCCGGGAACGCTCGATCTGGCAATAATCGCAGCCCGCGCAGAACTCGTGCCGGACATCCTCGCCGATTGCATCCGATCCGGCGTGAGGGCCGGGATCGTTATATCAGGGGGGTTTGCAGAGGTTGGCAACACGGATCTCCAGGGGCGAATGGCGGCCATGGCACAGGAGGCATCCTTCCCGTTTCTCGGTCCGAACTGCCTCGGCATCTATGCACCCGGACGGGTGGATACCCTCTTTCTTCCCATTGAACGGATGGTGAAGCCTGAACCCGGCAATGTCACCCTGATCAGCCAGAGCGGGGGCATCCTCGTGGACCAGATGATCAAGTTCGCTCAAGAGAGGATCGGCCTTGCCACGGCGGTGAGCATCGGGAACAAGGCCCTCATGAGGGAGCTCGATCTGCTCCGTTATTTTTCAAAGGACCCCTCGACACAGGTCATAACCTTTTATATCGAGGGGTTCGGCAGGGATGAAGGACGGGAGTTTGTCCTCGAGGCTCAGCGATGTCCGAAACCGGTCATCGTCCTGAAATCGGGCAAGAGTCCCGGCGGGCAGAAGGCTGTTTCCAGCCACACCGCATCGCTTGCCGGTGACTATGCGAGCTTCTCGGCGGCGCTTGCACAGCATGGTGTGGTGGAGGCGGAGAACGAGCTCGAACTGGTCTCGTTCTGCGAATCGCTCAGCGCCTGCCAGCAACCCATAGACGGCGGTATCGGCATCGTTACCGGCAGCGGAGGTCATGGGGCTATAGCCGTGGATGCCTGCTGGAAGTACGGCCTGAGCGTGCCGGTCATCCCCGGGCCTTTTCAGGAGGAAATCCGGCAGAACCTCTCTGCGAGCGTGCAGTCGATCGCCTCGACAGGCAACCCTGTCGATCTCACCGGCAGCGGGGTCGACGAGGATTTTGTCGGGGCGGTGCGGATGCTCTTCTCCCGGGAGGAGATCGAGTGTGTCATTGTTCTGCTTCTGCCGTACCTGCCCGGAATAACCTCGGACCTGGGTTCGAAACTGAGCACCCTGTCCAGGCAGCTGAACAAACCGCTCATCGCCTATGTGCCCCATGTGGAGAAGTATGACATGCTCATCGAGGGATTTGAACTCAACGGCACCCCGGTGTCTCCATCCATCGAAGGGGCTGTTCTCATGGCAACCGCGCTGAGGAGGAACAAACCATGGTGAAGAGAGAGATTCGAGATATACTGGAGGCATCGAGGCAATGGGGCTGGGTATTGGAGCCCGATGCAAAACGGGCATTTTCTCTTTTCGGGTTCGATACTCCCCGGTATGTCGTGGCGAAAACCCCGGATGCTGCTGCATCCTTTGCCGCGAAGATCGGCTACCCGGTGGTGGCCAAGGTCGTCTCCCCGAAAGTGATCCACAAATCCGAGGTGAAGGGGGTCATCGTCGGGATTGCCTCAGAAGACGAACTGGCAAAGGCCTTCGATCGGCTCAGACGCATAGAAGGCTTTTCCGGCATGCTTGTGGAAGAGATGGTCTCAGGCGTCGAACTGATCATCGGTGCAAAGATAGATCATCAGTTCGGACCCATGATCCTGCTTGGTATCGGGGGAGTCGGTGTGGAGATTTACCGGGATACGAGCCTCAGGATGGCGCCGCTGGATGAAAAGGATGCGCGGTCAATGGTCAAAGGGCTCAAGGCCCATAGATTGCTGGAGGGATACCGGGGTTCCGATCCCATCAGCATGGATGCCCTGTTCGACACCCTACTTCGATTTTCCCGGTTCGTGATGAAGGTTGAAGGGCTCATCGCCTCCATTGACCTGAACCCGGCCATCTGCACTTCGAAACGCTGCGTGATTGCCGATGCCCGGATTATCCTCGCATCGTAGCACACCTGCTACCGGGAGGGCTTCGAGATGAGGGCGCGCAGGATGAGGAGCATCGAGAAAAGGGCTGTCAGCGAGGCCGCATAATACCCGATAGCGGTAATGATATGCTGCCGCCTCGAGGATTTATTGAACCTGTCTATGTACGCATTCATCTCACCAATCAGCCTGTTCAGCTCCTCCTGTGCCGAGGCGGAGATCTTTCGTCCCGTCGAATCGCTGAGGCTGAACCTGATGGGCTCTATGGCCTTCATGGCAGCCCGGATGTGGATGAACCCCAGGACAGACCGGATCACGGAAAAGATCAGCCAGATGAGTGCGAGAGCCTTCTTGCTCTCCAACAGCATGGTCTTCATGTTTCGCCCCCATAAACATTTTCCACGTATGGGTACCACCAAGGGTTGTGTACTCTTACTGAAAGATTACCGAGTTATTGAACATTGTCAAGGATTCTTGAATTTTATGTGCATGTACGTATCGTAGATACTGTCACGGTAGAACATGAAATCGCTGCGGGAGGACAGGGGACGCACCCCCTGTGGCAGCATTCCCATTGTAATACCAGTGGAAAAAACAGGTATGGTGCGTATAATGAACAGCGAACCGGCGGACAGGGAAATATCATGACGCGTCCGAAGGACAGTTGAGATTATCCAGGGGGTACTGCATGCAGAGTCAGGCTTCAGGGCAGAGATCCTCCCAGGGCGCTCCAGGAGGAACCCTGGGGACCTTCGCCGGGGTGTTCACCCCGAGCATCCTCACCATACTCGGCATCATCCTCTTCATGCGTCTCGGGTATGTGGTCGGCAGCGCTGGATTGACCCGGGCGCTGTTCATTATCGCCCTGGCCAACACGATCTCCGTGCTCACGACCTTTTCCCTCTCGGCCATCGCCACGAACTTCCGGGTCAAGGGCGGTGGAGACTACTATCTCATATCACGCACCCTCGGTGTGGAGTTCGGCGGAGCAATCGGCATTGTGCTCTTCCTCGCCCAGTCGGTCTCCATAGCCTTCTACTCGATCGGTTTCGGCGAGGTGATCACCGGGATGTTCCCGGGCGCCAGCCCCTATCTCACCCAGATCATCGCAGCCCTTGCCGTGGCTGTACTGTTTGTTTTAGCATGGCTCGGCACCGATTATGCGACCCGGTTTCAGTACGTGGTCATGGCGATACTGGCCCTTGCCCTGGCCTCGTTTTTTGCCGGGGGCTACCTGAAGTGGGACAGCGCCATCCTGGCGGCGAATCTCGGGTCGGTTCATTCATCAGGAGGGTTCTGGATCCTCTTTGCCATCTTCTTCCCTGCAGTCACCGGTTTTACCCAGGGGGTGAGCATGTCCGGAGACCTGAAGGACCCGGGGAAGAGCCTTCCCCTGGGCACCTTCCTGGCCGTCGGCCTGTCCATGGCCGTCTATTTCGGCGTTGCCGTGGTCATGGGGGCCGCAGCCCCGAGGGACGTCCTGGCCGGTGATTACGGGGCCATGAGAAGGGTGGCCTTCTCCGGCTTTCTCATAGACGCGGGGGTCATTGCGGCTACGCTGTCATCCGCCATGGCCTCGTTCATGGGGGCCCCCCGTATCCTCCAGTCCATGGCCGGAGACAAGATCTTTCCCTTCCTGGTGCCGTTTGCGAAAGGACACGGCCCTACCGGAAACCCGAGGCGCGGGGTTGTGCTCTCCGCGGGCATCGCATTTGCCGCCATCAGTCTCGGAAGACTCAATATCATAGCGCCGGTGGTTTCGATGTTCTTTCTCCTTTCCTACGGGCTGCTCAATTATGCCACGTATTTTGAGGCCCGTGCGGCGAGCCCGTCTTTCCGTCCCCGGTTCCGCTGGTACAACCTCAAGCTCTCCCTGCTGGGTTCCCTTGCCTGTCTTGCCGCCATGTTTGCCATCGATGCGGCCGCAGGTGCGGTGGCCCTGGCCGTGCTGTTTGCGATCTATCAGTATCTCAAGCGCGCAGAGGGAATCGACCGGTGGGTCGACAGCAGGCGGTCGTATCACCTGCAGCAGGTGAGGGAGCACCTGATCGCAGCAGCCCATGAACCCGAACACCCCCGGGACTGGCGGCCGCAGCTCCTGGCCTTTTCCAACGACACTCACAGGAGGCAGCATCTCCTGCAGTTCTCCTCCTGGCTCGAGGGGGGAAGCGGCATGACAACTGCCGTGCGCATCCTCGAGGGTCAGGGGGTGAAGATGCTGAAACTCAAGGAAGAGGCCGAGACCGAACTCAAAAAGAGCATCGAGGAGCATAAATCCAGTGCATTCCCGCTCGTGGTCGTGGCTGCCAATGCCCAGGATGCGATCCAGGCCCTCGTGCAGGGATTCGGCATCGGCCCTGTCCGGGTAAACACAGTCGTTCTCAACTGGTTCGAGCAACTCTCCAGGGGATTCCTGGGTGCCAGGGAGATGCGGTATGGCCTCTACCTGAGAACGGCCTTCCGGCTTGGGTGCAATCTCATCGTACTCGATTCCAAGGAAGACGAATGGGCTGCGCTCGAAGCGGTCCATAACGGCAAACGGCGTATCGACGTGTGGTGGTGGGGTGATGCCACGAGCAGGCTCATGCTCCTGCTCGCCTATCTCATGACCCGGAGCAGGGAGTGGGGAGAGGCGACCATCAGGATGCTTGCCGTTGCCCGGGAGGCAGCCGAGGGACCACGCACCTCGCTGTGCAGGGACGCTGAAGGGATGACGGCGGACACCGGCACGGATGAGGATGCTGTTTCCTGCCTGAACCGGATGCTCGAAGAGGTGAGGATAGAAGCAAAGGTTCAGGTGTTAACCGCTGTGGATGCAGAAACCGTGGTGAAGGAGTCGGCCGATGCCGGCATGGTCTTCCTGCCGTTCAGGCTCCGGGAAAACCAGCTGCTCGATCCCTTCGGGAGGAGGGTGGAGGATATCCTCGAGAGGCTGCCCATTGTAGCGCTGGTTCAGGCTGCAGAGGATATCGACCTGGAATCAGGCCCTGAAGAGGGCCGGGTGCCTGAACTTGCCGCTGCCCTCGATGAGCTCGAGGCCTCCCATAAGAGACTGGACCAGGCCAGAAAGGAAGCAGACAGGGCCGCTGAAGACGCGGAAGACAAGGGCAGACTGCTCCGGGAGATGATCGCCTCGGACGCGGATAAGGACGCGATCGAAAAGGCCCGGGCCGAAAAGGACGTGGCAGACGCTCAGGCATCTGCAGCGTCGCGGAAGGTGGCAAAGGCCACGGCAAAGCTCGAAGATGCCCGGGGGCTGGTTCACCAGCTCGGTGCAGAACCTCCCCCGGCTGAAGCGGAAACAACACCCGGAGAACAGAAAACCCAGGACTGAATGCATGCTTGACGACCGGCTGTTCTTCGCTCGCTGATACTGTGATTCACTTTGGGATTGGCAGGGATCAGGCAGAGAGAGTAACGTGCCGTGCGGAGCCTGAAAGGTGAAGCATGGTGGAGCCGAAGGGAATCGCCTCCTTCGTCGCGCTCGTCCTGAGCGCTCCTGCGTAGGCTCCCCTGCGTTCGCTGTCGCGGACGTCCTGTCCGCTCATCCGCCACTGGCGGCGCTCACTCTGCTTCGATTCCCCGTAAAAGCAAAAAAGAGATGACCGCGATGCGATCACCTCTTTTTTTATCAATGGAGCCGAAGGGAATCGAACCCTCGACCTCTTGAATGCCATTCAAGCGCTCTCCCAACTGAGCTACGGCCCCATGCAACGTAGATCTGCTATCATAAGAGATTCGGTGAGTCAAGATTATTGGACAGGGTACACAGATTTCTCTGAGGGAATCCGACCTGTTACTGCCGGCAGGGCCGATTATCCGGCGAGCACTGGGGATCTCCGCTGCGGGATATCCGGCTCCCCCTGCGGCAAGATCGCGGCAGTAACGGATCGGGAAAAGACCCTGTCCTGGCTTCGAAAGCCCTTGCTACCGGTATTCCTTCTTCTTCGTGCCGCCGGCCTTGACTGCGTTGAGCGTATCGGTGAGAACCGGGATGACATTGTCCCTGATATCGCCTGCAACCACGATGGTGAGGAGATCATCTCCCACACTGAGCTCTCCCTCGTTGACCTCGACGAGGATCTCGATGATGCCGGGACGCTTCTTCTGCTCGGCGACAATGGCGTTGATGACATCCAGGTCCGCCTTGACATCCACCCGTGAAACCGGCGAGCCGTCGCGTGAACTGCCCCTGACGACGCCGTTGTGGCACAGAATCATGCCGACTTTGCTGTAATCCTCTCGTGACTTTATCTTATCGATCAGCGCGTTGATGTCCATTTATGGCCTCCATGATGTTGTACTATGCTTGATAATCAATAATGGCAGGGGAAGTCAACCACGGAAAAAATTCCGTGTGGCGGATATCGCTCGGCGCCGGCCCATGGTAGGGATTGCAATCGAAAACGTTCCGGTATACATAATGACACTGTTCCTTGAGATCGTTGGTTAATTCTGATTCAGGGAGAATCAGGATCAAAGGATGGTGGCATGAAAGAGATACAGGTAGGAAAAACAAAACTCCAGTTCGTGGTCGGGGATATTACGGCGCAGGACACCGAGGCAGTGGTGAATGCCGCAAACACGAGACTCTCCCCCGGCGGCGGGGTTGCCGGGGCCATCCATGCAGCAGCGGGTCCCGGCCTGTGGGAAGAGTGCTCGAAACTCGGCGGGTGTGCCACCGGAGAGGCAAAGATCTCGAAGGGATACGATCTGCCCAACACCTATGTGATCCATACCGTGGGCCCGGTATACCGCGGGTCTCCCGATGAACCCAGGCTCCTGAGGTCGTGCTACCTCAACTCGCTCACGGTTGCAGACGCCCATGGCGTGAAGTCCGTCGCGTTTCCGGCGCTTAGCACCGGGATCTTCGGCTATCCCGTGGATGCGGCCGCGCAGGTCGCGATACAGGCCATCAGGGAATATCTCCAGGGCGATACGCGACTGGAGACGGTCAGGATGGTCCTCTATGACCAGGCGGCATACGATGCCCATCTGAAGGCACTCGATGCCTTGGATGCCGGTGTGGGGGCGCGGTGATATGAAGGTCGTCGCTGTCATACCCGCACGGTACGGTTCTTCCCGGTTCCCGGGCAAACCCCTGGCCGATATCGCAGGCAAGCCCATGATCGCCCGAATCTACGAGCAGGTGGCTGCCTGTCCTGAGATCGATACGGTCCTTGTGGCAACCGATAACCCCGAGATCTTCGATGTGGCCTCGTCGTATGGTGCCCAGGCAATCATGACGAGTCCGGACTGTCCTTCCGGCACCGACCGGGTCGCCCAGGCCGTCGAAGACATGGCCGTGGATGCCGTGGTCAATATCCAGGGAGACCAGGTGGTCCTCGATATACCGGCGCTCTCGTCGCTGGTGACCGAACTCCGGCAGGGATGCCCCATGGCCACCATTGCGACCGAGCTGTCCGATGACGAGCGCGATGACCCGAACTGTGTCAAGGTCGTGCAGGGTATTGGCGGCTTTGCCCTGTACTTTTCCCGCAGTCCGATACCATACGTTCGCAACCCCGGGCACGTAGCGATGCTCAAGCACATCGGCATCTACGGGTTCAGCGCCGAGACGCTCAGGAGGTATACGGCCCTGGCGCCGTCGCCGCTGGAGTTGACGGAGTCCCTCGAGCAGCTCAGGGCGCTCGAAAACGGCATACCCATCAAGGTCATCGTGGCCCGCGGCGAGTTCCACGAGATCAACACCCCCGAAGACAGGGAAAGGGTGCTGCGCCGATGGCCTCGCTGATCATCGTTCTCTATCGCATCCTCGGTGCGGTCCTCATCTGGCCTGCAAGCCTGCTTTTGTTCAGGCACCCGAATTTCCGGGGGACCCTGCTCGGACGCCTTGGGCTGAGGCTGCCTGAAATTCCCTCTAACCGGGGGATCATCTGGGTGCATGCGGCCTCGGTGGGAGAGGTCAAGGCCGTAGCCGGCCTCATCCGGGAGCTCAAGCAGGACCGGCCGGATCTCTTCGTGTGCCTGAGCTCGGTGACCGTAACCGGGAGGGATGTCGCATCGAGGCTCGCGGAGATCGACCTGGTAATCCCCTTTCCCTTTGACCTGGCCTGGGTGATGAAGCGCTATATGCTGCGGCTCTATCCCCAGGTGATCCTGGTGGTTGAAACAGAGCTCTGGCCGAACATGCTCCTCGGCGCTGAAAGCATAGGGATCCCCGTGGTGTTCGTGAATGCCCGCATGACCCCGCGGTCGTATGCCGGGTTTGAGAAGATCCGGTCTGTCATGAGGAAGGTGCTGAGAGCTGTGTCTGTTCTGGCCATGGCCGAGGGCGATGCTCAACGATTTTCCAGGCTCGGCGCCGGTCAGGTCGAGGTGCTGGGAAACCTGAAGCTCGATATGGTGGGCGAGGTTGACCTGGCGAGGAAACCGGAGCTGAGACAGCGGCTCGGGGTCGGGAAGCGGCCGGTCTTTATCGCGGGGAGCATCCGCGAGGGAGAGGAGGCGGCCGTGATCGATGCCATTGCTTATGCAAAGGCCCGCATCCCGGACCTCTACAGTATCGTGGCTCCCCGGCATCCGGACATGCTCGCCTCACTCAAGGCACATGCCGGACGCACTGGGCTTGGATGGGGGCTCAGGAGCACGATGCACGAGGCCGCAGATCTCCTGTTTGTCGACACCTTCGGCGAGCTCTTCGATCTCTATGGTGCCTCGGACGTGGCCTTTGTCGGGGGATCGCTCAAGGATCTCGGGGGGCAGAATATCCTGGAGCCCATTGCCTGGGAGGTTCCCACCATCCACGGCCCGCACATGGACAACTTCACCTGGGCCATGGAGGCGGTAGAGGGACACACACTCCGGGTTCAGGACGTGGCCGAACTGGGGACCGCCGTGGTGGAGGCGATACAGGATCCCGAGAAATACCGCACCATGGCGCATGATGCCCGGGAAGCCCTCAATACCAGGCGTGGTGTGGGCAGGCGCTATGTTCGGGCACTGGAAGGATTCCTTTAAGTGACGGCTCACTCCTCCCGTTCGAAGGGGATCTCGACCTCGTAGGCCCCGGAGAAATCGAACGATGCCTTGACCGGATACCCGCACTGGCGGAAGGTCTTCATCATGGCATCGTTTTCCTTGAGGACCTCTGCGGTGAACCCTGAGATCCCCTGTTCCCGGGCGTAGCGGATCATATACCAGAGCAGGAAGCTTCCGATGCCGAGATGCTGCATGTTGCCGCGGACCGTGAACCCGACTTCCGAGAAGTTGGTGGAGACGTCCCGATAGAGCTCGCCCAAGGCAATGATCTCTTCGTTGTCTCCGGATTTGTTCCTGCCGAGTATCCCGACGAAGGCCATGGAGTTTCTGTAATCGACATTCACGAATTTCTGCGCAGCCTCATGGGGGAAGATCTTGACCTTCTGGAGGAAGCGCTTGTAGAAGTCGGGCTCAGAAAGGGAATAGATGAGCTCCTGGACCTTCTTCTCGTCGGTGGGCTTGACCGGCCTGAAAAAGATCTGTTGGCCGGCCTTGTTCTGCCAGTAGGTCTCGTAGCGCTCCGGATAGATACAGTCCTGCCGGAGAAGCTGATCCTGGTAGATGTAGAACTTTTTCTTCGCTGCCTTCAGGAGGTCTTCCCGGAACTTGGGGTGCGATATGTTGATGAGTTCCATGGCCCTCTCCCGGATGGATTTTCCGTGAAGGTGGGCGATGCCGTATTCGGTCACCACGTAGTGGACATCGCCTCGCGTGAGGACGACCCCGCTGCCCTCATCCAGAAAAGGCGCAATCCGGGATTTTGTCCCGCGTTCGGCAGTGGAGGGCATGGCGATGATGGATTTTCCACCCCGCGACCTGGCTGCCCCGCGAACAAAATCGAGCTGTCCCCCGATGCCGCTGTAGAGGAGCGAGCCAAGGGAGTCGGAGCAGACCTGGCCGGTAAGGTCGACACTGAGTGCCGTGTTGATGGAGATCATCCTGTTGTTCTGCGCAATGATGAACGGATCGTTTACATGTTCGACCGGGTGAAACTCGAACAGGGGGTTCTTGTCGATAAACCGGTAGAGTTTCCTCGTCCCCATGCAGAAGCTGGCTATGATCTTACCAGGGTGAAGATTCTTGTTCCTGCAGGTGATCACGCCCTGCTTGACGAGGTCGATGAGGCTGTCCGTGAAGACCTCGGTATGGATCCCGAGGTCCTTCTTCCCCCTGAGATATTTCATGACCGCACTGGGGATCGTTCCGTATCCCAGCTGGAGCGTGGAACCGTCTTCGATGAGTTCCGCCACATATTTCCCGATCTTCTTTGCAACCACGCCGGGGTCTTTCATGGGGAATTCAGGCAGAGGCTCGCTGTTGTGCACGAACGCGTCAATCTGGGACACGTGCAGGAAGCTGTCTCCGAGGGTGCGGGGCATATTCGGGTTTACCTCGGCCACCACGTAATCCGCGCACTCGGCAGCAGACTTGGTCACATCCACCGAGACCCCGAGGCTGACGTAACCGTACTTGTCCGGGGGCGACACGGTGATGAGTGCCGTGTCCACATGGATCCGGCCCGTCTTGAACATCATGGGTATCTCGGAGAGGAATATCGGGGTATAGTCAGCCCTGCCATCCCAGATAGCCTTTCTCGTGTTCGCGCCGATGAAAAAGGCATTGTGCCGGAACGAATGGACAAAGTTCTCCTCGGTGTACGGCGCATTCCCCGCGGTGATGATGTGCATGATCTCCGTGTCCGCCAGGGACGGGGCCATGCCCATGAGGGTGTCCACGAGCAGCTGGGGTTTGCCGCATCCCGAGCCTATGAACACCCGGGAGCCCCTCCTGATGGGCTTCAGCGCTTCCTCTGCCTCGGTATGGCTGTATGCGAACTCTTTCCTAAGGGCATTTCTCATGTATCGGTATCCTTCTAGCCGGCCTTCTTCTGCTGTACCGCCGAAAACTGGGCCTCCTTCGTTGTGCCGTACCGGTACATCACGCTGAGTGCCTCGGCTGCCATCTCGGGGTTCGAATACACCGGGAAGCCAAGCTTTTCGAGACGAACGACGGCATCCATGGCGAACTCCTTGCACGGTACGCAGGTCATGATGGGTTTGCCCTTGTAGTCGATCTGCTGCAGTTCACTGGTGAAGGTGTCCAGGATCTCTGTCTGGCACACCACGATAAAGCTCCCGATATCTGCGCTGTCCACGCCGATCTCGATGGTCTTTCTCAGCTCCGCGGCATTCATGGTGAAGGAATAATCGACCGGGTTGAGGCTCTGTACATAGCCGGGAAGGATTTCCCTGAGCCTGGTTTTCAATTCAGGCTCCAGTTCGCCGAGCCTCATGCCGTTCAGGTAGAGGGTGTCTGTGGCGGCAACCCCCAGGGAGCCGGTATAGGTTATTACGAGCACCCCGTTATTGGCCGGGATCGGCTGCTTGGCAAAGGCGCGTGCCAGATCGAACATGTGGTCGTTGTTCCGTGCCCTGATGATGCCGGACTGCCTGAATGCGATATCGTTTATCGTGTCGTCTCCCGCGAGCGAGGCCGTGTGGGACATGACCGCCTTTTTGCCTGCATCGGTACGGCCGGATTTCAGGATAATGGTGGGCTTCTTCCTGGTCACCTCTTTTGCGACCTCGACGAATCTCCTTCCGCTCGAGATATCCTCGAGGTACATGCAGATCACGTCTATGTTGTCGTCGTTACCGAGGTGATGGAGGATGTCGGTTTCGTTGATATCCAGCTTATTGCCGATAGTGGCGACAATGCCGAAATCCATGATGTGGCGGAGGCCCCAGAGGATGCCGGCCGCATATACGCCGGCCTGGGCAATCAATCCGATGTTGCCCTTGCCCAGTTCTTTCACGATCCCGATCGACTGAACCATATTGTGGTGTGTGTTGATGACACCTGCGCAGTTGGGTCCCAGGGCCCGGCAGCCATATTTCTTCAGCACGCCCTTGATCTGTTCCTGGGCGCGTCTGCCCTCTTCGCCCAGTTCGGCGAACCCTGCACTCTCAATAACGATATGCTTTGCCCCCTTCCTGCAGCACTCCTCCACAGCGGCAGGGGTAGCCGAGGCAGGAACGAGCACGATGGCGACATCAATGGAATCCTCGATCTCGGTCAGGCTCTTGTAGGCCTTGACCCCCTGGATCACGTCGCATTTCGGATTGATAGGGTACAGCCTGGCCTTGCAGTGGTGGTTGACCAGGTTGTTGAAGACATTGTATCCGAGTTTTCCTTTGGTGTCCGATGCACCGATCAGGGCGATACTTTTGGGGTAGAAGAAATCATGGAAGTCAGTTCTCTTCTGGGCGGCGGGCAAGGAAGAAACCTTGCTGTCCACGAAGATCCGTGCATCGACAACGACATAGCCGTCCGGATAGCAGATCACCGGGTTCAGGTCGAGTTCCCTGATCTGGGGATGCTCCATGACCAGCCGTGAGATCTTGTGCAGGAGTGTCTTGAGCGAGTCGAGATCGACGCTGTGTCCCCGGTAGCCCCTGAGGAGGGGATAGCCCTTTATTTCCTGTATCATGGTGTCGATCTCCTGCTCGTCGATGGGCAGGATCCGGAACGTCACGTCTTTCATGACCTCCACAAAAATGCCGCCGAGGCCGAACATGAGCACGGGGCCGAAGATGGGGTCCCGGGTGACGCCGATAATGACCTCGGTGCCTGGTTTGGCCATAGTCTGGACCGAGATGCCCTTGATGTTGACATCCTTGAATGCCTCGAGCATGTCGATGCTTGCCGAGCGCACCGAGGCTGCATCGGGAAGATTCAGCCTGACCCCGCCGGAATCCGATTTGTGCACGACTTCTTCCGAGACGATTTTCAGGACCACGGGATACCCGATGTTCTCACTGATGGCCACCGCCTCCTGCGCTGTGCGGGCGACCTCATAACCGGTTGTCTGGATGTTGAGCTCTTCGAGCAGTCTCTTGCATTCGGGCTCGAGCAGATAGGTTCTCTTCTCTGCGCGGGCTTCGCCTACGATCTCATCCCAGAGATTGTATGATGGTTCGGATGATGTATGAAGTGCATGTGTTGCTGTTTCCATAATAAATTCTCCTCTCTTGACGATCCTCTCCAATTCTATCAGGTTCAGCGGCGGTTATCCTCGTGATGAACATGTCGCAAACCCACCTGTGTATTGTTGCATGATGACGATGCGGGTCTGGAAAATCACACTGCAACCCGCTCATCGATCTTATTGTAATACTATCTGACCACACCTCACGGTGCGAAAATTATGCCATGGGGGGTGGTCGTTGTATAACTGCTCGATTGGTAAGACAAAAGCATCCCCGGTCTCGTGCGAGCCCCCGTGGATATTATGGCCTGTCTACCATAAACATGAGCTGTTTATGGTGTTTGAACCATAACCTGCCTTCGTGCAGGCCCCGGTTTTTCCCCGGGGTTCGTGCGGCGTCCCGATGAACCGGTCTCTGCGGTTGTCCCTGGAGCCCTGCATGGCCAGGGCCCTGTGGCTGCAGCTCATTTATCATTGACATTGTCTTAAAATTCAGGCTAATACAGCTTACTATGACAACAGATAGATCTTTATGCCCGCTATGTGCTTGGAGAGGCGACTGTAAGAAGAAGTTCAACAAAGGGTCCGGTATTCACTGCCCGGATTTCAGCAGAGACCTGAGCGTGAAAGACAAGGAGCTCGAAGGGGAGCTCGATAAGCAGTCCGCGTCAAAAGACACGGAGAAAAAGTCCAAAAAGGGTCTCTGGCCTATGTAGGCCTGATTACAGATCGATAAACTGCACGAGGCTGTTCTTGTCCCGTATGAGCAGCACGATGAGTGTCGTGTCACTCAGGGCTATATCCATGCAGTAGTACTTCCGGATATGGTAGAGTGTCTTCTCGTCGAGATCGGGTCTGTCCGGTGAGAAGGCAACGATATCAGACCCGTAAAACTTCAAGATGTTCCCGAAGATCTTCGACATGCCGCGATCGTTGTTGATGGCGATGATATCTCCGTCCCTCGTGAGTATTCTCGGCATCATGTAGTACCGATCAGGCCGGATATCACCCTCTTTTTCCTGTTCCACATACAGGGGCAGCGGGCTCGTGTTCCTGTCGGAAGCCCACAGGGGCTTGCCGCTGCCTTGAGTCTCGAGTTGGGTAAACCTGTTGTAGGTTATCACCTCAGGTCCGTCATGTGAGGACAGCACCTCACCAATAATCATGGTGGGGAAGTCCCTGTCGCCGGGAAGTTGAAGCGGTTCGCCCTCGAGGGTGGTGGGGGTGGTCCATCTGTTGATCCAGTCGGGTATGCTCAGGTCTGTCTTGATCTGGGAAGAAACCAGGGAATTGCCCACTGGTATGACGGCGTTGTTCCACTGCCTGGAGATCTTGCCCTGGACTATCTGATAACTGGTGAATGTCGAGCCGTATCTGGTAAGGGCGAGGATGGAATCCTTATAGGGGTAGATACGGAAAATCTCATACATGCCCGGGGCGGCCCACAGCGGTTGAGCCTGTGCATCCTTTAATATATAGAGGGTCTTCCGGTCGCTCACGAAGAGTGAATCGCCCTGAAGAGCGAGCGAGGTCGCGATAAAGGGCAGTTCGATGTCTGCGCCGGCCTTAGCGGGGGTGCCCGGCCCGGGGGCAGGTGCCGTAGTCGTCTCCGGGATCTCCACGGGACCGGTGAAGAGCTCGGCGATCATCTCGTCGATGGCCCGGGTAATCTCTGAGGTGCTCCTGAGATCCGAATGAAAGGCCCTGGGTGGCTTGCTGCTGAGGATCGCATCAAAGGAGAGAACATCGCCCATCTGGAGGATCGTGACGGAGAGCCCGGGATAATCATCCAAGGTTACCCCTTTCGCGATGCACCGTGCGGCAATGCTCTGTTCGATGCCTGATCCCAGGGCAGTGAGGTCGTCCGGGCCGATGATCCTCACCTGAATCTCGGAGGCACGGGCAGGAGAGGAGAAAAAGGCAAACACCATCAGGGCTAATGTCAGGCAGAAAGCTGCTCTCTTCATCGTAACTCCTTTAGGGGCATTAAATAGTAAACGATTATAGTATATTAATCTTTTTCAGTAATCATAACAAGCTAAACTTGGGGGACGACAGCGATGGTTATGAATGATCATTCATTTTTCCTTGACCGTTAATTATTATTTGGCTATATAGGGTGAGTTATTGTGTCAATCAAACGTTAAAGGAGGAATCGTTACATGGCAGATGCAGTAGACTTTTATGACAAGGTTTTCCCTGTCCCTGACCGGGTAAGAGAAAAATCCTACATCCCCAGCAGGGAACTGTACGAGAAGATGTACAAGGAGTCTATCGAAGACCCCAAGGGTTTCTGGGCAAAAGAAGCACGCAAGAGACTTTCTTGGTTCAAGGACTTCGATGACGACAAGGTGATGGACTGGTCATTCGGAGATGACCTGCACGTCAAGTTCTTCGAGGGCGGAAAGCTCAATGTAAGCTACAACTGTCTGGACCGGCATCTCGAAACAAAGAAGAACAAGGCAGCTATTATTTTTGAGGGCAATGATCCCAACGACTGGAAGGTGTACACGTACTACGACATGTACCGCGAAGTGAACAAGTTCGCCAATGTCCTCAAGAAGCTCGGAATCAAGAAGGGCGACCGTGTATCCATTTACCTGCCCATGATTCCCGAACTCGCCATCACCATGCTGGCCTGCACCCGGATCGGTGCAATCCACTCCATCGTCTTCGGCGGGTTCTCATCGGATGCTCTGAAAGACCGTATTCAGGACTGCGGCGCAAAAGTAGTCATCACCTGCGATGGCACCTACCGCGGTGCGAAGGCCGTTCCCCAGAAGGCCAATGCCGACAAGGCAGTCGAGGTGTGCCCGACCGTCGAGAAGCAGATCGTGGTCAACAGGACAGGGCTCGATGTCCCCATGAAAGAGGGCAGGGATCTCTGGTATGAGGCACTCATGGAAGAAGCCCCCCTGTACTGCGAGCCGGAGCCGATGGATGCCGAGGATATCCTCTTCATTCTCTATACCTCTGGTTCTACCGGAAAACCAAAAGGCGTATACCACACCACTGGAGGATATCTGCTGTTTGCCTCCATGACCCAGCAGCTCGCCTTTGACGTGAGAGATGAAGATAACTATTGGTGCACCGCTGATATCGGGTGGGTTACCGGTCACAGCTATGTCGTGTACGGCCCGCTGACCAACGGGCATAGCAGCATCCTGTTCGAGGGCGTGCCGAGCTATCCCGGTTACGACCGGTTCTGGGCAGTTATCGAGAAGTACGGCGTAAACAACTTCTACACCGCACCCACAGCCATTCGTGCCATTGCCAAAGAAGGCGACTCATGGGTCGACAAGCATGACCTGTCATCCCTGCGGGTGCTGGGTTCCGTGGGCGAACCGCTGAATCCTGAGGCCTGGTGGTGGTATTACAACAAGATCGGCGGCGGCCGCTGTACGATCGCCGACACCTGGTGGCAGACCGAGACTGGCGGACACATGATTCTTCCGCTGCCCGGCGCTATAGACATCAAACCTGCCAAGGCCATGGTGCCGTTCTTTGGCGTGGTCCCGGCGCTCCTGGAAGAAGACCAGAAGGTGGTCGAGGGTGCGGGCAGAGGCGCTCTGTGCATCAAGGTGGCATGGCCCGGCATGCTCAGGGGCATATGGGGCGACGAGAAGCTCTTCAGCAAGAACTACTTCTCCCAGTTCCCCGGATACTATTTCTCGGGCGACGGCGCCGAGCGTGATGCGGACGGCGACTATCGGATCACCGGACGCGTGGACGACGTCATCAACGTGAGCGGCCACAGAATGAGTACTGCCGAGGTCGAGGCTGCGCTGACAGCGCATCCGGATGTCGCCGAGGCAGCTGTTGTTGGATTCCCCCACGAGATCAAGGGACAGGGCATATTTGCCTATGTCACCCTGAACACCGGTGTGGAGCCGTCAGAGGATATTCGCAAGGCCCTGGTGGCACACGTGAGAAAGGAAATCGGCCCGATCGCATCACCTGATGTCATTCAGTGGGCGGATGGGCTTCCAAAGACCAGAAGCGGAAAGATAATGAGGCGTGTATTGAGAAAGGTTGCTGCAAGAGACTTCACGGATTTCGGCGACACCTCTACGCTGGCAGACCCGTCAGTTGTGGATGAACTCGTTGAAAACAGGAAGAAGCTCGGATAGCTAAAGAAATAAGGGGCTTCGGGGTGTCCCCCCGAAGCCCCGCCTTATCTCATATATTGGATTAATTACTTCATTATCATATGGCTAAAAATTGTAAGAAAGGATCCGTATGAGAGGCGAAGAGAAATACAGGATGATATTGAATGCCGCCAAGCATGTATTTGCTATGGAAGGCTTCTACAATTCAAAGGTTTCAGAAATAGCACGAGAGGCCCATGTTGCAGATGGCACTATTTATCTCTATTTTAAGAATAAAGACGATATCTTAATCTCCCTTTTTGAAGAGGAACTCAACGGAATCATCACATCCGTCAAGGAAAAAATCAAAGATATCACCGACCCGCGTGAGAAGATCATTAAATTCTGCGACAACCATCTTACGATAGTCGAATCTGACAGGGATCTTGCCGAGGTTATTCAGGTAGAGCTCAGGCAGTCGAATAAATTTATGCGCGAGTATAAGAACAAACATTTTCTGGCCTATCTCAACATTATTGCAGACATTATAAGTCAGGGCCAGGAGGAGGGAATTTTCCGGGATCATCTCAAGCCTGATATCTGCGCACGTGTGATCTTCGGTTCTTTGGACGAGCTTTCCACGTATCTCGTTACCTCCCGAAGGAAGCGGTTCGACGTTCATGAGGTGGCTGTTCTGGTGGGAAACTCTTTTCTTGACGGACTCGTTAAGAAATAGACAGAGGGCAGGAGGGTAGGAAAATGCAGATTAAGAGGGCCGCTGTCATCGGTGGTGGTGCCATGGGAGGTTCGATTGCTCACCTCCTTTCTTCCGTCGGGATAGAGTGCTTTATCAAAGACATCGAACAACGGTTTGTCGACAAGGCCATTGATATTTCAGGCACTATTTATGACAAACTCGTGAAGAAGGGGAAGATTGATGAGAACAGGGCAGCCGAACTGCAGGGGCTGCTGCGCGGTTCTGTCGCCTATGACACGGAATTCTTTTCCGGGGTGGACCTCGTCATCGAAGCGGTTCCCGAGATCATAAGACTCAAGCAGAACGTCTTTGGCGAGCTCGAGAAGATCTGTCCGGCCCATGCGATACTGGCATCGAACACCTCGACGCTGTCCCTGAGCTCGATAGCCGAGAAGGTGGAGAAGAAAGACCGCTTCGTCGGTCTGCACTTCTTCAATCCGGCTCACGTGATGAAGCTCGTGGAGGTCATCTACGACGAGAACACCGCGAGCGAAACCATAGATGCAATGATGGAATTCTCCCAGCTCATCGGCAAGGTTCCCATCCGGGTCAAGAATGGTCCCGGGTTCGTCGTGAACCGGGTGCTCATCCCCTATATGAACGAGGCGGTTCTTGCCCTGATGGATGGCGAGGCCTCCATGGAAGAAATCGACGAGGCCATGGTGGAATTCGGCATGCCCATGGGGCCCTTTGCGCTGTGGGATCTCGTTGGTCTCGATGTGGGGCTGCATGCCTCTGCAACCCTTGAGCAGGCCTATGGTTCAAGGACCCCGATCCCGGAGATGCTCAAGGTCCTCGATAAGAAGGGGTGCCTCGGTCAGAAGAGCGGCAAGGGATTCTACGACTATTCCTCCGGCAAGAAGCCGTCAAAGGAGGTGCTGGCCTTCCTCAAGAGCTGGTGGAAGAAGAACCCCGTCAGCGATGAGCTGTTCAGCCCGGAGAGGCTCCTGGCCGTCCAGATCAGGGAATCCCTGTGTATCCTGGCCGATGGTATCGCCTCGGCACATGATATCGACACCGGCATGGTATACGGGACAAACTTCCCCTCGAAGGTTTCCTGGGGACCGCTGCACTATGCCGAAGAGAACCTGGGCTGGGCGGATGTGGATGATCTCATGGGCTCGCTCGCATGCCTCTATGGTGCCGATCGCTTCAGCATGCCCGCGATCATGACGACGCTTCTCAAGGGAGACAGTGCCTTTGCGAACTGCACCTACGAGGTGGACACCGACGGGATTGCCCTCATGTACATTGACAACCCGCCGATGAATACCCTGGGATACAAGACCAAGGCGGATATCACCAGGTGCGTTCTCCAGGCAGTTGCCGATCCCAGGGTCCGGGTGATTCTGATGACCGGGAAGGGCAAGGCCTTTATTGCCGGTGCGGACATCGAAGAGATCCGGAGCATGAAGACCGTGGGCGAGGGGATCGAACTGGCTCACCGAGGGTACCGCATGACAGACGCCATTGAAAATGCGGACAAACCGATCATCGCCGTGATCAACGGGTTCTGTCTGGGCGGAGGACTGGAACTGGCCATGTCATGCCACATGAGACTCGCCTCGGACAAGGCACGGCTTGGCCTGCCGGAGATAACCCTGGGGCTCATTCCCGGTTTTGCCGGCACCCAGCGGCTCGGGAGGATTGTCGGCAAGGCAAAGGCCCTGGAGATGATCCTGACCGGGGCGCACTACAGCGCAAAGGATGCCTGCGAGATGGGGCTCGTCAACCGGGTCATTCCCCATACCTCGCTCATGGATGAGGCAAGGCAGTTTGCCCGTACGATCGCTTCGAAGAGCCGGATCGCGGTGAGTGCAGCCATGGACGCCGTATCTTCCGGGCTGGGGACATCATTCGAGGAGGGGCTTGCAATCGAGTCCGAAAATTTCGGGCGCGTTGTCGTTTCGCAGGATGCCAGGGAAGGCCTCGACGCCTTCCTGGGAAAACGGAAACCATCGTTTAAGGATATGTAAGTGTTGTCTTTTGGAAGCGGTTTGTATTTCAACTCTTGGGGAGAAATACAGAGGTTATATGCGGCCTGAAGGCCAAAACAATAAGTAGGAAGGAGGGTAATGTGAATACAGTAGTATGCATGAAGCAGGTACCTGATACAGAGACTCTGATAAAGGTTCAAGGTACGGGTATTGCGACAGACGGCATTAAGTGGGTTATGTCTCCTTATGATGAGTTTGCCGTTGAAGAGGCACTGCAGCAGAAGGAGAAGATGAAGGCTGGGGCAGTTACGATCGTTTCTCTCGGGCCTGACAGGGCGATTGAGGCCATCAGAACCGGCCTGGCAATGGGTGCTGATAATGCAGTCCATATCAACGACAGCGCCTATTACAACGCGGCAGACCCGTTCGCAACCGCTGCAGTGCTGGCAGCCGCCATCAAAAACCTGCAGTATGATTGTGTTTTCCTCGGCAAACAGGCCATCGACGATGACTCGGGCCAGGTCCCCGCAATGGTGGGCGAACTGCTTGGCATCCCGGTCATCACCCAGGTGCTCAAGCTTGAAGTTGCCGCCGACAAGAGCAAGGCAACCGTAACCAGAGAGGTCGAGGGCGGGCAGGCGGTTATCGAGGTTTCCCTTCCGGTTGTTTTATCTGCGCAGAAGGGGCTCAATGAGCCGAGGTATGCATCACTGCCCGGCATCATGAAGGCAAAGAAGAAGCCGGTTGATGTGAAGACCGCAGCGGATCTCGGTGTCACGGCAGGTCCTGCCACAGCGATCAAAGAAATGACCTTGCCGCCCGCACGCCAGGCTGGAAAGATCATCGGCGGTGATGATGCAGCAGCGAAGGCAGCAGCTCTTGCCAAGGCCCTGCAAGAAGAAGTGAAGATCATCTAATTGAAGGAGGTGACGAAAATGCCAGGAACACTTATTTACGCCGAGGTTCAGAAGGGCGAGATCAAAAAAGGTTCTTTTGAGGTGACAAGCAAGGCAAAGGAGTTCGGCGGTGATGTCGCTGTGTGTATCATCGGCAATGGCGTCGATGCCCTTGCTCCCCTGCTTGCAAAATATGGTGCAGACAAGATCTATGTGGTCGACGGCCCCGAGTTTGAAAACTACGTGCCAGAGGCATTCGTACAGGCTTTTGCCCAGGTGGCTAACCAGGTGAAACCGTCGGTCATCCTCGCAAGTGCAACCGCTCAGGGCAAGGATTTCACCCCTGCTGTCGCTGCACGGCTGGGTGTCGGTGCAATCTCCGACTGTGTCGATCTGGCAAAGGAAGGCGACAAGGTCGTTGCAAAGAGGCCTATCTATGCCGGGAAGGCCTATGTGAAGGTCGAAGCTCTCAACGATCCTCAGGTCATTTCCGTAAGGCCCAACTCCTTCACAGCCAAAGAGATTGCCGGCGCCGGTGCGGTGGAAAAGGTAGCCGTCAGCCTTGATGCCTCAAAAATCAAGGCAGTAGTCAAGTCGCTTGAACTGGCCGAGTCGGATGAGCCGGATCAGACCGAGGCCGAAATCATCGTTTCCGGTGGCCGTGGCATGAAAGGCCCCGAGAACTTCAAGATGCTCGAAGAACTCGCAAAACTCTTTGGTCCCACAGCTACGACCGGCGCCTCGAGGGCAGCGGTTGACGCAGGCTGGAGAGAGCATTCCTACCAGGTCGGCCAGACCGGAAAGACCGTCAGCCCGAATCTCTACATCGCGGCTGGTATCTCCGGGGCTATTCAGCATATGGCCGGTATGGGAACAGCCAAGGTGATCGTTGCCATCAACAAGGATGCAGAGGCACCGATATTCACCAAGGCCGACTACGGCATCGTGGATGACCTGTTCAACGTAATCCCTGCATTGACTGCAGAAATCAAAAAGATCAAAGGGTAAGAAGTGAAGGTGGGGTGGGAGTTTCTCCCATCCCACGAAAATCAAGATTCAGGGGGGGGCTATGCACGGATCAGGAGCTGAAATTTCAAGAGAAGTTTTCTGGAACATTCTGGGACCTGGATTTCCGACGGAACAGGTTCTGCTATACGTGCTTGTTTTCGGCACATTCTTGCTATTTTTTCGAGGGCTTGCAAAAAGCGGTTTCTTTACCCGCTTGAAGGCTGCAGCCAATGCAAAGGGACCGGAGGTGGACAGGCTCGGTAATCCATGGGACAGGTTCTGGTACATGGTCACCGATGTGTTCGGCCACCGGAAGATCCTCAGGGAGCCATACCAGGGCATTTTCCATTTCTTCATTTTCTGGGGATTCATTGCACTGCTCATTACCACCGCAATCGTGTTCCTGCAGGCCGATGTAATCTATCCCATCTGGCATGTGTGGTTCATGAAGAACGGATTCTATCTGGGACTCTCCCTCTTTGCCGACGTATTCGGAGGTCTTGCCATTGTCGGTATTCTCATGGCGCTGGCCAGGAGATACGTGATCAAACCCCAATGGCTGGATGAAAAGGGCGAAGACGGGGTCGTTCTCTGGTTCATCCTGGCGATCCTGGTCACGGGATTCACCGTAGAGGCACTGCGCATTCAGGCGACCGAGGTTGATCCCTCAAGCCCGATGTTTCACTACGTATGGTTCTCCCCGGTGGGCAGATCGATTGCGTTCCTGTTCTCCGGAATGAGCGATGTCGCGCTCAGGGACACCCATGTGGTCCTGTGGTGGACCCATGTTCTCGGTGCCCTGGCATTCATCATCTTTATCGCGTACTCAAAGCTGATTCACATCTTCATGACCCCGGTGAATATCTTCCTGCGGCCCGACGTTCCTCAGCCTCCTCTCAAGGCAATGCCTCCGGAGATGTTCGAGAACGCCGAGACCTTCGGAATCCACAATGTCGAGGAGTACTCATGGAAGGACATCGTCGACGGCGAGGCGTGCATGCGCTGTGGCCGGTGCGTAGAGGTCTGCCCGGCATTCAACACCGACAAGCCCCTCAAGCCGAGAGATGTCATCCAGGATATGCGCACCTATGTGGGTGAGAAGGCCAAACTCGCCATCGACGCCGATGGCACGTACCACGTCATCCCTGATGAGGAATACACGGGTCCCGGCTTCATCGGCGATACAATCTCAAGGGACACCATCTGGGCATGTACCACCTGTATGGCGTGCGTAGAGGCCTGCCCTGCCTATATCCTCCAGTTCCCGAAGCTCATCGAGCTCAGGCGCTATATGGTCATGATGGAATCCGACTTCCCGGCCGAGGTCATGGATGTCTTCAAGGGGATGGAGAACAACTCGAACCCGTGGAGCATCGGTGCCCATGTGAGGGCAGACTGGGCCAAAGGGCTCGATGTACCGCTCATGTCTGAAAAGGGAGGGGCCGAGTATCTCTTCTATGTCGGCTGCGCCGGTGCTTTCGACGACCTGAACAAGAAGGTGGCTGTCTCGCTTGCAAAGATCTTCAAGGCAGCCGGGCTCGATTTCGCCATCCTCGGAACAGAGGAAGGCTGCTGCGGAGATTCGGCCAAGAAGATCGGGAACGAATACGTCTACCAGGCCCTGGCCATGGCAAACATCGAGACGTTCAACGCATACAATGTCTCCAAGATCATCACCATGTGTCCCCACGGGTACAACACCCTGAAATATGACTACAAAGAGCTCGGTGGAAACTACAATGTAGTTCACTACACTGAGATCCTCGACAAGCTCATCAAGCAGGGGAAGATCACCTTGAAACAACCCATCGAGGGGCTGGGCGCCATTACCTACCACGATTCGTGCTACCTGGGCAGGTACAACAAGGTGTACGATGAACCCAGAGACATCATCAAGGCGCTGAACTCAGGCAGTCTCGTGGAAATGTCCAGCCACCATGCAAAGAGCTTCTGCTGCGGCGCGGGTGGGGGCAGGATGTGGATGGAGGAAGACCTCGGCACCCGCATCAACCAGAAGAGAACCAGAGAGGTCATGGCCTCGGGTGCCAAGACCGTATGCACCGCATGTCCGTTCTGCTACACCATGCTCTCGGACGGTATCAAGGAACTGGAAATGGAAGAGAAGCTTCAGGCCATGGATATCGCGGTGCTCGTCGCCAAGGCGGCAGGCCTGGATGGAAAAGGCCAGGAGGCTGATGCCGAGCCGGCCAAGGCGGAGGCGGATTCGGAATAACCCCCTTTGACCACGTGTAAGATATACCCTGAATCTTTCACAAGAGGAGACGCCAGCCGTCTCCTCTTTTTTCTTGCCAGGAGATCCTTCGAGAAGATATCATCCTGAACAGGGGAGAGGATAGTCCATGAAAGTAGGCATAATTTTCCTGGATTCATTTCATGACATGGTTGGAGAGCTCTGTGCCCAGGCCATTGATGCCGACCTGCTCCCGATACGGCGGGAATCATCGCCGGGGCAGTTCTGGGCCGTTGCCGCTTTTCTTAGTGGTGCACGGGGATATGATCTCGTTCACACCATCGGGAGCATTGTCCCGCTGTCGTTTGCCCGGTTCATGGAAACCCCCATCCTCGCAACCATCCATCAGGCGCCTTCAGACCACGAGATCGATATCTTCCGGTCGGCGCCGCAGAACTGTTTTTTTGTCACAGCAGGGAAACTTGAGGAGATCCCGGGGTTGCATACGGCACCGTGTGCGGATGAAACGCAGCAGGATATCGGCAGGTTTTACTACAAGTTATACGAACAGATCATCCGGGCCCACGCACGTGAGGATCACAGGCCATGGGGGTTCTATGAGATTCTCTCCGATGAGACAGCAGACCACAAGGTGAAACGCATAACGGTCTGGCCGGAGAAACGGCTGAGCCTGCAACAGCATAGACAGCGCAGAGAGCACTGGATCGTTGTATCCGGACGGGCACGGGTAACCCTCGATCAGGAAGAGATCATCCTGGGACCGTCCGAGACGGTGGATATCCCGCTGGGCGCGGCCCACCGGGTGGAGAATATCGGAGAGGGTCCCCTCGTGTTCATCGAGGTGCAGCAGGGCGATTATTTTGGTGAGGATGATATCATCCGCCTGCAGGATGATTTCGGAAGAACATGATTGCTGAGAAGAAGAGACAGAGACAGCACAAGGAGCTCTTTGCCCTGCTCTATGAGACAGCCTGTAATGCCGGCATCGAGATCATCGAAGACAGGATAAACCGCAAGGGTGGGATCTGCAGGCTGGAAAACCGGCTCGTGGTGGTCTATGACGCGAACGCCCCGGTGCAGGAACGCAACAGGCTCATTCTCGACGCAATCTCCCAGATGAACCCGGAGTATGTGTATCTGCCGCCCAGGGTCAGGGAGATACTGGAAAAAGGCGAGTAATATCAAAACGGGTAGGAGGGGTGCCGGTCGTTATCTTTTCGCCCTCATGTGCAGGAGCCTGAGCTCCCGCTGGGCATCCACATTGTTCCTGTTGATCTCGAGGGCTTTCATGAAGGCCTCTTCGGCACGCCGTGAGCCCTCTTTCTTCAGTACCCAGCCCAGGACGACATAGAGGAAATCCGAGGCCGGGAATTTCTTGGCGCCCTCCCGGATGGCCGATTTGATCTCGAGGGGGTTTCCCCTGCCGGTGTTCTGCCAGCTGAGATACATGGTATTGACGTATGATTCGACGAATACCCGCTCATTCGGATTCAACTTGACGCAGAGCTTGAACATATCGAGCGCCCTGCGGTAGTCTTTTTCCCGTAGCGCCTCGGTCGCCTGGCTGTAGATTAGTTCTGCCTGGAGATTGTCATCGATGCCCTTGGGTTCTTCAGGGGGTTTGCCTTCCCGTATTCTCAGGACAGTCGTATATGCCTTCTGGATTCCCATGAAGATATCCGTGGCGAGCCGTCTCACCTCAGGATCGTCCGCATAGGAGTAGGTGTCGGGGTGATTTGACTTCACGATCTTGATATATGCCCGTTTCAGGCCGCCGTCCGAGATGGTCCTGTCAACTCCCAGGGTGTCAAACGGATCCTGATCCTTCATGTTTCTCAATATCTGGCGCAGCTTGTCGATGAGCGCCTTGTGCTTGCTCTCCTCAAAGGAAACGACACCCGTGCAGTACAGACAGAGCAGGGCTCGGGGCGGGTCCTGGCCGAGGAGTAGGAGCTCTGATACCTTGTACTGGTCGACATTTTCAATGATCACACCCATATCCTTGGGCATGTTCTCCACCAGTTTCTTCGGCACTGCATCCGCATAGGGCGATAACGCGTCGATAACGATGGAGAACGGTGTCAGTTCCATCACCGCTTTTCTCACGAGCGAGGTGAATTCACTCCTGGTTATATCCGGGACCTTGTCGATCTTCTCCTTTGAGACCTTCCGTACAATACCGCTCTCCCACGAGAAGATATCCCCAAATCGATCTTCAAACTGCTTTTTGATGGCATGGGTGATCTCTTTTGGTTGAACAATGCCCATCTCGAGCAGGATTATACCCTGCTTTCTCCTCTCGAGCCGGGACCGCTCGAGGGACCGGGTGTTTTCTTCTTCGGTTATGGTACCCATGCTCACGAGGATATGACCGAGCAGTTCATCGGTCCTGTTGGACTGGATGGCACAGAGAACGCCGTCTCGGAAGATGAGGCCTTTTTTCCATTGATGCGTGGATACGAAGATGATGCCCGTAAATCGTGACTCGATCGTATCCTTCATGAGGAGCGGGAAGGTCATGTCTTCCAGTTTAAAAACATTTTCCATAGTAGCCCTCGTTATCGGCAGGTCGGTACACAAATGATAAATATTTATAGATGTTTTCCCGACCCTGAGCTGGCCTGCGGATCGTGCTTGTGCGAGCAGTCACTCTGTTGTGCCTGTCCACGGCGATACCCGCCTGCTCTCTTCGAGAAAGAGGAGATACCCGCAGGTGGCGCATTCTCAAGGCCTTCTTTATCATAAGATAAATCTTCATGGTAGAGAAAGATCACATCCCGGAATGGCCCGTGTCACCAGCAGGGTCTCGTTGGACACTGTAGGGCACGATACCGGGAAAGCGAAGATTGAACATGAGGAATAACGTACTAGGTCGTGTTCATCGAACTCAATAAGTGTGGACAGTCCCTTGGGTAAAGGGACATGTTGCCACACCAATAAAACGCCCTGGTAAGACGTTTTGCCGGTGTTTAAACACCTTGTTGCCCCGGTTGTCAACAGGGAAATAGGAGTCAGCCGCTGATACCTGAAAACGACCACGGCCGATGGCGTATGGAGGTGACCGGGGGCGAGACAGGAGAGGTGAATAATAAAGAATGGCTCCCCGGGAGGGACATGCCTGTCCGCCGAAGGAGGAAACCCCCAATCTGCTGCGGTTGGCATGTCAGCCGCAGGTTGAATTAACAGCCCCCCAGGGCTTTCTTGATATGTTCTCTGCCGGCTCCTGTTTTCAGCAACCTCTCACGCTTCATTGCTTCGGATCTGGTTTCACAGATCTCATGGTATACTAATTTCCAGGGACCTTTGTTTCTTTTGGTATAAAGGGACAGGGTATTATCCGGATCATTATGTTGGAATACACGCTTCTCGAGGTTGTCTGTCTGACCGATGTATATTTTGCCCGTGGATTCCGATCTGAGTACATATACATAATATAGCATTATAAAAAATTGGCTCCCCGGGAGGGACTTGAACCCCCAACCTAGTGGTTAACAGCCACCCGCTCTGCCGATTGAGCTACCGAGGAACGTGAGGACGTATTTATGATGATTGAGAACGCTTGTCAAGAGTTAATAGCATTGGAGGCATGAACAAGTGCAGCTAATAATCAAGGGGTTAGCCCGTGATTATGAGTCATGAATAAAAGGACAGGAATTTGATTTTCTGACATGAGTTCTCTCAGCAGGCTAATAAACCCCCAATCCGCCGCGGCGGATTAACAGCCACCCGCTCTGCCGATTGAGCTACCGAGGAACGTGAGGACGTATTTATGATGATTGACCGCGCTTGTCAGGAGCTAAAAGGTGGTGGAGGCAGGGACAAGTGCAGCTGATTATCAACGAATTAGATTTAGATAAAGTTTCGTCCTGCTCGTGCGGAATGGAACGATCCTTTGCTGGCGGATATGATCTTCCTAACCCACATAGGTGAGGAACTTCTCGTATTGGGGGAGTTCTCCGGTGAGGACCTCGTGCATCCTGTTTTTGAGCTCGGTGGTGATGGGTCCCGGGAATTTGAAGACCTTGTCCTCGATATTGCTGATGGGCTGAACCGGATTGAGCGTGCCTGAGAAGAACGCCTCGTCGTACCTTTTCATGTCTTCCGGCAGGATGCGGGTCTCCTTCTCCGGATAGCCCATCTCCCCGAGGACCTCCATGATGATCCTCCTGGTAATGCCGGGAAGGACGTTTTCCTTGGTCGGGGTATGCACATTCGACCCGGTTACGAAGAAGATGTTCGAGGTCGGTCCTTCGGCCACATGCCCGGTCGTGTCAAGCATGAGCACCTCGTCGAATCCCTTGCGCCTGATCTCTGCCTTGGCCAGAAAGCCGTTGACGTAGTTGCCGACGATCTTGGCATGCACCTCTGCTGTGTCCGGATGGAGTTTCCGGTACTGGGAAATTCCCACGGACACCGGTTTGCAGGAACGCTCAGGGTTCAAACCCAGGTGTGCGTAGTCGAGGCAGAAGATCGCCACCGATATATGGTCCGAGGCATTGGTTCCGAGCTCGATATCCGGATAGTAGGCATAGAATTTTGCCAGGCCGTTCTGTACCGAGTTGAGGCGGGCGCAAGCCATGAGTGCCTGCTTGAGCTGTTCCTTGTCCAGGGGCAGCGGCATGTAGGTCCGCTCGGCGCTGTAGAAGAACCGGTCCACGTGCTCATCGAGGCAGAAGAAAGCAGGCCCCTTTTTTGCAGGGGTGATGGCCATGACCTCGAAAATAGCTGAAGCGCGGCTGAAGCTGTGGGAGAGGATGGGTACCTTGGCATCGGTACACTTGATAAAGTCTCCGTCAATCCATGCCATAATGGTCTTCATGCAGACTATCCCTATACGGGTGCTTGGCCTGTGTCAATACTTGACAAACGAACAACTATGAAATAGTAGCATGTGCTATTGTGGAGAAGGTGTCGAAAATTGAAGACATAAAACTGATCCCCGACATGATAGGGGAGGCGGGTTTGGAGAGAGAGGTCTCTGTAGATCCCGATGTGATCGGGGCTATCTTCAGCAACGAGGATCTCAGGATTTCCAGGCCGTTTTGCCTTCATTACGTTGTGGACAGGGAGAAAGACTCGGAAAAGATCCGCGCCAGGATCGACATCAAAGGAGAGTTCGAAACCTTCTGCTCGAGGTGCCTGATCCCCATGGTATACAAGGTCGATCTCGAGCTCGTCACCAATTATCTCCCTGCAGAGCCGGAGATGTCGGACAACCTCGAGGAGGAACGGATCAGCAGCGAGACGGGATACTACCGGAAGACGATCTCGCTGGGGGAATATATTGTTTCCGAACTGGTGTTATCACTGCCGTTGCGGTATATATGTTCTCCGGAGTGTAAAGGGCTTTGTCCGCACTGCGGTGCGAATCTGAATAAAAAAATCTGCACATGTGAAAAGCCGGTTGATCCCAGAATGCAGAAACTGGCCGTGCTAAAGGAAAAAATCAGGAGGTAACAGAAAGATGCCTGTACCGAAGAGAAGACACTCCAGTACCAGGAGAGACAAGAGAAGGGCTCACGATGCCATCGATGAGCCGGCGGTATCCTATTGTTCCAATTGCCAGGAACCCAAATTGCCCCACAGGATTTGCCCGAAGTGCGGGTATTACAAGGGCAGAGAGGTGATCAAAGTCGCCGAATCGTAAATGATGCCGTACTGCCTCATATTTCCCGGCCAGGGAACCCAGTTTGTCGGCATGGCGAGAACCTTGGAAGTAACTGATTCCGTGGGGAGGGAACTGCTTGACCTCATGGAGACAGGACCGGAGGAAGTGCTGGGGCAGACCCTGTATGCGCAGCAGGCCATATTTGCGGTCACCGCTGCCCTGTGGGCCCGAAGCGGCCTCGATCAGCCGGAGATGGTGATGGGGCACAGCCTCGGTGAATACATGGCGCTCGTTGCCGCGGGGGCACTGTCCTTGAGCGATGCCTTGCCCTTGGTCCAGCACAGGGCAGCCTTCATGGAGGGTGCCGGTCGGGAAGGGGAAGGTGGCATGGCCGCGGTTCTCGGGCTGAGCGTTGAGGATGTCTCCGAGGTAGTCGATGCGTTTGACGATGTGTGGGTTGCCAATATCAATCAGGCACGCCAGGTGGTTATTGCCGGCAGCGCACGTTCCCTTCGTGATGCCCAGCCCATGCTCAGGGAAAAGGGGGCAAAAAGGGTTGTCCCGCTGAAGATATCGGTCGCCTCCCACTGCCCGTACATGGAGTCGGCGAAGGAAGCCCTTCGAGAATACCTCCATGGGGTTACGGTGAGAAAACCCCGGGCCCGGGTGGTGTTCAATGCCACGGCACGGGAAGAGTCGGAACCTGACAGGATCAAGACCCTGCTCGCCGATCAGCTCGTATCACCGGTGAGGTGGGAAGAATCGGTCAGGTATGCAGCCGGCGTTGGAATACGCCGTTTCGTCGAGATCGGGCCAAAATCCGTACTGGCTCCCCTGGTCAGGAAGATCATACCTGATGCCGAGGTGGAGGTGGTGGCAGCACATGAACATTGATCTGCATTCCCGCATTGCCGTGGTAACCGGGGCAAGCCGGGGTATCGGTGCATCGATTGCAGCACTGCTCGGGCAGTGCGGAGCCCATGTGGTGGTAAACTACAGGGAGAACGAAGGCAAGGCCTTAGCCGTTGTAGACGGCATTACGGCTGCCGGCGGCAGCGCTGAGGCACTCTGTTTCGATGTGGCCGATGAAACCCTCGTGGGAGAAGCCCTGCGGGATGTCGCCGCCCGCCACGGGCGTATCGATATCCTCATAAATAATGCCGGAGTTTCCCGGGACAGCCTCCTGCTTAGGGCGAAGCCCTCGGACTTTGAGACAATGGTGAATACGAATCTTAAGGGCCCGTTCTTCTGTTCTTTTCACGCTGCACGTTATATGTTAAAACAGAAATACGGAAGAATTTTAAATGTTTCTTCCGTGGTTGGCTTGGGGGGGAATGCAGGACAGAGCGGTTATGCAACGACCAAGGCAGGTCTCGTTGGCATGACCAAGAGCATTGCAAAGGAACTGGGCCCAAAGGGAATACTGGTAAACGCAATAGCGCCGGGTCTTGTGGAAACAGACATGGTTCGGGGTGTGGATCTTGAACAGATCGTGAAGAACATCCCGCTTCGCAGGATCGGCCGGCCGGAGGATATTGCAGGGTTGGCGGCTTTTCTCTGCTCTGATCTCAATACGTACATAACAGGTCAGGTAGTCGTTATAGATGGTGGGCTCTATGTTTGATTTCTTAAGATGTACAGAACGATAAAGGAGGACTATTTTCATGGTAGATGTTCAACAGCGCGTAATCGAACTAATAGCTGAGCAGCTGGAGAAGGATATCTCCGAGATATCACCCGAGATGTCATTTGCTGATGATCTTGGTGCTGATTCCCTGGACTTGGTTGAACTGATCATGACTGTCGAAGAGGAGTTTAACATCGAAATACCGGACGAAGAGGCTGAAAACATTAAACTGGTAAAGGACGCTATCAATTACGTCAAGTCACGGATATGAACTCTGCATGAAGAAAGTTGCTATCACCGGGATAGGAGTAGTATCCCCCCTCGGAAGCGATGTCGAGACGCTCTGGGGAAATCTTATTCAAGCAAGGTCAGGGATAGAACCCATCGAGGCATTTGCAGACATGCCTGTGACCTTCGGCGGTCCTGTCAGGGGGTTTGATCCGGCCCGGTACCTGGGGCAGAAGGAACAGCGCCACATGGATCGATACTCCCAGATGGCCGTCGTTGCCGGCCTCGATGCGTATCATCAGGCCGCTCTCAAAGACGATTCATACCCCGTTTACCGAACCGGTGTGCTCATCGGTACCGGCGCAGGCGGGGTAAATACCCTGGAAAGCCAGATCGCTGCATTCAACAGCCGCGGTCCCAGGAGGGTCTCCCCGCTGACGGCACCCATGTTCATCGGGAATTCCGCCTCTGCCGAGCTCGCGATGAGAATCCAGGCTAAAGGGCCGGGCATGGGCATCAGTTCTGCGTGCGCGACCGGCGGCCATGCCCTTGCCATTTCTCTGAGGCTCATCCAGTCGGGAGATGCAGACTGCATGATCGCCGGGGGTGTGGAGGCCTGTCTCACGCCGTTTGCCATCTCCGCCTTTGCCGCCATGAAGGCGCTCTCGACGAGAAACGATGATCCAACTGGGGCATGCAGACCTTTCAGTATTGACCGGGACGGGTTTGTCATGTCAGAGGGCGGTGCTGTGCTGGTCCTGGAAGACTACCTCAAGGCCAGGGGACGGGGTGCCCGGATACTTGCCGAGTTCTGCGGCGCGGGGATGAGCCAGGATGCCTTCCACATTGTGGCCCCGGACCCCGAGGGAGAGGCTGTCGCCTATGCCATACGAAAGGCCCTGAAGGATGCGGGGATCTCGCCGGATGATATCGGGTACATCAATGCGCACGGCACCTCGACCGTCCTGAACGACAAGGCCGAGACCGGGGTCATAAAGAAGGTCTTCGGCGCTCGGGCATATAAGGTCCCCGTCAGCTCCACAAAATCCATGACCGGTCATCTTATCGGGGGTGCGGCGAGTCTTGAGACCGCCATCTGTGTGATGGTCCTGAACAACGGCATGATCCCTCCCACGATAAATCTTGACAATAAGGACCCTGAGTGCGATCTGCACTACGTGCCGAATGAGGCCATCGATGCCGAGGTGTCGTACTGTCTGAACAACGCCTTTGGTTTCGGCGGCCAGAACGTGGCTCTGGTTGTCGGGAAGGACAGGGGATGAAGATCGGCGTCGCATGCGACCATGGCGGATACATATTAAAGGATCTCGTGCTGGAAGCAATCAAGGACTGCGGCTGCGAGGCGATTGATCTCGGCACGCACGGCACGGCTTCGGTCGATTATCCGGACTATGCCGCCAGGGCGCTTTCCCTGCTCCAGAATGGCGGGTGTGAACGGATCGTCCTCATCTGCGGCACCGGTATCGGTATGTCCCTGTGTGCAAACCGGGTCAGGGGGGTGCGGGGTGCCCTGTGCTTCGACCTGTATACCGCGCGCATGTCCCGGCAGCACAACGATTCCAACTGCCTTGTCCTGGGCGGCAGGGTCACCGGGCCTGCCGTGGCCAGAGAGATTGTCGAGGTATGGCTCAAGACCGCCTTCGAAGGGGGGCGGCACCAGGCACGGCTGGACAAGATCGATACGCTCGCCGACATGGTATCCACAGACAAATGATAAATGAGCTTGAGAGATAGGAGATTTCTATGAGTATGGAGAACGTTAAGAGGACGGACCCGCAACTGTACGACGCCATCATGGGCGAACTGAAGAGACAGCAGGACAAGCTGGAGCTCATCGCTTCGGAGAACATCGTTTCCGAGGCAGTGCTCGAGGCACAGGGTTCTGTCATGACGAACAAGTACGCCGAGGGGTATCCTTCCAAGAGATACTACGGAGGCTGCGAGTATGTCGATGTCGCAGAAGACCTGGCGATTGCCAGGGCAAAGGAGCTCTTCGGGGCCGATCATGCCAATGTCCAGCCCCATTCCGGTTCTCAGGCGAATATGGCCGTGTATTTCACCATCCTGGAGCCGGGGGATACGTACCTCGGGATGAGCCTTCCGCATGGCGGGCACCTGTCCATGGGATCTCCGGTGAACTTCTCGGGAAAGATCTATAACGTGGTTCCCTACGGGGTTCGTGAAGACACGCACCGGATAGATTACGATCAGCTGCGCGACCTTGCCAGGAAGCACAATCCCAAGCTCATCATCGCAGGGGCGAGCGCATATCCGCGGATCATCGAATACAAGATTTTCAAGGAGATTGCGGACGAGGTCGGCGCCTACTTCATGGTGGATATGGCCCATATCGCCGGACTGGTGGCCACAGGGCTGCATCCGAGCCCGGTACCCTATGCTGATTTCGTCACCACCACGACCCACAAGACCCTGCGGGGACCCCGCGGCGGCATGGTGCTGTGCAAGGAACAGTTCGCAAAGAAGCTGAATTCCAGCCTTTTCCCGGGCATGCAGGGAGGCCCTCTCATGCATGTGATCGCCGCCAAGGCAGTTGCATTCAAGGAGGCGATGACTCCCGAGTTCAAGCAGTACCAGACCCAGGTCATCAAGAATGCGCAGGCCCTGGCAGAGGCCCTCATGGCCCTCGACTTCAGGCTCATCTCCGGCGGCACAGACAACCACCTCATGCTCGTGGACCTCACGAACAAGGATATAACCGGAAAGGATGCAGAGGCATACCTCGACCTGGCATGGATTACGGCCAACAAAAACACCATCCCCTTCGAGACGAAGAGTCCGTTCGTCACCTCCGGCATACGGCTTGGAACCCCGGCACTCACCACGCGGGGAATGAGGGAGGCGGACATGAAACAGGTTGCGTCGCTGATCGGCCGGGTCATCGATGCCAAGGGGGACAGCGAAGTCATAGAACAGGTCAAGAAAGAGGTGATAGAGCTCACCTCCCGGTTCCCCATATACCAGAGGATGTGATCCATGCGTTGCCCCAGGTGTTCTGGACTCGAAGACAAGGTTATCCAGTCCAGGATAAGCCGGGATGGGAGTACCATCAGGCGCCGGAGAGAGTGCGACCTGTGCGGGTATCGCTTCACCACCTACGAGAAGGTGGAGGAGTTCTTTCCCCTGGTCATCAAGAAAGACGGGCGGAGGGAGGCCTTCGACCCTCACAAGGTGACCTCCGGCATGATCACCGCCTGTGAAAAACGCCCGGTGAGCATGGAACAGATTGAAGCCATAAAAGATGCGATCGCCCAGGACATCCAGGCAAAATGGGACAAGGAAGTCCCCTCTTCATATATCGGAGAAAGGGTTATGGAGGCCCTTCACCGTCTCGATCCCGTGGCATATGTCCGTTTCGCTTCGGTCTACCGTGATTTCAAGGATGTGAGCGAATTCATGGAGGAGATCAAGGGCCTGGACAAAGACAGGAAATGAAGTCCGACAGTACCTATATGAGGCAGGCGCTTTCGCTTGCGAAAAAGGGTCTGGGGAGAACTGCGCCGAATCCCCCGGTGGGTGCGGTCGTAGTGAAGGACGGCCGGGTGATCGGCAAGGGATTTCACCCAAAGGCCGGTCTTCCCCATGCCGAGGTGTATGCCCTGAGGGATGCCGGGGAGGCTGCCCGCGGTGCAAGCCTGTACGTCACCCTCGAGCCGTGCTCCCATCACGGCAAGACCCCTCCCTGCACCGAAGCGGTCCTGGCCGCAGGGATCAGCCGGGTGGTGGTGGGAACCCTCGATCCCAATCCCCTTGTTGCGGGCCGCGGCATAGAAAGACTTCGCGCCGCCGGTCTCGATGTGGTCGTCGGGGTTGAAGAACAGCAGGCACGGGACCTTATCAGGTGGTATACCTGCTGGATGCTCTCAGGACGTCCCTTTGTGATAGCCAAGGCTGCCATGACGCTTGACGGACGGGTGGCAACGCCCGGCGGGGACTCGAAGTGGATCAGTTCGGAGGCATCGCGGACAATGGTCCATGAGCTCAGGAACCATGCCGACGGAATCCTCGTGGGCATCTCCACGGTGCTCAGGGACGATCCCCTGCTCACCTGCAGGATCGAGGGCGGCAGAGATCCCTTGCGGATCATCATCGACAGGGACTACCGGGTCGCACCCTCGGCACGGTGTCTGGGAAGCAACTGCATGGTGTTCACGTCCCGGGTGCCGGAAAGCAGGCCCGAGATCATGGAGACCGGGACCACGGTGGTTCAGGCACAGCCTGATGCCTCGGGACGGTTTGTCTGGGAGGACATCCTCGCACGGCTCGGCGCAATGGGACTCCATGCAATCCTGGTGGAGGGGGGGAGTTCCATACACTCGAGCCTCATACGCTCCCGCCTCGTCGACCAGATCCTGCTGTTTGTGGCGCCGAAACTCCTCGGCGGCGGAATCCCACTGGTTCAGTGGGGGGCGCCGGAAAGGATTGCAGATGCGTATTCGCTTGTGGTAACACGGGTCACAACTATCGGAGGTGATGTCCTCATCGAGGCATCCCTGGAGGATTCATGTTTACCGGTTTGATAGAAGCTGTCGGCAAGGTCGTCGGGATAAGGCCGATGGAGCGGGGCTTTGATCTCGATATCGAGGCAGGGTTCGATCTGCATGAGGACAGGCTCGGAGACAGCGTTGCCGTAAACGGCGTGTGCCTGACCATTACCAGGATGCGGGGCAGCGTCTTTACGGCGACCGCCTCTGCCGAGACCGTTTCGCGCTCCACCCTGGGCACGCTCACCCCGGGCTCGAAGGTCAATATCGAGCGCGCCATGACGCTTTCCTCGCGTCTCGGTGGGCACCTCGTCCTCGGTCATGTGGATACGGTAGGTACCATTGCCGAAATACAGACTGCGGGAGAATCCATCCGGCTGAAGATACGGTTCGATCAGGGCTTTTCCCGCTATGTCATCGAGAAGGGGTCCATTGCCGTGGACGGGGTGTCACTCACGATCAACCGTGTTCATCCCGATGCCTTCGAGGTGAATATCATACCATATACAGCCAAGACCGTTTCCTTGACACTCAAAGGGCCTGGTGATAGGGTGAACCTCGAATTTGACATCATAGGAAAGTACGTCGAGAGGCTGCTGCACAAAGACAACAACACGAACCTTGAGGATCTTCTGAAAAAGCAAGGTTTTATATAAAAGGAGTTACAAGATGCCTACATGCACCGTTGAAGAAGCGCTGGAAGAACTGAAACAAGGCAGAATGATCATCCTCGTGGATGATGAGGATCGCGAGAACGAGGGCGATCTCACCATGGCTGCGGAGTTCATCAGCCCGGAGGCCATCAATTTCATGGCAAAATACGGCAGGGGCCTGATATGTCTCGCCCTTGACTCAAAGATTGTTGATAATCTCGAACTCCCGCTGATGGTTCGGGACAATACGAGCAAATTCGGCACCGGGTTCACCATTTCCATAGAAGCCAAACGAGGGGTATCGACCGGGATATCGGCTGCCGACCGGGCCATAACTATCAGGACCGCGATTGCGGAGAATACGAGGGCGCATGACCTTGCCTGTCCCGGGCACGTGTTTCCCCTGCGGGCACGGGAAGGCGGTACACTCGTGAGGACCGGCCAGACAGAGGGTTCGGTTGATCTGTGCACCATGGCCGGATTGAGGCCCGGGGCAGTCATATGTGAGATCATGAACGACGACGGCACCATGGCACGGCGGCCTGAGCTCGAGGAGTTCTCGCAGAAGCACGGCCTGAAGATATGCACCATTGCAGATATCATTGCCTACCGGATCAAACATGAAACCCTGGTCCGCGAGGTCGTGCGGGCCTGCCTTCCCACGCCATACGGTGATTTCCAGCTCATCGGATTTGAAAATGATATCGATCACAAGGAACATGTGGCGCTGGTCAAGGGAGAGATGAATCCGGAGGATCCGGTCCTGGTGAGGGTGCATTCCGAGTGCCTCACGGGCGATGTTCTTCACTCGCTTCGGTGCGACTGCGGAGAACAGCTCCACCGGGCCATGGAGATGATAGAGGAAGAAGGCAGAGGCGTCATCGTCTACATGCGGCAGGAAGGCAGGGGAATAGGGCTCATCAACAAGCTCAAGGCGTACCATCTCCAGGACAACGGAAGGGATACGGTGGAGGCGAATGTCGAACTGGGCTTTGAGCCGGACCTGCGCGATTACGGCATCGGGGCGCAGATCCTGGTTTCTCTGGGGGTGAGGAAGATGAGGATGATGACGAATAACCCCAAGAAGATCATAGGCCTTGAGGGGTTCGCCCTCGAGATCACAGAAAGGGTCCCGATCGAAATCCCGCCCACAGAACAGAACAAGAAGTACCTGAAGACCAAGAAGGAAAAGATGGGACATATACTGGAGGTTGTATAGATGGCTCTTGTGATAGAGGGTAAATTATTCGGCAAGGGGAAAAAGGTTTCTATTATTGCCAGCAGGTTCAACGACTTCATCACGGCACGGCTCGTAGAGGGCGCGATCGATGCGCTTGCCCGTCATGGCGTGCAGGAGAAGGACATTACCGTCTACCGGGTACCAGGCGCCTTTGAGATCCCTCCGGTTGCGAAAAAGCTCGCAGCAGGTGCAAAGACAGACGGCATCATCTGTCTCGGTGCGGTCATCAGGGGCTCTACCCCGCATTTCGACTACGTGGCTGCCGAGGCCAGCAAGGGGATTGCGCACGTGTCCCTGGAGGCACAGTGCCCGGTCATATTCGGGGTCCTTACTACCGATACCATCGAACAGGCAATAGAGCGGGCAGGAACGAAGGCCGGTAACAAGGGCTTCGATGCTGCCATGGCACTTCTTGAATTGATGGACCTGTATGCTCAACTCTAAGCACCGATATGAGACTCAGGACAAAGGCTCGAGAAGTAGCTCTGCAGTACCTGTATCAGGTTGATGTTACCTCCAGTCATACCGAGAGGACCCTTGATGAATTCATTTCCCATTTCGTCGAGGATGAAGAGGTTATCCCGTATGCCAAAGAGGTGATAGACGGGGTATATACACACCTTGCCCGTATCGATGCACTCATAGAGCAGGCATCCGAGAACTGGACCGTGAGCCGCATGTCGAGCACTGACCGGTGTATCTTGCGGATCGCCACCTATGAACTTGCGTACAGGCCCGACATACCGTACAAGGTGGCTATAAACGAGGGGATTGAACTGGCGAAACGGTTCGGATCCCCGCGATTCCCCGCATTTGCAAACGGAGTTCTCGACAGGGTGCGGACCGAGGTTTCCTTGCATGGAAGTGTATGTTGACAAACGGGACATGCGGCAGATCCCCTGCAGCCTCTTCGGCTTGTGGCACTTCAGTGACGAGAGGCCGCTCAAGGGTATTACCGGCCTTGTGGACTGGAGACTCGATGCAAAGATCTCCCATCTGATCATCTCCGGTAAAATACAGGGGTATTGGGGTGAGAAAGTGATGCTTGGGTCACATGACGCACTTCCCGGAAAAGAGATCATCCTTATCGGTCTCGGGCCTGTCGATGATTTCGGCCGCGACCGGATGCGGGATGCGGGCAGGATCATGGCGAGAACGGTACTGACCCTCAATCAGACTACCATCTGCATGTCTCTGCCGGGCAGCGGCATTGCGGGCCTGGACACGGTCATCATCGCAGAGCATGTGCTCTACGGCCTTGCCTGCGAGGCCGCAGATACCCCCCTTGTCCCCTGGATCATGTGCAGCCCCGATGAACTTGATGAGACGCTTCTGGGCTTTCAGAAGACGAAGGTCTCTCTGAAGTCCATGGTGCAGACAGACATTATCCAGGTGAAGCCATGAGTGTCCTCATCGTTGGTGCCGGCGACGTCGGCTTCATGATTGCCAAGCGCCTCACCGAGGAAGATATCGATGTCTACATCGTCGAGAAGGACGAGGCAAAGGTCGCCAAATTGACCCAGATGCTCGATGCACAGGTGATATGGGGCAGCGGTTCGAGCATCAAGACACTCAAGAAGGCCAATATCGAGCATGCCGAGATGCTCATAGCAGTAACCGACTCCGACGAGGTGAATCTCGTCGCCTCCTTCATAGCCGGCTCCTTTTCCGATATCCCCACCAAGATCGTCAGGATCCGGGGCAAGGAGTATGAATCGTCGAAGAAGATCTTTGAAAAGGAATACCTGGACATCGATCTCATCATCAATCCCGAACTCGAGGCAACCCGCACCATCGTCAACATACTCGACATCCCCGGGTCGCAGGATGCCGTATCAGTCGCAGACGGACGGATACGGCTCGGCGGGTTCAAAATCGGCGGCAACTCTCCCCTGATAAACAAGAATCTTCAGGAGATTTCCATGGCCGGGACCGGGGTTAGTTTCCTCATTACCGCCATTCTCAGGCAGGGAAGGCTCCTCATCCCCAAGGGCAGTGACCAGATACTGCCCGGTGACCGGGTCTACATCGTGCTGGACCAGGAGGACAACCGGGATATTCTGTCGTACCTGGGCTCGAATGCAAGGCCCACACACAATGTCATGATTTACGGGGGGAGCATCACCGGGGAGATGCTCGCCGAACAGCTCGAGAAAAAGAATATGAACATCAAGCTCATAGAGCACGATGAGAAGCGGTGTATCGAATTGAGCGAGAAACTCTCGCGGACAACCGTGCTGAATTCCCCGACCATGAACAGGGAACTGCTGGAAACCGAGCGGGTGGCCCATCAGGATGCCTTCATCGCAGTGTCCAACGACGAAGAGGCCAATATCCTTTCCGCCCTCCTGGCAAAACGGATCGGCAATCCCCATGTGATCTCCCTGGTGAACAACATCGACTACATATCCCTGGTGAGCGACATCGGGGTGGATGCGGTGGTCAACCCCCGCATGGTGGCGGTTGCGAAGATCCTGCAGTTCATCAGGAAGGGGAAGATCTTCTCCATCACCAGCCTTTCCGACATCGAGGCAGAGGTTGTCGAGGTCGAGGCCATGGAAACCTCAGACCTGGTGGAGAGGCCCATAAAAGACATACGGTGGCCTCGGGACGCCATCATTGCAGGGGTGATCAGGGGCGGACAGGGCAGGGTGATCGTGCCGCGCGGTGATACCATCATCGATCCGGGAGACCGCGTCATCATCTTTGCCAAGAGGGGCGCAATGCCCAAGGTGGAGCAGGTGCTCAGCGTCAAGCTGAATTATTTCTGATGGAGGCCCACTTCCCGGGGGCACCGGCCGGTGAGTGTCGGCGGGGCATGTGGTGGCCGTTTGTGAACAGGGCAGGCTTCTTCAGCTGAGAAGCCGGGGACAGGGAGGTAGGGATCATCTGCACGGGCTTGTGAGGCCGTGTTCTCTATGCCGATATGAACATTCGTATGGTTGTGAATCTTCTGGGCAGAGGCGTACTCTTCTTTGCCGCCTCCATGGTGGCGCCCCTTCTCATCTCTTTTTACGCCCATGAAAATGACCTCTACAGCCTGGTGGTCGGGTTTCTGGTGTGCCTGCTCACCGGGGCAGCGATGGTGATCTTCTCGCGTAGGCCGGGAGGAGAACTCAGGCATCGGGAGGGTTTTCTCTTCGTGACGCTCGCCTGGACCCTCGCGGGGTTCCTCGGCGCCATACCGTTTCGTGTCAGCGGCTATTTCCCGACCTACTTAGACGCGCTCTTTGAAACCGTATCAGGATTCACCACGACCGGTGCGTCGGTGCTCATCCGGGTGGAGGTGCTGCCGCACGGCCTGCTCATGTGGAGATCGCTGATCCAGTGGCTCGGGGGCATGGGGATCATTGTCCTGACCATCGCCATACTGCCCTATCTGGGTGTGGGAGGGATGCAGATATTCAAGGCCGAATCCCCGGGGCCGACCATGGACAAGCTCAAGCCGCGGATAACCGAGACGGCCAAGCTCCTGTGGGGAATTTATGTGGGGATTACCTTTCTGGAAATAATCCTGCTCTATGTCGGGGGCATGGACGGATTCGATGCCTGCTGCCATGCCTTCACCACCATGGCGACCGGGGGTTTCTCGACGAAGACCGCGAGCATCGCGGCCTATGACAGTGCCTTTATCGATGCGGTGATCACCGTGTTCATGCTCATTGCCGGCACGAATTTCGCTCTGCACTACGCGGCCCTGAACGGGGATGTGAAACGGTATTTCAAGAGCCAGGAGTTCCGGTGGTATATCGGCATCTTCATTCTCGGCTGTGCCTTTATCCTGTGGTCGACACGGCATACCTACTCGTCGGTCTTTGAGGCGCTGCGGTACGTGTCGTTCCAGACCTCGTCCATACTGACCACGACAGGGTTCGCCACCTATGACTACGTCATGTGGCCGGTTGCCGCCCAGTCGATGCTGCTGTTTCTCATGATCGTTGGAGGCTGTGCCGGTTCCACGGGCGGCGGTATCAAGGTGATGCGGCTGGGACTCCTCATAAAATTTGCCCATCGGGAGATCCTCAAGCTCGTCCACCCCCATGCCGTGGTCTCCATCAAGTGGGACAAGATTCCGGTTGCCAACGATACGCTCCAGGCCATCGTGGGGTTTTCCATCTTTTATGCACTGCTCTTTATCCTGGCATCGCTCATCATGGCCACAATGGGCCTCGACCTCCCCACCTCGATCTCGTCGGTGATAGCGTGTATGAGCAACATCGGTCCGGGCCTTGCCGGTGTAGGGCCTGCGGCAAATTATGCCGCTATCCCGGATCTCGGCAAGGTGGTGCTCACGTTCTGTATGCTGGTAGGAAGACTGGAGATTTACACGGTGCTCGTAGTCCTCAGCCCGGTGTTCTGGCGCAGGTAGATGCCGTGATGCCGCGTCCTGAGGCCTGCTCCTGCAGGACGGGTCTCAGCGTTTGAGATCCTTTACCTTTGCCTTGTCCGTGATGATCCCGCGCTGTTTGCTGCCGGTGAGATCGAACCCCTGGATCTGGGCCAGGGTGAAGTCGACCTGATCCATGGCGGCATCCCTGATCTGGACATCGTGTAGGGTTGTAGCCATGAATGATGTGCCGGTAAGGATTGCCTTGTTCGCGGACGTATTCTTCAAGTGGGAGAGGCCGAAATTAGAGCCCTTGAGGTCACAGTTGTCCAGTTTGCACGAATCGATGCTGCTAAAGAGGATCTTCATGTCCTGGAGCACCGACTCGGACAGGTCTATGTCCTGGAAGGTGGAATAGAGGATGACAGACCCGGACAGTCTCGATCTGGAGAGATCCTGTTGTGCAAGCCTGATCCTCACGAGATGGCAGTCCAGGGCGGTTATTTTCGTGAGGATGCAGGAGGACAGGTCCATGTCCCTGAGCGTCACCTCGGAGAGGTGCGCCCCGGTGAAGTTCGTGTTTTCCAGGACAGCACCGTCGAATTTGACCCGTTCCAGGTGGGCTTCCTGCAGGTTGGTATCGGTCAGCTTCACGTTGCGCAAATCCGACCCCCTGAGGTTGGCGCAGGCCAGATCGAGCCCGCTGAGGTCAAGGCCTCTCAGGTCCTCGCCTTCAACAGGGTGTCCCATGGAGATGGCATCATAGAGTTTCTGTCTGTCAAACACGGCCATTACTGACTCTCCAGATATTCCTTGATTTCGGGCAGCATGACGAATTCCGATTCTTCGATGACCGTGTTGTTCAGGGAAAACTGGGCTCTCATCCGTGCGTCAGTGATCTCCTTGGTTCCCTTTCCGATAAAGATCCGTGTGCCTTCGTTTGCGATGCCCTCGATGTATACATGGCCGGAGAACACCGTATTGATCTTGTCGGTCAGCTCGCGAATCCTCGCGTCGATCGTGCTAGCATGATGCCGTACCGTATCGATGGCTTTGATGATCTTTTCGTACAACTCCTCCTGCTGGGGGGTGAGGCCGCCTTGTGCCTTTATTGTCCGTATCTTCACGATCGAGGACTGCAGCTTGAGGAAGTCGCCGATCTTCTCGATGAGTTCGGCTTTTTGTGTCTCCCTTTCGTTGTAGAGGCTGGGGTTGTGCCCGATGATGAGCTTTGTGTCTATAGGATTCGTCTCATGCCCGATGGTATGGCAGTAGATCCATGATTCGGACGATACCGTACTGCCCGAGATCCACCCCGACGGGTTCTTTACAATGACCGGGCCCCCTGAAGTTACATTGCTGTTCCTGACATAATCCTCGACAACGATCTCTTTTCCGGCCGTCACGTGAGCATCCTGGATGAATTTCAGCTGGATGGAACCTGCTGCCGTCAACTGGCCTTTCTCCTGGCCAATGATTCCTCCGGCAAGCTTGATATTCCCCCCGGCACTGATCACCACCCTGCCCACGCTCATGGCGATGGAGACGTCTTCACCCGCGTGAATCTCATACCCGTCTCCCACTTCACCGTTTACGACGACCGATCCGTTGAACCGTACGTTGCCGGTACTGGAATCCACCTTGTCGACAATATAAACCGGTTCCACCGAGACTTCCGTATCAGTCGAGACGACCATGCCGTCAATGGAGGCAAGAAGGCTGCTTCCGTCCGGAGACACCTCGACATTCCTCCCGCCGGGCAGTTTGCCGGGTGCCCCGATCTTGCCGAGCAGTTCCTCGCCCTTTACGGACATACCGATCTTGCCGCATTCGGGGGGGACGAGTTCACACAGGAGATCGCCCTTCTTGACGTTCTGGATGAGGTTCATATCCTTGATGTTGACCCTGCCGGAAGTATCCTCTTTCAGCTTCGCCCGGATGACGTCCTTGTTGAAATAGTATTTGACAAATCCGTCTGTTCCCTCGGCAGGCTTGTCCCCCTTGGCTACGGTGACCCATTTGCCCAAGGTCTTCTCCTGGGCGATCTGGCCTACGATTTCGTTCCAGATACCATACGACACACCGGCGTCTTTGAGTGCCTGAAACAGGTCTGAGGTGCTCAGGGAACTGATCTCATCCACTTTGGGTATAACCTTGATGCTTGCCACAAGGTTCCCTTGAGATAAGCTCACCTCTATGGTGTATTCGTTCTCCACACCTTGCTGCTTCGGATTCTCAAAGAGAAAACTTTAGGTGAATGCATAATTTTATTCAGAGGTTTAATCTGTTGAATTAGTTGTCGAAATAACGCTGTCCTTTTCCCTTGACTAACCCGTGTTCATTCATTACACCTGTTTCCATCCCATACTGTCAGGATGTCAATGAGATGGAGATCGCCGAGGTTGCAGCACTGGATATCAAGGGGTTTCTCGATGAGGAAGAAGGCCGCAGGCTCTATGCCCTTGCCTGCCAGGCCGGTACCCTGGGTCCCTGCCTGGAGATAGGCGGATACTGCGGGAAATCAACCGCCTATATCGGGCTCGGCTGTAAGGCCGCAGGCGGGGTGCTCTATTCCATAGACCACCACCGGGGTTCCGAGGAACAGCAGCCCGGCCAGGAATACTTTGACCCTGACCTCTACGATGAACAGGAGGGGAAGGTGAACACGTTCCGTCTTTTTAGGAGAACGCTCGAGCTGGCCTGTCTCGAGGACACCGTAGTGCCTATCGTTGCCCCGTCGGAACTCGTGGCCCGGATGTGGTCAACCCCGCTGGGCATGGTCTTTATCGATGGGGGGCACAGCTACCCGTCGGCCTTCACCGACTATGTGTCGTGGATGCAGCATATTCTGCCCGGCGGATACCTTGCCATTCATGACATCTTCCCCGACCCGAATCAGGGAGGGCAGGCGCCCTATTACATCTATAACCTGGCTCTCAAATCGGGTCTGTTCGAGGAACTTCCGCAGCTCAAGACGCTGGGCATACTCAAGAAGATGAAGATCGGAGAAGTCCCCGAGCACATACGCCGCTTACGGGACTGGTGATATCTCCACGTGATTGTTATGGGTCCAGAACCATTTTGAAACGCCCTGGTCCTGCTTGTATTTGATATATCCAGCCGTTACGAGACTCCTCATGGTCCGGCCGATGAACTGTTCATCCATCTGGGTGCTCTTGGTGATTCTTTCGATGAGGAACGAGATCGGGTCATCAAGGTCAAGGGATGAGGGGGGCATGGTATCTATGAGATCCTCGGAGAGCAGCCGGTAGATGAGGTTCATGCGATAGTAGCCTTCGATCATGAAGAATTCCTCATCCGTGCATGAGCCCTGACGGTAGTGTTCTTCCATGGCGTCGGCCTTGTCCTGGTGCTGCCGGTAGATGGCCGCGACAAAATCATCCATCTCTTCAGGGGTCAGCCGGGAGGTCCGTACAATGGCCTTGTTGGCATCATACCTGTTCCAGTCATCGGTGAGGATCTCCAGGTCGTAGTTCTCGATCTCTTCCCGTACGGTCGTCCCGGGGAATGGAGAGAGAAAATGGTAGCCGTGCTCGATATCGAGTTCCTGGGCAAACTGCCGGGAATCCCGGAGGGTCTCGAGTGTTTCTCCCGGTAGCCCCACCATGAACGAGGCATGCGTCCGGAGCCCCGCCTCCTTGCTGAGGCGTACCGCAGTCCGTGCCTGATCCAGGGTGATGCCCTTCTTGACCCGTTCAAGCATGTCGGGGTTGCCTGATTCTATGCCGAAACTTATGCTGTCACAGCCCGCGTCCTTCATGACCCTGAGCATTTCAAGGTCAACGGTATTCACCCTGGCAAAGGCACTCCAGGTAAACCGGATCCCCCGCCTGTTTATCTCTTCGCACAGCTCGGCTACCCGCTTCTTGCTTGCGGTGAACAGATCATCGGCGATGTTTATCCGGGTGAAGCCGTAGGTAAGGATGTGCTCGATCTCGTCCACCACGAGCTTGGCGTTCCTGAACCTTCCCTTGTGCCCCACCATGCGTCTGCCGAGGCAGAAGATGCACTTGTTTGGGCAGCCGCGGCTCGTGATGATGCTGACCGGAAACCCCAGCGCCTGATACCTCGAGATGTGAAGCAGATGACGGGCTGGCAGCGGCAGGGCGTCGAGGTCCTCGATCAATTCCCTTGGCGGGGTGATAACAATCCTGTCGCCGTCGCGGTATGCGATGCCGTTGATGGTGGACCACTCCCGGCGTGAGGCGATGACGGGTATGAGTTCGGAAAGGGTCTGTTCTCCTTCGCCGATCACGATGAGGTCCAGTTCGGGATAGTGCGAAAGGGCATTGTCTATGTCAAAGGATACGTGGGGTCCGCCCATCATGGTGATGATGTCAGGATTGTGTCTCTTGACCTCCTGCATGATGCCGGCTGCCTGGGGAAAGTTCATGGTCACCGCGTTTGTTCCCACCACGTCGGGCCTGAATTCGTCCAGGGCTGCCCTGAGCTTTTCCGGGGTATATTTGCTGACGATATAATCCAGGATGATCACCTGTGCCCCGAGGGCTTCACAGACCGCTGCCACATAGCACAGCCCGAGCGGAGGAGACGGTGCTTCCTCCAGGGGATACGGAGGGGCGATCAGTGCGATTTTCATGGGATACCTCTAGCACCCTTTCCCTGGAAATACCAGTGATTTCAACCATTCCAGGAGGGTATTGTCCCGGAGCATATCCCGGTCGATCTTCTCTATGTCTGCAGAGAGTTTTTCCGGATCGGCAAACCAGTCGGCCCTGGTCTTGATGGGGCGGTCTTTGTCGAGTTCTTTGACCGGGACCGCAGGGTTTCCTGCTGCAATGGTATTGGGCGGGATATCACGGGTCACGACCGAGCCTGCACCGATGATGCTGTTGTCACCGATGGTGACCCCTTTGCAGACGATCGCGCTGTCACCGATCCACACGTTGTTGCCGATGCAGATCGGGGCGGTCTTCCCGATATAGTCGGTGCGGTCGTAGAGGCCATGCCAGTCGGCATCGGTAATGTAGACGCTGCTGGCGACCATGCAGCTGTCGCCGATGGTGATGGCTGTCGCGGCGCTGATCCTCACCCCGGGGCAGATCAGGCAGTAGCTGCCGATACGGATGAACGCCTCGGTATCCTTTTCCGACCAGATGGTCAAGCGCACCTTGTGGTCGGAGGTGGTGATGACATTGGCATGGTCCCCCAGCTCTATGGGCCACCCGAACACCTGAACATGCCAGGGTTTCATGAAGGTGCACCCTGTGCCCAGGTGCTTGAAATGGGGTCTCAGGAAGTGCTCGACGTACCAGTCCCGAAAGAGCAGGTCGCATTTCTTGATGTAGTATGGCCGGTAGTCGCGTATCATTGCTATAACTCCTCGTATGGTGAAAATTTAGCAGAATGCGTCTCGAATGCTGAATACCGGGTGTTTCTGTTTCAGGAATCGATACATGTGCGACTTTGTGCCCTGGCCGATCTCCCAGAAGGCATGGTTGAACAGTTGCGATGCCGGGGTGATATGATACAGGGCATCCGCTGCCATCATGACCACGGCATTGGTCCAGGTATACTTTTCGACAGGCCAGATCACCATATCCGGGAATGTCACGCCGCAGTAATACGTGCCGTCTTCATGCCTCCTGTTCTGTATCCAGGTAAGCATCGCCTCTGCCCGCTGAGTTTCACCCATGGCTGCCAGTGCGATGACGAGTTCCGAGGTCTCGGCCATGGTGATCCAGGGGCTGTCGGATACGCATCTCACGCCGAGCCCTTCCACCACGAATTTGTTCCAGAACCGGTCCATGCGTTTTTCCGCCTCACCCCCGGTGAGGGCGCCGCACAGCACAGGATAGAACCAGTCCATGGAATAGCGCGATTTGGTCTTGTTGAACAGGTATGGCCGGTAGCGGATTGCCTCGCCCAGTCTCTTGAGCGCCGCCTGCCAGTGAGGATGGCTCTCCCCGAGAAGCAGTGCAAGAACCAGCGCGCACTTGAGGCTCATGTAAATGGAGCTGGAACCGGTCAGAAGAGACATGGGGTCCATGGACCCCTTCGGGTTTCTGGCCCAGTAGATTTCCCCGCCCGTGCCCTGGAGATCTACTGCATAGTCGATGCCGGCACGCACGGCAGGCCAGATATATTCGAGAAAGGGTTTGTCCTGCGTGATGAGGTAGTAGTAAAATACCCCTACCGCAATGTAGGAAGACTGGTTTGATTCCTTGGTCATGTCCTCGGGTTTTCCCTGCCGATACGAGGAGTACCAGCTCCCGTCGGCAAGCTGCGTGGACGCGAGCCATTCAAATGCCCGTCTGGCCTCTTCGAGATACCCGCCGATGCTCAGGCCTATGGCGGACTCGACATGATCCCATGGGTCGGTCTTTCCGCCCTCGTACCACGGTATTTCTCCCGAATCCTGCTGTCCCTGGGCGATGGATGCCGCCAGTGTCTCGATATCGATGGGGTAAGAGTTCCTCCTGGGGGATATTTCAAGCTCCATATGGATCACCTTTCTTCAGATATAGTACGATACTCTTGGAGATGAACGGATTCAGTATCTTGTCTAGGGTTCTGGTTAGAAAGGGTTTTCGTATGATGTCCCAGACCAGGAATTTGTGGTAGAGCTTAACGGGCAGCGCTTCGTCGTTCTTGTGACCCACCAGGCATTTCAACCACCAGTAGGGGCTGTGGAGGGCATGCGCCCAGCCGGTCCGGACACATCTGGTCCCGGCATTCTCCAGCAGTTCGATCAACTGGCGTTTCTTGAATATCCTGATATGACCGCCTTTCTCAGTATGGTAGTCTTCCGAGAGTGCCCAGCAGATCCTCTCCGGGAAATAGCGGGGCACGCTGACCACCAGTGATTTGCCCGGCTTGAGTACCCGGATTATCTCCGCAATTGCACGGTGCAGGTCAGGGATGTGTTCGAGCACCTCGGAGCAGATGACCACGTCAAATGTTTCATCGGCAAAGGGCAGCCTCGTGATGTCGCTCGTGCAGACGATCTTTGCCCCGCTGCCGTCTTCTTTCTCGTGGCGCATGGCATTGAGGGTGCGGTTGGCCACGTCGGCATCCTTTCTGTTCAGGTCGACGCCGACCACGTTCACCCCGGTGTACCGGAAGGCCTGGCTCAGATGACGCCCCGCGCCACACCCAGCATCGAGCACGTAGGATCCGGGGGCAAGGTCGAGGTTCGTGAAGTCAACAGTGAGCATCGAGGGCCTCTCTGTACACCTCCACAACGTTCTTTGCCGTGTTGCTCCAGGTAAAATGTGATTTCACCCGTTCATATCCTGCCTGGGCGAGGCGTTCTCTCTTTTCCGGGTTGTCCAGGAGATCGATGATCGCGGTCTCGAGGGCACGGGCATTTCCGGGGGGCACGAGAATTCCCGCATCCCCTACCACTTCCGGCAGGGCGCCTCCGGTGGTGCTGATGACCGGTACCCTGCATGCCATCGCCTCTCCCGCAGGCAGCCCGAAACCCTCATAGACCGAGGGGACCACGGCCATGGTGGTCTCCGCATAGAAGCGGGCGAACTCATCATCGTCGATACGGCCGGTGAAGCGGATATAGTCGTGGGCGCCGAGCCTGTTCACCTGCTGTGCAATAGACCCGTTTTCCTTGGGCTTCCCGATCACGGTCAGGGTCACGTCGCGGTTTTTCCGTATCGATGCAACGGCCTCTATCAGGTATCGCAGCCCCTTGAGCGGAGTGTCTGCGCTGTTGGTCACCATGATGCGGTTGTCCAGGCGCTTGACCCCGGGGAGTGGATGGAAGATATCCGTATTGATGCCGTTGGCTACTACCCTGAATTTGTAGGGGGGGATCGCAAAGGCTTTGCCGATGTCATCCTTTGATGCCTCGGATACGGTTATGATATGGGAGAGCTTCCTGGAGACCCGTTTCTGCATGTTGATGAACGAGTACCATCTCAGGACCTTGAGTTTTCTCCACCAGATGCTCTCCGAGTTCAGTTCCACGTCCCTGTCGACCGTGATGGGATGATGAATGGTGGCAATGGTGGGCAGCCCGATGGATTTGATCCCGAGGAGCCCGTAGGCGAGGCACTGGTTGTCGTGGAAGATGTCATAGCTGGCTGCATTGGCCCGCATGAAGTTCCAGATCCTCAGGCCGGAGGTGAACGGTTCGGGAAAACCGCCGCTGGATACCCCGAGCCATTCGAGGAGGTTGACCGGGGAGATGAGTTCCCGCAATCTCGGCACCCTGAAGAGATCGTCCGGATTGTACAGGTCGAGGCTGGGGATCTTGTGCAGTTTTATGCCCTTGTCGAGGACCGGGTAGGGTGGTCCCGAGGCCACATCGACCGTGTGTCCGAGATCTGACAGAGACCTGCTGAGTCTCCTGATGTACACCCCCTGTCCACCGCAGGTGGGATTCCCTCGATAGGTAAAGAGGCAAATTCTCAGTGGGGCGTCTGTCGGGATCCGTTTCCTTTTTCTCTCATTCGAATTGGTGCCCTCGTTCCATAGCATCTCAGTCGCAATCCTTTATGAATTGGCAGTTGCGTACCCTCTCCGAAAAGTAATCAAAATTGAAGCGGTAGCAAGACACACTACCAATAATGAACCAATAAATCAATGATAATCCGAATGCTGCACACAATGACCGGGGTGTGGAAAAAAGGTTCAATCTCCCGGCGTCACCCGGATAAGACCGGCGAACACATCAGGCATGTTGCCCTGCCCGGACGGCAGGGTTTTCGTGGTGTGGTCATCCACGGCGAAGTCCCCAGGGCGATACGGAAGTTATTTGGAAAGCAGCCGTTCACACAGGAGTGCCGTGAGCCGCTGGATCTTCTCGGTGCTCACGCAGCTCGGGGTTTCCACCTGCCGTGAAAGGGTCACGGTCAGGGAGTATGTTCTGAAGAATATGCCACACCGCTCACAGTGGTTCATGTGGTTGTTCAGCTCGTTGATGAGGTCTTCGGAAAGGGTGTTTTCCAGATATTCCTGAAAGAGTGCAGAGCATAATTTGCAATTCATACGTCTTCCCCTGAAGCATCAGAGTATTTCCTGAAGTAGTCCGAGAGGGTTCTTCTCAGGATGAGCCTTCCCCTGTGCAGCCTCGACTTTACCGCCGGGACGCTCAGCCCCAGCGACTGGGCGATCTCTTCGTTCTTGAATCCGTCGACATCCTTCATGATCACGATGGTGCGCATGGTTTCCGGAAGCGAGTCTATGGACTCCCTCAATACCGAGCTGCTCTCCTCGGAGAGCAGGATGTCGTCGGGCAGGGTGGACCAGTCATAGGTCGGGCTCTGATCCTGATTCATGTCGTCAACCGAAGGCTGGTCGGAGAACTTCTTCTCTTTGCGGAGAAACCCGTACGCCGCATTGGTGGTGACCCGGTACAGCCATGTTGCAAAGTATGCCTCGTTGGTGAGGGTGGCAATCTTTGCAATGACCGTGAGGAAGACCTCCTGCATGATCTCCTCTGCAGCAGACGCGTCCCTGGTGAGGTGAAATGCCAAGTTATACACCTTATTGGAATATCGTTTCACAATCTCCTCCAGGGCCTTTGAGTCATCATCCTTTATCCTGATGACAAGCGCGGCATCGGAGAGTTTGTCTTTTGTATTACTCATTTAGATACCGGGTCCTCCTCATTGGATTCACCTGCCCCCCAGGTGAGCACGAGATTCCGTGCAGCCCAGACCTCATCGACGCGCTTGACCGGGCATGCCTGCGGGGTTTCATGGAGGGTCTGCGGGTTTTCGCGGCTCATGGCGGCAATGGTCTCCATGGCCTGTGCAAACCGGTCGAGCTCCTCGAGGGACTCGGTCTCGGTGGGTTCTACCATGATGGCGCCCGGGACCACGAGCGGGAAATAGACCGTGGGCGGGTGGAATCCGAATTCCATGAGAGCCTTTGCCATGTCCATGGTGGTGACCCCGTGCTCCTTCTGGTACCTGTCAGACAGGACGAACTCATGGAGGGTCGGGGTGTCCAGGGGGAGGTCGAAACATCGTGAAAGCCTGCTCTTGAGGTAGTTCGCATTGAGGCCTGCCCTGAGAGACACCTCGCGCAGGCCTTCCCCGCCCAGGCTCAGCAGGTATACGAGGGCCCTGATGAGGACGTTCACATTGCCCAGGCAGGAGTGAACCATGCCGATGCTGTCCGGCCGGTCCCAGTTCAGGCTGTGGTTGCCCGAGTCATCACACACGATGACGGGCGAGGGAAGAAAACGTTCCAGTTCTTTGGTGACCAGGACAGGTCCGCTTCCGGGTCCACCACCTCCGTGGGGTGTGCCGAAGGTCTTGTGGAGGTTTATGTGCATGCAGTCGACACCCATGTCGCCGGGCCGGGCGATACCGAGGATGGCATTGAGATTCGCTCCGTCCATGTAGAGGTAGGAGCCGTTGTCGTGGAGGAGCCGGGCAATCTCCTGGATTTCGCGCTCGAAGATCCCCAGGGTGTTGGGATTGGTGATCATGAGGGCGGCGACGTGACCGTCGAGGTGTTCCCTGAGCGTCGAGGCGCTCAGATAACCCTGCTTGCCGGAAGGGATATTCTCCGTCGTGAAGCCGGCGATGGTGCAGGATGCAGGGTTGGTGCCGTGGGCCGTATCGGGTATGAGGACCTTGGTCCTGGCGCCTCCCGAGCGTTCAACGGCCTTCTTGATGGTCATCATGCCCGTCAGCTCGCCGTGGGCGCCCGCGGCCGGCCACAGGCAGCACGCATCCATGCCGCAGATCTCCCGGAGATACCCCTGGAGCAGGGCACAGTAGCCCAGGACCGTGTTCATGGCGCGGGTGTCTGCGGGGTGAACGGCCTGGAACCGGCGAGCCAGTTCTTCGGAGATCTTCGGGTTGTACTTCATGGTGCACGAGCCGAGCGGATACATGCCATGGTCTATGCCGTAGTTGAGCCGCGAGAGCCTGGTGAAGTGCCTGACGGTCTCCACCTCCGACACGTCGGGGATATCCGGCAGCTTCTCGGCGATGTCAAGGTCGGCCGGATCCGCGGCATCAAAGGGGGCGGGGCAGGGCCGGGTATTTTTTCCCGCAGCGCTCCTGGCTCGCAGCAAGGGTTCGCGTATCTCCGGGAACCGGGTTATAGTCGCTCGATCAGACATCTGCAGTCCTCTTTCGTGTTCATTTCCGTTACGTTCACCAACAGGGCATCTTCCAGTTCGGGATAATGAGAGCTGATGGGGATGCCGGGGATGATGCCGCTTTCTTCCAGGGCGCTGCGCCGGGCATCGTCCATCCTGATGACAAATTCGTGGAAGACCGGGGCGTTGAAGTACGGGCTCACGCCCTTTTCCCCGAGCAGTCTCATGAGGTAGCGCGTCCCGGCCGCACACTGGGAAGCCACCTGGCGCAGGCCCTGCGGACCCATGGCGCTCAGGTACAGGGCTGCCCGCAGTGCGCACAGGCCCTGATTGGTGCAGATGTTTGAGGTGGCCTTTTCCCGCCTGATGTGCTGTTCGCGGGTCGCCAGCGTGAGGCAGAAGGCCTGCCGCTCGTCTGCGTCCCTGGTCAGCCCGACGATCCTGCCGGGGATGCGCCGGATGTGTTCCCTCTTCACGCAGAGAAAACCCAGCAGCGGGCCGCCAGCAGCCGGCGGGTTGCCGAAGGACTGTGCATCGCCCAGCACGATATCCGGACCAAAGGATCCAGGGCTCTTCAGCACGCCCAGAGAGATCGCCTCGGTGACGATAATGCCCCGGAAGCCGGCGCGTGAAGCGATCCGTGCCAGTTTTTCCATGGGCTCGATGACCCCGAAGTAGTTGGGCTGCTGGACAAAGACCGCTGCGTCAGGGCCGACCATGCCTTCGAAGGATTTGAGGTCTGTCCGGCCGGTCGCGATCTCGAAGGGCACCTCGACGACCTCGACCTGCGGGCTGTGCGCAAGATAGGTTTTCAGCACCGAGCGGTATGTGGGATGGGTGGAACGGGTAACGAGGATCCGTCTGATCCCCTTCATCCGGGAAGCCATGAGGGCGGCCTCGGCCAGGGCAGTGGCACCGTCGTACATGGAGGCATTGGACACGTCCATGCCGGTCAGCGCAGCCATCATGCTCTGGAACTCGAAGATGGCCTGGAGGGTCCCCTGGCTTATCTCGGGCTGATACGGGGTATAGGCGGTCAGGAACTCCTGGCGGGAGGCGATGGCGTCCACGAGGGCAGGTATGTGATGGCGGTAAATGCCGCCGCCCGCAAAGACGACCCGCGAAGGCTCGCACGTGAATTCCCTGCGCAGGGACTCCTCGTCGAGGGGCCCGGGGATGTCGAGCCTGCCGCTGAACCTCAGCTCTTGCGGCAGGGAGGAAAAGATGTCTTCCGGGTCGTCGATGCCGATGGTGCTCAGCATGGCGGCCAGGGTGTCCTTTGTGTGGGAGAGGTATGCCATTTATTTTGCCTCTTGCGCAAGGAACTCCTCATATGCCGGTGCATCCATGAGGTCTTTCACCTCAGAGGGGTCGTCCATTTCGATGACAACCATCCAGGCATCCCCGTAGCAGTCCTGATTGAGGAGCTCCGGCGTGTCCGCGAGAGGCTCGTTGATCTGGGTGACGGTGCCGCTCGCCGGCGCATAGACCTCCGATACGGCCTTGACGGACTCGATGGTCCCGAAGGCTTCACCCTTGGCAACGTGCGAGCCCTTCTCGACAAATTCCACAAAGACGATATCCCCCAGTTCGGTGGCGGCATAATCGGTGATGCCGACCCGCAGGGTGCCGTCTTCGATCCTTCCCCATTCGTGATCCTGGGTATACAGCAAGTCATCAGGTATGTTCATCTCTCTCCTCACATAGTATTATTTCGATAAGGTCCCGCTGACAAAGGGGGGCTTTTTCACCACTGCCCTGAGCTGCTTCGACCTCACCTCTACGGCGATCTCTTCACCGTATTGAAACGAACTGTCCAGATAAGCCAGGGCGATGCCGCGGCCGAGAACCGGCGAGATACTCCCCGAGGTAATGACCCCGACCTGTTCATCGTCTTTCAGGCAGAGGAACCCCTGGCGGGGGACCCCCTTGTCCAGGAGTTCAACGCCGGAAAGCCGCCTGCCGAGACCCTTGTGCAGCTGTTCGGCAAGTGCTTCCCTGCCGATGAAGTGCGGCTTGTCCATGTCCACGGCAAAGTCCAGGTGGGCCTCCAGGGGGGTTGTACCCTCGTCGATGTCGTTGCCGTGGAGCGGGTAGCCCATCTCGAGCCTGAGGGTATCCCGGGCACCGAGTCCGCACGGGACGGCGCCGGCATCGATGAGACAGCGCCACAGCCGGGGGGCATGGTCTGCCTGCAGGAAGATCTCGACGCCTCCGGCACCCGTATAGCCGGTCTTCGAAATAAGAAGCCTGCCATACCCGGATGATTCCAGCTCGGCAAAGGTGAAGTACCGCAGGCTGTCCAGATCGAACTTGAGGCAGTCTCCAAGTATCCTGGCGGAATCAGGGCCCTGCAGGGCAAGCAGGGCAGTCCCGGGACTGCGGTCTTCTATAATGGAGTTCTCCTGGTTCTGGCTGCGTATCCACGCCAGGTCATTTTCAGTATTGGAGGCATTCACGCAGAGCATGTATCGTATCCCGGGCGTGATGCAGTACACCGTGAGGTCATCGATGATGCCGCCCTTGTCATTGAGAAAGAAGGTGTAGAGGACCTTGCCGGGCTTCATGGGGGCGATCTGCCTGGTGAGGATGCGATCCAGGAAGGAGGCGCAGTCCTGCCCGCTGACGAACAGCTCCCCCATATGGCTCGCATCGAACAGCCCGGCCGCAGTCCGTGTCGCCATGTGTTCATCCTTGATGCCGGAATACCACACGGGCATCTCCCACCCGTGAAAATCTACTATCTTCGCGCCAAGCCTGACATGCTCATCATAGAGTACTGTTCTCATGTGTGGATCTCCAATCCCTTCGATACCGCTATTGCCCGGGGAAAAAAGCTCTATCCCGGAACCTCTCTGCTGCGTGACCCCGGCTGCTGCGGACGATAACTCCCTCCATATGACCACGCACCGGAAAATACAATGACGAAGTTATTCCCCGAAGCGTACCCGGACGATCTCGGTCTTTCTCAGGAGACATGGGTTCTGGCTGCAAGCAGGGTGTTGTCCAGCAGCATGGTGATGGTCATGGGACCTACGCCCCCGGGGACAGGGGTGATGAGGCGTGCATGTTTCTTTGCCTCTTCAAACTCGACATCCCCGACGAGGCCCGCATCGGTTCTCGATATGCCCACATCGATGACGACCGCGCCGTCCTTGATCCAGTCCCCCTTGACCATGTGGGGTCTGCCGGTTGCCGCGACCACGATGTCGGCGGATCTCACCCGTTCGGGGAGATCTTTCGTGTGGGAATGGCATATGGTTATCGTGGCATGCCTCATCATGAGGAGGATCGCCATGGGTTTCCCCACGATATTGCTCCTGCCGATGATGATCGCATCCTTTCCGTCGATGTCAACGCCGTATTCGTCGAGCATGTACATGATGCCCGTGGGGGTGCAGGGGACCAGCGTGGGCTCTCCCATCAGCAGCCTGCCGAGGTTGTAGGGGTGAAACCCGTCCACGTCCTTGCCCGGGTCGATCCTCACGAGGATCTCCTCCTCGACCAGGTGCGAGGGCAGGGGGAGCTGCACGAGGATACCATCGACCTCGGCGCGGGCATTGAGGTCGTCAATGAGTGAGAGGATCTCCTGCTGGGAGACGGTCTCGTCCAGGTGGTAGTCGAACGAGGCGATGCCGGTCTGTTCGCAGGCCCGTTTCTTGTTCCGTACATAGATTGCCGATGCGGGATCCTGGCCGACGAGCACCACCGCCAGCCCAGGCTGCCTCCCGTACTTCTTCAAAAAGGCACCGGCTTGCTGCGAGATCTCTTCCCGCTTCTTTTCTGCCAGAAATTTTCCGTCGATAATGTTACCCAATCGTTCCTCCTTGTTCGGTGTCATGTTCTGTACACCCATTTGACATGAAGCGGCCGGTAGCTCACTGCATGTGGCATGGGCAGGATCATCTCCATGTCTACCCCAAGCCAGCTGTAATCCGGTTTGAGTATCCGGAGCTTGCCGTCAGCAGGGGGGGTGCCGCATTCGGTATGTTTATAGCTCACGAAGATGATCACATCAAAGAGATTTTCCGACTCGCCGAGCGCATACCCCTGGCGGAAGCCCTCCACCGTGAGGTTGTTGCTCTCGATGAGCTGTTTTGCATAGTTCTTGTCGATCTGGATGACTGCATACCGGGCCACGCCCTTTTCAGAGTATCTGGTCAGGGTCTTTGTCTCGGAGCTCGATACATAGACCGTTGCGAGGCCGGGTATGCCTTTGAGGTACTGGGCGGCAATCAGTGCCGCAGACCTGCGGCCCCCGGAGGCCTGGTGATGACAGCCGTAGTACTCGAACAGCTTCTGCTGCAGGATCTCGGCATACCGCTCCCCCTTCTCATAGAGGTTCTTGGAGATGTACCGCAGTTCCTTGGCCAGGCTTTCCGCAGCATCGGCTATGGGCCAGTCGATCTTCACATGGAAGTGGGTGAGCGAATACCGGGTACGTTTCTTGTACCGGTTATCCCGCTGGATGAGCAGGCAGTAATCCACGTCAATGAGCTTGTCGAGCAGTTCGAAGAAGGAATCCCTCTCGAAGAACCGTACGGCGGAGTTGAACGAGCGGTGGAGCCCGATATCGGGGACCAGCGAGATCGTGTCTTTCCTGACCCGGTTGGAATCGGAAAACCGGATATACTTCTGGTGGATCTCATCGATCGTGTCTTCGCAGAAGATGATGAAAAACGGCCGTGCCTCGGACGATTCCTTGGAGAATTCCTTTTTTTTGGGCCTCATCTCGCTGGAATCAACATAGGGGTAGGGGATGTTCTTCTCCTGGCATAAGCGGTACTGCTCCTCCAGGGCGATGGATTTGAGCCTGCGTTCGAGCTCGTCGCGCAGGAACACATAGATGGATCGGCGGATTTTTTCTGTATGCCCGAGCTCGAATCTTGTTTTCTTCTCCATGTGAGGCCGACACGCTCCATCATTCAATGAACTATTCAAAAGGGCAGAAGCGGTTCATAAGCCGGGTTCTGTTCCTGAAACAGGTTGCCCTGTCTCAGGCAGTGATCATTCATCTAGGGCAGCGGTTGCCTGCTGCCTCGAGCGACCTACCCAGGGGCGGGACGGGCAGTCCTGTAAGCCCCTCTTTTGGTCTTGCTCCGGGTGGGGTTTGCCAAGCTTCCCCGGTCACCCGGGGAACTGGTGAGCTCTTACCTCACCGTTTCACCCTTACTACCCCGTAAGATAGCGGTTTGTTTTCTGTGGCACTTTCCCTAGGGTTACCCCCGGTCGTCGTTAACGACCACCCTTGCCCTGCGGAGCCCGGACTTTCCTCTCGCGTTCGCCGAAGCGAAGCGCCAGCGATCACCTGTACCGCTTCGACCCTTACTCATCCTTACAAGATGACTACGCTAAATTCAAGCAGGAATTCACCGGCTGCCTGTGGCATGAACCCTTCAGATGCACCGTGTTCTGCGGTTTGTTGAAGCGAGGGATGCGGCACACATTCATTGCACCGGGAATGAATACACGGTATAGTATAATGTATACATCATGAGGATTACTGCGATAAGCAGATAAAGGAGTCGGGTTGTGGAGAACTTTTTCAATATATACGGTCATGGGTTTGTCCGGGTAGCGGCATGCATCCCCGAGCTCAAGGTCAGCGATCCGGTCTTTAACACTGAAAAGACGCTGGACCTTGTGCACCGGGCACATGAGAACAAGGCCGTCGTCGCTGTCTTTCCCGAACTCGGCATCTCGGGATATTCGAACGAAGACCTGTTTTTCCAGGATGCCCTCCTCCACAGCGTACGGCAGGCACTGGAAACGCTCCTGCAGGCAACCAGGGATCTGGATATGGCCATCATCGTGGGTGCCCCGCTCGGGGTGGTCAATGGCCTGTACAACTGCGGCATAGTCCTCCATGCCGGGAGGATAGCCGGGATCGCTCTGAAGAGCTATCTGCCGAATTACCGGGAATTCTACGAGGCCAGACAGTTCAGGCCGGCCCACGAGATCCCGATCAAGACCCTGGATCTCGCCGGGCAGGAAGGCATCCCGATCGGGTCCGACCTCATCTTTCACGTCCCGGCAATCCCGGATTTCAGGTTTTTCGTGGAGATCTGCGAGGACCTGTGGTCCCCCATACCGCCGTCGAGCTTTGCCGCCCTAGCCGGCGCCACGGTCATGGTGAACCTGTCTGCCTCCAATATCACCGTGGGCAAGGACGAATACCGGAGAGACCTTGCTGCAAACCAGTCCGCACGGTGCCTGGGATCCTATATCTACACCGCGGCCGGGTTCGGTGAGTCCACCACGGACCTTGCCTGGGACGGGCATGCCATCATCTATGAAAACGGCACGCTCATCGCCGAATCGCAGAGGTTTTCCTGGGAGCCACAGGTCGTGTGTGCGGACATCGATCTCGGCCGACTTGCCCAGGACCGGATGCGCCAGACGAGCTTCCACAGCACCCGGGCCCTGAACAAGGCCGGCACGCCCGCGTTCAGGACGGTTGCGCTCCCTGTCGGGATCCCGCAGGGAGAGATCCCCCTCCAGCGGGAGATATCCCGGTTTCCCTATGTTCCTTCCCAGGCAGAGCTCAGGGACAAGCGGTGCTACGAGGTGTACAATATCCAGGTGCAGGGCCTGGCAAAGAGAATGAAATCCACAGGGATAAAAAATCTCGTCATCGGGGTGTCGGGGGGGCTCGATTCCACCCATGCCCTCATTGTCTGTGCGCGGGCCATGGATACGCTCGGACTCCCCCGGACCAACATCAAGGCGTACACCATGCCCGGCTTTGCCACCTCGGACAAGACCTATGCCAATGCCATGGGCCTCATGAAGGCCCTCGGTGCCGAGGCGGGGGAGATAGACATACGGCCCGGCTGCATGCAGATGATGAAGGATATCGATCACCCGTATGCAAGCGGGCAGGAACTCTACGATATCACCTTCGAAAACGTCCAGGCAGGCCAGAGGACCTCCGTCCTGTTCAGGATCGCAAACCAGCGACATGCCCTGGTGGTAGGTACCGGCGACCTGAGCGAGCTTGCGCTCGGGTGGTGTACCTACGGGGTGGGCGATCACATGTCCCACTACAACGTGAATGCCAGTGTTCCCAAGACCCTCATCCAGTACATCATCCGATGGGTGGCCCTGCGTGACCTGCTGGGGCCTGATGTCTCGGCGTGTCTCACCGACATTCTCGCCACGGAGATCAGTCCGGAGCTCATACCCGGCACCAACGGAGATCAGCCGGCCCAGAGTACCGAGGCGGTGATCGGCCCCTACGAGCTTCAGGATTTCAACACGTTCTATGTCACCCGCTACGGGTATCGGCCCGCAAAGGTCGCGTTCCTCTCCTGGAGTGCATGGCACGACAGGGACAGGGGTTCCTGGCCCGATGTGCCCGAGGATGCCCGGAACGAGTACTCCCTGGGGGAGATAAAGCACTGGCTCGAGGTGTTTCTTCGCAAGTTCTTCCGGACCAGCCAGTACAAACGGTCGTGTATCCCGAACGCACCCAAGGTGGGTTCGGGCGGTTCGCTCTCCCCGCGGGGAGATTACCGTGCCCCGAGCGACAGTGAAGACGCCCCGTGGATCGAAGATCTCAAGAACATCCCGGATAAACCATAACCCCCTTCAATGAGATGGCCCCCACCCGGAATGACGGCTGCCGACTCAAAGGCCCGGTTATTCCCGGCCGGGAATCCGGTGCGGTCTCCACCCAGGACGATGTGGACAGCCTCTTGAAATCGCTCGGCATGTAATTTAGTATATACCAGGTATGAGGCCTTCTTTCCTTCCACGGCTGGTGAACTCCGAGCTCTACGACCCCATCGTCTATGTCCGCATCTTAAACGAGAAGAAATCCCTCATGTTCGACTGCGGCAGGATCGAGGGTCTCGCAGCGCGGGAGATTCTCTGCCTGGACGCCATCTTTATCTCCCATACCCACATGGATCACTTCATCGGCATCGATCAGGTCCTGCGCATCATCCTGCACCGGGACAAGCCCATGCACATCTACGGTCCCGAGGGCATCACGGCAAAGATGCTCGCAAAACTCCATGCATACACCTGGAACCTCACGCAGGACTACCCGCTGGATATCATTATTCACGAGGTGCAGGCCCGCACCACTTTGGTCACCAGGACGAGTGCCGCCACGGGCTTCGAGGTGATCTCGCAGGAGACACTCGAGCGGGAAGGACCTGCCGTTGTCCAGGCTCCCAGGTACCGGGTGGACGCCGTGATCCTCGATCACCATATCGCCTGCCTCGGGTTTGTCCTCAAAGAGATCTTCCACGTGAACATCAGGCGCGACATGATCAAGCGGAGAGGGTATATCCCGGGTCGCTGGATCGGCAGGCTCAAAGAGTGCATCCTCTCCGGGGACGCGGGCGAGATCATCGAGGTCGATGCTGCTGCGGGCACCCGGCAGGTACGGGTGTGCGAACTCGCCGATGACCTCGTCATCATGACCTCCGGCCAGAAGATCGCCTTTTTCACCGATATAGGCTTTTGTGAAGAGAATGTCAGGCTCATGGAGAGCATAGCCGGGGAGGTCGACATCCTCTTTATCGAGACCTACTACCTCGACGATATGCAGGATCAGGCGTCGCTCAAAGGGCATCTCACGGCCCGGCAGGCCGGGATGATCGCCAGGAGGCTGGGGGCGAAGCGGGTGTTTCCCATGCATGTCTCTCCCCGCTACCACGACAGGGTAAGCGAGATATGGCGCCAGATGGAGCTCGATGAGCCATGAATTCCTCCGGGGGAACCAGGTGCTCGGCATTGTTGATATTTCGACGAGAGTGCGGTATTGGTTTCCCTGTGAGGAGAAGCCATGGAATTCATTGAGACAGCGCTGCCGGGTGCCTTTGTCCTGAAGCCGGTCATACACCGGGACGCGAGGGGGTTCTTTGTCGAGACCTTCAGTAACAGGATGTTTGCCGACAACGGGATCGAGGTGCAGTTTGTGCAGGACAACTATTCCTTCTCGAGACAACGGGGGGTGCTCCGCGGACTGCACTTCCAGTATTTCCCCCATGCCCAGGCAAAACTGGTCATGGCGATCAGCGGTGCCATATACGATGTTATCGTGGACCTCAGGAAAGACTCCCCGACAGTTCACCAGTGGATCTCGGTGGAGCTTGACAGTTCCGATCTGAGAATGCTCTACGTCCCGCGGGGTTTTGCCCACGGGTTCTGTACCCTCCAAGACAATACCCGTGTCCTCTACAAGGTCGACTCGCCCTACGCTCCCCAGGCAGACGGGGGCATCCGGTGGGACGATGCGGATCTGGCCATTGAGTGGCCGGTTGCATCCCCCATACTCTCCGAAAAGGACGGGCAGCTGCCGTATCTCAAGGACCTCGCCACCTGAGGTGGGTGGGAAAGCTCCTGCTTGACTTCGCGGTCCATTCGTTGTTTATTCCCCCTATGTTTCCGATTACATCCGGTGGCGAGACACCGGGGGATGAACTGATGCGGAAAGAGCAGCGAGCGCCCGGACAGGCTGTGCTGCTCAAGAGCAGTCCTGCTTTTGCCCCGGCAATGCATCACCGGCTGCAGGCACACCCTACGATGTATGCACCCTCGTTGCACCTGACGGTCCCGGAACCTGCCACTGCGGGTGAACCTGTTCCATACACGGTGCTGCAGCACAGGGGTGAGCAGGATGGGTGATGACACGGGCTCTGCTCTGGTGGTATCCTGTGTGCACGACAATCGCGTAACGGATGGATATGGCAAAAAGGAGGATCTCTTGAAAAAGATTGCAGGCCTACTGTTTCTTGTTTTCGTCTTTCTTTACGGCTGCGGCAACGGCAGCGGAAACCCGGCACCTGAGGGCACCTTGTCGGCCGCCGGGAACGAAGAGGGCTCCGCCACGGGTGAGATCATCGCACAGGTGGGGGATGAGCGGATTACCCAGGCCGATATCGATCAGATCCTTACCCAGATCCCTGCCCAGTACCGGGCGAGGTATGCCACTGCCGAAGGCCGCAGGGAGCTCGTCGATGCCCTGGTCAGCATGAAGATGCTCGCGTGGGAGGCCAGGCGTCGCGGGGTGGACAAGAGGCCGGACGTGAGGCTCAAGCTCGATTACCTGACCGAACAGACCCTGGCCAGGGAGCTGGAAGAGGAGCTCCGGGGCACGGTCAAGGTCGAAGAGGCGGATATCGAGAGGTACTACCGGGAACACCAGGATACCTATGTGACTCCCGGCAGGGTCAAGGCCAGACACATCCTGGTGGACAGCGAGGAGGAAGCCGGGACGATCCTGAAGAAGCTTCAACAGGGGGCTGATTTTGCCGGGCTGGCAAAAGAGAAGTCGAAATGCCCGTCAGCAGAAAAAGGCGGAGACCTGGGCTGGTTTGAACCCGGCAAGATGGACCCTGCCTTCGAGAAGGCGGCCTTTGCCCTGAAAAAAGGCGAGACGAGCGGGGTGGTGAAATCGTCGTTCGGGTACCACATCATCAAGGTGGAGAACACGAAGCCTGCCAAGACCAAGACGCTCGACCAGGCCAGAAAATCCATCGAGAGAACCATGTCCAGGGAACTCCTGGAACAGCAGGTAGCAAGGCTCAGAGAGACCATCAGGGGGGAGATCCCCGTGGTGGTGAATGAGGCGTATTTCACCACACTCGAAAAGGAGAAGGGTTCTTCGGGCACGGGCTCTCAGGACAGGCCCAAGGCAGAAAACACACAGGGGGACTAGTTGGCGCTATATAACTGGAGCGGATACACTGAGAAGGGCAAGTCGGCCCAGGGCATGATCGATGCCACCTCGCTGAGAGAGGCCAAGCTCAAGCTGCGGTCCCAGGGGGTATTTGTCAGCACCATAGCGGAAGAGGCCTCCGCCCCGGTCCGGGGGATGAAGGACCTGTCCCTCAAGCGCTTCGTCGGCAGGGTCAGGCACGAGGATATTACCGTGATGACCAGGCAGCTTTCCACCCTGGTGGGTGCAGCGATCCCCCTGGTGGATTCGCTGAGTGCCCTGTACGAACAGACAGAGTCCCCGGCGATGAAGAAAACCGTTGCCCAGGTGAGGGATTCCGTGAACGAGGGCGTGTCGTTCGCCGATGCGCTGGGAAAGCACAGGAGGATATTCCCGGATCTCTACATCAACATGGTGCGGTCGGGAGAGGCGAGCGGTGCCCTGGATGTAGTCCTGGTCAGACTCGCCGATTTCATGGAGGGCCAGCACCGGCTCCGCGCAAAGGTAGGGGCCGCCCTGATCTATCCCCTCCTGCTCTTCTTCGTGTCCATGGTTGTCCTGCTCTACCTGCTTACCTCGGTGGTGCCGAAGGTGGTGAGCATGTTCGACAACATGAACCAGGTGCTCCCGCTTCCGACGAGGATCCTCATCGGGGTGAGCGAGTTCCTCGGGTGGGCCTGGTGGCTCATCATCATCATTGCGGCTGCATGCGCGGTGCTCTTCGTGAAGTGGAAGAGGACACCGGGCGGGGCCATGAAGTATGACCGGATCAGGATGAGGATGCCGATCTACGGTGCTATCTACAAGAAGATCTCGGTGGCCAGGTTTGCGCGCACGCTCGGGACGCTGCTCTCTTCGGGGGTCCCCATCATCGATTCCATGAGGATCGTCAAGACGGTTGTCCAGAACAGGGTCATGGAGGCCTGCCTCGAGGAGTCCATCGGCGAGGTCATGGAGGGATCGAGCATAGCCGCTCCCCTGAAGAAGTCGGGCGTGTTTCCCCCCATCATCACCCACATGATCGCCACCGGGGAGAAGAGCGGCACCCTTGAGGAGATGCTTCTGAAGGCGGCGCAGGCATACGAGGAGGATGTGGAGACATCCGTGGCAGGGCTGACATCGATACTGGAGCCGGTCATGATCATTATCATGGGAATCATGGTGGGTTCGATAGTCCTGGCAATTCTCCTGCCCATGCTGGAGATGAGTACGATCGTTCGATAAACACGAAGGAGAAGACCTATGAGGAACAAAGGATTTACGCTTCTGGAACTGCTGGTTGTCATTGTCATCCTCGGTATCCTGGCCACCTACGTCGGCACCAGGATCATGGGCAAGCCCGAAGAGGCCCGGCAGACCCAGGCAAAGATACAGATCCAGGCGCTGGAGAATGCACTGAACATGTACCGTCTTGATAACGGAGAGTACCCGTCTACGGAGCAGGGGCTCAGGGCGCTGGTGGAAAAACCCTCTGTGGGGAATGTACCCAAGAGCTGGCGGGAAGGTGGCTACCTGGAGAAGTCCAGGGTGCCGATGGATCCCTGGAAGAATGAGTATGCCTACCTGAACCCCGGGGTGAGAAACACCACCAGCTTCGATCTGTTTTCCTATGGCGCTGACGGTCAGCCCGGCGGGGAGGGCAACGATGCCGATATCGGAAACTGGGAAGTCGAGACGCAGCAGTAGGGGGTTTACCCTCCTCGAGCTCATCATCATCCTGGTGATCGCGGGGATCACCCTGGGGTACATCGGGCCGAGACTCTATACCGGGATCTCGTCGTCGAGTATGGACAAGGCGGCCCGGGACATACTCATGATCATCCAGTTCGCCAGGTCTTCTGCCGTTACCCAGCACAAGCCCTATTACGTGCGGTTTGATATCGATAATGCCTCGGTGGCCCTCTATCCCAAACCGGAGAGCTCCGGGGTCATCCCGGACATGGTGAAGGAGAAGGAGCTCCCCAAGGGGGTCGTGTTCAAGAACATCAAGAGTCCGTATCAGAGTGCCAGGCAGCAGGGCCAGGTGGATATCCTGGTGACCCCGGAAGGCGTGATAGAGCAGGGGGTGATCTACCTGGAAGGCGGCTTCGGCAAGACCTACACCATGGAGATAAAGCCCTTTTCCGGGAATCTCCGCATTTATGACCACTACGTCGAGGTCTCCTATGGCTAGAGGTTTCACCCTCCTGGAGGTGCTCATCGCCATGGTCATCCTGAGCATCACCTTCCTGTGGCTTCTCAAGGCGGAAAACCAGGGGATCGAGATGTCCGTGCGCTCGAAATTCATCACCACGGCCACGCTGCTCGCCCAGGAGCGGATCGCGAAGATTACTTCCGGCGAAGAGACGATAGCCTCCGGTAACGACCAGGGGGATTTTGGTGAAGATTATGCAGGATACACCTACACCGAAGAGATCGAGCCGACACCATTGGACGGCTATTACAAATATACCCTGAATATCATCTGGGGGCAGGGAGGTAATCTTGAGACCCGATTTGTCTCATTCCTTTCTGCGAAGTAGGGGGTTCACCCTCATAGAGCTGCTCCTGGCAATCGTCATTGCCGCCGTAGCCATGTCCATCGTGAACACGACGTTCTTCCAGTCCCACAAGATGATGGAGTCGGTCAGGGCGCAGCGGGAAACGTACCAGATGGTGAGAATCGTCATGGACCGCATCCTCAAGGATCTGAACTGCGCCTATGTGCCCTATTCGGACCGGGAACTCAGCGATGACGAGATCTCCCTGTACCGGTTCGTGGGCACTGACGACACGGATGTCGATCGGGACAACGACAGCATCTCGTTTACCACCGCTGCCGATCTCGGTCTGCCCGGTGTTTCCGGGGGCATCTGCGAGGTGGGATACTATCTCAAGGAGATGGAGGAACAGGGGAAATATTACCTCATGAGGAGGGATGACTGCACCTTTCACCACGGCATCACCTCTTCCGGCAGAGAGATGGAACTGGCGGAAAACGTGATCGGGATGAATATCGAATACATCGACAAGGACTCCCGGGAGACCGCAACGTGGAATCTCGACGAACAGCTCTACCTCCCGAGAGAGGTCAGGATCACCATAACCTTTGCAGGGCCTGACGAACCCTTCGAGGTAACCGGGGTTGCATCGCTGGCACTGTCGTCCATTGTCCTGAAGAAGGTACAGGGGTAGGCGCCCATGATGCGGCTGATACGGGATAGACGGGGCGTTGTCCTCCTGCTGGTCTTGAGTATTGTCTCCCTTTTTACCGTCATGGTGGTGAATTTCAGCGCGGATCAGGGCCTTGACATGGAGCTCACCTATAATTTCAGGGATTCCCTCCAGGCACAGTATATCGCCCGTGCCGGCATCGAGGCCGCTGTCGTCATGCTCGCTAACGATGACCAGGCCTATGATTCCGAGGATGAAGACTGGGGTGCGTTTTCAGACTATGCCCTGGCGGCCTCGGCCTTTCTCGAGGGCCCGGTATTCTCCGGGACCCTCAAGGATGAATGCGGCAAGATCGACCTGAACGGCCTCATCGCCGAAGGGGAGCAGGAGTTCCGGGTCCTCCAGTTGAAGAGGCTCTTTGCCCTGCTGGAGATCGAGATCACCGATGAGGAGCTCGATGATCTCATCAATGCCCTGATCGACTGGCTGGATCCGGACAACGAGACCACCTTCGGGGCGGAGAACGATTACTATGAATCGCTGGAGACCCCGTATCTCTGCAAGAACGGCCCCATGGACACGCCCGAGGAGATAATGCTCGTCAAGGGGATGAAATCCGAGTACTATTATGGTACGGAACAGTATGAGGGAATAAAGGGATACGTGACCGTCGGCACGGGGGGGAAGATCAACATCAATACGGCGCCTGACGTGGTCCTCATGAGCATGTCGGAACTGATCGGCCAGGATGTGGTTGACAGCATCAAAGACTGCAGGCCCTTCATGCAGGCCACCTACGAATGTATCCAGGGGATCGACCTGAGCGATACGTCCGGCGAGATGACCTGGATCAAGAACATCATAGACATCAAGAGCTCCCGCTTCAGCGCAGATATCAGGGGGAGCATGCCCTCGGGGGCGCAGATAAATATCAAAGCAGTGCTGGAACGCATTAACAACAAGGCCCAAATAGTGTATTATAAGATATACTGATTGTTATTAGGACAGGGTACATGGCAAGATCTACGCTGGGAATTTATTGGGATACCGTGTCGGTGAGCGCGTGCCTGCTCAAGGTGGGGATCTCCGAACTCGTCGTCGAGAAACTCCTGAGCGCACGGAGAACTCCGGGCTCCGGCTCGGGGGCTCAGCAGGGAGATGCCGGCGATATCGGCAGTATCATCAAGGGCCTCGGCGTTGTCCCGGATACCTGTGCCGTGAGCCTCAGCGAGAATGAGATCATGTACCGGCCACTCCTGCGACCCTTTGGCGACCGCAGGAAGATAGCCGAAACCATCGCTACAGAGGTGGAAACCCTGCTGCCTGTTCTCGAAGACAGGGTCATCGTGGATTTCATATTTCTGGGCAAAGACGACGCCGGACTGTATCGCCTGGAAACGCTGTCTGCTCGGCACAGCTCGGTGGAGCACCTCATCACCTGGCTCAAGGCAGCCGATCTCGAACCCGGGATCATCGACTCGCCAACAGTTGCCCTTGCGGGCGGTGCCCGGAACCTCTTCGAGTGCGAGGGAGGCAAGCGCTATGTCTTTCTCCATATGGGGTGGCATGACACCTCTCTTGCCGTGCTCGACGGCACGGAACTCAAATATGTGGGGGCATTCCCCTACGGCTTTGAAAAGGTCGCCCCGGGTGGCCTGCAGGACAAAGAGACCATGGATCATGCCCTGGGCGAGGGCGTCATCGCCTCGGAGGCGCTGGATGCGTATATCCGGGAGATCCTCATCGCCCTTCACCGTATCGGCTCTCCCGCCGGGGAGACGGTGCTGGTCCCCCTGGGATATGCACACCTGATAAAGGACCTTCCCGCGCGATTCGAGGACACCAGTGACATTGCAACCGAGATACCTCCGCTCAAGGACATCCATTTTGACGGTTCCCTCGACGACCTCCTGGTCAATTTCATGGCGGCCTCCCTGGCCTGCAGGGCGATGGACCCGACCGATGCCGTGAACTTCCGCCAGGACGACCTCTCGTTCACCAAGCGGATGGAGATCATAAAAAGTTATGCCGGGGTCTGGGCTAAGGTGGTTCTCGTCCTCGTCCTCCTGTGGCTCTCGGCCACCGGTCTGGACGTGTACCTGAAGGCACGGGTCAACAACGAACTCACTGAGAAGATCAGGCAGGAATTCTCTTCCGCGATGCCTGCGGGAACCCCCATGGTGGACCCGATCAAGCAGATGGAGCAGCAGCTCGGCAGGGTCTCGGGCAAGGCGGGAGGACCTGTCGGGAGCACCAAGGACTCCCCCCTGGAGATCCTGAATGACATCAGTGTCGGTATTCCAAGGGATATCGATGTGGTGTTCGACAACATCACCATGGACGAGAATACCGTGACCCTTTCGGGGAGCACCAAGTCGTATGATAATGTGGAGAAGATAAAGGCGAACATGTCCTCACTGGGGTTTTTCTCCGAGGTGAAGATCGTAACCGCAAATGTGGACAAGACAAATCAGAGGGTGAATGTAAAGCTCCTATGCAGAAGATAGAACGGTATCTCAATCTCTCGAAGCGGGAAAAGGTGATCTTTTCCGGTGGTGTGCTCTTTGTAGGCCTGTTCATCCTCATCGTGGGGGTGATTCTGCCCCTGACGGCTTACCGCTCCGACCTGGGCAAATCCATCGCATCAAAGGATGCCCAGCTGCACAAGATCTACGAGCTCTCCGCCGGGATAAAGACCTTCGAAGAGGCTGCAAAGGCAGGCCAATCGGCCGATGACCGGGGATTCACCCTGTTCGGCTTCCTCGAAGAGCTCGCTTCGGGCCTCGGGATCAACGAACGCATCGAGTATATGAAGCCCATCAGTGACGCGGCTGAACTATCCCGGGAGTCTGTGGAGGTGAAGATCCGGGGCATATTCCAGGAAGATCTCATCGGGCTCTTGTACGGGATCGAGAACTGTAAGGCCCCGCTTCGAATAAAGAGGCTGAACATCAGGCGGGTGGAACGGGAGAAGAACCTCGATGTGACATTCCAGGTGGTCCACTATGGATAAGACCGCTCACGCCCGCTCTTTCTGGGTCAGGGCCGGATTCATTTTCTATGCTGTCTTCTGCCTGATCCTGTTCGTCTACCTGCGGTTTCCCTATGACACGCTCAAGGGCCGGATTGAATCCACCCTGGGGAGTGTTCTCGGGGCAGAGGTCTCCCTCGGGCACCTCTCTTCCTCGCTTCCCTTAGGGCTTGCGGCCGACGGGCTTGATATCAATGCCGTTCCCGTTGCCACGAAGCTCCTGTTTCATCCCCGGCTCAGCGCGATATTCTCCGGCAGGCTCGGTCTCGATGTGAGGGCCGTTCTTGATACCGGTGATGCCCGGGCACGCATCGGGACGCCGATATTGAGCATCGGCGACCCTGTCGAGGCAGTGTTCGACATCGAGGATATGGACCCGGCCCCGCTGGCCCGGCTTGTTGCAGCCGGCAGGCAGGTAAAGGGGCTCATATCGGGGCAGGCAACGCTCAGCGGCTCGCCGGGCTCCCTGCAGAAGGCACAGGCAAAGGTGTCATTCGTCTGGAAAGACGGATCCATACCCCTGAGCGTACCCGCCATACCCGTTGATGCACTGGCATTCAAGACCCTGGAAGTGGCTGCCAGTATGGACAAGGGCATGCTCACCATAGAACAGGCCGAACTCAGCGGAGACATAAGCGGCACGGTAAAGGGGTCCGTCAGGGTCCAGGACAATGTGGAGAGGTCGCGGCTCAACCTGACCGGGGAGCTCCAGCTCCCCCAGGAACTGAAGACGCTCTTCGGGATGGCGAACGGCTCCGGGTCCCAGGGTGTCAAGTTCAGTCTGCGCGGGACAGTCGACAATCCCCGGTTCCGGGTCCTTTCGCGCTGAGAGGGACACCGGCATCGGCAGACAGGGGCAAAGACAATGGGTTTTCGATAAAATCCATATCTGATAAGGTGGTTTTATGGGTGACAGCAATATATTGAAGAATACATTTCCCCGGGCGATCAGGCTGTCGTGGGAAGATGTAGAGGCTATGGTCTGGGATATCTTCCTCTCTCTCAAGTCTTCGGGATACAATCCGGACGTGATCATCGGTGTTGCGCGGGGAGGTCTTGCACCTGCGCGTATCCTCGTGGATTATCTTCAGAAGAAGTATATCTGCACCTTCCAGATGGGACACTGGGTCGGAGAGGAAGGGCTCCTGGAAAAACCGACCATTGTATTCCCGCTGCCCGAGGTGGACCTCTCCGCCAAGAAGGTGCTCGTGGTAGACGACATAAGCGACGAGGGCGGAACCATGGAGGAGGTGGCCAGATACCTCACACCACGGGTCGGCGACATACGGACGTCTGTGTTGGTAAGCAAGGCAGATTCGCGCTTCATGGCCGACTACTGTCCCAAGATCATGCAGGACTGGCGTTGGGTCCTGTTCCCGTGGTCCCGGCACGAGGACCTCCTGTCCTTTACGGAGAAGGTCCTTCAGATCACCGGCGGGGCCACGATCGAGGAGATCATCCGTATCCTGGAAGAGGCCATGTCGGTAGAGATTGTCACCTCCGAGATCGAAAAGGTTCTCTTAGACATGCAGCAGGGAGGGGAGATCGCCCAGGGCACAGGCAACGTATGGACCTTGATCTAGACAGACTGCGGGATATCGTATCTCCATACCTTATCGTGCTGAGACACTCAGACGTGGTCTATGTGAGCGACGAGCTCGTCTCGCGCATGGGAATCGGCAGGAAGGAGGAAATGGGGGATTTGCTCAGGGATGAAGGCTTCCCGCTGGAATCCTTCGGCCACGGCTCCGACACGGTGCTGCTGCCCACGCACCGCAGGGACTCCTTGAGCTGTACGTACACGGAGACCTCCCTCGATGGTGTACGGCTCATTGCCTTGACCGAGGGCGGGTATCCCCCGAGCATTCAGGAAAGAAAGATCGCAGTGGAGATCTTCCGCTCCATGGTCGCCCATTCGAACAGCCCCTCTCTCGTCCTCGAGAAGGGGCATATCATGTATGCCAACAAAAGCTTCCTCTCGCTCATGGGCTATGAAGCCGCCGACGTGCTCGGGAGGCAGGCAGTGGGCATCGTTTCCCCTCGGAGCAGAGAGGAATTCATCAGGACCTGCGCCGAGGGCCTCGAGGACCCCGAAGGCCTGCTGCCTTCCCGCGAGATCATATTCATTGCCGGTTCGGGCAGTCCCGTCCAGGTGAGTCTCGGCGGCGGCTGGGCCTCCCGCGAGGGCAGAGAATATCTCTGGCTCGTGCTGGAGGACGGCGCCGGTCAGGCCCTGCTCGAAAGACGCCTGAGAGAGGAAGAGCTCCGATTCTCCGAGCTCTTCGATCTGTCCCCCATGGGGCTTGTCTACGTCAGTCCTGAAGGCACCATCCTCGACTGCAACGAGTTTGTCAGCCGCCTCATGCTCTATGGCAGAGAAGAGATCCGGGGGGCCTCGTTCTCCAGATTCGTCGCTGCCCACGAACAGGAGCGGCTCCGGAAGGACTTCCGGGCGCTGTTCCTCAAGGGGACACAGATACCGAGGCAGGAGTGCCTGTTGAGAAAAAAGGACGATGAGCAGATCACCATCGAGTACGATGTCCGGGTGATCATGCGGGAGGGGCGCGCCGTAAAGGCGCTCATGGTGTTCTCGGATATCACGGAGAAGAAAGAGCTCGAGATGGAACTCCTCGAGAAGAATGCCGAGATGGAGAGGACCCTGTGGGAGATGGCGGAGGTCAAGGATGCCCTCGAGGCAAGGGTCGGTGAGCTGAACCGCGCGACCGAAGAGCTCAAGGTACTCAATGAAAAACTCAACCAGCTCTCCATCACTGACGGTCTGACCGACATCTACAACCATCGCCACTTCCAGGACCGCCTCAGCAACGAGGTGGAGCGTGTCCACCGGGCGAAAGACGGTGTCGTATCCCTGCTCATGATCGATATCGACGACTTCAAGCGGTTCAACGATACCTACGGCCACCAGTGCGGGGACATGGTCCTCAAACAGCTGGCTGGCAACCTGAAGAGGTCTGTCCGCGCCATCGATATCCTCGCCCGCTACGGGGGGGAGGAATTTGCCATAATCCTGCCCGATACCGGGGTGCAGGAGGCAGCCAAGGTGGCGGAGCGCATCTGTGCAACCGTCCGTTCGACCCCGTTTTCCTTCGGCGATGCCACCTCGGTGAAGGTGACCGTGAGCATCGGGGTGGGAACGCTGGCCCAGGGAGAAGGAGACAAGGCAGCGCTTGTCAGGAAGGCGGACAATGCCTTGTACGAAGCAAAGGCCAAGTGGAAGGACCGGGTCGAGGTATGGGAAGAGGATTGAACATATCCTTTGACTTCGATGGAACCCTGACCACACCGTCCTTTGTCGATGGCGTATGGCATGAGGGCCTGCCGGCGTGTATCTCGCGGCAGAGGGGGATAAGTCTTTCTTCGGCAGCGAAGATGTGCGCCGATACCTATGACAGGATGGGCGATGCATCGATCGAGTGGTACCGGCTCCCCTACTGGATCGAATATTTCGAGCTGACGGGCACCAATCCTGCAGACATCGTCTCGGCGTACAGCTGTAGGATAGCCCTGTACGATGATGTGATCCCGTGTCTCCAGGAGCTCAGGACCCGGGGATATCCCCTGATCCTGTTCTCGAACGCCTCGCGGGATTTTCTCGATATCGAGGTCTCGGCAGGCTCCCTGAAACCCTATTTCGATACGATTATATCGGTCAGTGACGACTGGGGCATGGTAAAGGCCGACGCCTCCTCCTATGAGAGGCTCAGGTCTCTGGCCGGGGAGGAGATCGTCCACATCGGCGATCACTTGAGCTTTGACTGCGAGATCCCCAGGAGCACGGGCATGGCTGCATACCACATCTGGCGTGGCTCGGGCCCGAAGACAGGGGACTCCCTCATGGGCCTTGCGGAAGTCACGGGCAGGATCGTTGGTGAAAAAGGGTAATCATTCCTTTACCGCAATCCTCATTGCAAACTTCTTTTTCTTTCTCAACTTTTCTCAACTGCTCCTGCTGCCGAAGTTTATCACCCATCTCGGGCTGACCCCGGCAGACATCGGATTTGTCATGGGGACCTTCAGCATTGCCGTCCTCGTGGCACTGCCCCTGGTGGGGCTGCTCTCGGAACGGATACAGAAGAAGACGGTCTTCATCTTCGGCTCTGCCCTCATGTGCGGTGCTACCCCTTTCTATGCATATGTCCAGGGTATGGGCGCACCCATCCTCATCCTGCGCGTCATCCAGGGGGTGGGGTTTGCCGGCGCATTCGGGATCACAGCGGCAATGGTGTTCGACAGCACCCTGGCATCGAGCCGGCGATATCTGCTTGGCATCCTGACGGCATCGAACATATCGACCCATGCCCTGGGGCCTGCGTTCGGCGAGTATGTCATCCGCACTTCAGGGTTCGAGCTCTTCTTTTTCTCTGCAGCCTTTTTCGGCCTCGTAGGGTGTATGGCCGCGTTCTTTCTCCCGGCAACGGGCGTTTCCCGAGAGAAAAAGGCTTTTTCCATTCGGCAGGCGCTCCCCTTCATGACCTCCACGGTGGTCCTCGGCATGGTCTTCGGCGCGGCGGTAATATTCCTGCCCCCGTATCTCCTCACGGAAGGGATCTCCGATTCTTCGTTCTTCTTCGTGGCCTTCGTCTGCGGCAGCCTCCTGGTATGGGGCATCCTGTACAGGGTGTTCAGGCGCATCGGCGAGCGGGTGGCCTGGTGTCTGAGCGTCATGCTCCTGCTGAGTCTGCCTGCGGGGGTTCCCTGGCTGAAGGACATGGAGCTGCTCGGGTTGTTGTCTGTGCTCTTCGGCATGGGGTACGGGTATCTCTACCCGACATTGAATGCACTCTTCATCGATTTGTACCCGGGGCTGCGGGGTATTGCCAATTCGCTGTTCGTCTGGTCGTTCAATCTCGGCATGCTCGTGGCCTCCCTGGGTTTCGGGAGCATATCCGATGTATTCGGGTATCCTAGGTCTTTCTTCCTTTCCGCCGTCTCCGGTCTCCTGCTCCTGTTTCTCCTGGCAAGGATGAAGGGACGCTGACTTCGGCCGTATTCGCCCGATCCCCTCCGGCAAGATTTTCTCCCTGTCGTGCAATTTTTACCCTGTGCCGAGGTGCATGGATGGTGAATTGATGCGGCTGACACTGAACGGAGAGTGCTTGGCACTGTGGTTGCTCATACAGTCTCAACTATGGTTCTCGGAGGTGAATATGCAACTGCTCTTTGCAACTAAACTGCTGGATCTTGCATCCGGTGCCGTGGGGCTCGTACAGAAGGCCTTCACGCACAACAGCAGCAAGGGCGGTTTCGATGCAGAGCTCAAGGATGCCCTCGCGGGGACGGGAAAATCCGGGAAGTCAGGGAAGTCAGGCCTCATGGAGATGCTGTCTCAAAAGGGAATCCTCGATGAAGACGCCCTCGAAGGGCTCCTGGGATGCCCTTGTGGGGTGGTGCTCCTGCAGTTCATGACAGAGCTGAAGAATATGGGGATAAACCCGAAGGACATGGGATTCCTCCTGAGCGGGAAGGGATCGAAGATCTCCGATGAAGCCCTGGGCTCGCTGCTTGAGTCTAACGGTCTCGGCAAGGCCGAGATCGAAAAGATCATGACCGATGAGGCCATGAAGACCCGGATCAAGGCGAGCCTTGCCGAGACCTTCAAGACAGCGCTCCAGACCGCCTCCAAAGGCGACGGCCTCAAGGCGGAGACGCTGGTAGCGCTCGCAACCGCCGATGCAGCAACCATTGAACAGCTCACGGAGACTTCAGGGGCAGCGCTGAAGGGTTCCGGGTTAACCCGGGAATCATCCGGGGCGAGGGAAGAGATCAGGGCAATGATCGCGGCGGCCCTGAAGGAGCCCGAGGCATCCGGTGGTGCAGGGGATCCGGCAGTCTCTGCCGGTGCAAAGTCTGTCGAGAAGATGGTCGGCATTGTGGAAAAGACCTTCGAGATAGACAAACCGGTACTCAAGGATCTGTTTTTCTCTACAGACCAGGCTGTCAGGGATGCAGCGGTGTCTACGGTATCGAAACAGATCAATGCCTACCTTGCCGCGCACGCCGACGAGCAGGTGGCTCCCGAGGTCAGGGAAGCACTGTCGTTCCTCAGGTCTGCCATGAGCGAGCAGGAGTTCTCCTCAATAGACAATTCCCTCAAGCTCTGGAAACCCGACCTGGGAATACCTGCGGCCCGGGCAGAGATGGACGGAAACCTCTATACTGCGCTGGCCAGGCAACTGGGCAGCACGGATGCGGGGAGCCTCTACGAGACGCAGATGAAGCAGGTCATTGACCAGCTCAGAAAAATGCTCCCTGCCCAGCTGAAAAACAGCGAGGGCAGCGTTACCCTGCGGCTCAATCCCCCCATGCTCGGACGGGTGGATGTGAATATGAGCATGAATGACGGCCAGCTCCAGGCATCGTTCAAGACGGATCATTCCATGACAAGGGACATCCTCCTGCAGAACATGCACGTGCTGAAAGATGCACTGGCGGAACAGGGGATCCGGGCAACCCAGTTCACGGTGACGGCAGGGATCGAAAACAGGCCGTCCGACAGCGGATATGCCTTTGCAGGCCAGGACCGGCAGCATCACGGCTCCGGCCAGGGCGGCAGGCGGTCCGGGACACTGGGACGGGCCTTCAGGGACGATGAGGAAATCGGGTACAGTCGAGGGATCACCCGGGGCATGACAGCAGCGGGCGCACTCGATATCATTGCCTGAGGAGAAGGAGGATCATATGTCAGCAGTAGGATTGGATTCCATTCTGGCGAACCAGGGCTCCATCGACAGCAGCACCCAGACGGCGGCCTCGAATTCCATGGGCAAGGATACGTTCCTCAAGCTCCTGGTGACCCAGCTGCAGTACCAGGACCCCTTGAATCCCGTGGAAAATACGGAATTCACTGCACAGCTTGCCCAGTTCTCAACGCTCGAGACCCTGACGGACATGGGTGAGAGCATGGATCAGATGAGCTATCTCCAGGGGTCGCTCAACAACATCCAGACGCTCTCCTTCATCGGCAAACAGGTGAGCGCACAGGGCAACATCGTCCATTTTAACGGCGAGGATGTGAACATCAACTTTACCCTGGACGATCGAGCCGCAGATGCTCAGGTGAACATCTACACGGAAGAGGGGACGAGGGTCCGGTCCATCACCATGGGAGAGCTCGCAGCGGGTGATGCGACCTGTGTCTGGGACGGGACCGATGCCAGTGGCGAAACAGTGAGCCAGGGGAGGTACACCTTTACGGTGCAGGCGACGGATTATTCCGGCCTTGCCGTGGGCTCGACCTCCTATGCCATGGGCGAGGTGACAGGGGTGAGATACGACGGCGGCATCACCTATCTCATCATCGGCGATAAGGAAGTAACCATATCTGATGTGGAAAAGATAGTGGCAGAATAGATAAGGATAACAAAAGGAGGCACATATGGGTATATCGAGTTCACTGTATTCCGGGGTCAGCGGTCTTGCCACGCACGGCGATGCCATGAGCGTAATCGGCGACAATATCGCGAACGTCAACACCATCGGCTTCAAGGCCAGCAGGACCACGTTCCAGGACGTGCTTTCCCAGTCCGTTGCAACGGCGTCCGGTACCGCACAGATCGGCCGCGGTGCGGCATTAAGCGAGATTGACACCCTGTTCCAGCAGGGTTCCTTCGAATCCACCTCGAACGCAACAGACCTTGCTATCGGCGGTAACGGGTTCTTCATTGTTTCACCCCAGGGCTCCGAGACCGAGTACTACACGAGGGCGGGCCAGTTCCGGTTCGATGCCGACGGGTTCTTCGTGAACCCGGCAGGGTATGTGGCACGGGGCTGGGCACTGGACGATAACGGCAATGACGAGGGCACGCTGCAGGATATCCAGCTGAGCACCTTTACCTCGCCGCCCGAGGCAACGCAGGAGATTGCGGCCATCACCAATCTCGACACCACGGACAACTCGAATTCGGACAGTCTCTTCGGGGCATGGGATGCCACTGCGGCGGAAACCATCGGCGACGCCTCCTACGGGTACCAGACCGCCATCAGGGTCTACGATTCCCTCGGCAACTCCCACGACATCACCCTGTTCTACGACAAGATGAATCCGGCCACGAGCGAGTACTATGACGGCAACGTGGATGCGGACAATACCTGGGAGTATATCGTGACCTGCGATCCGGCCAGCGATGAACGGGCCGGGGTTGCGGGGAGTTCGGCACAGGGGGTGCTCATGCGGGGAACCCTGACCTTTGATTCATCCAGCGGTGCCCTTGACAGCATGGCCAGCTATGTCTGGAACGGAACAGCACCTGCCGCCGACGATGCCAACTGGGTGCCGTCCACGACGTTTTCCACCGAGGGCTATCCCGAGTTCACCACCCAGTTCGTCCCGGGTGTCGATCAGACCATCTCCCTCCAGCTCGGTACCCGGAGCACGAACGGGGCATGGACAGCGGGCGGTGCAGCAAACATCGGTGCAATCGACCCGACCGATCCTGCCGTGGGAAATCTCGTATCGTCTTCCTGGGAACCCCAGGCCCTGACCTCCACCCAGTATGCGTCCTCTTCCACCACGATCTACCAGACCCAGGACGGGTACGGCACCGGTTTCTTGGAGAACATCTCGGTGGATACCGACGGCATCATGGTGGGCCATTACTCCAACGGACAGATCCTCTACCTGTACCGGGTCGGCCTGGCCAAGTTCAACAATGATCAGGCCCTCAACAAGGCAGGAGGAAACCTCTGGGCAGCGACCCGTGCGTCCGGCGATGCCATTACCGGCCATCCCGGCGAAAACGGGCTCGGCAAGATCTCTCCCAACTCCCTGGAACAGTCAAACGTGGATATCGCCTCGGAGTTTGTCAAGATGATCTCCACCCAGAGAGGGTTCCAGGCGAATTCAAAGATCATCACCACCGTGGATACCATGCTCCAGGAACTCATCAACCTGAAACGGTAGTCTCCTTACCCGGGCACCTGGGGTGTTTGCTGGCATCCAGGTGCCCGAAAGTGTCAAAATAATGACCTTCGCTGCGGACTCTCTGCGGCCTTCATCTTCCAATATGCCGTATATACAAGGATATTCAGCAATGCCAGCAGGTGGCACACCCCTTGCTTTTGTCTGACCAAGACTAATTTCGTAAGGGGCATATATGGATCTCGCAACGATTATCGGTGTCGTGTTTGCCTTTGGCATGGTGCTGATGGGTATCATGTCCGGCGGGCCGATCAGCCTGTTTGTCAATGTGCCAAGCCTCTTGATCGTGGTGGGCGGTACGCTCGGTATCGTCTTCATCAATTACCCGTTAAAGGATGTGCTCGGCCTGGCAGGGGTGGTCAAGAACGTCTTTCTGACACAGACACGCGATGCCCAGGGGCTCATCCCCACCTTCGTGGATTTTGCCACGAGGGCCAGGAGGGAAGGCATACTCGCCCTGGAGAGCGCTGCGGGGGAGCTCCAGGATGCATTCTTCAAGCAGGGTCTGGAACTGGTAATCGACGGTCTGGAACCCCAGGCCATCCGGGAGATCCTCGAGACCGAGATCGAGCACATCGAGCAGCGCCATTTGAAGGGTGCGGACATCCTGAATTCTCTGGGGGCATACGCGCCTGCCATGGGTATGGCCGGCACGCTCATCGGCCTGGTACAGATGCTGCAATCCATGTCAGACCCCTCCACCATCGGCCCGGCCATGGCCGTGGCCCTGATCACCACGTTCTACGGCTCCATTCTCGCAAACATGATTGCGCTTCCCATGGCGGGAAAGCTTGGCATGCGCTCAAAGGAAGAGGCCCTCGAGAAGGGGATGATCATCGAGGGCATCATGTCCATTTCGGCAGGAGACAACCCGAGGATCGTTGAGAGGAAGCTGCACTCATACCTGGCTCCATCCCTGCGCGAGGGCGGCAAGTCCCAGGGTGGTGAATAGGCATGGCGAGAAAGAAAAAGGTATTCGTTGAGCCCAAGGGCGATCCCTCGTGCTTTCTCTTCACGTCGCTCATGCTCATCCTCCTGACATTCTTCATCGTGCTCACCTCGATGGGGGTGCAGGACGAGCGGAAGCAGAAACTGGCGCTCAACTCGCTGATGGGGAGTTTCGGGATCCTTCCCGGCGGCAGCAGCGCGTACCGTGACACCGGTGGCAAGGATCTCCTGCCCCAGTCTGCACCCATCAAAGATACCATGATGAGTATCAAGAAGATCCGGGCTACGCTCACGGAAAAAGGTATCATAAACGGGACCGGGGTGTCTGAAGGATCCATCGGCGTTACCATCACCCTGAAATCCAACATACTCTTCACGCCGGGGACCGACACCTTCAAGGACGAGAGCAGGGATGTGCTTGATGCGCTGGTGAAGATACTCTCCCAGGTCGACAACCACGTTGTCATTGCCGGGCATACCGATACCGTACCGGTGGAGGGACCGCCATTCTATTCGAACTGGGGTCTGTCAGCAGGCAGGGCACTGGCTGTGCTCATGTACCTGTCGCACAACGGCATACCCCCGGAGCGGCTGAGCGCATATGGCATGGCCGCGCAGCGGCCCCTGACAACAAACAATACCGAAAGCGGCAGGAGTCTCAACAGGCGGGTAGAGATAACCCTTGTGGGTGATCTTCCCGGCCAGTTGGATTTCGAGGGTCTCGAGCGTAAACAGCCGGCGCCTAAGATACATACGTTCCAGTACAAGGGATACAATTTCAGATTGGAAGAACAGTGATGGCCAAGAAAGACAGGAACATCGAATACATCCTGCTACCGGACAAGAACCGGTGGATGACCACCTTCTCCGACATGGTCACCCTGCTCATCACGTTCTTCGTTCTGCTCATATCCATGTCCTCTATGGATGCAAAGGTGCTCAGGGAGATGTTCGGGTTCTTCAACGAGGCCATGGGCCCCCTGGAGTATACCCAGGTTCAGGAGATTCAAGGGCTTCCCACGCTGGCAGAGGCAGTCCCTCCGAAGGTGTTCCTCGATTCTCTCAGCCTGAGCAGGAGCATACTGAATTCCCTGGAAAAGAAGGGCATGGGAGGGTTCACCGGCAGGGGGCAGGACCTCTTCGAGGTCAGAGAGTCCAGCAGGGGCCTTGCCATCCTGCTCAACGGGGACATCCTCTTCGATGAAGGATCCTCAGAGGTGCGTGAGGATGCCCTGCCCGTTCTGGAAAGCGTCGCGTCGGTCATCAGGGACGCGAACGCCACCATTTCCGTGGAAGGACACACGGATAACCAGGGCGGGGAGGATGAGCTGTTCCGGCTTTCCCTGAGACGTGCGGTCAGTGTGCTGAATTATTTCATTTATTCAAGCGGATTGAGTCCTACCCGGTTCTCTGTTGCAGGCTACGGTCCTGAGAGGCCCGTTGCCACGAATGCCACCGAAGAAGGACAAGGCAGGAACAACCGGGTAGAGATCATGTTGTTAAAGCAGAGTATATAGGAGGCCCCATGGCAGATGTACATAACGAGGCAAGGGAAGATGCAACGATGGGAAAAAAGAAGAAATCACCTGTCGTGCTCATACTGGTTATCGTGATTCTCCTTTTGATCGCGGGCGGGGCAGTTGCAGGGTATTTCCTGTTCATAGCCCCGCAGGCAAAACCCGCGGCGCCGGCCGCCCAGGCCGCACCGGCGGTCCAGGACGATGGGCAGCTGCCAGCCGGTTCTGCCGGCGCAGGTCTCTCCGGGCCCATGAGGCAGATGGATTCATTCATCGTGAATCTCACCGACGCCCAGGGAACCCGCTATCTCAAGGTGGTCATGCAGCTGGAGATGAGCAATGAACTGCTCGGCACCGAGATCGACAAGAAGACCCCCCAGATCCGGGATGAGGTCATCATGCTCCTGTCGAGCAAGTCGTTCGACGATGTCTCCACCATGGCCGGCAAGAGGGCACTGAAGCGGGCAATCCTCAACAGCATAAACAAGTATCTCGTCACCGGCAGGGTGCTTCGCGTCTACTTTTCGGATTTCGTGGTTCAGTAAGGAGCGGCTATGGGACAGATTCTCAGCCAGGAAGAAGTCGATGCCCTGTTGAAGGGGGTTGTCGGCGGAGATATCGAGACCGAGACAGACATCCCGGATATGGATGATGCCGGGGATGCGCATTCCTATGATTTTTCCGCCCAGGACAAGGTCATCAGGGGGCGCATGCCGTCTCTCGATGCGATCAACGACCGGTTTGCACGGTTCTTCCGCAATACGCTCTCGAGCATGCTCAGGAGAATGGTCGATATCACCCCGGTCTCGCTCGATACCCTGAAATTCGGGAACTTCATGAGGTCTCTCCCCGTGCCGTCGAGTATCCATATCATCCGCGTAGAGCCCCTCCATGGCAATGCCTTGGTGGTGATCGAGACCAAGCTCGTATTCGCCTTGATCGACAGTTTCTTCGGCGGCAGGGGCGCAGGTGCCATGAAGGTGGAGGGCAGGGAATTCACCCCCATAGAGCAGCGCATGCTCTACAAGGTGGTCGATGCCGCCATCAAGGAACTCAGCAATGCCTGGCAGCCGGTGTATGCCCTGGACTTCTCCTATGTCAGGGGGGAGATGAATCCCCAGTTTGCCGGGATCATCCCTAATGACGATGTGCTGATCGTGGTCCAGTTCGACATCGAGATGGAAGAGATGAGTGGGAATATCATGGTCTGTATCCCCTATCAGCTCATCGAGCCAATCCGGGACAGGCTCTACGCAAGTTTCCACACCGAGGAGAAGACAAACGTGGACTCGGCATGGGTCAGCCGTTTCAAGAGCGAGCTCATGGGGGTGAATGTCGAACTGTCCGTGGAACTCGGCAAGGCGTCCATCACCTCGAGGGAACTAATCGCCCTGAAGCCCGGCGATGTCCTGGTGCTCGACAAGGACATTCAGGATGAACTCATGGTCCTCGTGCAGGATCTCCCGAAGTATTATTCGAGACCGGGCAAGGTAAAAGACAATCTGGCAGTGGATATTGTCGGTGTAGTGGACAAACAGTACTACTAAGGAGGAACACATGGCTGGTGAAGACAAGCAGTCCGTGAGCGGAAAGAATAAAGGTGCTGCAGTGCTTTCTCAGGACGATATCGATGGCCTGATGAACAGCGGCGGCGATATGGGCGGCAACGGGGGGAAGACGGATGACGACCAGGACAAGCTCGCTGAGGAATGGGCAAAGGCCCTGGAATCGGGCGAGGATATCGAGGAGGGACAGCCCTTCGGCCGTGATGTGGGCGAGGCCCATTTCGATGAGCTCAAGGGGGGCAAGACCGCAGGCCCTGCAAAGAACCTCGATTTCATTCTCGACATTCCCCTGGAAGTGACGGTGGAAATGGGCAGGACCAGGATGCTCATCAACGACCTGCTGCAACTCGGCCAGGGCTCGGTCATCGAGCTGAACCGGCTGGCCGGCGAGCCGCTCGATGTGCTCGTGAACAGCAAGCTCGTGGCACGGGGAGAGGTGGTCGTGGTGAGCGAGAAGTTCGGCATCCGGATCACCGATATCGTGAGCCCCATGGAGCGGGTCAAGAGACTGAGATGAGAACGCCCCTCAAGAGCATCCCTATAGTCTTGTTCCTTGCCGCCCCGGCAGGGCCTGTCCTGGCCGCCGAGGGTGAGACCTCCGTCATCAGTTCCCAGGCGCTGTTCATGCTCATTGTCATCGTGCTCGGGCTCTTTGTCCTGGCCTGGGCGCTGAAGAAATACGGCCCGGTGGCGCGGGTGAAAAAATCGCTCGGTCTGGACATACTCGGTCAGGTGGCGCTCAGTACCAAGGCGAACCTCGCGCTGGTACGGGTGGGAAAATCGATCCTGCTGATTGGGGTAACCCAGAACAACGTCTCGCTCATCAAGGATCTCGAACAGGGCGAGTTCGACAAGACCATGGACGAGTTCGGTGTGAACCGGGGTGAAGTGTAATGCGCAGGTATTGGGGTATTGTTCCGGCACTGTTCTTGCTGACACTGGCGCTTTCCGGCATTGCCCACGCCCAGGGGGTGACCATCCCGAGCGTGAATCTGGGCATCAAGGAGGCGCAGAATCCAGAAGAGGTGGTGGGCGTTCTCCAGGTGGTCTTTATCCTCACCATCCTGGCACTGGCACCCTCCATCATGATCATGGTGACCTCGTTCACCAGGACCATCGTGGTCCTGGGCTTTCTCCGCCAGGCGCTCGGCACCCAGCAGATGCCCCCCATGCAGGTGCTCACGGCACTCGCCATTTTTTTGACGTTTTTCATCATGGCCCCCACCCTGGAGCAGATCAACGAGAAGGCCCTCCAGCCCTACCAGAACGGGTATATCACGTTTCCGCAGGCGATCGATAATGTCGAGGAGCCCCTGCGGGAATTCATGTTCAAGCAGACCAGGCAGGCTGACCTGGCGCTGTTTCTGAGCGTCATCAACCATGACAAACCCGAGAACAAGGAGGATGTACCCACCAGGGCACTGATCCCGGCGTTCATGATCTCGGAGCTGAAGACCGCGTTCCAGATCGGGTTCGTCCTGTTCATCCCGTTTCTCATCATCGACATGGTGGTTGCCTCCATCCTGCTCTCCATGGGTATGATGATGCTGCCGCCCATCATGATCTCGCTGCCGTTCAAGATCATGCTCTTTGTCCTCGTGGACGGATGGAATCTCCTGGTGGGGTCCATCATCAAGGGGTTCATCTGATGACGCCCGAATCCATAACCACCATGATGTCCGAGGCGATCAAGCTGACCCTGCTCGTGGGCTCACCCATGCTCCTCATCGGGTTGTGCATCGGTCTTGCGATCAGTGTGTTTTCCGCGGTTACCCAGATACAGGAGATGACGCTCACGTTCGTGCCCAAGATCGTCGCGGTATTCCTTGCGCTGCTCTTCTCGCTTCCCTGGATTATCGAGAAGCTCACCTCCTATACCATCAACCTCTTTGCGAGCATCCCGACCCTGATCCGATGAACGAGCTGCTGAGCCTTGCCTGGGCAGACATCATCTCCTTTGTGCTCGTCTTCGTCCGGGTGGGGATCATCTTTGGCACGGTACCGTTCTTCAGTGCCGAGTTGCTGCCCAGGAGGATAACCACCATCATCGCCTTCTTCCTGAGCCTCGTGCTCATGCCGGTCGTGCCGCCTTCGGGCATGAGTGCGGAATCGCTCAACGTGATCTCGCTGACGGTACTGATCATCCACGAGCTCATGATCGGCCTGTGCCTGGGCTTGTCGGTCAACGTGATCTTCGCCGGCGCCCAGATAGCCGGCCAGCTCGCCGGGTTCCAGATGGGCTTTGCCATCGCCAACGTGGTAGACCCCATGACCGGGGTGGACGCACCCATCACCTCGAATCTCCTCTATATCGTCACCTTCCTGCTCTTCCTCTCCTTCGGCGGGCACCACATGCTCATCAAGGCCCTGGTGGAGAGCTACTACATCATTCCCATAGAGGCCCGGTTTCCCGAGCAGGGCTTCCTGGTGGCAGCCCTGACCTATGCAGGGCAGATGTTCGTCATCGCCATGAAGATGGCCGCGCCGGTCATCGGGGTGCTGCTCCTCATCAATATCGCGTTCGCCATGGTGGCAAGGGCAATCCCCCAGATGAACGTGTTCATCATGTCTTTCCCCCTGACCATTGCCGTGGGCCTCATCTTCATCATGATCGTGATCAGGCTCATGCCGAACTTCGTGTCTGCCTCGCTAGGCGAGGCGTGGGCATTCATGAAGGGGACCATGGCGCTGTTCTGATTTCCTCTCTTTGCGGAAAGAAAGGGGCAAAGAACCTTTCGAGAGCGGTGCCTGGCCAAAGACGTGTCTGCAGATGCGCCGGGGATGGGCAGTCATATGAAGCATTATAAAAGGTGTTACTCATGTCCCTTTACAAAAGTGTTACCTGTGTCTATGTACTGTACCGAACAGGTTCCAGGGCTTGCCCTGGGGTTCATGCCCTTGATTTCATGACTGCCTCATTTCACCAGGATGCTGCGGACATACGAGCAGGTGTAGCCGGGCAATGGTTCCAGCATCTCCTGCAGGAGGACCGTAAGGCTATCTACTGCCTGCTCTCCTCCTTGCTGCTTAATCATTGCCACGACCTCGTCCAGCTCAGTGCTGGTTCCCAGCTCAAAGGTGGGGTCTGAAACCCAGTGCTCAGGCATGGTCTCCTCAATAATCCTGTCCGTTTTGCCGGCAAGGGCATTGCTTTGCCTTGAGATCAAGTCGCGCGGTACCTTGTCGTTCCAGGTGGGGCAGTCTCTCTGGGTCCTGAGGACGACAAAGATCTGATGATCCAGGTTTTTCGCTTGATAGGCCTCCTGCAGGACCACCTGCTGGAATTTCTCAATGGCCGTGTGCCTGTTGGACACGAGCTGGATGGCATCCGCCTTGGGACCACCAAAACCGATGAGATCAAAGTAGTTGATCCAGCGCATCCGGAAATTGCTCACCCCTGGCAGCAGGGTGGTGTGGTAGGGCAAGGTGAGGTCCATCAGGTAGTGGAGGCCAATGCCCATGAATCGCCACCCCCAGTAGTCGTGACCCGTCTGGAAGGCATACGTGGACAATGTCTTGTAGAGGTGTATCCGGTATTCCGGATAGGTCTTCTTCACAAAACCGGCTAGTGCGTTGATAATCCACGCTTCATGGTAGTATCCCATGTGGAAAGGTCCCTGGCTGCTGTACTCCAGGTTGGGGTTCCCGAAGGGCTGTTTCCCGAAGCCGTAGATCTTGCCGAAGTCGGTGCCATTGTCCTCGTACAGACCTATGTCGAGCCCGAAGTCAGGCTCGTCGCTGGCCGTTGTCACGATATCGAGGGGGGAGACTAGCTCGCCTTCCTTCAGCTTCGCAAACGTCGTTGATTTCCATTCAGAAATATCCTTGAGAAAGGTGAGCCGGTCCGGCGTAATACCCGGTTTTCCCCCGGTATCAGCGCCGGGGACAAACTGCAGGTAGAGGCCGAACCGGGCATGGGGGTTGATCCTGATGGCATGGCAGAAACGCTGTTTGATATCCTTTGCGTTCCCTGTGGCCTTGAATTCCAGGCCATTGGGCAGGGGCTTGTACCATGCCAGATTCTGACGCGCCCAGACTTCCTCACTCTCAAGCAGAGCAACAAGGCCCTTTTCCTCTGCCATGAGAAAGGCATCGAGGTTCTCCACCTTCACCTGCCCCGCGTCGCGAACCTCGGGGAGCGCCGCGAGAGTCTCATGGATGACAAGGGGATGTTCGGTCCATGCCCATGCCATCTGAGCAGGCACGATGAATAAGATCCAGAAGAGCAACGGTATCAGGGACCTGTTACAGGCAAGATTTTTTTTCATGAAGTACCCTCTCTAGAATGTTCTGGAGCCCAGCGAAAAGTAAAACGCAGTTATATTGCCCTCGGCATGGCCGAGCCCGATATAGATGGGGCCGATGTTCGAGTCTATGGCAACAAAGATGCTGCCTGCATAGATAAGGTCCTGGGAACTGACATCTGATCTCTTCCGCCATGCATTTCCCGCCTCGAAGGAGGCGCCGGCGTACATGGCGGAACCGACCAGCTTTGACAATTTCAGGACCCTGGCAAAGTATATGACATCGCCCAACGCAACGGTGTTCCCAAAAATCTGATTCTGGTTCAGGCCTGACAGGTTGAACAGCCCCCCGAGAAAGAACCCCCTTGACAGTGATCTGGTAGAATCAAAGTTCGTCTCCCACCTCCCCCTCAGCAGGATCGTATGATCGCCGTAGGAAAAGGGCTTTACCATTAGGGTCTGAACCGATTCATAGTTCTCGTCAGAACCGAGATGTTCGCGGCCATAGACGTAGTTGGCGGACAACATGCTGCCCTGCCTGGGGATAAAGGGACTGTCCAGCTGGTCGAACCGCATGGCGATCCGGTAAGCCCCGTTGTCATTGTCCTGATTGGGCAGCTGCGGGATGCCGGTCTGCAGGTCGGATTTCGCTGTGCCTCTCACATAACCGAATCTCGTCTCGCCGTATTCACCCATTTGAAGCCCGAGGTCCATCACCGCGTTTGTCCTGGTGACCTTGTATTGGGCTAATGCATTGGTGTCCGTATGCTTCAGGTATAGATCCACCGGGTAGTTCTGGTATTCAAAAGAGGGTGCAATGAAGAGACGCCAGATGTATGGGTTCAGCGGCTGGTAGAATTCAGTATAAAACCTGTTGCTTTGGCCCAGCCAGATCTCGTTTCTCCACTGGGCACCTAGGCGGTTCAGCCTGGATGCCTGATACCGGGCAAGTAAACGCCAGCTATTGTCTCTCTGGAAAGTACTCGCCAGTTCCAGCCCCAATTCTATCGTGTGTGCGGTCACGGTCTGCTCCTTTACCTTGATGAGCAGGCCCTGTTTTCCGTTTTCTTCGATGAGACCGAAGTCGATATCCTCGAAATCACCCCGCTTGTAGAGCTCGAAGATGTTATAAGCAAGGACGTCCTTCTTCGTGACATTTCTTGCACTCTTCGTGATGAGTTTCATGATGAAGCCGGAGCCCGGAACGGATTCCTGGTCCATCTTCACGAACTCGATCTGTCCCACAGGCGTGGCCTTTCCGAGTTGCTGCTCACGGAGGCTTCGGTATGCATCCTCGCTGAGGGTATAACGGCTGAGCCCGACTGAGGCATCGCGGGCGGTCCTGGCCCCAATCTCGATGGCCTCGCCCATCTTCTCGAAGCTGGCTGTGGTAACGGTCCCCAGTTCGGGCGTGAGAAGCGTGTCATTGGGGCCGAGGATCCTGATCTGTGCTTCGACATTCCTGTTGGTGAGGATGTTGGTGATCTGGCCAACGACCCCAAGGAAGCTGTCAAGCTGTTCGCGGGTATTCAGAGGCGTGCCGATGTTCACCGCGATTACCACATCGGCCCCCATCTCTTTGGCCACATCGACGGCCATGTTATTGGTCACGCCGCCGTCAACGAGCAGTTTCCCGTCGATCTCCACCGGTGCAAACGCCCCTGGTATGGCCATGCTCGCACGAAGCGATTTGGCAAGGTCTCCATGGGATAACACGACCGGGTTACCGGTCTCGATATCGGTGGCCACGGCCCGGAAGGGGATAGGGAAGTCGTTGAAGTCTTTTGGAGCATTCAGGGTCAAGGAGCGCAGCATCAGGTCGAGCCGTTTCCCCTCGATGAGCCCCTTGGGCAGGCTTATTCCCTTCTGGAAATCTATATCGATGCTGGTGATGTAATTGGGCCAGTCGGGTTTGTTGCGGAAATTCACCTCCTGTCGAGGGATCTTGTCTGCGAAGAGCCCTTCCCAGTCCGTTTTGATCGCGATCTGTTCCAGCTCATCCAGCGATATACCTGTAGAGTAAAGACCTCCCACGATAGAACCCATGCTCGTGCCCACGATGCAGTAAATGGGCACATGCAGCTCCTCCAGGACCCTGAGCACTCCAATGTGGGCCGCACCCCGTGCTCCGCCGCCGCTGAGGACAAGGCCGATCCTGGGGTGTGTACCGGCTTCCTGGGCATGCAGGAATGCCGGGGATATGATGGTTACCATCAGGGCTGCAAGAAAGATTGATCGCCATACTGTTCTGGGCACCCTGATCCTCCTTGAGACACACCCGAAATCACTGTCGACATCCTCCGGGGGCGGCCATTGAGCGTTTATGTTCCGTCCCCCTGCTCTGTCGGGGGACGTGCCTGCATCGGCTCATGATACTTCATTGTCAATAATACTTCGCTGGGAACCCTGGTCAACCAGGGGGATTTTCTTTGCGGCATCGTAATTGATAACCGCCATGATCTTGTTTTCCAGCTGATAATAGCGCATCACCTTCTTGTTCGGAAGTATCTTCGCGAATTCCGGCAAATATGACTGCCTGAGCTTCTGCCTCTCGCCTTCAACGGCCAGATATTCATTCACGACCTTCTTCGCGATGTCATCGGTCATCTTGTCCATATTGGTTGCGTAGTCGCCGATGTTCTTGAACGCACGTTCGTTCAGCGCCATCAGGTCCTTCTGATAACTGTCATACACGCCCCAGAAGGCCTTGGCCTCGTTTTCCGTAAGGTTCATGTTCGATGCAACAAAGAGCTTCTTGTCGGCCTGGATCTTCTCGCGCACGATCTGCATGTTGTCGGACGGTGCATCCCCCTGCTGGGCCCGGGTTATACCAGAAATGGATAGTACCAGCACCGATATGGCAACAATTTTGATGATGTCCGTGTTCTTCATGTGTTCCCTCTCTTTCAATTTTTATGATGACTTGTATTTGTCTGGTTCCTGTTTTCCTGGCTGAAAACAGCTTTCCACTCATCAGGGATCATGACCTTTCTCATCTTGAAGCATGCGTCCAGAATCTTCGTCTGCCCGTGCCAGGTCAGACATCTCCTTAAAAACAAGGTTCTGGATATCAGAGGATCCCTGCCGGAGTGCCGACTGCTGGTGCGCACAACTTATCCGCATCATGGCAGTCATGCCCATCATGACGAAGCTCATGCCTGCGTACATAATCAGGGTACGTTTCCTCGCCCTGACCTTTAGAGCATTTCCATTCACCTGACTCACCTCCTTTTCAACCCTGTGCATGGGCCAAGGTGAAGATACACACCACGCTACTTTATGCCATGTGCCTCATCCAGAAAGCCCCTGATCCTGCCTGCCCAGAACTTGAAGGCCTCATTGGCCGACCCATACCTGGAAAACCTTTCCGTGAACCCTGCAACCTGCTCATCTTTGGCAACAGCGATTACCTCGTTTTTCTTTGTATCGATTGCCATGAGTTCTGCACCCGTTGCGCCCGAACCGGCCCACGAACCTGTGGAACCTTTCTTTGCGATGCTGATGGCCAGGCCCACGGGTACGACGGTGGTGACGCCACTGAGAACCGGCCTGCTCTGCTTGATTCCTGTCAACGCGATTTTGATGCGAAGCACGTCAGGACCCGGCTCGGACACGATGGGGTATTTTTCTTTAAGAGCATTGACCAGTTCGAGGTTAAAGGCATCTGAGAGCTCTTTCATCTGCTCGGGATCGATGCCCTTGTCTTCCGAATCAGGTGCGAAATAGAAGACCACACTGTCGAGCATCACTTTGTTGTATTTGGAGAAATCCACCCCGGGTTTTATCCAGCGAAGCCGGGCCCCCCCTTCCGGTCCCGACTGCAGATCCTTGTAATGGTCTCCCAGGAAACCTGAGGGCTTCTGAATCGATGCGCAGGAAACTGCCGCCATCCCCAACGCTGCGCAGATTGCCAACACCGATAGTGCTTTCAATGAACGCCTCATACATTCCTCCTGTATCTTTTTTTATTCATTCTCTTCCGGTCATCCCAAGGAGAGGTCATACCCGTTATTCCCAGCTCTAACACCTTTTATTTAATAGTATAGCCTTTACCCTCAAGACATGCGGAATATGCCTTGTTGAATCTGTCCAGGCTCGCTTTGCTGTCAGCCTGTTGCTGCTGCTGAGTCTCCTGCTCGGCTCTCGCTGTGCCTCGCTGCCTGGCTCCGCCGGCTACCGTACCGGCGCCTGCGCCTATGGCGGCACCCTTGCCTGCGTCACCTGCAATGGCGCCGACAACGGCCCCGGCAGCCGCACCCCTGGCAGCCCCCTTGATGCGCTCCCCCTGGGGACCGGCCGGCGCCGGCTGCGTTGCGCTCTTCTCAGCCAGGGCCAGCGGGTCAACGCCTGTCTCTTTCTCTGCCCAGGCCCGGCATTCGGCCTTGTCTTTCTCCATCTGCTCCGCGCTCTGTCCCTTGGCAGGGTAGATGATCATCTCCTGGGCATGCACATGCATCACGGGCAGCGCACACAGCAGGAGCATGCTGATGAAGATCCTCGTATTCATCATGGTTTTCCTCCTTTCCGCAGTTATTAGCTCAAAGGACTGGTAATTGATGCCGCATCAATGCGGGGGTCCTCTGCAATCGCATGGATCCTGCCGGTGATCGTCCTCGCCCTTCTTGCCTCATTGATTGAAGGAGATTCCTGGTCATAGGACATGCTTGTGTGCACCAGCAGGAAAACCGCCCACACTATGGTAAGAACCTTATTCATAAATCCCCCCGGAGCCTTGCATGCATGCCATTAGAATGTGATGTTGGCCCCGAGGGCCGGGCCGTGTTGCATTATTTCAAAGCCGTCCTCTGAATCGCCGTAGTCTACAGACAGGATGCGGTACCCTCCGAACACGGTGATGCTCTGCGTCACGTCAAAACCCACCAGCGCCTGGAGGTTGTAGGTGAAGGTGGAAGACGAGCCGATGTTCAGTCCGCCGATATCCGCTCTCAGGCTGTACGGGACCCTGCCAGCCATGTATGCCTTCAAACGGAATCCCACGAACGGGTCAAGAAATGTTGTGTCTGTCTTTGCCTCGCGGTCAACACCTGCAACAGGAACACTGAGCTTCACCTCGTTTTCCATGTCCCAGTACCGCAGGCCCCCTATGAGGTCGATGGTGTTGTGACCGCCCGCTTCGTTCTTGATGTCGACAAGCCGGGAGAACCCGCCGAATTCGATGAACAGGGTCGTTGCGGTGTACTTGGATTTGACCTCGGCGCCGGATATCGGCAACGTGGCGGTGACGTCTTCAGACATTTTCAGATAATTCGGCTCGACAAATAACCCGTATGTGCCGTTGAACGCCTCGACATGGAGCTCCCCTGCCACATCCATGTTGTCGAGGATATCACCCATACTCATGTTGACATCAGCACTGCGTCCCTTGAACTTCACCGTGCCGTCAATGCCGACAAGCCAGGCAAAAGGCGACACGGACACCTTCCATTGGCTGTCGGTTCCTTCCTTGGCATGGAGGGGCATGTCGAGGCAGAAAGCGAACACCATTAGCACGAAAATCCTATATGCTGTCTTCTTCATAGTGCCTCCTTACTAAGTTATGTGTCTTAGTGCATATTCCTGGTACACATGAATTCTCTCCATCTCCTATGTCCCTCATGTTCATCTGAATGACCTCCCATCACCCTTTGGGGAACAGGAGCGTGATGACAAAGCGCAGCCCCCAGTCGGGACCGCCATCCGGGGCTTCGGCATAGTAACGGTAGCCCAGCTGCACTGTCATGGGCTGGCCGCCGATTTTCAGCAGCTGGGTGGCGGTGGCGTTTATGGGCACCGTCCACTGGCTGTTCTCCCAGTCATAGGTGGACTCGGTGTTCACACCGAACGTAGTGTAGGTCTTGGTGGTGTAGGAAAAGAAAGGCTGGACAAACGTTGTGCTGACATCGGCGCGCTCGTCATCCCCTGCAAAAGACCAGATGTGGTTGAAGAGCATACCGTACGTAAAGCCGTTTTGCTGCTTCAGCGCAACAGCCGTAGGCCCGGCCCCCCACTTCTCGCCGCCGAGCGCATCGTTGCTGGCGGTGGGATAGAGGAACACCGGTCCTGCGCCAACGATCCAGCCCCCCACCGGGGCCTTGGGCGAGAGGAAAAAGCTCTGCACGACGTCGCCCAGACCGGACTCGTCATCGCCACCAGTCACAGGCGCCTCTGCATAGATGTACGGAACGATGGTCCTGGTGATGAGGTTATAGTCACTGCTCAGAGAAAACGGGATGACCGGCTGCACATTGAGCGTGTAGCGCATGGCATCCGCCGGGCCGATCCCAAAATCCCAGTTGTTCTGGACAGGCAGGCTGATCAGCGCGGCTATAGGGTTCTGGGTGGACTTGGCCAGTTCCTCGTCACTGACTGCGCCCATGGCGGTCAACGGCAGCAAGGCGACCAGAAACCATACGGCTCCCCATGCTCCAGCCAGGATGCGGCAATTGAATCGTTTCATGATTTTCTGTCTCATGGTCCCCTTCCATATATCTTTATTTTGTCCACATTTTTGAGAGCCAGGGAGCACCACAGGAACACCCTGCATCGATGGCTCAACATCCAGCCCATGAACGCTCTCCATGCCGGGTTGGATGGTGTCTCATCGGCCTTGTCTCGTGTTTCATAGCGCCAGGACCAGGGAGCTCAGCGCGAAACCTCCCACTACTATCAACACCAGCGCCACAATGAACGAGATGCTGAACTGGCGGCGAAGGCCCATCTGGTAGAACTGGCGCATGCGTACCCAGTGCTGAATAGCAGCCATGAGGAGCGCCACGGTCCCGATGATCACGAGGAAGTAGGCAATGTTCTCGATACTGACCGTACGGGTACGCCCAATTACTCCCTTTACATTAACCTCATGCAGGACCTGCCCAAGCTTGCCTATGGTGAACCCAAAGCTGATCATGGAGAGTGCCGTGCGGATCCAGGCCATGAGTGTTCGGTCGACAGCCAGGTAGCTCCGCTCCATGGCGAGGTCTGTGCGCTGGTGCGCCAGCTGTGTACTGACATCGCCTGCGGGGGCCACTGTTTCTTCCGGTTTGGCCTGGCCGAAACCGAGCGCAGATGAAATGCTGGATATGATCTTCATGATCCGTTCTTCCCAACCCACTCCGCCACCTGCTTTCGAGGCCGGAGCGGGCGAAGGAAACTTGTCCGGACCTTCCTTGGGGGAATGGTTACCGCTATCTTGGTTCATTGGTTCTCCTCCTTTCCCTTCCGGTGCATGAGGCGGTTTACAGGACCTCTGAGCGCCAGGTATGGGACGATCGCCAGGATCACCCCCGCGATCACTGCCCCACCTCGTATCTGGAAGCCGTGGAGCACAAAGTACTGAAAGGCGAGGTCGAGGATGATGGCGATGACGAACACCTTGCCTATTGACTTCCAGCCGCTCCGCATCACGTAGCGCCGGTTCTCGGGGTCGGTGAACATGGCCCAGAAGAAGGGCGCTCGTCCCTCCTGCGCGTCCTTCCTGCCATCCCGGAAGGCGAAGAAGAGAGCCATCAGAGGCTGCAAGAGGAAGCGGAAATTCATGGGCCCAGTCAGCCTTACCATAAGACCATCGATGAAACTCAGTGAGTCTCCCATAGTCAGTCTCTCCTTTCTGTCTCAGCCCCTGTCGCACCTGCGAATGCGGTCGCGCCTTGTGTCAATGATGTTCCCATGCTTTCATCGGTGCTTAGACCGACCTCTTTCCTTTTCTGCCATGGCCAGCGGCCCTCTATCTCGACGACAATCGACCACCCCAGGAACGTCCGTACCACCACGAGGCCTCCAAGCATCGCAAGGTTCTTCGGCGACGTATCGAGGGCTACGGTACGGATGATGTCGGCTGCCACCAGGAGCTCGAGCCCCACCAGTAGGGCTTTCCCCAACACGACCCGGTACCGCTCGTAGGTCCCTCCGATATTCTTTGCGGAATGAACCACCCATCGTGTGGTCCCGACAATGATGAAGAAAACCATGATCGCCACTGCCAGGGTCTCGACACCCAGAGCGGCGAGCTCTATCCATTCGTGCATCAGCACCATTGTCCTACCTCCTGCCCCGGAAGCCGGGCATTGCTCGATGTCTTGCTCTCGTCATTGGCCCCTCGCCCTCGGCCTTCTTTGCCCTTTGCATCACTTTCCCCGGGCCGGCTCACCAAGATCGGCACCTGCTGAACCATGACAGTTCTTGAACTTCTTTCCGCTCCCACAAGGGCAGGGATCGTTGCGGCCCACCTTGGTGGCCGAAGCAGCTTTCCCCGTACCTTGCGGGGTGTACGTCTGCATAATCTCATCTGCACAGCGGCCTTGACGGATAAGGTTCGCCATGACCTTCATGGCCGGGTCTGCGTGCTTGAAGAAGGCCCTGTAACCTTCACACAGATAGTTGAGCCCGGGCTCGCCGTCCGGTGTTGTCATGAAGCGGTTCTTGGGGCACTCGCCGTTGCACACGAACCGCACGTCACATTCGCGGCAATATCGGGGAAGCGTATCCAACTTGTCCTGGCCGAATTTTTGTTGTTTCTCCGAGGCCACAAGCTCGATCATGGGTGCTTTCATGATGTTGCCCAGGAGGTGTGCAGGTTCCACGAAGTGATCGCAGGAATAGAGGTCGCCGTTGTGCTCCAGGGCCATGCCCTGGCCGCAGGTAGGCCCGAAGATGCAGACCGTCCCGGCCATGCCGAGCCAGCCCGCCAGGGCCCCATCGATGGTCAATACAAAAGTCCGGCCGACATCTCTCGCGACCCATTCATCGAATATCTCGATCAGAAAACTGCCGAACTGCTCCGGCCGGACGGACCGGTCCGTGACCCTGTTCCCTTCCTGGTACCCGCTCTCATTGACCCGCTCCACGATGGGGATGAACTGGATGTACTGCGCCCGGACATCGTCCCGGAAGAACCGGTAGACATTGAGAGGATGACTTGCGTTTCTTGAATTGACCGCACACAGGATGTTGAACTCAACCCGATGTTTCTGGAGCAGCCGTACCGCCCGCATGACTTTCTCGAAGGTCCCGTGACCCCCCCTGTCCTTACGGTAGGTATCGTGAAGTTCCCGGGGTCCATCCAGGCTCAGGCCGACAAGGAACTTGTTCTCGTGAAAGAATCGGCACCACGCGTCATCGAGGAGGATGCCGTTCGTCTGGAACGTGTTCTCAATCTTGGTGCCGGGCCTCTGATGCTTATTCTGGAGCACCACTGACCGGCGGAAAAAATCGAGTCCCATCAAGGTCGGCTCGCCGCCCTGCCAGGCCACGGTGATCTGGGAAACCTGGTGGGCTTTGATAAGCTGCCTGATGTAGGCCTCGTGAACATCATCGCTCATCCTGAAATTGCTGCCGGGGTACAGCCGCGCCTTCTTCAGGAAGAAGCAGTATTCGCAATTCAGATTGCAGGCCGAACCCGTCGGCTTTGCCATGATGTGAAAGGCCTGGGGGGTATCCATTGCGGTCATCGGTTTTCCTCATGCATGTCTTTCACTTCACCTTCCAGCAGCTGTTCACGCTCATAGGCTCGTACGGCCTCGCGAAGGTTGAAGAACATGCGCCCGGTCCCCAGGATCTGGCCCAGTGGAGAGCGCTTGACCACCGTGAGGGCCTCAGGGTTGAGCGTGGCCAGCCACAGGACAATTCCTCGCTCCTGGAGCTTCTCCTCTAATCCGATTAAGCCCTGCAGCGCTGTGTACTCGAAGTCGGGGATGGCGCTGCATTCCAGGATCACGACCTTTGGGACCGCCTCGTTCAGGAGGGCCCACAGGCGCTCGCCCACCTGCGGGGCGCTGGCAAAGGTCATGCGGCCTTCGGTCCTGACGATCAGGAGGCCCGGGATGGTCTCGTCCCCAGGGTGCTCGCCCGTCAGGGGGCGGTACACCTCGGTGCCGGGTTTGCGCCCCACGGCGTACACCAGGGGATGGTTGGCCTGGTAGATGAGCGTGAGCACGGATATGGCGACTGCCACCAGGATGCCGTTCAGGGTCCCCAGCAGTACGACGCCGGCGCAGGCTACGAGGGCCCAGCGGAACTCGGTGTGCCGTACCCGCCGGATGGTGCGGAAATCGGCCGTGCTCAGGAGGGGCAGCGTGGTGACGATCACGACGGCGGCCAGCGTGGCCTGCGGCAGCAGGCTGATGAGCGGCGCCAGGAAGAACAGGGTCGCCACCACGATGGCCACCGTGACCAGCTCGGAGACCTGAGTGCGGGCCCCGGCCCGGGAGTTCACGGCCGTCTGGGATGTCCCGCCCCCGGCGGGGAAACTGTGGAAGAAGCTCCCGGCCAGGTTGGCAACGCCCAGGGCGATGAGCTCACGGTTCGGCGCCGGGCGCGGGTCGTCGCGCCGGACAAAGGCCCTGCCTGCGGCAACGGACTCGGTGAAGGACATCAGGGCGATGCCCAGTGCACCGGGCCACAGGCTCTTGAGGAGCGCCACGTCAGGCAGCGCCGGGACCGGTATCCCGGTCGGGATGTTCCCGGTCAGGTCCACCCCGTATGCCTTGAGGCCCAGCACTCCCGCAGCTGCGATTCCCAGGACCACCGCCGCCAGGGGGGCCGGGGCCCGCGGCGTAAAGCCCTCCATCCCGAGCAGGACCGCCAGCATGACCACGGCAAGGATCAGCGTGGGCACGCTCGTCTCGGGCACATGCTGCAGGGTGGACAGGATATTCTGGAAGAAGTGCCCCTTGTCGATGTGCACGCCCAGGAGCTTGGGCAGCTGGTCCACAACGATGACCAGGCCGACGCCGGCCTTGAACCCGGTCAGGACCGGGACGGAGATGAAGTTGGCCAGGAACCCCAGCCGCAGCAGACCGGCCAGGATCAGGAACGCCCCGGTAAGCAGGGCCAGCGAGGCGGCCGCCGTCATCAGCCGGGCCGGGTCGCCCCCCGGTACTACCAGGGCCAGCTGGGTGGCCGTGAGGATGGCCAGCGTTGTGGTGCTGCTCACGCTCAGGCAGCGTGACGTGCCCAGCAGCGCGTAGACGATCATGGGAACGAAGGCCACGTACAGGCCTGCCTGCACCGGCAGGCCGGCGATAATGGCAAAGGCCATGGATTTTGGGATCACCACCGCCGCGGTCGTCAGCCCGGCCACCGCATCGAGGCGCAGCCAGCCCTTCTGATATCCTGTGGTCAGGGCACCATCTCTCACAACGGCCTCGCAGAGATGGGCAGGGCAAGGTCGACGGCCACATACCCGATCAGGAACACGGCGAAGGAGACCCGGTCAAAGGTGCGGGACAGCCGCTCGTTGCCCATGGTGTCGTGGATATGCAGCGAGATCACCGACTGGACCAGGATCAGGAAGATGGTGAACAGCCCGGTGGCGTTCACCATATCGGAGAGGGTGAGCCGGTCAGCGTTGGGCAGGAGCGTGCCGACGAAAATATTATTACCCACGGCAGCGAAGAAGCCGCCCACGAAGAGCCCGAAGCGGCAGTCGAGGTGTATGGGTTTGATGTAAAGAGCGATCAGAGCGACTGCCACAGAGGCGAAGAGCGCCTGAAAGAACTTCTGATAGAGACCTATGCCGTCGGGCACTACCAGCATGGCCAGTATGAACTGAGAGCGGAACCCCCGATTACTTCCCGCAGTGCCGGGACTTATCTGTCCGGACCTGTGGACGCTTGTCTTGGTGTCTGTCAGAAACCTTAAGAGCTTCACTCCGCGAGGAATCGCATCGGGGCTGACTCCGCTGCCCTGCTTGTCGGCAACATATCTCAGGGCCTCTGCCCCCTGGGTATTATCTTCCACCTGGATGTACAGCCCATTTTCTCCGAACGGGAAGCGCGAGGCGTCGAAGTCTTCCTTCATCCGCACCACCATGTGATACTCCACGTAATGCTCCTTGCCTCGTCGGGAGCTCTGAACATTCTCCTTCTCCAGGATCTGGCCGTTGACTATGCGGAAGCCATCACCCTGTTTCACCGCATCGCTGTTCCAGCGGAACCAGAGGTTGAAGTCTGCGGTCATGGCCGATTCCCTCAGGGCGAATTCTCCGATGCTGTTGATGCTTCCCCCCACGAGCACCTCCACCTGTCTTGCCCTGGACGGAACCGTAAGATCGGGTGCCCCTGCACCGAGCTCAATGGTCGGAGACTCGATACGGGTCTGCCGTATCTTCACAGACTCTGCAGCATAGCTGCGGAGCTTCGCGGCTCCGACAACGGCACCAGCCAGATACAGGAGCAGCAGGCAGACCGCCCAGATCATGACGAATCGCTTATCTTCGGGGGTGACGGTATTCCGGATATCTGTCAGGACCTCTCGCTTCTCTTCCATCTTGCTTCCTTATGTTCTGTTTGTTGCTGCACTCGTTATCACCCGGACCGGCAGCCCGCTGTGACGGGCTGTCGGCCAGGGATGGATCTTACTGCCGCGCCATGGCGATGCGAATCGCGTCCTCCGGGTTGATCAGGTGGTCCACGTCCTCAGCAGCCTCTGCAATCGCGAACTGCACGCCCTTGACCTGGCCGTTGAAGGAGTTGCCGTGCGAGCCATAGTCTGGCGAGACAGGGGCTCCGGTGTCCTCGCCGATATCACAGCCGTCGTCGGCCGAGAAGATCATGGCCTGCGTCATGGGGATGTCCCCTTCGCCGGCCTTTTGGCCGTCGATGTAGAGCGTCGCCTTGCCACCCTTGCCCAGGCCTCCGCCCGCGTAGGCGAACTCCATGCGCACCTGGTGCTCGCCCGCGGGGATCGGACCCGCGGACTCGGCGAAGAAGTGGTGCACGCCCGCAACATTGTAGCAGTACTTGAGCTTGCCGCCCTTGGCGTACAGGCTCCACCCGCCGATGTTGGCGCCCTGGGCGATGATGACGCCCTCGGCGCCCCCCTTCGGCACCACGATCTCGGCCGTGACCGAGTGCGACTTGTTCTTGATGTTGAGGACGCAGTTCTCGGACAGGCGCCCCATGCCGCCGAAGAGCAGCTGGGTCTTGCCCTTGATGAGCACCGGCCGGCCGGCGATGTCGGGATTCAACTTTTCGGCCACCCGGTCATCGATGGGCAGCACCTTGTAACGCGCCGCCTCGATCAGCCAGAGCCGCTGCAACTCGTGGAGCTTTTCGGGCATCTTCTTGGACAGGTCGTTGGCCTGGCTCCAGTCCTTGGTGGTGTCGTAGAGCTCCCACACATCGTCGTCGAGTGCGACCGTCTTCTGGCCTACGAGGATCCAGGGCGTGCGGTGCTTGGTCACCGCGGTCCAGCCCTTGTGGTAGATGCCGCGGTTGCCGAACATCTCGAAGTACTGCGTCTCGTGCCGCTCCGCTGCCTTGGCATCGTCAAAGGCGTACAGCATGCTCACGCCTTCTATGGGGTCCTGCTGGATGCCTTCCACCGAGACCGGCTGCGGAAGGCCTGCCGCCTCCAGGATGGTCGGAGCCACGTCGATGACATGGCTGAACTGCGTGCGCAGCTCGCCCTTGGCCTTGATGCCCTTGGGCCAGGAGACGATGGTGCCGTTGCGCGTTCCGCCCCAGTGCGAGGCCACCTGCTTGGTCCACTGGTAGGGCGTGTTCATGGCATGAGCCCATCCCACGGCATAGTGGTTGTAGGACTCGGGCCCTCCGAGCTTGTCGAGCCGCTCCATCAGGAACTCCGGCGTCTCGAGGGCCGCCAGGCCGTTGAAGTTGGCCATCTCGTTGTACGCGCCGTTGATCGTCCCTTCGGCCGAGGCGCCGTTGTCGCCGATGATGTAGTAGACGAGCGTGTCGTCGGCGATGCTGAGTTTCTTCAGCGTCTCGAACAACCGGCCCACGTGGTGGTCGGTAAACTCCATGAAACCCGCGTAAACCTCCATCTGGCGACGCAGCACGGGCTTGAGTGCCTCTGGCATCTCGTTCCACGCCGGGATTTCCTTGTGTCGCTCAGTGAGCTGGCAGTCGGCCGGGATGACGCCCAGCTTCTTCTGGCGGGCGAAGGTCTCCTCACGCAGCTTGTCCCAGCCGGCATCGAACTTGCCCTTGTACCTGTCGGCCCACTCCTTGGGCACATGGTGCGGCGCATGGGTCGCGCCCGGCGCGAAATAGATGAAGAAGGGTTTGTCCGGGGCAAGGGCCTTCTGCTGTCCGATCCAGGCGATGGCCTTGTCGGTCATGTCCTCCACGAGGTGGTAGCCTTCCTCGGGGGTCTTCTTCGGCTCGACGGGCGTGGTGCCCTCGTAGAGCGTCGGGTACCACTGGTTGGCCTCGCCGCCGATGAAGCCGTAGAAGTACTCGAAGCCGCCGCCGCCCGTTGGCCATGCATTGAACGGCCCGGCCGGGCTCGTCTCCCACACCGGCACCTCATGGCACTTGCCGAACTGGGCAGTGTTGTAGCCGTTGAGCTTGAGCGTCTTGGCCAGGGGCGCCATGGAGTTGGGCAGCACCGAGCAGTAGCCCGGCGCTCCGGTGGCGGTCTCGGTGATGGATCCCATCCCGCAGGAGTGGTGGTTGCGGCCGGTCAGGAGCGCCTGCCGCGTGGGCGAGCAGAGCGCCGTGGTGTGGAAGCGGTTGAACTTCAGGCCGGTAGCCGCAAGCTGCTCCGCGTTAGGGGTCTTGCAGGGCCCGCCGAAGGCGCTTGCAGATCCGAACCCGGCGTCGTCGATGAGGATGAGCAGGACGTTCGGCGCCCCCTGAGGCGGTCGCAGCTGCTCGATGGGCGGGAACGTGCTGTCCGGGTCCTTGGCGTCATAGGCGATGAACTTTGGCCGCTCCGTGTTCGGCATCGGCAGATGCGAACGGTGTTTCTTACCTTGTGAACTCATAGTGTCTGCTCCTTTCTTATATTGTTTTATTGTTTATATTCACCGAACCCCAGCCCGGGGTGGAACACCAGGCAGGAATCGGCTGGATTCCGCATTGCATCCGACCTCCTGACACATTTCCTGTTCTCTCAAGTCATCCATGTTTCTTCCCATAAGGGCCTCATTCCTTTTTTATCGAGCGCGCCCCTTCAATGACCTCCACACCGCCGGAGCCCGTGATGGTGTCGAACCGTATCTCGGGGGGCTCAAGTGCCATTTCCAGGACCAGGAGCACTTTCCGGTATTCCTCAGAGCGGAGGTGGCGCTGAAGATCCTCTTCGCTTCTCCACTCCTGCGATAGAATGATTTGGTTCTCCTTTTCCGTGTCCTTATACACGGAGCAGCTTACACAGCCGACCTCGGTCCTGGTCCGTTCGACAAGGGACTGCAGGATATGCAGGGCCACATCCATCTTGTCCGGGGCAAATTCCATCTTGATCGTCGCCTGTTTCATCCCACGACTCCCCTCTGTAATGTGATTGTCTGATTAGACAGTCTAAGAGTAGAAACTCCCCATGATGCGAATCAAAGGATCACTCCACCCGAGGTGTATAATCTCCCAGCATGAAGCGGGTTCCGTGCCAATGGGGTGATGATGGTGGGCGACTTGTTAATCGACTTATAACACTGGGATTAACTGGGTACGAGGCGCTTGGGGGAGAAGCATGATTTTGTCACATTGCCGATATCTCGGCAATGTGACTTATTTTCGGCAGAGAGAGGGGTGTTCCATGGTGTTGTGCCACTACTTGTTCATAGGCTCGATTCTCATCCGCTTGATGGCCAGGGCGTTGATGTGCATTATGTGCATGCCCATGGGTGGAGGGGGTCTCTTCACAAGGGGGCAGGCCGGGTAATGCCCAGAGCCTTCATCCTGGACTGCAGCGTGGTGCGCTTCATACCCAGGATCTCGGAGGCGCTGTTCCAGCCCGAGATGCGCCAGTTCGTCCTTTCCAGCACCTCGATGATGTGCCTGCGCTCCATATCCTTGAGGGTACAGGAACTGCCTGCAGCATCGAGGCGTTCTCCGGCTGGGGTTGGAATATCCAGCGTCGTGGTGCTGCTCATGATCATGGCGTGCTCTATGACGTTCCTGAGCTCCCTGATGTTTCCCGGCCAGGAGTAGCCGACAAGAGCATTCATGCTCTTTTTGTTTATCCTGTCTATGCGCTTGCCCAGGGACTTTTCAAGCTGCCGCACAAAGGCCCAGACCAAAGGTGGGATATCCTCCTTGCGGTCATGCAGCGGCGGGATGGTGATGGGGAATACGTTCAGCCGGTAGTACAGGTCCTTCCGGAATTTCCCCAGGCTGACATCCTGGGAGAGGTCACGATTGGTCGCGGCAATAATGCGGACATTGACCTTGATGGTTTTGGTGGAACCCAGCCTCTCGAATGCCCCGTGCTCCAGGACCCTGAGCAGCTTGCTCTGCAGTTCCAGGGGAAGCTCGCCGATCTCGTCCAGGAACAGGGTCGAACCGTCGGCAACCTCGAAGCGTCCGGTCATCCTGGTGAGCGCGCCGGTGTAGGCGCCCTTCTCGCGGCCGAAGAGCTCACTCTCGATGAGCGTGGGGGGCAGCGATGCGCAGTTCACGGTCACCAGTGTCCGGTCTTTCCGGTTGCTCATGTCATGTATCGCCCGGGCAAGGAGCTCCTTGCCGGTGCCTGTCTCGCCCATGATGAGTACGGTTGAGTCCGTCGGCGCCACATGCTCGGCCTGTGTAAGGACTCTTGTTATGGCTTTGCTTTCACCCACGATCTCATCGTGCCCGAAGCGGAGCCTGGTCTCTTCGCGCAGGTAGACATTTTCTTTTTCTAACTTTTCCTTCAGATTTTCGATCTCCTGCAGCCTTTCCTGGAGCTGATTTTCCATTCGTTTGTGTTCTGTGATGTCCTGGCCGAACACCGATACCCCGAACGCAACATCATCGCGTGTGAGTCTGTTGAGGTTCAACCGGAGAGTCCTTGTTCCTGCGTAGACAAGGTACTCTGTCGTGAAAGATCCGTCCTCCAGAGCCTTCTGATAGAACATGCGCCACTGCCTCACATAGTCCCCGGCGGGGAAGAGATCTTCAGGACGCATGCCGGTTTCTATCTGAATGCTGCGCTTCTGGAGGAAGTATTCATACAGGCCCCGGTTGAATGTAAGGAGGCCGAAGCTTTCTGCATCCACGGACCAGATCATGTCGGATGTGCTGTTGACCAACGCCGAGAGCAGCGACTGCGACTCGATCAGTTGTAACTGCATCTGTTTGCGATCAGTGATGTCAAAGGACAAGCCCATCAACCGTTCCGGCTCTCCAGTTGACTTGAGATACGGCTTTCCGCGGGCCACAATCCACCTGATGCTTCCGTCCGGGAGCACGATCCGGAAATCGCATTGAAGGTTCTCACCGGACTTCAGTGTGCGCTGTACCTCCTGGTGGACGTGGTCCCTGTCATCGGGATGGATCACCCTGGAATAACGTTCATAGGTGATCTCTTCATCCGGGCTGAAATGAAACAGCTCCCTGCTCTTTGGCGAAACCCAGACACTGCCTGTGTCGACATTCATGATCCACAGTCCTGCCCCCACGGACTCGGTGGTCAGGCTCAACCGTGACTCGCTTTCATGCAGCACCATGTCGTTCTGCTTGCGGATGAGCGCATTGGTGAATATTTGGGCGACCAGTTGGAGTCGTTTAACAAGAGGTTCCGGCCATGTGCGTTCGGCCTGCACGGTATTGAAGGACAATGCCCCGATGATCGGACCTTGCCCCGGGGCCAGGGGGAAGGTCAAGGAGGTCTTGACGCCGAGGTGACGCCAGACCTCCTGGTCCCGGGCCGCCTCGGCCGGGACATTCTCTACGGATGGAACGACAATGATCCTGCCGGCCTCGAGCTGCTGCTGGCACCAGGGGAAATGCTCATGGGCGTACATGGGCTCGGGCAGAGGCGGGCCCCCAAAGCGTCGATGGATGTGGGTCAGTCTGACAATGCGGGGGGATTCCATGGACCACTGCCAGAGCGAGGAAATATCCAGGCCCAGGCATTCACAGACACGGCGCTGAGCGTCTTCTATTTCACCGTCTACCTGGTCAACTCTCAGGTTGACAAAACGCCCCGATATCTCGGCCAGGAGCATCTCGAAGGCGAGCTGTTCTTCCAGTTGCATCCTGTCCTGAGCGCGCTCCATGGCAGCGACAAGGATCTCACCCAGCAGGCGCAGCCGGGAAATATACTCGTCCGGCCAGGCCTGATGCCGGCGTGTATGGTTGAGCACGATCGTTCTCGAGGTCCTGCCGCCAGAGGCCACGGGTATGATCAATTGGGATTTGATGCCCAGCGTCGCATGAGATCGCCTGTCCTTCCGGGCGTCTTCAGGAAAATCTTCCACCCGGCTTATGTTGACATGACGCCCCTGTATCAATTCTTCATAGCTCCACGGAAAAAGATCGGCGACGTTGATCTCCTTTGATACCGGTTCAACACCTTCGCCATATGCGGCATGGGTAATTCTGGCAAAGGCCTTGTCTTTCTGAAGTTCCAGCACACCGCACCGATCGGCCTGGAAGAAATCCAGTATCTGCTCCAAGGCATTGTCGATCTCGCTGTCGACCTGACCGAACGATGTAGCCATGAACCGCGCTGAAAGCTCCGAGAGCATCTCTTCAAATCGGAGACGCCTTTTCAGGGATTTCTTGTCGGTTTCCCGCTGCCGGAGACGCATTCGACCTCGCAAAGCTCTTGGTTCATCGTTCAAGGCAAGCCATTGTACTTGCACTGGACAGGGACAAGACCATGAATCTCAATCTCTTAATTATATAATGTTGAATTTTCTTGAGGCAACCACAGTTGACATTCTTTCATATGCCCATTGACAATTGGCCAATGGCAACTAATTTATCCTGAATTACACCATGCAGGAGAGTCAGAACGGCCTGATAGGACAGGGGCTTTTGTAAGGATTGGAGTCCGGTAATCGTGGGGCAGGCTTATAAGTTCAGGAGTATGGCAAAAGGTTGATGACTAAAAAAAACCAGGAGGAAAAAATGAAACGAAAGACAGAGTTAATGATCATTGGGCTCGGCTTTATACTGGTGGCCTTTTGCATGGCGTTTGCGCAAGGTGAGGCCAATGCAGAAGACGTGTGGCAGCACAATACCATGACGGGCGAGGTGGTTGAGATCAATCCGGACGCTCGCGAGATCACCCTGGAGGATTCACTCCGTAACAAGGTTACTTTTGCTGTGGATACGAAGATTACGAATTTCGAAGAGTTCGCCGTGGGCGACAAGGTCGTTGCTGACTACTATGTCTCCCTGGCAAAAGAGATTCGTCAGCCCACCGAGGATGAGATGAAAACCCCGTTCATGGAACTGGAGGAAACAGAAGCTGCACCGCCTATGGCTTCCCCAAAAGCAGGTACGCTGAAGATGTACAGGGCTGTCGCGACTGTCAGCAGTACTGACCGTGCCCAGCAGATCATCCAATTTGATGGGCCCAGGGGTAATGTGGTCAAGGTACGCGCTTCCAACCCCAAATGGCTGGGATCTCCTCAAGATGCTGAAAAACCTCTTGTCAAGGTAGGAGACACTGTCATCTTCACCTACACGGAACCTTTGATCGTTTCAATCAAGAAGCGCTGAGTGTCAATCATGAGAGGTTTGGCGTCTGATGGCGTCTACCGTTTGTTGGCGGCAGACGCCATCAGCGGGAACATGATCCGGTCACTGTTGTAGTCATCTCATCTGAAGCCTTTGGAAATCGAATGAAATAGATCTGCAGTGCTCATGGTTCATGCTTCCTGACGCCAAAAGAATTCTTCCGGAGGGTTTTATCCGATAACGGGTCACAGGTGCGTCCCACTATCTCACTGTCGCAATGCCCGGGAATATTCTGCAACCTGATCCGGTCGATTCGGGCATATTTCCTGGGAGGATGCATGATCCCAATATATCCGCTGTGCCCTGCTACGATCCGGAGCCCGAATAGTAGAGGTGGGTTTTGCCCTCAGTGCGCAGATAAGACCGGATTTTGTCTATATCGGCCTGGCTGATCCCTTCAACCTTGAGAAGATCGTCGACGGATGTAAAGGCACCGTTAATCCCCCGGAACCGAAGGATATTGTCTGACTGTTCGGCGGTCAGGCCGAGTTTCAGGAAATCCTCCACACCCGCGTTATTGATGTTTACCTCTCCGGTGAGTTGATTCTCCAGGCCGGGATAGTATTGGGCGCATACCGGGGAAACAATGACCAGCAACGCAGTGGCATATCCTAATGCCGTCACGATAATCCGTTTCATAGTGTCCTCCTTTGATGATGTTCGTATGCGCTCAACAGGATGGTTCTCTATGAGCGCGGGTTTTTTCACATGCATAACAAGGGGTATCTATTATAATTTGATCGTATACAGGATAAGAACAATTCACGCCTTGTCAAGATGCGATCGTAGAAGAGGAAAAGTCCCTGAAACTGGTGCAGATGGGGTCTTGTTTCTTGCCCCATGATACCAATAAAAGTAAAACGCAAGACCTGATCCCATAAGTTATGCAATTGCTGAAGAACCCTTCTTGTACCTGGGGGTCAATAAGAAAAAGGCGGACCTTTCGACGAAAAGATGAAACGCCCCCGAGTCCCTCAAAGTGTGGGACCATATCATTATCGTCAATGGTAATTATAGCATTGAAAATAAAGGCATATTAATATAATGAAGCACTTATGCCCAATCAGAACCCGGAACACAGAGCACGCGATGATATTGACAGGCAATTGATTGACTGCGGCTGGATTGTTCAGAATAAGAAGCAGATCAATCTGACTGCCGGGCCTGGTGTGGCTGTCACGGAATATCAGACCGAAGTCGGCGTGGCAGATTATGTCTTGTTTGTAGACGGCAAACCCGCAGGTGTGATCGAGGCGAAAAAAGAAGAAGAGGGTGTTCGATTAACGGTTCATGAAGAGCAGTCTAAATATTATGCCGACAGCAAGCTGAAATATCTCGATAACGATCCCCTGCCGTTTGTTTATGAAAGCACCGGCACATTGACCCGGTTCAGTGATTATCGCGACCCCAAGCCCCGTTCCAGACCGGTTTTTACCTTTCACCGTCCCGAGACATTCCGGGAATGGTTAAAACAGGGCAGCTCCTTGAGACGGCGGGTACTGGATATTCCTGCCCTGCAGACAGAAGGGCTGCGGGATTGCCAGAGTGTTGCCATCGACAAGCTGGAAGACTCCTTCCGCAGTAATTGCCCCAAAGCCCTCATCCAGATGGCAACGGGTTCGGGAAAAACCTTTACGGCCATCACGTCTATTTATCGCCTGCTCACCTATGCCAAAGCAAGGCGGGTGTTGTTTCTGGTGGATACGAAAAACCTGGGCGAGCAGGCCGAGCAGGAATTCATGGCGTATATGCCCAATGACGATAACCGCAAGTTTTCCGAGCTCTATGGCGTGCATCGCCTGAAATCAAGCTTTGTGCCCACCGAAAACCAGGTATACATCAGTACGATTCAGCGTCTATACGCGATCCTGAAAGAAGAAGAGCTGGACGAAAAAGCGGAAGAGACCAACCCCGCTGAAATCAAATGGGAAAAACGCCAGCCTCTTCCTGTGGGATACAACCCAAAACTGCCCATCGAGTTCTTCGACTTTGTGGTTATCGACGAATGCCACCGCAGCATCTATAACCTCTGGAAACAGGTGCTGGACTATTTTGATGCCTTTCTGATCGGCTTGACGGCCACGCCGGACAACCGTACGTTCGGGTTTTTCAACCAGAACATTGTGAGCGAATACACCCACGAAGAAGCCGTTACCGATGGCGTGAATGTGGGCAGTGACGTGTATCTGATAGAAACCGAGATCACAGCTCAAGGGAGCAAAATCTGGAAAGGCCAGTATGTGGATCACCGGGAAAAACTCACCCGCAAAAAACGCTGGGCACAGCTGGACGAAGATGTCGTTTATTCCCAGAAGCAGCTCGATGACAAGGTTGTCAATCCAAGCCAGATCCGCACTGTCATCCGCACCTTCAAGGAGCATCTGCCGGAGATGTTTCCTGACCGCACAGACGGAAACGGCGAATGTGAAGTGCCCAAGACACTGATATTCGCCAAAACCGACAGCCACGCCGACGATATCATTCAGATCGTGCGGGAAGAGTTCGGCGAAGAAAACCGCTTCTGCAAAAAGATCACCTACAACAGCGTTGACCCCAAAAGCACGCTGGCGCAGTTCCGCAATGACTATCATCCCCGCATCGCCGTTACCGTGGACATGATCGCCACCGGCACGGACGTCAAGCCGCTGGAATGCCTGCTCTTCATGCGGGATGTGAAAAGCCGCAACTACTTTGAGCAGATGAAAGGCCGGGGCACGCGCACCATCAGCCTGGACGATCTGAAAAAAGTGACGCCGAATGCCAAATATACAAAGGACCATTATGTGATCGTGGATGCCGTGGGCGTGACCAAAAGCCTGAAAACCGACAGCCGCCCTTTGGAGAAAAAGCCGGGTGAAGCGCTGAAGGATCTGCTGGCAGCCATTACCGTGGGGGCAAGAGATGAAGACCTGTTCACCTCTCTGGCCAATCGTCTTGCCCGCCTGGAAAAGCAGCTTTCGGAGAAGGAAAAATCAACCTTTGCAGACAAGGCAAAGAGCAAGACTATTCCCGAGGTCATAAAAGATCTGCTGGGCGCCTACAACCCGGATACGCTGGAAGATATCCGCCTCAGAATAGAGCGGGAAAACCCTGATGCAGCGCCTGTTGAGAAAGAAGAGAAAATGAAAACACTCACCGCTGCCCTGCAAAATCAGGCGGCCAGCACGTTCAACGGCGAACTCAATGACTATATTGAAAACGTGCGCAAGGCTCACGAACAGATCATTGATCTGCTCAACCCCGACAAGGTAACCACTGTGGGCTGGGACAAAGACAATAAAGACAAGGCCTGGGAACTGATCAAAACCTTTGCCGACTGGATAGTCCGGCACAAAGACGAGATCACGGCCCTGCAGATCTTTTACAGCCAGCCCTTTCATCGTCGCGAGCTGACCTATACGATGATCAGGGAACTGGTGGAAACCATTGTTGCCGACAAACCCATACTTGCCCCCTTGAGCGTATGGCGTGCGTATGCGCTGCTGGAAAGCGTGAGCGGCCAGCCCAAAAACGAGCTGACGGCCCTGGTTTCCCTTATCCGCAAGGTCGCGGACATTGACGCCACGCTCACCTCTTATGATAAAACAGTGGACAGGAATTTTCAGAACTGGGTATTTAAGAAACAGGCAGGCACGCTGAAATTCACCGAAGAGCAGATGCAGTGGCTGCGCATGCTCAAGGATCATATTGCCGCATCGGTATCGCTGAGTGTCGATGATCTGGACTATACGCCCTTTGACGCCCATGGCGGCAAGGGAAAGATGTGGCAGCTCTTCGGCAGCGAGACGGAGAACATCATCAACGAATTGAACGGGGCATTGGCGGCATAGGATGGCATTAGGAAGAAAACCTATAGAAATTGTAAATGAAGGAAAACACCAGCTTCTTGCTACAGCAAAACACTGGGAAAGAATTTATTTGAAAGAAGTAGCAAAAGTTCAAAATGGATATGCTTTTAGTTCTTTAAGCTTTGTAAAATCAGGTGGTATGCCACTAATAAGAATTCGTGACATTGACAGTGTATCTACCATTGATAGATTCAACGGAGAATATTCTGATGAATTTATTGTAAAAAAAGGTGATGTTCTAATTGGAATGGACGGTGATTTCAAAGCTGCAATATGGAAAGGTGAAAATGCTTTATTGAACCAACGAGTATGCAGAATTATTCCAAAGGCAAAGAACTATGATCCAAAGTTTTTATTCATCTGTTTGCAACCTTACCTAAACGCAATTAACGAAGAAACTTCTTCGGTGACAGTTAAGCATTTATCGTCAAGAACTATCGAGGAAATTCCTTTGCCATTTCCACCCCTCCCAGAGCAACACCGCATTGTCGCCAAAATTGAAGAACTTTTCAGCAGTCTGGATAAAGGCATCGAAAGCCTCAAAACCGCGCAGCAGCAACTCAAAGTCTATCGGCAGGCGGTCTTGAAATGGGCGTTTGAAGGCAAGTTGACAAATAAAGATGTGGTAGAAGGGAAATTGCCTGAGGGGTGGAAATGGTTGAAGTTGGGCGAAATATCTGAAATGTGTTTAGGGAAAATGCTTGATAAAGCAAAAAATAAAGGGGATTTTCAACCATATTTGCGGAATATAAGCGTCCGTTGGGGAACATTTGATTTATCAGATTTGGAGAAAATGAGGTTTGAAGAATTTGAAAAGGAAAGATATAGCTTAAAAGAAGGCGATTTAGTTATTTGTGAAGGTGGTGAGCCGGGGCGTTGTGCAATTTGGACATCCGATGATTCGATGTATATTCAAAAAGCTTTGCATCGAGTCCGTATGAACAATGGTTACGATACAAAGTATATATTCAATTATATTTTTTTATCAGCATTTAACGGCAATCTTGAAAAATATTTTACCGGTACAACCATAAAACATTTAACAGGTAGAGAGTTAAAAAAATTAACTTTCCCCATCCCCCCAACTCTCGAAGAGCAACACGCCATCGTCGCCGAAATCGAATCCCGCCTGTCAGTCTGCGACAAGATTGAAGAGGGCATTGAGCACAGCCTCAAGCAGTCCGAAGCCCTGCGGCAGAGCATTCTGAAGAAGGCCTTTGAAGGCAGGCTCGTCCCCCAGGACCCCAATGACGAACCGGCAAGCGTTCTCTTGGAGCGGATTCGCAGAGAACGCTCGAAAGAAACAGCCTCTCAGGTAACACCCCGAAGGCGCAGGTAAAATCAGCAATGGAAAATAAAGGCGAAATAATCATTTACCAGACACCGGAAGGGAAAACGGAACTGGAAGTTATAGTGGACAAAGAGACCCTCTGGTTAAGCCAATATCAGTTGGCGGATCTTTTTGAAACAGACCGGACTTCGATTCTCAAACATATCAAAAATATCTACGAAACGAGCGAATTGCCTGAAAAATCAACTTGTGCAAAATTTGCACAAGTTCAATAAAGAAAACTGAAAAGGCAACGGTATGAGTATTGAACGCGTAAAACGATTGCTTAAAGAAAAAGAGAATATCCGCCTTGAATTCAAAGAGGCAAGATCAACATTACCCGGCAATCTGTTTGAAACCATCTGTGCCATGCTTAACCGTGAAGGCGGCGATATCCTGCTGGGAGTAAACGATGACGGCGCTATTGTTGGTGTTGAGGAAACCGCTGTTGAAACAATGGTTAAAAACCTGGTCAATCTTTCCAACAACCCGCAAAAACTGGACCCTCCCTTTATCTTATTCCCTCAAACCCATCACATAAATGATATGGCCATTATCCATATACAGGTTCCCGCAAGTTCACAGATGCACAAAACCGCCCAAACCATCTTTGACAGAAGCAATGATGGAGACTTTCGTATCGCTCAACCACAACAGATTGCCGACATGTACAATCGCAAACGAACACACTACACCGAAAATCTGGTTTATCCGGCTTTACGTTTCGCAGATTTCAAGGTTGAATTGTTTTCGAAAGCCAGGAACCTCATCAAAAGCAACAATGCAAATCATCCGTGGCTTGGCCTGAACGATCAACAATTACTTGAAAAAGCCGGGTTATGGAAACGGGATTTCCAGACCGGCCAGGAGGGCTATACCCTTGCAGCTGCCCTGCTTTTCGGAAAAGATGAAACCATTCAACAAATCCTGCCTCATTATAAAATCGATGCTTTGGTGCGCGTAAGTGATACAAGCCGCTATGATGACAGGCTGTACATTCAAACCAATTTAATCGAAGCCTATGAACAGCTCATGGATTTTGTGGCCAAACATTTGCCGGATAGATTTTACCTTCAGGCCGATCAGCGGGTAAGCCTGCGTACCCTTATTTTTCGTGAGGTAGCTGCAAATCTTATTGTTCACAGGGAATATACCAATGCCTATCCGTGTACGTTTGTCATTCGTCAAGGGGGTGTAGAGACGGAAAATGCCAATAACCCTCACGGTGAAGGAGCCATTGATCCTGCCAATTTCACCTCTTTTCCCAAAAACCCCGTGCTTTCCAAGTTTTTCACTCAGCTTGGCAGGGTTGAGGACCTCGGCTCCGGTGTTGTAAATGTTTATCGTTTCATGAAAGAATATTCCGGGAACAAAGCCCCTGAATTCATTGAAGGCCCTGTTTTTAAGATGCATATCCCTATCCCTGAAAGCAAAAGAGACGAAGAGAGCATAAGATCAGGTGAGGGATTAAGTGAGGGATTAAGTGAGGGATTAAAAACAGTTCTGAAGGCAATTGAAGAAATCCCCGGGATAATGGCTAAGGATATATCCCAGAAATTAAATAAACGGCCAATAAAGACCATCGAACGCCAAATTGATCAACTGAAAAAACTTGGATTCATCGAACGGAAAGGCAGCCGCAAAACCGGGGGCTATTATTTAACCGGAAAAAAGAAGGGACAAATTTAATTATATGAGCAACGAAACCAACAATACATCAGGCATCATCAGCAAGGTGTGGAGCTTCTGCCATACCCTGCGCGACGACGGCGTGGGCTATGGCGATTATCTGGAGCAGCTTACCTATCTGCTGTTTTTAAAAATGGCGGACGAACTCAGTAAACCGCCGCACAACCGGAAATTGTCCATTCCAAAGGAATACAACTGGGAAAGCCTTACTGCAAAGCGCGGAGCAGAGCTGGAATCGCATTACACCACACTGCTGCGCGAGCTGTCGCACTCGAAGGCTGTTCTTGGGCAGATATTCATTAAAAGCCAGAATAAGATTCAGGACCCGGCCAAGCTCTTCAAGCTCATAGACATGATCGACAAAGAGCAGTGGACCGTGATGGGCACCGATGTCAAAGGCAAGATCTATGAGGGCCTGCTGGAGAAAAACGCAGAGGACACCAAAAGCGGGGCAGGGCAGTATTTCACTCCGCGCGCCTTGATTAAGGCCATGGTTGCCTGTGTGCAGCCGCAGCCCATGAAATGCATTGCCGACCCTGCCTGCGGCACCGGTGGGTTTTTCCTGGCGGCGTATGACTACATCTCCGATTCCAAAAACTTCACGCTGACCAGAGAGCAGAAAGCGTTTCTGAAGAACCGGACCTTTTACGGCAACGAGATCGTAGCAGGCGCGCGCAGGCTGGCGCTCATGAATATGTTTCTGCACAACATCGGCGATATCGATTCAGAGACGTTTATTCTGCCCACCGATTCACTTGTGGCAGACACCGGTCTTCGGGTGGATTATGTGCTGACCAATCCTCCTTTCGGGAAGAAAAGCAGCATGACCTTTACCAATGAAAAAGGCGAACAGGACAAAGTTGACCTCACGTACAACCGGCAGGATTTCTGGGCAACGACAAGCAATAAGCAGCTCAACTTTGTCCAGCACATCCGCACGCTGCTCAAAACCAGCGGCAAAGCTGCGGTTATCCTGCCCGACAATGTATTGTTTGAAGGCGGTGCTGGAGAGACTGTTAGAAAGAAATTACTGGTAACAACCGATCTGCACACGATCCTGAGGCTGCCCACAGGCATATTCTACGCGCAGGGTGTCAAGGCCAATGTTCTTTTTTTCGATAATAAACCGGCCGGTAAAGACCCGTGGACAAATGAAGTGTGGATATACGATTACCGCACCAACATCCGCCATACCCTGAAAAAATCACCGCTGAAGTTTGAAGACCTTCAGGAATTCATCGAGTGTTACAATCCCTCCGACAGGCATAAGCGCAAAGAAACCTGGCACCCGGAAAACAATCCCGAAGGCCGCTGGCGCAAATTCACATACGAAGAAATCGTCAGCCGCGACAAGACCAGTCTGGATATTACCTGGCTGAAAGATAAAAGTCTTGCCGATCTCGACAATCTGCCCGACCCGGATGTACTAGCGGACGACATCATCGAAAATCTCGAAGCGGCTGTGGAAAGCTTCAAGGAAATCATGGTCGCCATCAACGGGAAATAGGGATAGTGGTGGCGTGTAATCTGCGACGGGCTCACATCAAAGTCTATCTCAGAAAAAGGAATCGTACTTACCCCTAATGAACTTAATATTCAGTCCACACACTAGCGATAGTTCGAATCCAGCTGTCCCGGAACAGTCCGTGTTCGAGTGATTCTGTTTCTCCCTGCATCAGGATGGCTGGATATACGACACGCGCTTTACATGGTGTTCCGGCACAGGCCGTTACTTTCCTCCCCGGGAGGAGATGAACTTTCTCTCCGTCATCAGGTCCGGGGCGACCTCTATGGCCTGACTTGAGAGACCGGGGCTCTGGTCCATATTCTGTCGTGGCAGCGATGAAATTTACCCTTGACTATCCAGGGGAATAATAGGATTCTCCCGGTGAACTTTCCAACCGCGGCAATGGCGTTGGGATTATCAGACCACGAAGGGGGATTCCTTATGAAAAAAGAAGATCTTGAGTTGACGCTCGTGCTCATCAAGCCCGATGCGCTGAAAAACTCGCTGACCGGGTATATACTTTCCCAGCTCTCTGAATTCCATACGGGATTACATTTTGCTGCCACAAAGATCGTCTCGGTGAACAGGATTCTTGCAGAAGAACACTATGCCGAGCATGTCGGGAAATTCTTTTACCCGTCACTGCTGGACTATATAACAGGCCGGCTCCACTATCCCGATGAACCCTGGAAGCGCCGGGTTATCGCGATCCTCTACCAGGGCCCGAACGCCATCAAGAAGATACGGGACATCGTCGGACCGACGAACCCGCACAATGCACGGGATCAGAAGCCGGGATCTATCCGCTCCCTCGGTTCGGTCATCCCGGTCAAGGATGCCTCCGGCAAGGAGATCGGCGACCGGTCGGATAATCTCATCCATGCCTCGGCCAACCCCGAGGATGCGGAAAGAGAGATCAAGCTCTGGTTCAAGCCAACCGATATCCCGCCCCTCATGCGCATCTATGATGCCGAGGTGAACGAAGAGTACTACTACTTCAAGGACAACGCCATCTCCACGATGTACGAGCAGGGCTCTCTCTGTGTCTTTGCCCCCGGAGACCTCGTGTGGAAGACCGATCTCGCTGCGGTGCGCCTGATGGTCGCGGGCAAGGAAGCCCCCTGTTCGGTGAATGCCGTGGTCGCCAAGTATCTCATCAACAAGGACATCAATAACGAGTAGGAATCCTGCTCGCTCCATGCACGGGTCCGCAGTCATGCAGCAGACCCGTGTCCCGGCAAGGGGACTGCCGGTCCCCTTGCCAATGCAATGCCCCGGTGCTATTATCCCGATGCACAGGTGCGCGATCTCGTCGCCGCACCCTGTGCCGGGGAGAGGGTTGCATGAGCATGAGAACCTGGAGAAGAAGTGCTTTTCTTGCCGTTCTATGCCTGTGGCTGCTGCAGGGCTGCGCCTCGAACACGGCCATGCCGGTCGCCGACGAGTTCTGGCAGAACGGCAGGCCTGCCCTGGGCGTTGCCATAACGACTGTTCCGAGGCCGGAAGTCAGGCTCAGGAGGATATACTCGGGTGAGGTGAGGGTGCCGAGAATGCTTCTGCGGCCCCATGACGAGGACCGGGATGCCGAAGATACGACCATGATCGAGGCAGACCAGCGACGGCTCGAACGGTTTCTCCGGGAGAGTGACCTGCAGGGGTTGACAGCGGCCCGGGACCTGTTCGTTCAGCGGCTCTCCGATGCGGGTTTCCCTGTTGTTGCGATTCTTCAGGACATCGATCCCGGGCAGGTGCCGAACTATACACCGAAATCGAACGGATACGCCCTGGAGGACTACCGCGGGATCATGCAGGCTAAGGGCCTGGAACGGCTCATCGTCCTGCAGGTTCGATGGAACGGCGTTTACTGCCACTACATGCGTCGCAGCAACAATCTCACCGAGGCAGCCGTCACGGTCAGGGGGGAGATGGTCGACCTCACGACGAACCGGCTTTTGTGGCGCTCCTCAACCGAAGTGGGGACGATCAGGAAGGCCGTGGCGTGTTCGTGCGACAGGCCTTCGGATAAGGCCTGCGTCCTTGAGGAATTGAATCGCCTGTTCGAGGACGCAGCCGCAACGCTGGCAGACGATTTCTTTGCGAACGCCCCTCAATGAGCCGGGCGATGGCCGGATTGAGCCGGAAAACACCCCTTTATGAAGCTCGTCCTTGATTTTATCCCGCCGATCGTATTAGTTCTTCTCTATTATGGAAGAGATAACCTTGAACAACGGCGTAAGGGTTCAGGTCGAGGACAAGACCGCTGTCCTGGCCGGGGATTTGTACATGGTGCACTTTGAATTCACCACGGAGGTGGACCTGGACGGCAATGATGTCGAGCTCCGGCGGTATTGCAGGGGTGACCTGCTGCGGTATACGCGGGTGTTAAAGAAGCCTGCCGTGCACGAGCGGGATCTTCAAGAGGTGAGTGCGTCCATGAAGGATTCCTTTCTTGCGACGAATCTGCCCTACCTGGAACATCCGAAGTTTGTCATCCGCTTCAAGGAGAAGATGCTGAAGGACTTCCAGGAAGAGGAGGAGAAGGAACGCCGCGCCAATGGGTAGCCTCACTCCCATGATGCAGCAGTACCTGGACATCAAGAAGGATCACGCCGGTACGATCCTCTTCTACCGCATGGGTGACTTCTACGAGATGTTCTATGATGACGCCATCCATGCATCCAAGATCCTGGGGATCGCCCTGACGACAAGGGACAAGGGCAGGGAGAACCCGGTGCCCATGTGCGGTGTGCCCTGCCACAGTGCCGGCTCCTACATCTCGCGGCTCATCCGGCTGGGCAACAAGGTGGCCATCTGCGAGCAGGGAGAGGTAAAGGATGGTGCAAAGGGCCTGATGCCCCGGGAGGTGGTGCAGGTCATCACCCCGGGTCTCATCGTGGAGGACGACCAGCTCTCGAGCGAGAAGGCCAATTACCTCATGGCGGTATGCACGAACTCCAGGGAGGATCTCTACGGCATCGCCTTTATCGATATCTCCACCGGCGATTTCCGGGTGACCGAGACGGCATCGAGGCAGGACTTTGAAAACGAGGTGTTCAGGGTATCACCCAGCGAGATCATCACCTGCCACGACGACATCGCCCCGAAGGGGTTTTACGTCACCCGCCGTGACGTCCCCATGGATGCCCAGAGGGCAGGGGATCTTCTCGCCGCCCACTTCAGGACCCTGGGGATCGACGGGCTGGGCCTGAAGGACCACGCCCCGGCGCTGGTTGCCTCGGGCATGGTGCTCGATTATGTCCGTGAAACCCAGAAGGGCGTGCTCAGCCACATCATCTCGCTCAAGTTCTACAATCCCGGCAGGTATATGATGCTCGGGGCCAACACCAAGCGGAACCTCGAACTGTTCGAATCCATCTCGGGCAATGATTCGGGCACGCTCTTTAAGGTGATGAACCGGACGAACACCCCCATGGGGGCGCGAAAACTCTCGGACTGGATATCCTTTCCCCTCATGGATACCGGGGAGATCGCCTCCCGGCTCGACGCGGTGGAGGAGTGTGTCGGCAGCCCGGATATCCTCGGCGGGATCAGGGATTTCTTGGATGAGATCCCGGATCTCGAACGCATTACAGGAAGGATCTCCGCAGGCTCGGCATCGCCGCGGGACGTGGTCTCGCTGGGGGCGGGGCTCGCTCAGGTTCCCGGGATGAAAGAACTCCTGGAGCGGTGCCGAAGCGCGCTCCTGAGAGATCTCCTGGCGTGGCTGAATCCCCTGGACGAGGTGAGGACGAAGATACGGGAGACTATCGTGCCCGAGCCCCCCAACAAGCTCGGAGACGGGGGGGTGATCGGCCGGGGTGTCGATGCTGAGCTGGACGAGCTCAGGTCTCTGAGAAAGGACTCGCGGCAGTGGATCGCGGCGCTGGAAACCACTGAGCGGCAGTCCACGGGTATTTCCACGCTCAAGATCGGGTACAACCGGGTGTTCGGCTACTATATCGAGATCTCCAAGGGCAACGCCGAGCGGGCCCCCGAACACTACATCCGCAAACAGACCCTGGTGAATGCGGAACGGTTCATAACCCCGGAACTCAAGGAGTACGAGGTAAAGCTCCTGGGTGCGCAGGATGCCATATCCCGCATAGAGGCCCGGATCTTCGGCGAGGTGCGGGAATTCCTCCTGGGGTTCATACCCGAAATCAAACACACCATCACGGCCATTGCCACCCTCGATGTCGTGGCCTCGCTCGCATGGATGAGCAGGGAGAACGGGTACAAAAGGCCGCAGGTAGTACCGGGCAGGGACATCGTCCTGGATGCCGGGAGACACCCCGTGGTGGAAAAGATGCTCAGGGCCGGCGAGTTCGTGCCGAACGACTGCACCTTTGACGGTGCGCGGGATTCCGTCCATATCATCACCGGTCCCAACATGGCCGGCAAATCCACCTTCATGCGGCAGATTGCGCTCATGACCATCATGGCGCAGATGGGCTCGTTCGTCCCTGCCGACCGGGCGACCATCGGCATCGTGGACCGGGTGTTCACCAGGATAGGTGCCCTGGACAACCTCTCGGCAGGACAGAGCACCTTTCTCGTGGAGATGAGCGAGACCGCCGAGATCCTCAACAATGCAACCGAAAGCAGCCTCGTCATCCTCGATGAGATCGGCAGGGGAACGTCCACCTATGACGGGATGTCACTGGCCTGGGCCGTGGCCGAATACCTGGACAGGAAGAACATCAGGACATTCTTTGCCACCCACTACCACGAGCTCGCAGACCTTGCGCGCAGGCACAAGGCCATAAAGAACTTTCACATGGCTGTTGAAGAGAGCGGGTATGAGGTGATCTTCCTGCGGGAGGTGAAGCGGGGCGCCATCGGCAGGAGCTACGGCATC
>JAHDOV010000029.1 GCA_018434685.1 Deltaproteobacteria bacterium
AGCCATTGAATCCAGCTATCTCTGTCTCGAGAGAATTTCAGCAGAAACTCTTTCTTGTGGCAACGGTGTGTAATATGCCAGACACAACCGGGAATGTAATGTCGATTAGCTCGTGCCATGAATTCTCAGATACGACTTTGAAAAGCTTAGAACCACTTTTTTGGGGCTAAAATGGGGGTTTTAAGGGCAAAAAAAGGCCTTTTTTGATCACTTTTAAACATCATATCAATTGGTTATCTTGGTCCGACCCCATTGTTTTTCCGCGAGCGGTGAAATGCCAGCAAGTGCACTTTGATATTTCTGCCACAGGGGAATGCCGGATAAATCCCATTTAAGTAGCTTGGATGTATGAAACGCTCGCAACGGGAAGTAATTAAGGACGTTCAGTGTCACGAGCGCTGGGTTAAATGCAAACATAAGCAACTGCAGGAATGTTTCCCGGTACTTTTCCAAGTAGAACGCAATAGCGGTTTCATCTTGGCCTGCCTGTAAGTCGATGTCAGTTCCGTTTTCCGAGGTAAGCCACATCCACACGGAACTGGCCCCGGGGTGTGTCAAATCACAAAGTGACTGGTAACAGTCGATCACTTGGTTTACCTGCCCCTTTTCAAGAACCTCTATGTAGTCGCGAACCTTCTTAGCTTCATGCGAGTGTGGCGCTGTTGTACGTTCAGCCTTTTTCAGATGTCTAGCGTGTGAAAAGTGTATGAGTCCGTCTTCGATCTCACTTGAAATAACAAACTGGTTTTCTGACTGGCCGGATAAAGCGCAATTGATCAGGGCGAAGTCACGAGCTAATGTGCCAGGAATACTTTCAAGTGCACTGGACGCGTCGGCAGCGGATTCGATGAGACCTCGAAACGCAGCAGCAAATGACAGGAGGTTATTTCCATCTCTCGCTGCGGTGACGGCGTTAATCCAATGTCTGCTTCTAAGAATCGCAACTGTCGCCGTTAGATGTGCCCTTGCGAGAATTTCATTCCAATAGATCTGCATCCCACGCCCGAGATCTTCTCGGCATACGCGAAGGTATTCATCATTTGCCACAAATGAATAACGAGCTTTCGTCTTCGTCAACGCCAGCTCGTCGATCATTCTGATGAATCGATCTGCGTCAACACCAAACAGCGATTCAGTATCATGCATAATGACTAAGTCCTCCTGACGCCCAACGCCAAGGCTCACAGGTGCCAATCTCGAAGCGCAGCGTAGAGGTTGGCGTCCTTGTGCAGCCGCTTGTTATGCATTTAAATCAACCCTTTTGGCAGGTTGACCGACCCGTTCATGCCACCAAAGGCTAATTAGAGTTAGATCAATTTTATTTTCTCTATCTTGAGACTTTAAAGATCTAATGACATTAATGATTGTTTGAATATCGCCCCCGCCGTAAATTAAATAGATAGCATTGCCATAGTGAGCATGTCTTCTGAATGCCGTTAATGTCTCTAAATCCTTTTCAACACCATGTTGAGAAGCATTTATGGGCTTGACTTCGATTATTGTATGGTTTCCGCGCATGTCGCCAGGTTTATGGACTAATAAATCAGGCTTCACTCTATCCAGGTTATTCCCTCTAATAAGTGGATGACCTGATTTGTCAACTTCTCCGCTTAATTCGTATTTGGATACTGCCGGCCACAAGCAGCGCATTTGATGATACAGCTCATAGCAATAAACTCTTTCTCTGTAGACAGGGTCCTCTCGGCCATCTATAGGCAGTTGGAAATAGTTTTGTTCAATATTTTTTGTAGCATCACATAGTAATTGTTCGATGTTCATATTTATTCCTAATATGCATAACGAAAAGCTCACCGGCGCGCTTAAGCGCGTCCGGTGGAGTGATTAGTTATGTCCTTTTCTATTTACTGTTTGCCTAATGAAATAATATTCCTACCTGGAAATAGCTCTTTCAAAGCATTAGTAAGTTGGTTCGTAATTTGCTCTAAAAAAATAATTGTTTCTTTTGTATGATCAGACACTTGCTGAGTTGACTGTATGATAGTTGTATAAAGCCTTGGACCTAGTGCTTTTTCTATATCATCTTTATTATAATTCTTATGTTCGATGATACCGGCTTCTTCCAATGCTGGTTGGATAATATTTATATGGAATCTTGAGCGAGAATTTATAGCATCAATTGCACTATCATATTTCGCGACAGCAATAGAGATCTCTGCAAGAAGATTCATGTACTTTGTTTCTAATAGAAATGAGATTGAATCAATATCAAGGATTACTTCGTTTTTTGTCAAATCGAGTACAGGTGGCATTTCTAGAAATGCCTTTGGACTTCCTTCAAAATGTTTTAAAATCTGGGCATCAAAGTTGGTCAATTTATTGTATTTCATCACCAAAGAAAAGATTGCTTTGTTACCAGAGCCAAGATTTCTATTAATCAACTCTTTTTCTTGTTTTTTCACATGTAATTCAAAAGCATATTTTGCACCCCCAAAAGCGGCACCTAATGCTGCAAGCGCCGGAAGAACAATGGTACAAAATGCGTTGAAAGACATTTCTCTGATAGATATACCTATGACGATTCCACTAAGAATCGTCATAACAACGATGATTATATTTTTTTTCATGATCATACTCTTATTGGGACATAACGTGCTGATCACCGGCGGCTGTAAGCCGTCCGGTGGATTTGTTTGTTAAGCATCTTTAAAAGTCATATTAAATTTTCTATCCAGCTTTATATCGAGTTTATCAGCAAAATACTCATCATAATCAATTGACTTCTTGAGTTCCTCAATTAAATCATCTGCATCAGCTATTGCAGTAGTATCTATTGGGAATATTCCACCAAAGTAATGACCATAAGCAACATTAACAAAGCTCTGGAGATTATCCCAAAAAGCTTTTTCTTCTCCTACAGGAAAAGCTCCAAGTGTATTATCTTCGATAATTGTATTTAGATCATTATGAGCCAGGATCTTATTTCTAGCATCAACTATATATTTCCGGAATGAATTCAATTTTAAAGAAATTGATTGTAGCTCCTCTTTGACATTTTGTGGCCATGGTAAATATTCAATTAGATAATTTGTCGTCAGATTAAAATTACCTGATGTTTTTGCAGGATCAGTGAGTTTGCAGATTTGGGCTAATAAATAACCTTTCATGATCATATGTAGATCACTAAAAAAAGTTGATGCTATTTTTTCAAGCAGATCTAATCGAGGTTTTCCTTGTTCATATAGCTTTGAGTATTGTTCGTAAACAGCCCAAGCCCACACGCATTCGTTACAAAATGATTTCACTTTTTCTTGATATTCATTCATTTCCATTTACTCTTAACGACACGCATCACCGGCGGCGTAAGCCGTCCGGTGGATGCGATGGTTGGGCTATTCAATTGATATAATTGATTTCAATTGAATGTTTCAGGGCAATATTTTTAACAACCATTTTAAATTCGTCTTCTGAATATGCATATACAACCATTTTAGTATTAGGTTGCCGTATAGACCATCTATTATTGGTTTGTTCATAGGCATAGCCAAGGTTTTCAAGAAAGCCTTTTAATTCAGTTATATTATTGAGGGAGATGCTGTCTTTAACCATGTTTTGGGGAGCGATATTGTATGAAGAAACGGATTTTAAATCTGAAGATGTATTTTCCAGTTTAACATCATCATGAAGCGGTTGCCTATTAAGGTTCTTTGAATATCTCGGTTCTATTTCATATGCCTCATATGTTGCGCGTACCCTTTTTGATCTATTTAAATATGAGTTCCATATATTGAAAAATATAATAGTAGAAACGATATTACGTGCAGCTTCAGTAAACAGGGCATTATTTACTGTTGAAGGCAGTCCAGCCATGAAAGGCAGTACGCTTATTACCACTTGAAAGCCCAAATAGAATTTAAGGAAATTCTTTGCAGTATTGACTGCACCTGGACGTATAATCAAAAGACCTATGCCTGCATAAATCGCAAACGATATAAAGCAAAAACCAAGAATTCCTTCAATAACCGTTGTCCCAAAAAGACCTGGAAACTGTTCAAAATACGGAGAAGAATCATGGTATTCTTTTATAAATGCAATAGTAGTAAGTACTGGACTAATTACTACGAGATTAAGGCAAAACAGCAACAGCCAACCGCCAATACCCTTATATTGCGGCTCGGCAGACACAGTTGTAGCACTAGGTGGCGCAATTTGTTGATCAATCGCTCCAGTTAAGGTTTTCTGATATTCTTCATTTTGCTGTCGAGTCCATCCACATCCAGCACATTTGATCCTCTGTTCATTATTTTCAACACCACATGCACAATTCCATTTCATATAATATCTCCTTTTATGCCCAACGTCTGAACTGAGGGGCCGCGACGTTAGGAGCGGTCCCTCTCCAGTGATTTGTTGGGCTTCCAAGTCATTTTAATGTGGCTACTTAATGCCGAAAAACATAATACCAACAAGGAAGCCAACCACTCCCCCTGATAGAATTCCTAGGAAACCCAAGATCAATGCACAACCTGCAAATAACGCGATCGCTGTAGTGCGATCGCCTGACGTATACGGAAGTTCATCTACTGGTGTCAGCAGAAAAAAAATGGCTGGAGGCACTACATAAAGCAAGAATAAGAGGCCAACCCACTCAACTAGAGAGGGATGCTCTCTAAATCGCATTAGTTGATCAAATGGTGCTTCTCCACGCAATAAGAATACAGCATGTAATATGGCAGAGATGGCTGTTGCAATGATAAAATTGCGATATTTTCTTTTTTCCCGATCAGGTGAATAATACTCGTTTGAATTAATGTTCATTATACTTTTTCCCAGCCCAACGGCGGGCATCAGCCGCGCGGCTATGCCGCGTCGGCCTGGATGCCCTTGTTAGATGGCTTAGTCTGCACACATGGGCCATTTTTGTGCTTCTAAGACCTCTTTAAGATGCCAGGAATGAACACCCATTGACCATTCATCACCCGCTTCATAAATTATTCTCACAGGAGCGTTGCAACCCGGACAATGAAAATCTACAAAGGATTCCCAACGGGATGATTCAAGAGGCCGGGCATCATCGAAGCGGATGCGCCAAATAGCATCGAGATTTGAATGATTCATCGTCTCATGTTTCTCGAAATTCTCAGTCAGGAAATCTACGCGCTTGTTACACCATGGACATTGGTATGCGCCTATGTGCACTACATGCTCGGTGTACTCAACTTGGCCTGAAAAATCCAGTCGATCCATCCGCTCTTTTGCTTGTACGATACGGACTGCCTCCACCAACCCTCCTATATATTGGTGCCATCTAACGTATTACTATCAGGCCAATTTTCCTGATAAGTTGATATTGAACACCTAATACGGACAAATAAAGACAACCTTATATAGTTCTCCTATTCCATTTCACTCAACAATTTTTTATAGTATATCATAGTATAACATGAAATGAATATTCCTTACAGGATATGAATTATGGAGAGGGGCAATACCGGGGGTCCAAAACTCCTGGAGCAGGTTCATAATGTTCTGCGCAGAAAGCATTACTCTATCCACACGGAAAGGTCTTATATTGCCTGGATAAAGAATTATATCGGTTTTCATCATATGCGACATCCGAGGAGCATGGGCAAGAAAGAGATAGAAGCGTTTCTCACATATCTTGCTGTAACAAGAAAGGTTGCTTCTTCAACACAAAACCAGGCGTTCAACGCCATTTTGTTCCTTTACCGTGATGTTCTGGAGATAGACCTGGATGAAACGCTCAATTCCGTCCGGGCCAAAAGACCTGCACGTGTCCCTGTTGTTATGAGCCATGACGAGGCCATGAAGGTGATCCACTTCCTGAAGGGCACGTATCATCTTATGGCCACTCTGTTTTATGGAAGCGGACTGCGGCTTATGGAATGCGTTCGTCTTCGGGTTAAAGACATTGACTTTGAAATGAATTGTATCCATATCGTTGATGGAAAAGGGAAAAAGGACCGTGTTGTCATGCTTCCTGAAGCCGCAAAGCCTTCTTTAACCGAACAGCTGAAACAGGTACAGGCCCTTCATGACTACGATCTGATGCAGGGAAACGGGAAAGTGTATCTGCCTTATGCATTAGAGAAGAAATATCCTCATGCTTCAGCTCAATGGGCATGGCAGTATGTATTCCCTGCAGGCGATGTTTCCCTGGATCCGAGATCGGGAATAATCAGGCGGCATCATCTGGATCCCTCTGCGATCCAGAAGGCGGTCAAGAAGTCCGCACGTGCTGCCGGTATCCACAAGCCCATCGGCTGCCACACCTTCCGCCACAGCTTTGCCACGAGGCTTCTGGAAAACGGCTACGACATCCGGACGGTGCAGGAACTGCTCGGACACAAGAACGTGAACACCACCATGATCTACACCCACGTAATGAACAAGGGGGCGCTGGGGGTGAAGAGCCCGGTGGATCACGGGTAAGGTGCTTCGTACGCAACCCGGTCTGCGAAAGGGGAAGTGTGCATCTCTTGGGTTGTCGCGGCTGAACCCGCTCCTACAGGGTTTCTGCAGGACAATGGAGTGGTTCCTTCAACCCAGCGCCTAGTGCCCAGTGCCCAGCGCCTAAATAACACGCACTCCGTGCATCAGGGGTGCAGCAAGGGATTGTGTGTGCCCTCCTCATAACGTTCATCATGGTTATCCAGGTAAAAAATCAAAGGTGCGGGAATACCAGAAGGTGTATGTAGCTAATATCTAGCGCTGTTCTCTTATCTTGTCAAAGAATTATATCTTGATCGCCGGGCGGGCATGACTTGATCACCCCGGAATGACCCTGCTGCGGTCTATTTTCACATGGGGTGTCAAGGGCCTGGAACGAGCGAATAATAACAGCAGGGGATGGCGCTATTTCTTCATGAGCACGGTCTTCATGAAGAATGCCTTGATGCGCCTGGCATAGCGGTCGACAGCCCGGTCGAGGCCGCTGTCTGTAGGCGAAGAGGTGCCGAAGACCCGGTGGGTGAGGGTGGCTGAAGGGTCGGAGCTCTCAAAGGTCACGGCATGGAGCCGGGAGGGGTGGTGGCCCGGATTGACGGCCAGGGTTTCACCGAGCCGGGCCCGGTACGTGCCGGACATGTAGGGCGACTCGTGGATGTGACCGTGCAGGCTTACCCGGGGCTGGTGCTGCCTGATATACCGGGCGATGGAGCGCGAGCCGATGGGTTTGCCGTCGTGGAGGGTGTCGAGGCCGGTGCCATAGGGCGGACAGTGGAAGAGGCAGATGGTGCTGCGCGGGTGGGATAGTGGCAGGCCAGCCAGGTCTTCCTCGATGCTCGGGTTGTCAAGGGCATAGCGGCCGTCCCTGCTCAGGATTATTCCCCCCGGGGAGCTCACGAGCGGATACCTGCTCGATACGAAGCCGCTATCCTTCGTGTCCCTGCGGGCATAGTCCTTCACCCAGAAGGGCGAGTCGGTCACGCAGCCGTATCCCATGAAGGTGATCCCGTCCAGGCAGAGCACCTGGTTGTGCAGGCACAGGGCACCGGGCAGGCACTGCATGAAGTGCTCGACAGCCACAACCCAGTCGTGGTTGCCCGGGACATAGAGCAGACGGATGTCCGGGTGCGCTTCCATGAAGCCCCTCATCCTGGGAACGAGGTACGAATCGATGAATTCGAGCTGTGCCGTGAGGGCCTCGCTGAAATCCACCTTGCCCGAGAGCAGGTCGAGCGGGCTCGCCAGGCGGGTGGGGAAGAGGTCTCCGCCGATCAGGACAGCGTCGCCCCCTGCTGTAAGCGCGTAGGCGAAGAGCTCCTCATAGAGGTTCATTCTGCCGTGCAGGTCGCAGCCGAATACGATCTTCATAGTTTCACAAAATATTTTTCCATATTGTAGAACAACAGGCGTTATTATATAGGAAGTTCATGATAATTGAAATGGCGATGGCCGCCTGGACCATCCTCACCACGACGATATACACCTTCATCATCGGCATTCCCCTTATCTTCAGCTCGTTTTTCAGCAGAACAGGCAGGGTGCCCTACCTGATGGGCAAGAGTTGGGCATGGCTCATCATGAAGACGAACCGGGTGAAGATCCAGATCGAGGGCTTCGAGAAGATCATGAAGAACCACTCGTACGTGTTCATCTCGAACCATGCGAGCAACCTCGACCCTCCTGCGGTTGCCCTTGCCCTGAAGAACCAGCTGCGGTTCGTGGGTAAGAAATCTCTCGGCAGCATACCGGTGTTCGGCTGGGCAGTGAGGCTCGCAAAGATGATCCTCATCGACCGCGGCGACAGCGTCTCGGCCCGCCAGACCCTGAACCGGGCTGTCAGCGACCTCAGGGATGGGATCAGTGCCTGCTTCTTTGCCGAAGGCACCAGGAGCCTCGACGGCACACTCCAGAAGTTCAAGAAGGGCGGGGTCATGCTCGCGCTCAAGGCCCGGCTGCCCATCGTGCCCATCACTGTCATCGACACGCACAAGCTCCTGCCGAAAAACGCCATGCGGATTAAATCCGGGGTAATCAGGATCATCGTGGGCGACCCCATCGACGTATCCGGGTATTCCGAGGCCGACCGGGATGTGCTCCTCGACAAGGTGAGGGCAGTCATCAGCGGCAATCTTCAGAGGCTCTCCAAGGCATATTCGTGAATAATTTAGGGCGCTAGGCGCTGGGGAAGTGTTTGGAGGCTGCAGGCTTTAGGCTGAAGGCTGTAGGGAAAAGATCAGAAAGACAGGTATAAGGTTCAGGGTAATAGGTACAAGGTTCAGGGTAATAGGTACAAGGTTCAAGGTATAAGGTTCAAGGTATAAACTGTATTCAGAATCCGGAAGCCATAGTATTCACGCCTCAACCATTTTCTCTGTACTGCTCGCCGTTAACCTTTGACCTTTCACCATGTCCTGTTGCGATAAATTCTCCTGTATGACCGACAGATTATCTGGTAACTATTCTTACTGACAGGGTGGCCGCAATGAATACGGCATGGGAAATCGACGATCTCAAAGAAAGCACCATGTTTAATAAAATGTGAAAGATGTGACGATATGACTACAATATTGGTTGTCTACCACTCACAGGGAGGGAAGAACAGGGTGATGGCCGAAGCTGTGGCAGATGGTGTGAGATCCATAGACGATGTGAGAGCCGTCCTCAAGGACGCCTTTCATGCCACCCTCGAAGACCTTGTCGGGTGCGACGGCCTCATCATCGGTTCACCGGAATATTTCGGCTACATGTCAGGAGCCCTCAAGGATTTCTTTGACCGCACCTATGAGGCTGCACGCGGGAACGTGTTCAGGAAACCCTATGCCGTATTCGTCAACGCGGGCAACGACGGCACCGGGGCGTTGAGGAATATCGAGAAGATCTGTATCGGGTATCAGTTCAAGAAGGTCTACGAGCCTATCGTCACGACAGGTGAGATCACGCCGGAAACGCTCGAGGCATGCCGGGTGATGGGCCAGACCGTTGCAGCAGGTTGCAATGCAGGTATCTATTGATGATAGTATGGAGGTTAATAGCTTGTGGACAAAGGAGCATATGTAGAGGCCTGTAGCTCCTGGGCAGAGGAATACACCCTCAAGAAGACCTCAGCTGAGAATATCCTCGACTGCATCAGACCAGGATCCAGCGTTTTCATCGAATCCGGGTGCGGGGAACCGCAGCACCTGGTAAAATCGCTCATACTCGAAAACGGCGACCTCCGCGACGTCCAGGTCTATACGTCGGTGCCGCTGCGCACGTATTCCGACTACGGCGGGGAATACGGGACGCGCTTCCGGATAAAATCCTTCTTCATTTCCCCCTCCATGGCCACTGCCTTTGCCCAGGGCCATGCAGACCATTTGCCGCTGTCGACAAAGGGCATGACCAAGCTGTTCTGTGAAGACTATATCAGGATCAATGCGATCCTCCTTCAGCTGAGCCCGCCGGATGACGAGGGCTACCTCAGCCTCGGCGTCATGGTGGACCTCACCAGGGCCATCATGGAAAAGGCAGACCTCGTGATCGCCCAGGTCAACTCATACATGCCCCGGACCTGTGGAGACAGCATGGTCCATGTGGAGCAGCTCGATTATATCATCGAATACGACGAACCGCTCGTGAGCTACCGGCCAGAGGCGGCCGACCCCGAGATACAGCAGGTGGGGGCCCAGGTGGCCAGGCTCATCGAAGACGGCTCGACCATTCAGGTGGGGTTCGGCAGGATACCGGACGCGGCACTCGGGTTTCTCGCGGGCAAGAAAGATATCACCGTGCATTCCGAGATCATCACCGACACCATTGTCGATATTGTGGAAGCCGGCGTTGTGGGAAACGGGAAAGAGGCGTGCGACAAGGGAAGGATCACTGCCAGCCTCTGCATCGGCACAGAAAAGGTCTTCGACTTCGTGCGCTCCAACACCATGGTGGAACTGAGAGACCTTTCCTATACGAGCGACCCGAAGGCGATAACCCTGCACGACAGGTTCATTGCCATCAACGGTGCCATGGAGATCGACCTCACCGGGCAGTCCTGTGTCGGCATGGGTGAATACATGGGCTATCTCGGTGCGCTCGGCCATGCCACATTCAACCGGAGCGCCATGTTCACCCCTGGAGGCAAGGGGGTCATCGCGCTACGCTCCACGTCGCGCGACGGGAAATACTCCCGGATCGTCCCGGAGTTCACCGACAGCAGGAGCGGCATCGTCACCACCCAGGCGGATATCAACTATGTGGTGACCGAATACGGATCGGTCGACCTGTTCGGGAAATCCATACGCGAGCGCTCTCTCTCGCTTATCACCATTGCCCACCCGAAGTTCCGGGCATGGCTGCTCGAAGAGGCCAAGCGCCGGAACTACGTGTACCAGGACCAGGAGCTTCCCCCGGAATATTCCCTGTACCCGGGCGAATATGAGGAGACCTGCGAGTTCGGCAAAGAGGAGTTTCTCATACGCCCCATAAAGATCACCGACGAACGCGCCCTGCAGAACCTGTTCTACTGCCTGAGCACCCACGACAAATTCCAGCGGTTTCTCATGCACGTTGCCGCGCTTCACCACAAGCAGGCACAGGACCTCGTGAAGGTCGACTACCGTGAGTCCATGGCCCTCGTGGTGGAGGCTCTCGGCGGAAAGCAGGATGAGATCGTGGCAGTGGCCCATATTGCACACGAAGACAGCACCGCTGCGACGAAGCTCTGCGAGTTTGCCGCCATGGTGGACCCGGCCTGGCAGAACAGGGGCATCGGGACGCATCTCCTGCGCAGGATGACCACGGTGGGGAGAGACCTGGGCTACAACCGCATGCGTGCCTATATCTGGGAGGACAATGTCCAGATGCTCAAGGCATTCGAGAACCTGGGCCGCGGCATGACGCAGGAGCTCGAATGCCACGTGTACAAGCTGGGCATGGATATCTGACGATCCGGGGCAGGGAATCAGGACTCGGGACAACAAAATTCAATATCCTGCAGGAGCGCCTTCAGTCGCGACAATGGCTTGCAGCGAGGCCCATGACCGGTCGCGGCTGAAGCCGCTCCTAGTGCGCCTGGAAGCAGGCGAGGTCAGTCGAGTGAGAGTCTCGATCCAGGGGATGTCCGACCCTGGCAGCCGAAGGTAACTGCGTCGCTGTGAAGCGGGGTGGGGAGCAACCGGAGGCGGAGAAGCAGTCCGCAG
>JAHDOV010000040.1 GCA_018434685.1 Deltaproteobacteria bacterium
GGAAATTACGCGGTAAGCTTACGGCCCTCAGCCTGCTGGCTGGTTTATTACCCCTCCTCATCGCAATCATCTACATCGGCCACCAGAGCGTTGCGGTTCTTGAGGATCAGGCCCGGGACTACCTGAGATCGAAGGGTGACGGTTTTGCCCGCATGGCCGAGGTACGGTACGGGGCCATATCCGGCAACCTCGATATCATCAAGGAGCAGCTCACGAAGAGCCTCAAGGCCGACCTCATAAAGGAAGCCCAGAAAGAGAAATACTACGATTCCGGCTACCTGTTCATCATGAATTCGGAAGGCTTGTGCATATATCACCCAAACCAGGAGTATAATTCCAACAAGAATCTCTACAACACCCATGATTTCATACGTGATGCGGTGAACCAGAAACAGGGACTCTTCAAGTACGTCATCGATGGAAAAAAGACATGGGGGTACCTGGCCTACAACAAGGATCTCGACTGGATCATGTGGTCCACTGCCTTTGAGGACGAAATCTTTGCCAAGGTCAATACAATGCAGACCCACATGTATCTCTTCCTCGTCTTCATCTTCATCATAATCTCTGCAGCAGGGGTGTGGGTATCTACGAGAATCGCCAGGGCAGCCAAGGATATCGCCGCCAAGATGGAGGACATCGCCCAGGGAGATGCCGACCTCTCCGTCAGGCTGCCTGTCCTGTCAAAGGATGAACTCGGAGACATAGCCCACTGGTTCAATGAGTTTGTGAGCAAGCTCGAAGAGGTGATCATCAACGTGAAACTTGCCGCAGTCCAGGTGGACACGGCAACCCAGGAGGTCTCGGCAGGATCCCAGGGCCTGTCCCAGGCGACCCAGGAGCAGGCAACTGCCATTGAGCAGATTGCGGCGACCATTGAGCAGATGAGTTCGTCCATCAAACAGAATGCCTCCAATGCCTCCGAAGGCCGGGAGATGGCAAGAAACATGGTCCAGATGGCCAATACGAGCGGTGAGGCATCGCGCGACCTGGTGCTCGGCATGGGCGAGATATCCGCTGCCTCCAAGAAGATCGGTGATATCATCGTGACCGTCAACGAGGTGGCCTTCCAGACCAATCTCCTCGCGCTCAATGCGGCCGTCGAGGCAGCGCGTGCCGGCGAACACGGCAAAGGATTCGCCGTGGTGGCGGAAGAAGTGCGCTCTTTAGCCCAGCGCTCCGCCGAGGCTGCTCGTCAGATCAAGGCCCTCATCGAGGACACGGTGAGCAAGATCAGCGCGGGCGACAACATGGTGAAGAAATCCAGAGAATCGCTCGAGGAGATCAACAGCTTTATCGATCAGCTTTCCCAGACCATGGACGAAATCGCCGCGGCCTCATCGGAGCAGGCAAGCGGGGTCGACGAACTGAACCGGGCCATCTGTCAGATAGACAATACAACCCAGCAGAATTCATCGACCGTGGAAGAGCTTGCAGGCACATCCGACAACCTGAGCAACGAAGCGAAGGATCTTGCCGGTACCGTGGGCAGGTTCAAGGTGTCGGGGATCGAGGTTGGTGCGCGCGGTTCTTCTCCCGTGAGACGTACGGGCCCGGTACAGTCCCGGCCCATAGCAGCAGCGGCCGTCCCCGACGACGATTTTGAGGAGTTCTGATTCATGGAAACAATCCTCACGAAAAAAGACATGAGGAGATTGCTATGAAGATGCAATGGAAATTACGGGAGAAACTTACGGTACTCACCCTGATGGCAGGGCTGCTGCCACTCCTGGTGGCGATCGTCTACGTGGGGCACCGCAGCAGTGTGCTCCTGGAACAGCAGTCTATGAATTACCTGAAGGCAAAAGTGGATGGATTCACGAGTATGGTCGAGATTCGCAACGACTCGATCGAGGGGAATCTCGATATCATCAAGGAACAGCTGAAGAAGAACCTCAAGGAGGAACTCAAGAAAGCCGCTGCCAAGGAGCGTTATTTTGACAGCGGATATCTGGTCATCTTTACCGCTGACGGACAGTGCGTGTATCATCCCAAGGAAGAGTACAGAAATAACAAGCTCCTGTACGACACCTATGATTTCGTCCGCCGGGCAGTGGACCAGAAGCAGGGATTCGTCCGGTATTCCCTTGAAGGCGAGCACAAAATGACCTACACCACCTATGTACAGGGACTCGACTGGATCCTGTGGGGCACTGTCCCGGAAGGTGAGGTCCTTGCCAGCGTGACCATGCTGAAGGTTCAGATGTACGTCTTTCTCCTGGTCATATCGGTTATCATCGCGATAGTCGGCTTCGTCTTTTCCCGGCAGATTGCAAAGCGGGCAAGAGATATCTCCGGCCGGATGATGGATATCGCCCAGGGAGATGCCGATCTGTCCGTGCGTCTCCCGGTCCTGTCAAGGGATGAAATCGGCGATATTGCCCACTGGTTCAATGCCTTTATCGCAAACCTTGAGGAGGTCATCACAAAGGTGAAGAATGCCGCCGTGCAGGTGGATGCTGCCACGCAGGAGGTGGCAGCGGGCTCGCAGGAGCTTTCCCATGCGACACAGGAACAGGCCTCTTCCATCGAAGAAGTTGCTGCCACCATCGAGGAGATGACCTCGTCCATCAAGCAGAATGCATCCAATGCGGCCAGGGGCAGAGAAAAGGTCCAGCAGATGGTCCAGATGGCCAACACCAGCGGGGAGGCCTCCCAGCAGCTGGTGGGCGCAATGAGTGAGATATCGGAGGCCTCCAGGAAGATCGGAGATATCATCGTGACGGTCAACGAGGTGTCCTTCCAGACAAACCTGCTTGCGCTCAACGCAGCCGTCGAGGCTGCCCGTGCAGGCGAACACGGCAAGGGATTCGCCGTGGTGGCACAAGAAGTGCGCGCCCTCGCCCAGCGCTCCGCTGAAGCGGCACGCCAGATCAAGGCACTCATAGAAGACACAGTGGGCAAGATCGGCGCCGGTGATACCATGGTCAAGAAGTCGGGTGAATCGCTCGATCAGATCATCTCCCATATCCAGGATCTCTCCCTCACCATGGAAGAGATCGCAGCGGCATCGTCGGAACAGGCCGGCGGGGTTGATGAACTGAACAGGGCTGTCTCCCAGATCGACACTATGACACAACAGGATGCATCGACGGTGGAAGAACTCGCGAACACATCGAACAACCTCAGCAGAGAGGCAAAGGAACTGTCTGAAACGGTAGCGAGGTTCAAGGTCTCTCTGACGGAGTACCGCTCTTCAGTCACGGGAACGCAGCTTAGGTCCCGTGACCGGGTGAACGAACAATCCCCGGCAGCATCGGATTTTCCAGACAACGACTTCGAGGAATTTTAAAAGGAGAATACATGGCTACCAGTGCGGAGACATCAAAAGTATTGACCTCGCAGTATGTGACCTTCCTGTTGGGAGAAGAGACATATGGCGTATCCATACTGAAACTCAACGAGATCATAGCGTACCAGATCTGTACCACGATCCCGAATGTTCCGAAATTTATCAGGGGGGTGCTCAACCTGAGGGGAATCGTGGTGCCGGTGATCGACCTGAGAGAACGGTTTTCCATGGAGACAAAACCCTATGACCAGTTCACGGTCATCATGATCCTCGATGTTGCCGGCAGGACCATGGGGCTTGTCGTGGATGCGGTGAGCGACGTGATTACCCTGAACACAGGCGATATCAGACCGCGACCGACCTTTTCCACCGGCATCAGCACTGAATTCATCCACGGCATGGGGGTCAAGGACAACAAGTTCATCATACTGCTCGATACGGACAGACTCCTGTCGGATGACGAGTTGAACGTGGTCGATGGAGTGTAGGCTTGATCGCACAGTCCTTCGACCTCAGCAACAAAGAGTTCAAGCTCTTCCAGGAGATCATTTACCGGGAGACGGGCATCCATATGTCCGAAACGAAAAAAAAACTGATCGTCGCCCGGCTCTCCAAGAGGCTCAGGGCATTGGACCTGGGCAGTTTCACCGAGTATTACGAGTATCTCAAGGACAGCCCGGATGCCGATAAAGAGATCGTCAACCTCATCAACCGGATAACGACGAACAAGACCAATTTCTTCCGTGAGAAGCACCATTTCGATTTTCTCTCACACGAACTGTTCCCCCACATGATCTCCCGGGGCGAGATCTCGGGCACCAGACAGCTCAGGATCTGGTCGGCCGGATGTTCATCGGGAGAAGAGCCCTACACCCTGGCAATGGTTGCAGCAGAGGCATTCAAGTCCCGCCGCGGCTGGGACATCAAGATCCTGGCAACGGATCTCGACACCGAGATCCTGCAGCAGGCAATCGATGGTGTATACTCCACCCAGTCGGTATTGCCCATCCCGAAAGAATATCTCCTGCGCTATTTGGACCGGTACAACGGCGGCTACCGGGTAAACGATGCCCTGAAATCGAGCGTTACCTTCCGGAAACTCAATCTCATGGATGGGTCGTTTCCCATGAAGAAACCCTTTGACATCATCTTCTGCAGAAACGTCATTATCTATTTCGATACCCAGACAAAAGAACAGCTCCTCGATAAGTTCTACCTTCATCTCAAAGACCGGGGACATATGTTTATCGGCCATTCGGAATCCCTCATGCACATGAAGGACAAGTTCAAATACCTCAACCACACGATTTATCAGCGGGTGTAGCATGTACCAGCGGTACAGTGAAAGATTCAAGCGGGACATGATCATCATCTACCCGGGAGAATACCATGTGTGTGCCGGCGGCATCATTGCGACCGTGCTCGGCTCCTGCATATCCGTGTGCATCAAAGACCTGAAGACAGGGATCGCCGGCATGAACCATTTCATGCTCCCCGGCGATGTTCGCTCGGAAGACATGTTCCTGTCTTCCTCCGCAAAATACGGCATGTTCGCCATGGAGCAGCTGATCAACGAGATGATCAAGCTCGGCGGCTCTAAAAAGGATTTCGAAGCAAAGGTGTTCGGCGGCGGGCATGTGCTCAATTTCAGGAAGACCGACGGAAATGTACCCGAATCGAACATAGAATTCGTCAGGGCATTTCTGAACATGGAACGGATTCCCATAGCCAGGGAGGATGTCGGCGGATACGCGGGAAGAAAGATCCTCTTCTTTCCCGACACCGCGAAGGTGCTCCTCAAACGGCTTTCCACCAGCGTCGATTCCCGGATTATCAGGGCCGAGGAATCATACAAGACGGAACTGTTCAGGCATAAAGAGAAACTGCAGGAGGCAGGCGGGGATTTAACGCTATTCTAGGTTCGTGGTATGAATAAGATAAAGGTCCTAATCATAGATGACTCGGCGCTGGTCAGGAAGCTGCTGAAGGAGATCCTCACCAGTGATCCTCAGATCGAGGTGGTGGGAACCGCACCGGATCCCATCATTGCCATACGAAAGATACAGGACCTCCGTCCGGACGTCATTACCCTCGATATCGAAATGCCAAAGATGGATGGGCTGACCTTCCTGGCGAAGCTCATGAGATCGCATCCCATGCCGGTGCTCATGTTTTCCTCCCTGACACTCGAAGGTGCCGATTCCACCATGAAGGCCCTTTCCCTGGGTGCCATCGACTTCATTGCAAAGCCCACGATCAGACTCTCCGAATCGATCGAAGATTTACGATCCGAACTGGTAAGCAAGGTCAAGGGTGCTTCGGGCGCAAAACTCAAGAAAGCGGTTGCCCCGATACTCGAGGTACCCCCGAAACTCGGCATGGATGAGATTCTAAAGGCCACCAAGGCCCCTCCTGCCCGGGAAGGTGAGCGGGTAATCGTCATCGGTGCCTCGACGGGCGGCACGGTGGCCATCGAGCAGATTCTCAACAGGCTCCCTGCAGATGCACCTCCCATCGTGATTGTTCAGCACATGCCTGCACTGTTCACCAATTCCTTTGCCCGGAGGGTGGACTCGCTGACCGCCATGAACATCCTCGAGGCACAGGACAACGACCCGTTGAGAAAGGGCGTGGCGCTCATCGCACCGGGGGGAAAGCACATGATCCTGAACAAGGGGCCCAGGGGCTATTATGTGACCATCAAGGACGGCCCTCCGGTCAACCGGCACAAGCCGTCGGTGGATGTCCTGTTCAGGTCTGCGGCGAACACGCTGGGTTCGAATGCCATCGGCGTCATCCTGACCGGCATGGGGGACGACGGGGCCCGGGGGTTGAGAGAAATGAGAGCGGCAGGCGCATGCACCGTTGCCCAGGATGAAGAATCCTGTGTGGTGTTCGGCATGCCCAAGGTAGCCATAGAAATGGGTGCCGTCGAAAAGGTGCTTCCCCTGGGGTCGATCGCGCAGTTTATCATGAACATGGCCAGACAGGAACATTAGCCGGGCGCACCCCATGAAAAAATCCAAAGAAACCATCCTGCTCATCGACCCGGATGAGCACGTTGCAAACTCCCTGTGTTCCTCACTCTCGTCCGAGGGGTTCACCGTGTTCGTTGCAGGAGATCCCGCAGACGGGCTCGGCAGATTTATCGAGTGCAAGCCCGATTTCGTTTTCCTCGATATGGACCGGTCACCGGAGGCCGGGCTCATCATCCTGAAGGATATCTGTGCGGCAGATCCCGGCGTGCAGGTTATCGGCCTGAGCAGCGATCACGCCCGGGCCCTGGAAAGTGTCCGGCACGGCGCCAGAGACTGCCTGAGAAAGCCCCTCGACATGAGTGACCTCCTCGGCTCGATCGATACGATCAGGACCCGGAAGGAACTCCTGAAGATAAGCTCCGAGCCCGATATCGAATGCGTGCAGGCCGAGGAAAAGAGGCTCGTCTTCGGGAACGATACGAGGAACCTGCCGTACATCATCAACCAGGCCGTCTCCAACGCCCCGGCCGCAGGCCCGGAGAGGGAGATGCTCAAGATGGCCCTGAGCGAGATCGTGCTCAACGCCATAGAGCACGGCAATCTGGGCATCACCATGGAGGAGAAGGCAGAGGCCACGAAAGAAGGAACCTACCAGGAGCTTATGGGCCAACGGCTGAACGATCCGAGATATGCCCGGCGGGTGGTGACGCTCGATGTCCTCATGGACCGGGAGAGCCTGGTATACACCGTCACGGACCAGGGTGACGGCTTCGACTATCGGGGCATGGTCGATTCCGATCCCCAGGACCATATCGGAAGCGGTCTGGGCATCTTCATCGCCCGGAGCTTCTTCAGCGAGATATCATACGAGGGCTGCGGGAACCGGGTGAAGCTGGTCTATCGCAAAAGCGCCGGCGGGCAGTGCAGCAATACCGGCCCGGTGAACCACGGGCGCCTTTTTCACAAACTCCTGGACACCCTGCCGTCCGGGCTCATGGTGCTCTCGGCGGACGGCCGTGTGATCGTATGGAACGATGCCTCGGAGCAGATAACCTCTATCAGCCGCAGCGCCATTGTCGGTGCACACAGAGACGAGCTCGGCGCAGAGGTCTCCCGGCTCCTCGATCCGGGTTCAGACGAGGTGCTGCTGAGAAGACAGGATCACGACTGCCGCCACATCAGAAAGAGCATCCACCACATCGAACTCGGCGCTGGAACCACGAACACGGTGGTCGTCTTCTTTGACATCACCGAGCGCCTGAAGAAGAGTCAGGAGATGGAAGTCCTCCTCATGGAGACGGCAGAAACCAAGGACCTCATGGAGGAGCAGGCGGCAAGGCTCGCCATGACCCTTGCCGATGTGGATGGAAAGAACGAGATCATCCAGGCACAGAACAAGAAGATGGTCGACGAGCTCAAGATGGCGGCAAGGCTCCAGAAAAGCCTCCTGCCCAATATCTATGAAAACATCAACGGCGTGAGCATCTCCTCGAAGTATATTCCTTCGATCCATATCGGCGGCGACCTCTATGATGTGGTGGATCTCGGCCAGGGGATGACGGGTTTCGTCATTGCCGACGTGTCCGGCCACGGGGTTGCGGCGGCGCTGGTTTCCTGCATGTTCAAGATGAGTTTCCACGCGCTGGCGACCAATGTCGCAAGCCCGAAGATCCTGTTTCACATGCTCAACCAGGAATTCAAACCGATCCTTGCCGAAGAGTATATCACGGCCTTCTACCTCCTGGCGGACTGCACCACGAGGACCATAGTGTTTGCGAATGCCGGCCACCCTACTCCGCTCCTGTACCGGAAACGGACCGCAGAGGTCATCGAGCTGGACACGGACGGGTTCTTCCTGGGCATGTTCGATGACGGGGCATACGAGGAGAGTACCCTCTCAGGCATAGAAGAAGGCGATGCGCTCCTGCTCTATACCGACTGCATTATCGAGACCGAGAACGAACAGGGTGAGCCCTTTGGAAAAACCAGGCTCAAGGAATTGTTTGCACGGACGATCAGGCAGTATCACGGCCAGGAAGTCATAGACCAGATCGAGGCCGAGGTGAGGAGATTTAATGCCTGCGAAACCTTTGACGACGACTTCACGGTCCTGCTCCTGGAGTTCTGGGAACAGGCAATGAAGGTCTGTCCCGACAGCCCCGACGGTGACGACATCTCCAGCGGGGGATTCATTGAATTCTGATGCCGGGCAGGCTTAACGGGCCGTGCCTGAGGGTGTCACGACTCAAGGCAGGTAGGGATTGAAGTACCCTCTCCTGACAGGGATCTCCTCTATGAGCCGAGCGATTCCAATGCCTGAGGGCAACCGCTGGTCGAGCATCTCGAGATAAAAGTCAGGGTCAATGTTGAGGTTGCGCCACTGCACCATGTCGATGCCGGAGTTCCGTATGAAATCCTTCAGTGCCTCCACCTCTTTGGGGGCGTCCGTAACCCCTGGAGAAACGAACAGGTTCAACGACACGAACCGGCCCCGTTTCTTCATTTCCTCGGCGCTGCGAAAAAGGGAATCGAAGTCGTATGATGGGCGGAAATAGGCATCGTACGTGGCCTTTCGTGCGGAGTTCATGCTGATCCTCATGCTGTCCAGCCCTGCTTCTGCGAGCTCGGCAACCCGCTCGGGCATGCTCGCATTCGTGTTGAGGTTTATGGTGCCCTTGGCCGTTTTCCGGCGGATGAGGGTGATGGCATCCCTGATAACCGTGCTCACCATGAGGGGTTCCCCCTCGCAGCCCTGGCCGAAGCTCACCACCGGCTCATGGACGTGCCCTATGTGCCTCAGCGCGATCTGTGCGATCTCCTCGGGCTCGGGCACAAAGGTTATCCGCTGCTGCGGTGAGGGGGGCGTGCACGTTGCCTGGTACGAGATACAGCCGATACAGCGGGCGTTGCACGATGGCGAGGTGGGCAGCGGGGCCTCTTCCCTGCCCTGGAAGAGGTTCAGGGCTGCTGGACACCCATACCCCTGCGCACAATAGGTGAGGTGATCCACAAGCCTGTTGCCGGGCATCTCCCGTTTCCATATCCGGATGCCCTTCTCCACGGCATCCGGGTGGAACATATCGGGGTCCTGCCGTCTGGATTCGTCGGTGCGTAGAGCAGTGGTCACAAATCCGTCCGCCCAGCCCAGGGCGGTGTAGGCATAAAGCGGGAGCACCTGGGCATGGTCTGCCTTCTCCCACGCGGCAAGGTGTGTCTGGGTGTGGGCGGCGCTCAGAAAGGTGGCAACCGCATAGACCGGCCCCCGATCGTCATACGGGTTCTTCGTCAGGGTCACGATCTCGCCTGTGTCCCGGTCGAGACCGACCGGGTAGCGGTCCGGCAGCACGTAGAGCTGTGATCCAGGCGGCAGAGGGATGGTTTCGCCCCTGCTCACCGGCAGGAGATAGTCGCCGCTGCGTGCCACCATGGCAAGGCCTTCGAAATCCATGATGTTTCCGTGCTTGTCTGCAAAAATCATGTTGGGCATCGTCTCTGTCATACCTGATGCACATAATCCATACTCGCCGGTATTGCAAGGTCATTGGTACGCCTGGGCCCCGGGTAATATCTCCCCGTCCATGGGGTAAGATTCCCCGGATATTCGGGGATACCGCACCGGCTGCATTTCAAATTAATGCGTCATTCCGGTTAGTTATATTTATGGTATTGAATTTGCCTTTGTTTATTCAGCTGTCGAGGGATACTCGGCCGATCACAATGGACAGGAGGCCTCAGAATGGGGGACTATTCCACAAACATGTATTCACCGCGTGCAGTATCGATTGTGAGGACGCTGCCGCAGATCAGCGAGCACAGGCTGTTCCAGCTCAAGCTTGAAGATGGCGGGACCTGGGACACGTTCGGGCACCAGCCCGGTCAGTTTATCGAGGTATCCCTCTTCGGCAAGGGGGAGGCACCCATCAGCATCTCTTCTCCGCCGACCAGACCCGACACCCTCGAGATCTGCGTGAGACGCACGGGAAAACTCACCGATGCACTCTTTGAACTGGGCAAGGGGTCGCGCCTCCACATCCGGGGGCCCTATGGAAAGGGGTTCCCCCTTGACAGGCTCAAGGGGAACAACCTGCTGCTGGTCGCCGGCGGTCTCGGGCTGGCCCCGCTGCGGTCGCTGCTGCTTTACGTGCTCGACAGGAGGGATGAATTCGGCGACCTCATCCTGATGTACGGGACGAATTCCCCGGACAATGTCCTGTTCAAGTACGAGCTCCTGAGCTTTTTCGACCGGGACGACATCAAATACCTCTACAGCGTCGACCGGGACGAAGAAGGGATCTGGAAACAGTACGTGGGTGTGGTCACCGGCCTCTTCGACCAGGCCACCCTCTCCCCTGACAACACCTGCGCGGTCCTGTGCGGACCTCCCATCATGTACCGCTTCGTCCTGGAGAAGCTCCTGAACCTGGGGTTTTCCAAGGACCGTATCTATATGTCGCTGGAGCGAATGATGAAATGCGGCGTAGGCAAATGCGGGCACTGTGCCATGGGTGACAAATACTGCTGCACCGACGGCCCGGTATTCAACTATGCCGAGATCGAACATATAAAGGAGGCTATCTAATCATGGAAAAGACCTCAACCGTATGTCCCTTCTGCGGATGCGGGTGCAACTTCTATCTCGTAACCGACAAAGGCCGGCTCACCGGTGTCGAGCCAAGCCCGCAAAACCCGGTAAACAAGGGCATGCTCTGCGCAAAGGGCTGGAACTCCTATGAATTCGTACAATCGCCCGACAGGCTGACCACCCCTCTGGTGAGGAAGAACGGCGAACTGGCTCAGAGCACCTGGGACGAGGCCCTGCAGATCGTCACGGCGAAACTCCTGGAGATCAGGGAGCAACAGGGGCCATCAGCCCTGGCGTTCCTCAGCTCTGCAAAGGTTACCAACGAGGAGAACTACCTCTTCCAGAAGATGGCACGCGCGGTGTTCGGGACAAACAATGTCGATCACTGCGCCAGGCTCTGACACAGCGCCACGGTAGCCGGTCTGGCTGCAACGTTCGGTTCGGGCGCGATGACCAATTCGATCAATGAGTTCGAAGATGCGGATCTCTTCTTCGTCACCGGCACCAATACCACTGCACAGCATCCGCTCATCGGTTCCAGGATGATCAACGCCGTTCAGCAAGGTGCCAAGCTCATACTCGTGGACCCCCGGGAGATTCAGCTCGCCGGGTTTGCCACGCTCCATCTGAGGCAGAACATCGGCACCGATGTCGCCGTGATGAACGGCATCATGCAGGTCATCATCGAGGAAGCGCTCTACGACCGCGAGTTCGTGGAGAAGAGAACCGAGGGGTTCGAAGAGCTCAAATCAGTGGTGAGCCGGTACACCCCCCGGGTGGTGGAGCAGATAACCGGCATCAAGGCCGCCGATATCGTGGCGGCAGCCCGCCTGTATGCAGAGGCGGACAAGGCCATGATCGTGTACGCCATGGGGATCACGCAGCACGTCACGGGCACCGACAATGTGAAGACCTGTGCAAACCTTGCCATGCTCACCGGCCATGTCGGGAGACCGGGAACCGGGGTCAACCCGCTCAGGGGCCAGAACAATGTGCAGGGTGCCTGCGACATGGGGGCACTCCCGGTGGTCTACACCGGATACCAGAAGGTGATCGATCCTGCCGTGAAGACCAAATTCGAGCAGGCCTGGCAGGTCGAGGGGCTCGACGACAAGGCGGGACTGACCATCACCTCCATGATGGCTGCAGCCCAGCGCGGCGACCTCAAGGCGCTCTACATCATGGGAGAAAACCCCCTGATGAGCGATCCGGATACCCGGCATATCGAGCTTGCCCTGTCCAATCTCGATTTTCTCGTGGTCCAGGACATCTTCCTCACGGAGACCGCTTCCCTTGCCGACGTGGTTCTCCCGGCCGCATCGTTTGCGGAGAAATCAGGAACCTATACGAATACCGAGCGGCGGGTGCAGATCTCGCACAAGGCCGTAGAACCGCCGGGGCAGGCCCGGGCGGACTGGGAGATCATTCAGGAGGTCTGCAGGCGGGCCGGGTATCCCATGGACTACCGCAGCCCAGACGACATCCTGCAGGAGATCAACCGGGTAACGCCCTCCTACGCGGGGATAACCCTCGACAGGGTCGAGAAGGAATTCGGGCTCCAGTGGCCCTGCCCGAACGAGGATCACCCGGGCACCGCCTATCTCCACAAAGACAAGTTCACCAAGGGCCTGGGAACCTTCCTCCCCTGCGATTTCAAGCCCCTGGCAGAGGTCCCGGATGAAGAGTATGACTTCATCCTCACCACGGGCAGGGTGTACTACCAATATCACACCGGCACCATGTCACGGCGCATCGAGCTGCTCGAGCGGGAGGCGCCCGAGGCGGTGGTGGAGGTCAATCCCGATGATGCCCGGCGGCTCGGGATCCGGAACAATGACCGGGTGGAACTGTCCTCCCGCAGGGGCACGATCACCCTCAAGGCAGAGATTACCCAGCGGGTGCCCCATAAAGTTGTGTTCTCCACCTTCCACTTCAGGGAGGCACAGGTGAACCTGCTGACAAATCCGGCACACGACCCGGTATCAGGCATACCTGAGTACAAGGGCTGTGCAGTCAAGATCAGGAGGTGTGCATGAAGACACTGGCCAAAAAAGATCTCGTGGATGTCCTCAGGTACTGGACCGGGCACTGCACGGTCATGACTCCCGGCAGGAAATCTCACGACGAAATCGTGTTCGACGAGTTTGACGAGGCGACCTTCACCCTGGACTACCGGAAACCGTCCCTGCCGCCGAAATCATCCTGCCTGCCTCAGAGCGAGACCATCTTCCAGGTCGACAGCGGCACCTATGAGCCCCGCATCAGCGAGGCAAAGGTCCTCCTGTTCGGCATCCGGGCATGCGACATGACCGGAATACTCCAGTCGAAAAGCTTCATGACCGCCGACACGGACGATGTCTTCTACCGTGCCCGTGCCGAAAACCTGGCAACGGTCGTCATGGCCTGCAGCGGACCACAGAACGAAACCTGTTTCTGTACCACGACCCGCAGCGGCCCCTTCTCGAAGCAGGGATTCGATCTCCAGTTCTATGACGTGGGAGATTCGTTCCTGGTGGAGATCGGCAGCGACAAGGGGGCAGTGCTCGCCTCAGCCAAAGGCTTTGCGGAGGCGGATGATGAGGCCGCACGAAAACGCGTGGAGCTGTTCCGGCACGAGGCGCAGGGGCGCATAGCACTGCTTCCCGAAGTCTCCCAGGCCATGGAGCGGCTGGAGCGGGGAGGTGTCAGCGAAGAGCTCTGGGATAAGTTCGGGAGCAAGTGTATCGTCTGCGGCGGGTGCACCTATGTCTGTCCCACCTGCACCTGTTTCAACGTCGCGGACCGGCATTCAGGAAACGGCGGCGGCGAGCGGATTCGAACCTGGGATGCCTGCCTGTATGCCGGGTTCACCAAGGAGGCCTCGGGACACAACCCGAGAAAGACCCAGGGCCTCAGGATCAAGAGGAGGCACGAGCACAAGCTCCTGTACTATACCGACAGGGATACCCACGAGGGGTTGTGCACCTGTGTGGGGTGCGGACGGTGCTCCGATTACTGTCCCGTTCATATCGGGACCATAGAAGTCGTGAAAGCCATTGCCGGCGAGCAGTCGTGATATGGCTTCGGTACCATAAACCGTTCCGGAGGTAGCAGATGGCCGAGATAAAGAAGAAGATACTGATTATCGATGATGACAAGGACTATGGAGATGCCCTCAGGATCGTCCTTGAGAATCATGGCTACGAGGTGAAGCATTCGCTCAATATCCTCGATGGTCGCAGTTCGATCGAGATAGACCCCCCCGATCTGATCATCCTGGATGTCATGATGGACAGACACACAGACGGGTTCGATCTGTGCGCGAGCCTGAAGAACGATCAGGCCTGCCGGATGATCCCCGTATTGATGGTGACGGCTGTCACCGAGAAAACCGGGTTCAAGTTCTCCCCAGAGACCGACGGAGAATACTGCCAGGCAGACGATTACGTGTCCAAACCGGTCCCGGTGGCCGAACTGCTCTCACGGGTGAACAGGCTCATTAACTCAGGAAAGCCCTGCTGATGGTCCGGGGCATGGCCGGTTGCGGCTGTGCCCCTGTCCACCCCGCCCTGCCTTTTAATTCATTGATCGCACACAGTCGAAATGCTATAATCTGCAATACTTTTCAAAGGAGTATAAACACCCTTTGCTATGAGATTACAGAGCCGTCTTGTTATTGGTTTCCTGATAGCAACGTGTCTGACCGGAGCGGTTGCAACGCTGGTGGGAATAACGACCATTAACAAGAATACCATCGATGAGGTACAGAGGAAGGTTCAGCAGGACATCAATACTGCCGAGCTCGTGTATCGGCACAATCTCGAACGGCTGGAATATCAGCTCCAGTTTATCTCGCTGAGAACCCCGATTCAGGATGCCATTCTGCGCAACGACCTCGGAGCGCTCGAGGATCTCAAGGCGCTCATCCGTATCGGCACGGGTCAGTCCGAGGACCACATGGCCCTGGACATGCTCACGCTCGTGGATGCCAACGGCAGGGTCATCCACCGGGTTGCGAACCCGGATGCAAAGGACGACCAGATCCTGTGGGATTCGGTTGTCCGCAGGTGCCTGTTCGAGAAGAAACCCAAGTCGGCCCCGGAGATCATGTCCGTGGATGTCATCAGGGCCCAGAATCCTAATCTGTACAACCGTGTCCTCATTCCCATCGTGAAGACACCCCAGTCTGTCGTGATCAGGGAGTCCCAGCTCACCGACGGCATGGTGCTGCGGGCGGCCTACCCCATCTTCGACAAGCAGGGTAATCTCCTGGGGGCACTCGTCGGCGGCATCCTCCTCAACCGGGACTATGCGATTGTGGACACCATCAAGGAGACCGTGTACCACGACGAACGGTACCGCGGCCGTGACATGGGGTTTGCCACCATATTCCTCGGCGGGGTGAGGATCTCCACGAATGTGATGACCCTGGACGAGAAACGCGCAGTGGGAACCATCGTCTCGAAAGAGGTGTACGACCAGGTGATCGGCGAGGGGAGAGACTGGATAGGAAGGGCCTTTGTGGTTAACGACTGGTATATCAGCTCCTATACCCCCATTCGCGACATCGAAAACCATATCATCGGGATGCTCTATACCGGTATTCTCGAGGCCAAGTACCGTGATATGACACTCCAGACCACCTGGATCTTCTTCGGCATCACGACGCTCGGCATGGTCGTGGCGTTCTTCATCTCCTTCAGCCTCGGCCACGGCATCATCCGGAGAATCCGCATCCTCAAGGGCGCTACCGAGGCGATATCGTCCGGCAACCTCGAATATCAGCTCCCTCCCGGCAGATCGTCGGGGTTCGACATGCTGGACGAGGCATTCAACAACATGGCGAAATCACTGAAAGACCGGGACGACAGGCTGCAGAAGGCCTTCCAGCGGATCACGAGGACCGAGCGGCTTGCCTCCCTGGGACAGATGGCGGCGGGCGTGGCTCACGAGATCAACAACCCGCTCGGAGGGATCCTTCTCTACAGCAATCTCGTGCTGGAAGAGATGGAGGAGGACAATATTGTCCGCGCAAACATCGAAAAGATCATCTACCAGACCAACCGGTGCAAGAAGATCGTGCAGAACCTGCTCGATTTCGCCCGGACACCTTCCGGAGACATGGTGCCGCTCGATATCAACAATGTCATCATGATGTCGCTCAACCTGGTAAAGGATCAGTCCATGTTCCTCGGCATCCGCGTGGAGACCACCCTCGCAGCGAACCTCCCCCAGGTCAGGGGCGACCTGTCGAGGCTCGAAGAGGTCTTCCTCAACCTGTTCATCAATGCCGCCGATGCCATGAACGACCACGGCGCCCTTAGAATCACCACGCGGCTTTCCAGCACGAATACCGTCAAGGTCTACATCGCCGATACCGGCAAGGGGATCGACAAGGCATATCTCCCCCATATCTTCGAGCCGTTCTTCACCACCAAAGACCCCGGCCAGGGAACAGGGCTCGGCCTTTCCATCACCTATGGCATCATACAGAAACACAACGGGCTGATTGATGTGGAGAGCGAACCCGGCATCGGCACGACATTTATCATCACCTTCCCACCGTATTTCGGATCGGAAGAGCCGAATGAGGCTGACAAGTACCGAGAGGCAGAGGGAGCGAATATTGGCTAAGAAGAATGTGAAGACCTTGATTATCGACGATGAGGAATCCATCAGGGATGCCTGCCAGCAGATTCTGACCCGCATGGGACACGATGTGGTGTGCACGGCAGATGCCGTCAGCGGCTACGAGATGGCGCTCAGCGGCACCTTCGACCTGATCCTGCTCGACCTGCGCATGCCCAGGATGGACGGCCTCGATGTCCTCAGGAAGCTGAAGGAAGAGCACAACATCTCTGCCCAGATCGTCATCATTACCGGTTATGGTACGATCCAGCTCGCGGTGGAGGCCATGAGGTACGGCGCCACGAATTTTCTTACCAAGCCATTCAGTGCCGATGCGCTGAGAAAGGCCATAAAGGACTCGCAGCATCAGACCTGCAGCAGAGACGCGTCCGATACCCTTTCCATGCTCATCGGCTCGAGCGACTACATGGCCGAGCTCAAGGACACTATCCGGAGGGTAGCCAAGACCGACAGCACGGTCCTCATAACCGGTGAGAGCGGTACCGGCAAGGAACTCGTCGCCCGGACCATACACACCATGAGCAAGCGCTGGGACAAGCCCTTTGTCCCGGTGGACTGTTCGTCTCTCGTGCAGAACCTCATGGAGAGCGAGCTCTTCGGCCATATCAAGGGGGCGTTCAGCGGGGCCACCGAGACCCGGCAGGGCCGGTTCCAGACGGCAGACCAGGGCACCCTGTTCCTCGACGAGATCTCGAATATCAGCCTCGATGTCCAGGCGAAACTCCTGCGGGTGATCCAGGAGCAGGAAGTGCCGCGTGTGGGCAGTTCGGTGCCGGAAAAGGTGGATGTGCGGCTCATCACCGCGACGAACAAGGACCTCAGGCAGGAGGTCAAAACCGGGCAGTTCCGGGACGATCTGTTTTACCGGATCTCGGTCGTGCCGATCCACATCAAGCCGCTCAGAGATCACAAATCAGACATCCTCACCATTGCCCAGCATTATCTGGAGCTCTACCGGGAAAAGCACAACAGCATTGCGCGCAGGCTCTCCCAGGAAGCGGAACGGTCGCTCACCTCGTACGCCTGGCCGGGCAATATCCGCGAGCTGAAGAACACCATCGAGCGCCTGTGTGTGCTGTGCGAGAACGAGGAGGTAACCCTGTCCGATATCCTCTACTACGGGCAGGACACCAAGGCAAAGGCCCCGGTGATCGATCCCTTCTCAGGCAAGATGACCCTGGTCGACGTGGAGAAGGAACACATCAGGAAGGCCCTGCAGCATTTCAACTACCAGATCAACAAGACCGCCAACTTCCTGGGAATCGACCGGAAGACCCTGCGGACCAAGATCCGCAACTACGGCATAGAGATGAAGGACAACGACTGAGCGGCCAGGGGCGCATACAGGAGTGCCGGGACGGGAATATTGAGAGAAAACTACTGTAGGCGCGGGTTCAGACATTATGTTAACACTGGGATTGCCATGAATAGTAGCAATAGGCACAGTGACTGGGTCCGGGTCTTTGTTTCGGAGGAGATCCAGGTCGCCGCTGAAGCGGCTCCTATCAGAGGGTGTAGCCGATACCATTGCAGGAGCGGGTTCAGCCGCGACCCTTCGGGCTGTGCCGCGGTTTTCTCTGCTGGCAGGTCAGGCAACGTGAGGTACCGGGGTATTGGAATACTGGAATTTGCAGGTCATGGTGATGCCGAAGGCGGCTCACTTAAAAAAGGTGGAAATCAAGTGGAACCGAAGAGATGGAATGCATCGGTATGAATAAGAGTTATGTGTATATCCTTGCGAGCAGGAGAAATGGAACCTTGTATCTTGGAGTGACGAGCGATCTGATCAAAAGCGTGAATGAACACAAACAGGATGTTGCAACAGGGTTCACAAAGAAATATCAAGTCCATATCCTGGTATATTATGAGATTTACGATGATGTCGAGGCAGCTATTCTGAGAGAGAAACAGTTGAACAAATGGAACAGGAAATCGAAGATACGGCTCATCGAGGAAAAAAACTCCGAATGGAGAGATTTATATAACGAGATCGTTTGATGATGCCGGCTTCCCGCCTGTGCGGGAAAGACGGAGGAAACGGGACTGGCGGGGAAGAAGCACTGTAGGAGGGGGTTCCCGCTGATTTCCTGATTCGGTTTAATGGCGCTCTGCGCGCTGTGATGACAAAGGGGGGCGGGAGAGAACCCGCCGGCCAGATCGTAGGAGGTTTTATGGCATACAGAGATGATACCCTGTGCGGCATGTTTCACAACAAGGCCCTGCGGTACGGCGATGCGTACCCGTTTCTCAAGGGCAAGTTCGATGACGACGGTTCGCCGGTCAACACCTATCGCACCATCACGTGGAAGCAGTCTCGCGTGCAGGTGCTGGACCTGGCACGGGGGCTGGTTGCCCTGGGGCTGAGCCCGGGCGATACCGCGGTCATCTTCGCGGAGAGCAGGCCCAGGTGGGTCATTGCAGACCAGGCGGTCCAGGCGTGCGGTGCGATCGGGGTACCGCTCTATCCGACCCTCAGTGTTGACGAACTCGTGTACATGATCAGGGACAGCCGTCCCAGGGCCATCATCGTCTCCACCCAGGCCAAGGCCGAACAGATCCTCGAGCTGTGGCGAAACAACAGCGACCTGGATGAGCTCGTACCGGTGATCGTCATGGGGCCGTGTAGCGGGCCGGTGCAACAGCAGGTCTATACCTTCTCCGCGGCGATGGAACTCGGAAGGGAACAGGTATCACCCACTGTCGTGGAGGAGCGGCTTCAGCGGGTGATCCCCGATGACGTGGTCTCCATCATCTACACCTCGGGGACAACCGGCAAACCCAAGGGGGTCGTGCTCACCCACAGAAACTTTGTCTCAAATATCCTCCAGAGCACCCAGTCGGAGCTCATGGTGCGCCAGAAGGAAAAAGACCTGCACCTGGTTGCCCTGGTGCACCTTCCCCTGTGCCACTCGTACGGCAGGACGAGCGATTATCATGTAAACGGGCTGTATCTCGGCGGGGTGCTCGCCTTTGCCGAAAGCTACGACACCATTGCCCGGGACCTGCTCGAGATCAGGCCGAATATCATCACCTCCATCCCCAGGTTCTTCGAGAAGACCTACGACATCATTAAGTCTACCATGTCCAGGCAGAAACCCCTATACCGGCGCCTGTTTACCTGGGCCATGAAACAGGGCGAGATCTATGCCAATGCCATGGCCGAGGGGAAACGGGTGCCGCTGATCAACCTGAACATGTTCGGGCTGGCAAACATGTTCGTTTTCGACAGGATCAAGAAGGTCATGGGCATGGACAGGCTCGTCATAGCCCTTGCCGGCGGCGGCAAGCTGTCGAAAGAGGTGTGCACGTTCTTCAGGGCCATGAATATCCAGCTCAGCGAGGGCTACGGCCTGACAGAGACGAGCCCGGTCATCAATTTCAACGAGCCCGCGATCATCGATTCAAACCGGCATAGCCGGCTCTACCGGAGATTCCACAACTGGGTCATGGACATGACCGTTGATACCATGGTGGTAAAACAGGCGCAGGGGATCTCTCCCTATGCAAATCTTTTTTCGTCCATGAAACTCGGGTTCTGCTATTCCACGATTCTCTACAAGCTCAGGGTAAAACCGGGCACCGTGGGCAGGCCCGTTGTCTGGACAGAGGAGAAAATTGCCCCGGACGGAGAGATCCTGGTGAGGGGGCCCCAGGTATTCAGGGAATACTGGAAACTGCCGGAAGAGACCCGTGAGGCCTTTACCGACGACGGATGGTTCAAGACCGGGGATATCGGCATGTTCGACGACGAGGGCTTTCTCCTGATCACGGACCGGAAAAAAGACCTCTTCGTCACATCAGGCGGCAAGAACATCGCCCCGCATCCCATCGAAATAGCCCTGCTGGCACGGCCCTACATCGACCAGACATGCCTGGCGGGCGACGGAATGAAATACCTCACGGCACTGATCGTCCCTGACTTCGGCGAGATCACCAGGTATGCAAAGAAAAACAACATTGCCTTTGCCGACCAGGCAGACCTCGTGCGCAGCAGAGAGATCCAGGACCTCATCAAGCAGCAGGTGGACACGGTCAATAATGGCCTCGCACGCTATGAACAGATAAAGTATTTCAAGATCCTCGAGCAGCCTTTTTCCATAGAGTCGGGAGAGCTTACCCCCACGCTCAAGGTGAAGCGCCGGATCGTCTGTGAAAAGCACCGTGACGAGATACGCAAGATGTATGATCAGGGAGGCGCCGGGCGTTAGGCTCTGGGTAAGAATCTGTTCCTGTATCCATAAGGAGGCAGGGGGCTGCCTGACGGCACCGCCCTGCCCTGCCTCGCACAACACACGACTGTGCGATATTCCTCTGTACACACGCTGCAGGTCATGCTGCGATCCGCCGCGGCGGAGAGCTGCTTGACAATATCTTTGTTTTCAAAATCCCCAA
>JAHDOV010000047.1 GCA_018434685.1 Deltaproteobacteria bacterium
GGTGAAGCGGGGCGCCATCGGCAGGAGCTACGGCATCTATGTCGCACGCCTGGCGGGCATCCCCGATGAGGTGGTGGAAAATGCCAGGGCCGTCCTTGCCACTATCGGCAGGAAGGCCAAGCAGATCCCCGCGCTCCATCAGGATGTCCCGGTTCAGGCAAGCCTGTTCGAGCAAAGGGAGTCGGCTGTCCTGAAGGAGCTCATGCAGACAGACCTCGAGAGTCTGCGCCCCATCGATGCACTCAACCTTCTCTATGCGCTCAAGGGGAAGATTATAAAAGCAGATTAAAGATCCCGGGTCTTTTTTCCGAATACCATAGGAGAGAGGCCCGAATGAATAGAGATTTTGACACAAGATCCCTTGCACGGAAATGCGGCATGCCCTACATCGACATCGAGAATGAGACCCCCGACCGCAGGTGTGTGGAACTGTTGAAAGAAGTCTTTGCTCGTAATTACAACAGCTTGCCGGTACGTTTCCTCAATGGCGGAGTACTGGTCGCCATCGCAGATCCCGACCAGAAGGAATTGGTAGAGACCCTGAGCGTCCATATCGGGAAAAAGGTCTATCCTGCGCTTGCCGAGAGAGAGGCGATCCAGAAGGCCATCTATGAATGCTATGCGGCGGTGCCCGAGACACAGGGACAGTCCGATGAAGGCGTCGTGGAGTCCGAAGACCCGAAGCGGCCGAGCAGGACCATCTCCATCATCTCCAACAAAGGGGGGGTGGGCAAAACACACGTTTCGACAAACATTGCCCGGGCTATCGGGGAGGGAGGGCACAAGGTCCTGCTCATCGATGCGGATCTGGGCAATGCCGATATCTCGAACAAGCTGGCACTGTTCCCGGAATATACCCTGTACGATTTTCTCATCGGTGACGTGGCCCTGGAAGACATGGTGGAGCACACACCGTACGGGTTCGATCTCATCGGGGGGAGTTCAGGCGAATTCAAGCTCGCAAATATCAATTATGTCCAGCGGTCAAAGTTCATCCGCGGTTTCAGGAAGATCAGCGGAGACTACGACTTCGCCATATTCGATCTCAGTGCCGGCATCAGCTCGGTGGTCATGGATTTCGCCCTGGCATCGGATGAGATCCTCATCATCACGACGCCGCAGGACATCATCGCGGGGTATGCCTGTATAAAGGCATCCTTCCAGCGGTTCAAACACATCGAAGAGCAGCTCTACCAGAAGGTGGAATTCTACGATCCCAGGAAGGTGTACAAACCCTGGGTGGTCATGAATCAGGTTTCCAGCCTGAAGCAGGGCATGTTCCTCCATAACAGGATATGCCAGACCGCAGACGAGAGGATCAACAACATGGAGTCTCTTTTCAGCGTCAAACCGCAGTATCTCGGCGGAATACTCTACGACCGGGATGGGTTCAAGAAGGCGGAGACGCAGAGAAAGCCTCTGGCGGTCACCTCTCCCAAGGGTACTTCTTCCCAGTGTATGGCATACCTGGGCAGGAGTCTCATGAAATCTCCCGAGCTGAGAAACTACGATCAGCAGTTAAAGACCGGAGTTGGTCGATTTGGCATGATATTCGGACTTGAGGGTTAACTGTTCTTAAGAATGGATGAAATCAACCGATAATAAAGGATAGATTCAATGAGAAAGGCAACGACAATGACGATTTCAGAATACAAGGAACAGCTTTTAGACAAGTGGGATGACGTGAGACCTGTGGTGATCTATTTTGCTGGTGAACGATTTGTCGTTGATTACAATGAGAGCTATGATCCTGTCCTGACCCCGGTGGTAGCCATGGTTCATTCCTATCTCGGCAATATCAACCTGACCCAGATAGACAACTGAGGGTAAGCGGAGCAGGAAGAGAAGAACTATCTCTTTTCGTAAAAGATCTGCATTTTATGCCAGAATAATCAGGCAATCAAAGGGCTTATGGCAAGGCTGCAGGTCCATTTGTCTTGATAAACGCACTCCTTTTCTTTATTAATGAATGCTATATGGGCTATATGGAATGATATATGGTTTTTCCAAAGACTGATGAAGAGAAGAAAGTCCTGGTCATAGATGATGATGAGGGCGACTGCTGCCTGGTTGAGGACATCCTCTCGGAAGACGGCATCAAGGTGGTCAAGGCCGTTGGCGGCGAGATGGGTATCCGGATCCTCTCGGAAGAGGAATACCCGGTGGTCATCACCGATCTGAGGATGCCGGACATCGACGGCATGGCCATCATCGATTTCATCCGCAAGCGCCAGATGCGCACCCTCATCGTGGTGGTCACGGGCTATGCCAGTATCGACAGCGTCATCGATGCGCTGCGCGCCGGTGCCTACGATTATATCATCAAACCCTTCGGCACAGACCTGCTCAGGTTCACCCTCAAGCGGGCCTTTGATTACGTAACGCTCAGGGACGAGCAGGACAGGGTGAAATTCTTTGAAATGGTCACCCAGCTTGCGAGCACGACGGCGCACGAGGTGTTTCAGCCGCTCACCGTGGTCATGGGCGAGGCAAAGGGGATCTACCGGGGAACAGCCGATGATGCCATCAGGGACCAGGCCCAGCAGATCCTCGAAGAGGCCCGGAAGATCCGGGACGTGATCCGCCGGATGGACAATCTCCAGGATTACGTGATCAAGACCTTCCCGGGCGGGCACACCATACTCGATATCGAAAAGGGTTCTTCCGGCAAGGAATAGTTACCCTGCCTTTCGTTGGTTCTTTCCATTGCGCCTGGCGGATTATTTTTATATGAAGGTGAGGTATGGTACGCGCATGCTGATGAAAATCCTTGTACTGTGGAGCGTTGCACTCATGGTCCCGGGGATTGCCCTGTCTGCCCAGAGAACGCTGCCGGAAAGGCCGCGGACAGAGTCGCTGAAGGTCAGTTTCAATGCTGAGCGGATAAGCGGCTATGTGCTTGTTATCGATGTCCGCACGCACCAGGAGCAGGAACGAGACAGGATACGCGGCGAACTTGCCGGGCCGGCCATCGTGTTTTTTGAAGGACACGCCCAGCGGCCTTCCGATGCGTATGCCTTCACCTCATCTCTGGCCATGATGAGCAAATCCGGGATGGTCATCGTCCCGGTCTGCGACACCCCGTACGGGAAAGACGCTTCCTTGCGCGGAGACGCAGGCAAGGACGTGATCCTCATGGAGATGGTGAGATGGGTTCTCGTCTCCAGGGGGATCGGGGTGAAGGGCTATGAGCCGAGGGTCGAAAATGAAGTGCTCATCAACAATGCGAGAATCGATACTATTCATGGCGGTATTTCTGCCGGGCTGCTTCCGGTGGGCTGGTCCCACGGCGCCATCCTTGCACGGCGCTTTGCCCATGCCTACCCCGGCTCTGTGGGCCACCTTGCTCAGGTCTGCCCGGCAGGATACGAGCACTGGAGCCCTGCAGGGCTTACCCTGCGCTTCATGGGAGAGTCGTTGAGGATCACGCGGCTGACCCTCAAGGGGCATGCCCGTGACACCCTGGGCTCGGCATGGGGATTTACCCGTGGGATTTCCGGTGATTTCTTCAGGTCCATCCCTGCGGCACTGATGAGTCTTCGCCCGGCCGCGGTGCTCCGCGTGGGCAGGGATATCAGGGATTGCAGCGCCTATTGCGACAGTTCCAGCCTCGGGGCGGAAGGGCTCGAGCGTGTCGTTGTGATCTTCGGGGATGACGATACGTGCATGGATATACGCAGGATCATGGGGCTGTCTTCTTCGGGAGAGATAACAGCGCTGCAGGAGAGCGTGTTCCGGGAGACATTCTTTGGCGATGTCGCCGGCCCTGATGCGGCACTGGTGTTGCGGGTGTTGCCCGGGACCCATCTCGCCCCGGTAACCCACAGTGCGCTCTATGCCAGGACCGTCCTTGAAGGACTCGGCCAGGTGCATGACTCCCTATAAGGATCAGACAGGAAGAATACGATGAAGGACTATATCCGCTGGCCACTGATCGTGGTGATGGTGATTGTACTGGTGGTGCTCTTTAACTGGGCAAAGGCCCTCGACCTTCACGAGGTGCGCACGGTCTATGACGGTGATACTATCGAGCTGGACGACGGGAGAAAGATCCGGCTCCTCGGTGTCGATGCGCCGGAGGTCAAGTCGCCGTATTCCGAAGAAGAGCCCTTTGGCCAGGAGAGCAAGCGCTTCCTTTCGAAACTGCTCTTCGGAAAGAAGGTGTACATCAAGGTCGGTGCCGACCAGTACGACAAATACGGCAGAACCCTGGCGTTCGTGTACGTGGACGACATACTGGTAAACGGCCGGATCATAAAGGACGGTTGGGCGCGGGCGTACCTGCGGTTTGATTACCCGTACAGGGACCTGTTCATCTCGTATGAGAAAGAGGCAAAGGCACAGGGGATCGGCATGTGGAGGACAGAGTAGCCTCTACGGGCTGCCTTCTTCTCCGTCTTTTTCCGGCCGATGATGCCCGGGCGCCTGTCAGGAGAACCGGTTCTTCAGCTTCGACCCCGCCAGGAGCAGGACAAGCCCGAGGACTACAAAGAACGCCGACAGGGGGCACGATTCGAGCATGTTGGCGATGTTCGGGTTTGCCGCCGCGAAATCCCACAGGGAAGCAGGGCCTCTCTCGATGAGAAACATCACGGAGTACTGGGTCCAGGTGTTGTTCATCAGGTACATGAGCGCCTGGTAGAAGAAGATACAAATCCCGCCTATAGTGCTTGCCATGCCTGAGAGGATGACGATTCTGTCCATTGTATACATACCTCGCTTGGAGAATTCAGTACCCCATAATATCCCGAGAATGCAGGAAAAACAACATTCAAAAGACGATCACGGATGGTGCCGGCAGGTCGGGCATGGGACGCCCGGGGTGAAGGGGTAGTGCGCTAATATACCTAAATGTATACGGTATCTTAATGAAGGCCTTGCAATAATTCCCATATTCATCTATCTTGCCCAACAAATCGACATTGGAATTAAAGGAGAGGTTCATGCTTACCTATATGAGGAAACGGTCCAAGAGCTGGATCACCAAGGTGATATTCGGCGCTATTATCGTTGTTTTTGTCTTCTGGGGCGGGAGCACGTACCTGGCGCGCGAGGCAAACAAGGTGGCCAAGGTGGACCGGTACATCATCACCGCCCAGCAGTTTTCCAAGGCCTACGGCGACACCCTGAAACTCTATCAGAAACAGTTCGGAGAGGCCTTCACCCCGGAGATGGTCGAGAAACTCGATCTGAAAAACAAGGTACTGCAGCAGATCATCGATGATTACATTCTCAAGGCTGAGGCCTCAAGGATGGGCATCACGGTCACGGATGAAGAGCTCCAGAAATCACTGGAGTCGGTTCCTGCCTTCATGGAGAACGGGCGTTTCAGCGTGGAAAACTACAAGAGACTCCTGGCCTACGAGAGGCTTACCCCGCAGGAGTTCGAGGAAAATCAGCGCAAGGCTATCTTCCAGCAGCGCCTCTACGGTATGATCACGGAGAACGTCATTGCCTCCCCGCAGGAGATCGAGGCTGCATACAGGTACGGCAGCGACACCTTCGACCTGAACTACCTCCTCATAGATCCCAGCCGGTTCGCGTCGGTGGTATCGGTGAGCGACGAGGAGATCAAGGCATACTACGACAGCAACAAGGACAAGTACAAGATACTGCCCAAGCTCGTGCTCTCCTACGTGGAATTTCCGGTGGACAGCTACCTCAAGGATACCGAGGTGACTCCGGAGGAGGCCCAGGAGTACTATGATAACCACCAGGGGGAATTCACCTCCGAGGCAAAGGTTCACCCGCGGCATATCCTCATCAAGGTCCCCAGGGATGCGGATGATACCGTGGTACAGCAGAAACAGGAACAGGCACAGAAGATATACGATGAGCTCACGGCAGGGGGGGATTTTGCCGCCCTCGCAAAGAAGTACTCCGAAGATCCGGGCACGAATTTCATCGGGGGTGATGTCGGCCTTGTACCCAGGGACGGCCTGCCCCAGCCCATGGGGGAGACCCTGTATGCCATGAAGCCCGGAGAGATAAAGGGCCCGGTCAGGACCGGCCTGGGATTCCATCTGCTGAAACTCGAAGAGAAGCAGGAAGAGAGGCTCTCCCCCTTTGAAGAGGTCTCTTCGAGCATAGTCGACACGCTCAGGAAACAGCGGGCCAAGATCACGGCCAAGGGCGATGCCGACAGCGCATTCACCGAACTCTACGAAATGGGCACTGTGGATCTCGATGCCTATGCCCAGGCCAAAGGACTGAAGATCAAGCAGGTCGGTCCCTTTGCCGAGGGCGAGGATATCGGTCTTGCCCGCGGCGAGGAGATCATGAAGGATGCCTTCCTGTACCAGGCCGGCGAGATCGGCAATGTCGCCGATATCGAAACAGGGTACATCGTCTACATGGTCAAGGAAAAGATCCAGTCCCGCATACCGGACCTCGGCGAGATCAGGGACAGGCTCGTTGGCGATATCACGGTGGAAAAGTCGCTGGCTAAGGCGAAGGACCATGCGGGGGAACTCGTTGCTCAGGACGTGAAGGAACTGGCCGATCTCGGGGCCATGAGCACCGGGGAGTTCAGGCGCACAGACTATGCCGTACCGAAGCTCGGCATGATCGAAGGGATCATGGATGACCTCGATGTCCTGGCAAAGCCCAAGATGTATACGAGCAGGAACAAGGTCTATGTTGTATGGCTCAAGGCAAGGAACGAAGCGGATATGAGTGCCGTTGACCAGACCCGGGTGGACCAGGTGAAAAAGGAACTCATCTCACGGAAGAGGGAGATGGCTGTCGAGACCTTCATGGACGGAGTTCGCAAGAAGCACGATATCTCCATCAGCCAGGACAAGCTCCTGTAACGCCATTCCGGAATAAGGGTAAATTACAAGAAGCCCCCTGTCTCCAGGCAGGGGGCTTCTTGTCGTTCATGGGCATGCGTGGCGTTGTTCCCGGGATTCTCTATAGCGGGATGAGGGCCGGCGGCAGAGGTTCCTGCTCCCGGGGTGGTGGTGAAAGATTGTCAGGGAAATGGAGCTGGGGGTAGAGTACTCCCCGGTACACTCAGCTGCCCTGCACCCGGGGGGCTTTTTTCACGGGAGTCCGCCGCCTCAGGGTGGTCCTTATCCCTTGAGCCTCGGGTCGATGGCGTCACGGATGCCCTCGCCCAGGAGGTTGTAGCCGAGGACCGTGACGAGGATGGCCATGCCCGGGAAGAACGAGAGCCACCAGGCGATGCCGAGCACGCTCTGGCCCTGGGTGAGGATGTTGCCCCAGCTCGGCGTGGGGGGCTGCACACCGATACCCAGAAACGAAAGGGCCGACTCCACCAGTACCGCCGAGGCGATGCCCAGGGTCGCCGCCACGAGCACCGGGGCCATGGCGTTGGGGAGGATGTGGACGAAGATGATGCGCGGACTCTTTGCGCCCATGGCCTTTTCAGCAAGGACGAAGTCCCGTTCCTTGAGCGTGAGGAACTCGGCCCTGACGAGCCGGGTGATCCCCATCCACGAGGTCAGGCCGATCACCACCATGATATTGAAGATGCTCGGTTCCATAAAGGCGATGACCGCCAGGATCAGGAAGAACGATGGGAAGCAGAGCATGATATCCACGAACCGCATGATGATGATGTCCACCCAGCCCCCGTAGTAGCCCGCGATGGCACCCAGGAAGACGCCGATGAGTACGGCGAGGCCCACGGCCACGAACCCGACCTTGAGCGAGATGCCGGCTCCGTAGAGCATGCGGGTGAAGACGTCCCTGCCGAGGTCATCGGTGCCGAAGAGGTGCTCCCACGAGGGGGGGGCGAGGATATTGTCCACGTCGATGATGTTGGGGTCGTACGGTGCAATGTACGGCGTGAGGATCGAGACGATGAAAAAGCTCAGGACAATGATGAGCCCGACGATCGCCAGTTTATCCCTGAATATCCGTGACCAGAATCCCATATCAGCTCGCCCGTATCCTCGGATCTGCGATGCTGTAGGCAATGTCCGCGATGAGATTTCCCAGCAGGGTGAGAACAGCACCGATCGTGAGGCTCCCCATGATGAGGTTGTAGTCCCTCATCATGATGCCGTCGTAGAACAGTTTGCCGAGCCCGGGTATGGAGAAGATGCTCTCGA
>JAHDOV010000021.1 GCA_018434685.1 Deltaproteobacteria bacterium
TTGGTGACCGCACCGGGGACCGCCATGACGGTCTTTCCCTGTTCACCCGCGAACCGGGCGGTAATGAGCGCGCCGGATTTCTGGGCCGCCTCGATCACGATTACGGCTAAAGAGAGGGCCGAAATGATGCGGTTTCTCCGGGGAAAGTTTCCTGCATCCGGGGGTGTGCCCGGGGGGAATTCCGAGACAATGGCGCCCTTTTGTGCAATGGCCTCGGCCAGCTCCCGGTTTTCCGGCGGATAGATGGTGTCGATCCCGGACCCGAGTACGCCGACCGTCCTGGCAATCCCTTCGAGCGCGCCCTGGTGGGCCTGGGTGTCGACGCCCCGTGCCAGTCCGGACACGATCGAGATGCCGTTTGTGCTGAGATCTCGTGCGAGTCTCAGGGCCAGATCCTTCCCGTAATGTGACGGGGACCGTGTGCCCACGATGGCTACCGAGGGCTGCAGGTCGTCGAGTGATCCCAGCACATAGAGCACGCACGGCGGATCGGTAAGCTGCCGGACCATGTCCGGATATGCGGGATCGGACAGGGGGACGGCATGGCCGCCGAGCTCATCGAGCGTTTCCACTACCACAGAGAGCTGCCCAGGGTCTGGACCCTTGATGAGGGAGCTCTGCTGCACCCTGTTCAGAAAGCCGAGATTGTGAATTTCTGCCGAGGGCGCATTGAGGATATTCTCCGGCGTGTGATAGATTTCGAGCAGCCTCTGAACGCTTTTGGGCCCGATATTCGGTATGATATCCAGTGCAATCCATGCGGTAGTGCTCTTCATCACAATAAAACTGTCTCCAGGATTTGGGAGGCTATAAGAACAGAGCATCGTATGTCAAGAGTGATTATTGCCGTGATTGTGCAGGCAAGAAAAGGCTTGACAGCAAAAACCCATATGGGGATATAATGCCCGCCATGTCTCAACGTGTAGCGGAAACTCCGGCCTATTATTTTTTTATCTATTTTAGAGGGTATCATCTCTGCCCATAGGCCCGGGTCCTAGCTGAGGAAGAAAAAGGCCGTGGGGGAAAGACCATGGCCTTTTTTTTATATTCTCACAAGGGGAGTTGGAATGAAGAAGATGTTAAGTGGAAATGAGGCGATTGCCCGGGGGGCATACGAGGCAGGGGTCTCCTTTGCGTCTGCATACCCCGGCACACCAAGCACCGAGGTGCTCGAGACCATAGCGAGAGAGTATCCCCGGGTCTATGCCGAGTGGTCACCCAACGAAAAGGTCGCCTTGGAGGTTGCTGCCGGGGCATCGTATGCAGGAGTCCGATCGATCGCGGTGATGAAGCATGTCGGGGTCAATGTTGCCGCAGACCCTCTCATGACCCTGCCCTATACCCTCATCAGGGGCGGGCTCGTGCTGGTGAGCGCCGATGATCCTGAGCTCTTTTCCTCGCAGAACGAGCAGGACAACAGACACTATGCGCGTTTTGCAAAGATCCCCATGCTGGAACCGGCGACCTCGCAGGAGGCCAAGGATTTCATGGTCGAGGCGATCCGTATGAGCGAGCAGTTCGAAACCCCGGTTCTCCTGAGGACCACGACGAGGATCTCGCACTCCATGGGCATCGTGGAGCTCGGCGACGTGGCGGACCAGCGAACGCCGAGCGTGGAACGGCATCCTGCCGAGTGGGTGATGCTGCCGGCCAATGCCCGGGTGCGTCACCCTCTCATTGAGGATCGGATCCGCGCCCTTCGCGACTATTCGAACACCTCTGCGCTCAACCGCGTGGAAATGGCAGATACGTCCCTCGGCATCATCTCCTCGGGCGTTGCATACCAGTATGCCAGGGAGGCTTTCCCGAAGGCATCGTTCCTCAAGCTCGGGATGCCCTATCCCCTGCCCGATGAGCTGATCAGGGACTTTGCTGCAAAGGTCGACGAGCTCTGGATCGTCGAGGAGCTCGATGGCTTCATGGAGGAGCAGATCAGGGCGATGGGAATTGCGTGCCATGGCAAGGACGGCCTCCCCTTGTGCGGAGAGTTGAATCCCGATATCGTCAGGCAGGCCATAACAGGGGAAGCTGTTCACTCTCCCGTGCAGCACGCCCTGCCCGGACGGCCGCCGAGCATGTGTCCGGGGTGTCCCCACCGCGGTCTGCTCTGGGCGCTCAAGAAGAACAAGTGCTTCATCGCAGGGGATATCGGCTGCTATACGCTGGGATTTCTTCCGCCCCTGGATGCCATCGATACGACCCTGTGCATGGGCGCAGGGATAAACCATGCGCACGGCATGTCAAAGGTCTTCGGCCCGGGAAAGGAAAAGATCGCTGCAGTGATCGGGGACTCCACCTTTTTCCATTCCGGGATAACCGGACTCGCCAACCTGGCCTACAACAGGGGGGCTGCCGTGATCGTCATCCTCGACAACCGGACCACGGCCATGACCGGTTCGCAGAACCATCCGGGAACCGGCATTACCATCCGGGGCGAGCAGACGACCAGCCTTGACCTGGAGCAGTTGGTCAGGGCGCTCGGCATCACGTGGGTGAGAACCATCGACCCCTACGATGTCAAAAAGACGAGAAAGGACATCAACGAGGCGGTCGCCTCCGAAGGCCCGGCAGTCATCATCTCGAAGGCGCCCTGTGTCCTGCTGAAGTCCAGGACCGTATCCGGCAGGCGGCTGAGCGTTGAGACCGAGACGTGTACGGGGTGCAAGGCGTGCATTGGAATCGGGTGCCCTGCTATCGAATTCAAGGATGAAAAGGCTTATATCAATGGGATGTGCGTGGGATGCGGCGTATGTGCCGATCTGTGCGGCCCCGGTGCTATCGGAGGTGCTGAATGAACGTGTTGATGACCGGTGTGGGCGGGCAGGGTATCATCCTTGCCTCTGACATGCTTTCCGAGGTGATGATGCGCTATGGATACGATGTGAAGAAGTCGGAGATCCACGGCATGGCGCAGAGGGGAGGCAGCGTGATGTCGCACGTGAGGTTCTCCGAGCAGGTCGCCTCGCCCCTGATTCCTCTCAAGGGCTGCGATATCCTGCTCTCCTTCGAGGAACTGGAGACCGCGCGATATGTCCCGTACCTCAAGGACGACGCGCAGGTGATCATCAACCGTTTCAGGCTCGCCCCTCCCTCGGTGATCTCGGGGGCCCGGCAGTACCCCGATATCATCCCCTTCATTCAGGAGAGGACCCAGCGGATACACCTGGTGGACGGCAGCAGTATAGCAGAGGAGATGGGCAATCCTCGCGGGGTGAACATCATCCTGCTCGGGACGCTTTCCACGCTCCTGGAGCCGGATGAGGCGCTCTGGATAGACTGCATCAACACCATGCTCAAGGAAAAGATCAGGCCCATGAATATCGAGGGGTTCAAAAAAGGACGACAGGTACAGATTCACTGATAGAATAAGGAGGTTACCATGATTTATAACGAAGAGTTCGAAACACTGCCTCGGGAGGCGCTTGAGGCATTGCAGCTCAAACGGCTGCAGCAGGTGGTGAGCAGGGTATACCATACGGTGGGTTTCTACCGGAGATCGTTTGACAAGGCAGGCGTGCGTCCGGACGATATCAGGAGTCTCGACGACCTGAAGCGTCTTCCCTTCACCGTGAAGCAGGACCTGCGGGACAACTACCCCTTCGGGCTGTTCACCGTCCCCATGACAAACATCGTCCGGGTCCATGCATCTTCGGGCACCACGGGCAAACCAACGGTCGTGGGCTATACGAAACGGGACATCGAGACCTGGGCAGAGCTCATGGCGCGGGCCTTTTCCGCCGCGGGGCTCACGAAGAACGATGTCATCCACAATGCCTACGGGTACGGGCTGTTCACCGGGGGGCTCGGCGCCCATTATGGTGCGGAGAAGCTCGGTGCCAGCGTCATCCCCATGTCGGGCGGGAGCACGAAGAAACAGATCATGATCCTCCAGGACTTCGGTCCCACTGCCATCTGCTGCACCCCGTCCTACCTGCTCTTCCTCGCCGAGGCCGGTAAAGAGATGGGTGTGGACATGAAGTCTCTGAAACTCAGGGTGGGCATCCTCGGCGCAGAGCCGTGGAGCGAGAAGATGCGCGAACAGATAGAAACGGCACTGGACATCACCGCGCTGGATATCTACGGTCTCTCCGAGATCATGGGTCCCGGGGTCGCCATGGAGTGCATCGAGGGACGCGAGGGTCTGCACGTATTCGAGGACCACTTCATCGTGGAGGTCATCGACCCCGAAACCGGTGAGGTGCTGCCGTATGGCTCGAAGGGCGAACTGGTTTTCACCACGATCACGAAAGAGGCGTTCCCGCTCATCAGGTACCGGACCAAGGACATCTCCCGCCTCATGCCTGAGATCTGCAAGTGCGGGAGAACCTTTGTGAGGATGGAGCGTGTCTCGGGCAGGAGTGACGACATGCTCATCATCAGGGGGGTGAATGTTTTCCCGTCCCAGATCGAGAGCGTCCTCATGGATATCGAAGGTCTGGAGCCGCACTATCAGCTCATCGTGGACAGGGAAGGATCCATGGATACCCTCGAGATCCAGGTGGAGGTGAGCGAGCAGGTTTTCTCAGACGAAATCAGACAGTTGCAGAAATTGGAAAAACGCATTACAAAGGATATAAAGGATTATCTTGGTGTTACCACCAAGGTGAAGCTCGTGGAGCCCAAGACCCTGCAGCGGTATGAGGGCAAGGCCCAGCGTGTCATCGACAAGAGGGAGATATAAGGAGGTCTTACATGAAGGTGGAACAAATATCGATCTTTCTGGAGAACAAACCCGGCGGACTTTCCAGCGTCACCAAGGCTCTTCGGGATGCCGATATCAATATCCGTGCCCTGTCCCTGGCCGACACCTCGGATTTTGGTATCCTGCGGCTGATCGTCGATAACGTGGCCAAGGCAAAAGAGGTGCTCAACGCCCATGGCTTCGCGGTGGGCAAGACAAGTGTGGTCGCGGTAGAAGTGCCTGACAGGCCGGGTGGGCTGTACAGCATTCTCGAGGCCCTCAACGAGGTAGGGATCAATGTGGAATACATGTATGCCTTTGTGGAGCGCAGCGGGGAGAATGCGGTCATCATCTTCCGCTTTGACTCTACGGATGCTGCCATAGAGCTTCTGCTGAAAAAGGGGTTCAAGGTCCTGCCGGGTAACAAGGTCTACGGCATCTAGCGCGCGAGGGCCCGGGGCTGGCGGAGTGAGCTGCCTCAGGTACAGGGCCTGTGTGCCCGGGTTCATGGCTCTTTTCCAGGTCCCGGTAAAAAGCCATGAGAACGATGTGCTGCCGGATGGAATGATGGCTGCATGTTTGTGAGCGCTCAGGGGGATACCGCTGTGGCGAAGATTATCGAAGAGAGAGTGAAAGACACCGTGGGCCGAGAGGCCGGACTGGCCGTGGCAGGAAGAGTCTTTCTCGTCGCGGGTATTGTCGCCCTGCTCGCAAGCATCGTCTTTATGATCGTCCGGGGCGAGTTCTCGTGGTTGGCCTGGGGGTCAGCCTGCATGGTCTCCTGCGCTGTGTTGTTCCTGATTTTCAATGCCCTGGCCGAGATCATTGTCCTGCTCAAACGATTGTGCGGCCTGCCGGTACATGCCGTGATCTCGGGAACGCGGGAAGGCAGGATCTTTCTCTGCTCGGAATGCGGGTCCATGACCTGGGCCGACAGCGTGAAATGTTGCAGGTGCGGGGCAGCGTTCGAGGCCGGGGAACCTGCCATGACCGATCAGGCGGCCACCGGGGTGCACGCGGAGATGTAATGATGTTCCCGGGAGGATCGTGTTCCCTGCCGGGCGAGAGGAACAGCTGTTGTGACGGGGGGTGACGTTGGAACCGTTCAGACCTCGGCCAGCGGCGCCACTGGCAGGAAATGGGATCGGGGAAGGACCTGAAGGATGAATAATTTCCTTGATTTTACCCTGAATCCCACTACAATAGCATCCCATATCTCTAGGACGGGCCGGGCTTCTCGCAGGTTCGACAAGGGGATGCGCCACGATGGCGTATGCACAGAGTTGCTGGATGTAATTCAATAAAGGGAGGATACATGAAAAAGGCAGTCAACTTTATTCTCTGCGGTTTACTTGTATCGTTAATCGCTGTTTCCTGCGGCAAAAAATCTGAAGATACAGCAGCGCCTGAAGAGCAGGCCGTGAAGACTTCAGCCCCCATCGAGCTTTCGTACAGCATTTTCTTCCCGCCGACCCATGCCCAGTGCAAGGCCGGCACTTCGTGGGCTGAGGAGATCCAGAAACGTTCAGGCGGTGCCGTGAAGATCAACATCTTCCCCGGGGGGACGCTCACGAGTGCCAATGAATGTTACGACGGGGTCGTCAATGGCATATCCGACCTCGGGATGTCCTGTTTCGCGTATACCAGGGGGCGTTTCCCGGTCATGGAGGCACTCGACCTGCCCCTGGGATACCCCAGCGGCATGGCGGCCACCCGCACGGCAAATGACTACTACGCCCGCATGATACCCGGGGAGCTCGATGACGTTCACGTGCTCTATATCCATGCCCATGGTCCGGGCCTGCTCCATACCAAGAAACCGGTGAGAACCCTCGAGGATCTCAAGGGCATGAAGATCCGCTCCACCGGGCTTTCCGCCAAGGTTGTCGAGGCCCTCGGCGGTGTCCCTGTGGCCATGCCCCAGGGAGGTACCTATGAGGCCCTCCAGAAGGGTGTTGTGGAGGGGACCTTCGCCCCCATAGAAACGCTCAAGGGCTGGAGGCAGGCCGAGGTTGTCGATTATACGACCGACTGTCATGTCATCGGGTATACCACGGCCATGTTCGTGGTCATGAACAGACAGAAGTGGGATGCGCTGCCTGAAGATATCCGGAAGATCTTCGCAGAGGTCAGCCTCGAGTGGATCACGGTGCATGGCAAGGTCTGGGATGAGGCCGACCAGGAAGGCCGGGCATACACCGAGGAACTCGGAAACACCATTATCCCGCTGTCCGACGACGAGGGACGGAAATGGGAAAAGGCCGTGGAGACGGTCTTGAATGATTACGTCGATGCCGCACAATCCAAGGGGATCGATGGTGCACGTTCCGTTGCGCTCCTGAAGGAGCTGGTGAGTACGAACTCGAAGTAGGGGTCCTGTGTTCCGGTCCAGGATGAGGTGATGCGGCGGTGCAGCAGTGCAGGACCGCCGGCATGCAATTGTGGTGATGGTGTATGTTGTCGTTCTTACGGATAGAGAGATTTGTCGCGCGTCTGAGTGAACGGATCAACTGGATCGCTGCCGCAGCAGTGGTCTTCATGATGCTGCTGACCACAGCGGATGTGATCCTGAGACTCTTCAGACATCCCATCCCCGGTGCCTACGAGATCGTGGGGTTTACCGGGGCGGTGGTGATCGCGTTCTCTCTGCCCTACACCTCCATCCAGAAAGGTCACATAGCCGTTGAATTCCTCGTGCAGCGTCTTCCCTGGCTCGCCCGGGTGATCATCAATATCATCAATACGCTTGTCTCCATGGGGCTCTTCGGGGTCATTGCCTGGCAGAGTGTGAAGTATGCCGAGGCGCTCAGGGCGAACGGCGAGGTCTCGGCCACGCTCCAGATGCCGACCTATCCCCTTCTCTACGGCGTAGCACTCGGATGCCTGCTGCTCTGTGTGGTCCTGTTCATAGAGTTTCTGAGACAGTTCAGGGGGGCAGAGATCGAATGAGCCCGACAGTCATCGGCATTATCGGGATCTGTGCGCTCTTTGTCCTGATCTTTTCCAGGATGCCCGTGGGATTTCTCATGGCCCTGATCGGCTTTGCCGGGTTCGGCTCTATCGTAAACTTTGATGCAGCGCTCAACCTGCTGGCCAAGGATGTCTTTGCGGTGTTCGGATCGTATAACCTCACCGTGATACCCCTGTTTGTCTTCATGGGGCAGCTGGCCTTTCACTCCGGCATCTCGTCTCGGCTCTTCGACTCTGCCTACAAGTTCATCGGCCATTTGCCCGGCGGACTGGCCATTGCGACCATCGGCGCCTGTGCGGCCTTTGCGGCCATCTGCGGGTCCACCAATGCAACGGCTGCCACCATGGCTGCCGCCACGCTTCCCGAAATGAAACGCTACAACTACAAACCCGAGCTTGCCACCGGCGTGGTGGCAGCCGGGGGGAGTCTCGGTATCCTCATCCCGCCGAGCATCATCTTCATCGTGTACGGGATCCTCACCGAGCAGTCCATCGGCAAGCTCTTCATGGCCGGGATACTCCCGGGAATTCTGCTCACCGTTCTGTTCGTCGTTGCCATCCTCATCTGGACAACCCTGAGACCGGAGCTGGGGCCCCGGGGGCCAAGGGCGACCTTTCATGAAAAGATCGCCTCACTGTCCGGGGTTGCCGAGACCCTCGTTATCTTTATCCTCGTGATGGGGGGACTCTTCGGCGGGATCTTCACCCCCACCGAGGCTGGGGCAGTGGGCGCGTTCTCCACCCTGGTGGTGGCCCTGATCAAGCGGAATCTGACCTGGGAGGGATTCATATCCGCCCTGTTCGAGACCACCAGGACCAGCTGCATGATCCTGGTCATTGTAGCCGGCGCCACGATCTTCGGACACTTTCTCGCGATCTCCCGCATCCCCTATGATATTGCCGGATGGATCTCGTCGATGCAGCTCCCTCCTGCAGTCATCATGTCATTGATCATCCTTGTGTATTTCATCGGCGGCTGTTTTATCGATTCTCTGGCGCTCATCATGCTGACCATCCCGATATTCTACCCCGTGGTACTGCAGTTCGGATACGACCCCATATGGTTCGGGGTGATCATCGTGCTGATTACCCAGATCGGGGTCATCACACCGCCGGTGGGGGTGAATGTCTACGTGGTCAGCGGCGTTGCCCGGGACGTCCCCTTGGGCGTCATCTTCAAGGGGGTCATCCCCCTGCTCATTGCCATGATCATCACCACGTTTCTCCTCATCCCGTTTCCCCAGATCGCACTCTTTCTGCCGGGGCTCCTGAAATAAGGCATAAGGTAGGCGCTGGGCACTAGGCACTGGGCGCTAGGGAAAAGACTGAAAAATAAGCTGGTTATAGGGTCTAAGGTTTAAGAATTTCGAAGTTTGGATTGCGAATTTCAAAATTATTTCAGGTTAGCTCGGGACGTAAAGCAGTTCGAGCAGGAAAGACCGTGATGACAGGCATCCCTCTTCGCCTTGAGCTACGCGGGACAAGGAAGGCAGTCAGTCAAGATAGAACGGGATCCCAGGCAGAAGGACAAAGATCAAAAACCAAGTCGAGGAATAGGAATACTATCAATAAGTTGAAGCTTGTTGATGTCTGTATTCTCCAAGCGCCTAATGCCCAGTGCCTACCTTATACCTTAAACCCCATACCTTACACCTTTCTTCAGTATTTCAGGTAATGGAAGGGCTCGATGGTGGCCAGGGCCTCGGCGCTGAGCGTCTTGAACTTGTGTTCCTTCAATACCTTCTGGGTCCCCTCGAGGTCCGAGACATCAATCACGAATACCGCGGTCTTGTTGCTTTCGATGACAAAGCCGTAGGCGTTTTCGATATTGATCTGCTGGTCGGCAAGCAGTCTGACGAGCCTGTCCATGCTGCCGGGCTTGTCGTCGAGGATGACGGCGATCACCGGGGTGAGGTTTGCCGCGATTCCTTTTCTGGTCAGGATCTTGTGGGCGAGCTTCGGGTCGTCCACCAGGATGTTGAAGAACCCGTGCTCCCCGAAGGAAGAGATGGTGATGGCACGGATATTGATCTTTTCGCCGGCAAGGATTCCGGAGACCTCGGCAAGCTTCCCCGGGGTGTTCTGGGTCGGAATGGTCAGTTGATATGCAATCATAATTCACCTTTTACGTGAGTGTTCAGCGTGTAGAGAATTCCCGCCCAAAGGTGCATACACCATGCAGACATCGGTGATGAGTATTTCATAATCATTTCAGCCTAATGTCAAGGCAATTCTTAGCGTTTCTGCAGCGGCAGTGCGTCTCCTGGTGCAGTCGCCACTGGGCCCGGACAGGGGCAATGAAGTGCCCTGCAGGTACACCCGGCGGTCATGCCCGAAGAACCTAGCGGGAGCAGGCGGAGATGAAGCAGTGATCGTCCCGCCATTCTTCCCAGGTGCCTTTTTCTTCCTCGGCGTATTCCGGCGCCCCCCCGTCGTACGAGTAGCCGTTTATCTCGTCATTCCAGTTATGAGACATGGCGAATACTCCGGAGCCCGGCCTGAGGTATTCGGTGATGGGTCCATCGGTCCAGGGCAGGGAGTCGAACACGATGGTGGCGCAGCCCTCGATGTCTCCCACCTGTTTGCCGGTCTCGGCCACCTCCCCGAAGAACACCTCCTGGCCCGGGACCGGGTCTGTGGGATATTTCAGGGTGGTCTCTCCCTCCGGCAGGTCGGTGTAACTCCAGCCGATGACGCCCCCATCACCGGAGTAGGCTGCCAGGAGGATGTGTATGTTGTCGTCGATGTCCTTTGCATAGTAGAGATAGATGTCGTGTACATCCACGTCCGGGGATAATCCGCCATATGGCGGGATGGAGACATGCTCGCGGATCACCGCGCAGTCAATGCCGTCGAGGGTATACTCCTGGTGGTAGGTCTGGGAGAGGGCATAATCGGTGTAGTCGCCGTATCCGATCAGGCTGGTGAGAAAGTCCAGGGTGCGATCGTATTCGCTGAAAAAGCTGTTCTCGTAGAGGTTCATGCTGTCGACCGAGAAGGTATATCCGTCTATCGTGGTATCAGCAAATGCCACGTGCGAAACAAAAACAAGAAACGACACGAAAAGGGCTGAGAAGAGTATCTTTGATGAACACCGCACAAGACATTTCATAAGTGCCCTAGAATATCCTGATTTATTTGATTTTGCAAATAAACTCTTAAAAAGCAGACCATTTTTTGTAATAAATAGGGGCAGGCCGAGAAGGCCTGCCCCGGGAAGGTGTTTTTTTGATCTCTGAGTTAATGGGATGCTTAACGCACCCGGCCTTCCCTCCAGGCCTGAATGAGCTGATCGTAGTTGATCGTCTCACCCTGCGGTTTCTCATTGGCAAGTTTCGGCTGAGGTGCGAAGTTGCCCGGCTTATTGAGCCAGGTGGCTTCATCAACGCAGGGATTCAGTTTTGGACCGCGCTCCCCCTGTACACCGGAACGCTCGAGACGTTCCAGCACCTTGTCCTGCTCGCGGGCCAGATTGTCCATGGCCTGGTCCGTGGTCACTTCACCGGCAGCCGCTTCGCCGATATTCTGCCACCACAGTTGTGCCATCTTGGGATAATCAGGTACGTTGGTGCCGGTAGGCGTCCATGCAACACGGGCCGGGCTGCGGTAAAACTCCACCAACCCGCCAAGCTTCGGTGCACGCTCGGTAAAGGACTTGTCCCGGATGTCGCTGTCGCGCACGAGCGTCAGGCCCACGTGTGCTTTTTTCAGAGACGTGGTCTTGGCAACACAGAACTGGGCATAGAGCCATGCGGCCTTGCGACGTTCCAGCGGGGTACTCTTGAACAGTGTCCACGATCCGCAATCCTGATAGCCCAGTTTCATCCCTTCTTTCCAGTAAGGGCCGTGTGGCGACGGAGCCATACGCCATTTCGGCGTCCCGTCGGCGTTGACTGTCGGGCCCGGAGCGACCATGTCAGGGATAAAGGCAGTGTACCAGAAGATCTGCTGCGCTACATTCCCTTTCGCCAGAAACGGCAGGTACTGGTAGAAATCCATGCCCTGGGCAGCAGGAGGTGCGTACTTCTTAAGCCACTCCAGATACTTTCGAAGGGCATACTTGGCTGCAGGGCCGTTGGCGTCGCCGCCCCGGCAAACGCTCGAACCCACCGGACGGTCGTTTTCGTCAACACGGATACCCCATTCATCAACCGGCTTGCCATTGGGGATACCAACGTCGCCGTTGCCGGCCATCGATAACCATGCATCGGTGAAACGCCAGCCGAGATCCGGGGCCTTCTTGCCGTAGTCGTTGTGACCGTAAACCTTTACGCCGTCGATTTCCTTGACATGCACGGTAAAGAACTCGGCGATGTCTTCATAGGCCGACCAGTTGATGGGTACGCCCAGCTCGTAGCCGTAGAGCTCCTTGAACTTCTTTTTGAAATCCTCGCGGTTGAACCAGTCATAGCGGAACCAGTAGAGGTTTGCGAACTGCTGATCCGGGAGCTGGTAGAGTTTGCCGTCAGGGCCGGTGGTGAAGGATTTACCCATGAAATCGTCAATGTCAAGAGTCGGCAGGGTTACGTCTTTCCCCTCGCCGGCCATGAAATCGCTCAAGGCAACCACATAAGGGTAACGCCAGTGGGTGCCGATGAGATCTGAGTCGTTTACATAGGCATCGTAAATGTTCTTTCCCGACTGCCACTGCGTCTGCAGCTTTTCAATGACGTCACCTTCCTGGATAAGATCGTGCGCGACCTTTATGCCGGTAATCTCGTAAAATGCCTTGGCCAGCACTTTGGATTCATATTCGTGGGTTGGGATGGTCTCCGAGACCACCTTGATATCCATACCACGGAAGGGTTCCGCTGCCTTGGTAAACCATGCCATCTCTTCCATCTGCTGGGCTTTTGTCAGTGTAGAGGGTTGGAATTCCGTGTCGATCCATTTCTTGGCAGCATCCGAATACTGCGAAGACCAGCCCGGGACACTGATGAAAATTAACAGCAAGGCCATGATCCCGCAAAACGCTAAACTTTTCGTAAACCGGTTTGTACACATTTTACTCATTGCCGTTTCCTCCTCCTTTTTTTGGTTAACAGTACCTACCTTTCCGATCTCGGACTGGCTGTTCGTCTCTCGCTCGAAATTTTACCCGGTTGCCGAAACCGGCATCCTTAAGACATCCCACAAACACGATATCGAAAATACAGGCTGTGCATACCGGCAAGTCAACCCGGGAATGCCAATCAGCCGATCACAGTTCTTTATGTAAAACGCCTTGGGCTCTATCCAAAACGCAAAACGATGATGAGCCAGACTATGCAGATCGGCATGGCAAACCACAGGCTCCAGCTGGTCAGGCCAAGCCAGGCAATATTGATGTAGGCGCTGGTGAGCAACCCAATGAAGAAGCGGTCACCCCGCGTGGTCTTAATCGGCAGGAATCCCTTGCGTTCAATGGTGGGTGAAAGATACTGCCAGATTCCCATCCCCACCAGCATTCCTCCGATAGCAATAAAAAATCCGGCGGTAACTGGTGTCCAGGCCATCCATTCCAGATCCATAATCGTTCCTCTTTACACCCTGCCCAGGGCAAAGCCCTTGGCCATATGGTTACGTACAAACCAGATCACCAGCGCCCCCGGCACGATCGTGAGCACACCGGCCGCGGCCATCAGGCCCCAGTCAAGGCCCGTAGCGCTGATCGTACGGGTCATGATTGCCCCGATAGGTTTCGCATTCGTTACTGTCAGTGTCCGGGCAAACAGCAGTTCAACCCAACTGAACATAAAACAGAAAAACGCGGTAACTCCCACTCCGGCTCGTATCAGAGGGATAAAAACGGTGATAAAGAAGCGGGGCAGGGAGTACCCGTCAATGAAGGCGGTTTCATCGATTTCCCGGGGAATGCCGGACATGAATCCCTCTAATATCCAGACAGCTAAAGGTACGTTGAAAAGACAGTGCGCCAGTGCCACCGCAATATGAGTATCGATCAGGCCTAATGTTGAATAGAGCTGAAAAAACGGCAGCAGGAAAACAGCAGCCGGCGCCATACGGTTGGTGAGCAGCCAGAAAAAGATCTGTTTGTCTCCGACGAACCGGTACCGTGAAAAGGCATAGGCGGCCGGCAGCGCAACCGTCAGCGAGATTGTGGTATTCATTGCGACGTAGATCATGGAATTGATATAACCGGAGTACCAGGATGCGTCGGTAAAGATCTTTATGTAGTTTACCAGTGTCGGATCGGTCGGGTAGAGCGTGAGCACACTTAAGATGTCGGCGTTGGTTCTCAGCGACATGTTGAGCATCCAGTAGATGGGAAGCAGCAGCAGCCCGAAGTAAAACGCCAGCAGGATAGTCCGTTTTTTCGGTATCATGCCTTTTCTCCTCTTCCCACATTCTGGAGTACCTGGTAGAAAACAAAGCACAATGCCAGGACAATCAAAAAGTAAATGATCGAGAAGGCTGCCGCCGGTCCAAGGTCGAACTGTCCGACGGCAAGCTTCACCAGGTAGATCGACAGGAACGTGGTGGAATTGCCGGGACCTCCTCCGGTGAGGACGAAGGGTTCGGCATAGATCAGGAAACTGTCCATGAAGCGCAGCAACAAGGCGATGGTCAATACTCCCCGCATCTTCGGGAGCTGTATGTAGCGGAAGGTAGCCCATGCCGACGCGCCGTCAATCTTGGCTGCCTGGTAGTACACCTCAGGTATCGCCCGCAGCCCGGCATAGGCCAACAGGGCAACGAGAGGGGTCCAATGCCATACCTCCATGAGCATCAGGGTGATCCAGGCATCGAGCGGGCTCGCCGTATGATCGAATGCGATGCCCATGCTGTTGATGATGGACCCGAACAAACCGATGTCCGGCCGGGTAAAGATGAGCCAGATCGTTCCGATCACATTCCATGGGATGAGCAGTGGCAGTGCCAGGGTGACCAGACTGAATGAGACTCCCCAGCCTCGTTTCGGCATTGCAAGGGCAATCATGACACCCAGCGGCATCTCTATCAACAGTACCAGGCCGGAAAACAGGAATTGACGCCACAAGGCCTCATGGAGGCGACGGTCCGCCAAGGTCGCCTTGAACCATTCAGCGCCGACAAATACTCGCTGGCCCGGCCCGAAGATGTCCTGTACCGAGTAATTCACCACGGTCATCAGGGGGATTACGGCGCTGAAGGCGACAATAGCAAAGACGGGTAATACCAGGAACCATGCCTTATTGTTATCCCATTTCTCCATAATGCCGCTCCTTGCTATCTGACGAGCCGCCCGTCGGCAAACAACCTGAGCTTTTCCTTTGGAAAGACAAGCCATGCCTTTCCTTCAGGGACAGGCCTGCCTTCCGGCACCTTTGCCCACAAGGTTTTGCCGGGCAGGCTCAGTACTACAATCTTGAAGTTTCCCTGGTCTTCAACCGCACGAATCCTGGCCGGTATGCTGCCCTCCTCCTGTTTTGATCTTAACTGGACATATGATGGCCGTATCCCCAGTTCCATCTTTCCCTGGGCCTTGTGTCCCAGAGCCGCTGTTTCCTCGTCGAGCGGTATGCCAACATCATCGACCCGGGCAATGTTTCCCTCCAGGGTGCACGGCAGGAAGTTCATCCCGGGGCTGCCTATGAAATAGCCCACGAAGGTATGCTCAGGGGTTTCGAAGAGGTCCTCGGGGGTACCGATTTGTATGATCTCACCCTCGCACATGACGACCACTTTATCGGCGAAGGTCAGGGCTTCCACCTGATCGTGCGTGACATAAATAAATGTCAGATTCAACTGTTCGTGGATCTGCTTGAGCTTGCGCCGCAGTTGCCATTTCATGTGCGGATCGATCACGGTCAGCGGTTCGTCAAAAAGTATGGCCGCCACGTCACTTCGAACCAGCCCCCGGCCTAATGAAACCTTCTGCTTGGCGGATGCATCCAAACCGGCAGCCCTGTTTTTCAGAAACGGTGTAAGGTCAAGGATGTCAGCTACCTCATGTACCCGCTGGATGATTTCACGGCGGTGAACGCCTCGGTTCCTTAAGGGGAAGGCCAGATTATCAAAAACCGTCATCGTGTCGTACAAAACCGGAAACTGAAAAACCTGTGCGATGTTGCGCTGCTCGGGTGGCAGCGAGGTAATATCCTTACCGTTGAAAAGAACGCGACCCTTGGTGGGGGTAATCAGGCCCGAAATGATGTTCAGCAACGTGGTCTTTCCGCATCCGGAGGGCCCCAGCAGGGCATAAGCGCCCCCGTCATCCCAGATATTGTGGATGCGTTTCAGGGCATAATCCGATTCTCCCTTTGGCTTGCGCAGGTAGCTGTGTGCTATTTCATGTAACTCGACTTGCGCCATGACGATCTCCTAGCCCGGCATGGGTTGAACGACACCATTGGACGGTGACGCAACCAGGTTCCCTTCTTTATTATAAACAAAAAAGCAACTCGGGCTGACATATACCTTTATTTCAGCGCCGATCCGGGCAGACCGGACACCGTCTTCCTGCACCACCATCTGACAATAGCCGCAGTCGACATGAATGAAGGTTTCCGAACCGTTTATCTCCGAGAGTTCCACTTTGGCATGCATTTCGAGATCACTCTCGCCTGTCCTGAGGAGAAAAAGATGACTGGAGCGCACGCCGAATATATACTCCCCGGACAACAAGGAGCTCATGTGAGGGGGCAGAGGAAATTCAATGTCCTGCCCAAGGCATGCCGTGCCGGCCTGGACCGTGGCGTCAATATAGTTGATGGGCGGGTCGCTGAATATTTCAGCTGCCTTGAGCGCTGCAGGATTGTGGTAGACTTTCCGGGTAGGGCCGCTTTGAATGACGCACCCCTGGTCGATCAAGACTATGTTCCCCTCCAGCATCAGTGCCTCGGACGGCTCTGTGGTGGTATAGACGACGATAGATTTGTGCTGCCTGAAAATCTCCTGAAGCTCAAGCCTGAGCTCTTCGCGGAGTTTATAGTCCAGGTTTACAAGCGGTTCGTCCAGCAAAAGCAGCTCGGCGTCTTTTACCAGGGCCCTGGCAATGGCCGTACGCTGCTGCTGTCCGCCGGAAAGCTCGGTAGGCAATCGGTCCAGCAGGTCATCTATGTGCAGCATTTCAGCAGTCTTACGTACGTGCCGATCGATTTCGGCTTTTTTAAACCCGGCAATCTTTAAAGGCGATGCGATATTTTCGTAGATGCTCAGCGACGGGTAGTTGATGAACTGCTGATAGACCATGGCTACACTTCTTTTCCGCACGGATACGCCGGTGACATCTTTCCCGTTGATCTCGATGGTGCCGCGTGTAGGACGATCCAATCCCGCCAGGATTCTCAGCAGCGATGTTTTACCGGACAGTGTTCGGCCCAGCACTACATTAATAGCGCTGGACTCAAACTCAAGGTTTATGTTTTCTAGATGAACATCACGCCCTACGACCTTGTCAATATTCCGCAGCAACAGGGTCTCAGGCTTTTCCGGTGTATGCTTGTCTGAACGAATTTCCGACAATCAATCACCTCAATTAATAAGAAACCGACACCTATCAACATATACTGATAATAGAATGATAACACTCTTATATAGCTTGTTCAAGGGGAAAGCTTGAATAACCCGAGAAGGTGCTCTTGCGTTTTCATTTCACAATACCACTGAGATGGGCATTAGTTTGTTTCCAATTTTGTCAGGTGCGGCGAGCCGGGTGCTTCAGGGCATTGACAGGTGACCCTGTTGTGGTCTAGATTCTAAGTGATTGAATTCTCTCAGGAGAAAGTCAACGATATTTTACACCGCCAGGCTCTATGAAACGAACCCCCGTGTCTGACGGGCACCGCATGGGGTTGGGTTTGTTTGAAGGTGATTATGCAATAAGTGGGGGCTCTTAACTCGCTGATTTCATGCCGTATGACATGATAAATCGCCAGTGGTTTTGATACAACATCAAGACAAGGAGGGAAAGGGTGAAAAAGAAGAGCACGTGGAAGTCATTTGGGCAGAGGATAAAGGCTATACGCCAAGAGCGGGGGATCTCCCTGGAAGACCTTGCCCTCGAGACCGGCTATTCCGGAGACACTCTCGCAAGGGTAGAGAATGACGAGGTCGTTCCTCCTGTGGCATTGGTGCTTCAGCTCGGCCACACCTTCAAGATGGATATCGAGGAGGTTGAGGACGAGGCCGAGAAAAAGGCCACGAAGAAACGCGCAAAGAGTCATAAGAAGCGGGTTGATTCCTATGCGTACATCTCGCTCACCAAGCCGGGACCGCACAAGCACCTGCGGGCCTACCTCGTGACCATCGAGGCGAAAACCGAGCACAAGGGTGCCGAATACCACCATGAGGGGGAGGAATTCGTCTACGTGCTCAAGGGCGGGCTCTCCATACAGGTGGGTGAGAATGCCATGAACCTCCAGGAAGGCGGCAGCCTGCACTTCAATTCAGCCCTGCACCACAGGCTGAGCAATCCGACAGATGAGACCACCGAACTGCTGGTCGTAATCTTTGTTCCATAAGGAGCGCGATATGGCATTTCAGATGACCAGCGAACAAGAGATGATTCGGTTGATGGCGAGGGATTTTGCGCGAAAGGAACTGGAACCCCATGCGGGCAGGCGTGACCGGGAGGCGATATTCCCTCAGGACTCTATCAGGAAGATGGGCGAGCTCGGGCTCATGGGCATGATGGTCCCTGCCGAGTACGGGGGTTCGAACACCGGGGCGGTCAGCTACTGCCTGGCCCTCCAGGAGATCGCCTATGCCTGTGCGTCCACCGCGGTCACCATGTCGGTGGCAAACCTCTCTACCGAACCGCTCCTGCGTTTCGGGAACGAAGAGCAGAAGAACACCTACCTGGTGCCGCTTGCCCAGGGCAGGATGCTCGGTGCCTTTGCCGTCACCGAACCTGAGGCCGGCTCCGATGCCGGCAGCATTACCGTGCGGGCAGAGGACAGGGGCGATCATTATCTCATCAACGGCACCAAGATTTTCATAACCCATGGTGCCTATGCCGATGTGATCAACCTCATAGCGCGGACCGACCCGAAAAAGGGCAGCAGGGGTCTGTCCGCCTTTATCATCGAGAAGTCGTTCCCGGGATTCTCCATAGGGAGCACCGAGGAAAAGATGGGGCTGAGGGCCTCCAACACGGTGGAACTGATCTTCGAAGACTGCCGGGTTCCCAAGGAGAACCTCCTGGGCAGGGAAGGGCAGGGCTTCGCCATAGCCATGAACGCCCTGGACAGCGGGCGCATCGGCATCTCATCGCAGGCCGTGGGCATTGCCAGGGCCTGCCTCGACGAGGCGATCTCCTACGCCAGGCAGCGCAGGCAGTTCGGCAGGAACATCGGCTCGTTCCAGGCGATCCAGTGGATGATAGCCGATATGGCCACCCAGATCGAGGCGGCAGGATGGCTCGCGCTGGCCGCCGCAGACCGGAAAGATCAGGGGCTTCCCTTCACCAAGGAGGCGTCCATGGCCAAGCTCTTCGCCTCCGAGGTGGCCAACAAGGCGGCATACAAGGCCCTGCAGATCCACGGCGGATACGGCTACACCAAGGAGTACAAGGTGGAGAGGCTCTACCGTGATGCCCGGGTTACCACCATCTATGAGGGCACATCAGAGGTGCAGAGGCTGGTCATTGCGCGGGAGATGCTCAAGGAGTAGCCGGGTCTTTTCAGGCAGGGGATCTTCCGTTTGAGCAACCTTTTTCCCGGCGGCCTGAACGGCCGCTGCCGGGATACCCGCCCTTGCAGCCGTGAATACGATCCCCATCGGGGTGTGTGCGTTTTCCCGCATCGCGTTTCGCAGCCGTAGGCGGGCTCTCCATGGCGGCGCAATTCAAGTGCCCCAGCGCCATGCAGGACCATCCGAAGCATTGACAAGGCTTTACCTCATGCGATAGATACTGGGCTTGTTAATACCGAAGGAGGATAGAATGGATTACAAGGATACGTTATGTCTGCCGAAGACTGATTTCCCCATGAAAGCGAAACTTGTGAACAAAGAGCCCGAGATGCTCGAGCGTTGGGAGAAGGAAAACCTCTATCAGCAGATCCTGGACAAGTCGGCCGACTGGAAGAAATTCATACTCCACGACGGGCCCCCCTATGCCAACGGGCACATACACCTGGGCACCGCTCTGAACAAGATTCTCAAGGACATCATTGTCAAATCGCTCTTCATGATGGGGCATAACACGTTCTATCTTCCGGGGTGGGATTGCCATGGCCTGCCCATTGAACACCAGGTGGAGATTGAGATGGGCGACGAGAGCGCCACGATGACCAAGGCCGAGATACGCAAGAAGTGCCGGGAATATGCAGAGAGATTTCTCGATATCCAGCGAGAGGAATTCAAGCGTCTCGGGGTGCTCGGCGTATGGGATGATCCGTATGTCACGATGAAGTACAGCTATGAGGCGACCATCATACGGGAACTCGGAAAATTCATCGGCAACAACTCCCTGTACAAGGCGCGCAAACCGGTGTACTGGTGCGCAACCTGCGGCACGGCCCTGGCAGAGGCCGAGGTGGAATACCACGACCAGAAGACGCCGGCCATCTTTGTCAGGTTCAAGATGATCTCGGATATCTCCGAGAAGATCCCCGAGCTGAAGGATTATGCCGATGACACCCATGTGGTCATCTGGACGACCACACCGTGGACCATCCCGGCAAACCTGGCTGTTGCGCTCCATCCGGACCTGGAATATTCCGCCGTCAAGACCGATAAATACGGCGTGCTCATCTTGGCCACCGACCTCGTGGATGACGTCATGAAGACCATTGGCGTTGCAAACTACAGCACCCTTGCCCTGTTCAAGGGCGGCGTGCTGGAACGCATGAAGGCAAAACACCCCCTCTACGAGAGGGAATCGCTGCTCATTCTCGCCCCATTCGTCACCCTGGAGGCCGGTTCGGGCTGCGTGCACATTGCGCCCGGCCACGGCGAGGAAGACTACGAGATCGGCAAGGTCTACGGGCTCGATATCTATGCGCCGGTGGATAACGAGGGCAAATTCACCAAGGACGTGGAGGGCTTTGCCGGGAAATTCGTCTTCGATGCAAACGACGATGTGAACAGGGCGCTCGAAGAGGCAGGGACCCTGCTGAACGTGGATACGTATGCCCACTCATACCCCTACTGCTGGCGCTGTAAGAGCGCCATCATCTTCCGCTCCACGAACCAGTGGTTCATCTCCATGGAAACCGGGGACCTGCGCAAAAAGGCACTGGAGGCTATCGGAAAGGTGAGGTGGATCCCCGAGTGGGGAAAGAACAGGATCTATTCCATGCTGGAAAACCGGCCGGACTGGTGCATATCCCGGCAGCGGGCATGGGGTGTTCCGATCCCGGTCTTTTACTGCAAGGACTGCGGCGATGTTGTGGCCTCAGAGGCCATCGCCGATCACGTGGCCGACATATTCGAAAAGGAAGGCGCAGATGTCTGGTTCCTGCGGTCATCAACCGAACTCCTTCCTGAGGGCACCCGGTGTCCGAAATGCTCCGGTGCGGAATTCGACAAGGAGACGGATATCGTGGATGTCTGGTTCGACTCCGGGGTGAGCTATGCAGCGGTGTGCGAGAACGACCCGAGGCTCGGCATCCCGGTGGACATGTACCTCGAGGGTTCGGACCAGCACAGGGGCTGGTTCCACAGCACCCTGCTCGCCTCTGTGGGCACGAGGGGTGAAGCGCCGTACAAGAGCGTGCTCACCCATGGTTTTGTCGTGGACGGCGATGGGAAGAAGATGTCAAAGTCTCTCGGCAACACCATCTCCCCTCAGGAGATCATCTCGCACAATGGCGCCGAGATCCTCAGGCTCTGGGTGAGCGCACAGGATTACAAGAACGATATCAGGATTTCGGATGAGATTATCAAACGTCTCGTGGAGACCTACCGGCGGATACGCAACACCTGCCGGTTCATGCTGGGCAACCTGCACGATTTCGACCCGAAGGCCGACATGGTCGCCTACACGGACATGCTGGAGCTCGACCGCTTTGCGCTGCACAAGACCCAGCTGCTTATCGAGAAGGTGCGCAGGGCATACGAGGAATTCGAACCCTATGTCATCTACCAGCTCGTTCACAACTTCTGTGTCGTGGACATGAGCTCCTTCTACCTCGATATCCTCAAGGACAGGCTCTACGTGTACCGGAGCGACTCAGTGGAGCGGAAGTCCGCCCAGAGTGCCATATTCACAATCCTCCTGGACCTCACCAGGCTCCTCGCCCCGATCCTGGCCTTTACTGCAGAAGAGATCTGGGATTTCATTCCGGATTTCGAGGGCAAGGAGGGGAGTGTCCACCTGAGTGTCATGCCCCAGTCCGACCCTGCACTCAAGGATCAAACCCTCGAGAGCATGTGGGACCGCATCATCCAGCTGCGGCAGGAGGTATCCAGGGAACTGGAGCAGGCACGCAGGGATAAGGTGATCGGTCATCCGCTCGATGCAAAGGTCACCCTAGTGGCGGATGGGACCACCCTGGAATTCCTCAAGGAGATCGAGCCTGCCCTGAGCGACGTGTTCATCTGCTCGGGCGTTACCGTGGAAAAGGGTGCAGGGCCGTATATACAGAGCGAGGCGTTTAGCCAGCTGAAGATCAGGGCGGACAAGGCCTCCGGCGGAAAATGCCCGAGGTGCTGGCATTACAGCGAGGACATCGGGAAGGATGCGTCGCACCCCGAGATCTGCGGCCGATGCGCCGGGCAGCTTTCGTAGAAACCGTATTGTCTCATGCCCGTCCCTGTTTACCGGCAGGGGCGGGTATGTTTTTGGGAGAATAGTGTGATGATGATCAGGAGAGGTATTTCATGACACCAGAGGGGAGACCAGGTAGCGGCAGTGCGGTCGGTTCATTGCTGAGATGGGGGCTGTTTCTCGTTCTCCCGTGTTATGCCCTGGACCAGTGGACCAAGTGGCTCATATGCCAGCGCGTCGAGATCGGCACAGGATTCAATGTCGTCCCGGGGTTTTTCGACATCATCCACATGCGCAACACCGGAGCCGCATTCAGCCTGCTGCAGGGCATCCCTGCAGCGTACAGGACCTATTTCTTCCTGAGCGTAACCATCATCGCCATCGTGGCGATCTTCGTCATATTCTGGAAGGCACAGGAGCACTCGTGGATGCTCAAGATCGTCATGAGCCTGATCATTGCAGGGGCTTTAGGCAATCTGACGGACAGGATCGTGCACAACGAGGTGGTGGACTTCCTGAGCTTTTACCTCGGCCGTTACCGGTGGCCGACATTTAACCTCGCAGATACCTACATATCACTGGGTATGGCAGGCCTTCTCATCAACACGTTCTTCATGCAAAAGAAGCCGTAGCCACATAGCCCGGGGCATCCCACTCCTGCGGCTTGATGAGTGCAGGCAGATCGACGAGTATGACCATCTGGTTCTGGGCATCCTTGTACACACCTTCAATGAAGTCGGTGGAGATGCGTGCGGAAAAAGCCGGTGTCTTCTGAACCCGTCTGGGGTCGATAACGAGGACGTCTGCCACGTTGTCGACGACCATACCCATGACCCGCTCTTCTACCCGCACGATGAGGAACACGGTCAGCGGGGTGTATTCTTTCTGCTTGAGGCCGAGCTTGAGCCTGAGGTCCATGATGGGGACCAATTCCCCGCGCAGGTTGATGACTCCCTTGATGAAATCCGGTACGTTGGGCAGAAGGCTTATGTCCTGGAGCCCGATGATCTCCTCGATCGTCTGGATGGGCACCGCATAGGTTTCATTCTCGAGTGAAAAGGTGATGAAGGAATTGTTTTCTTCCTTTGCCTGCTCCTCGGCCTCGTTTATCGACAGGATTTTCCGGTGGACAGGAGGCGCCTGCTCCGCTGCACGCCCGGGCTTCGCACGGGCAGGAGTTTCTGCCGGGGAAGATTTTTGCTGCTGCGGGTTTTCCTTTTTCGTCTGCGGTTTCTCTTGGCGGGCCTGGGGTTTCTTTTCCTGCGGCTGCAGCATGCCGGCAAGAATCTGGGTTACCGAAGTCTCATCGATCTGCAGCGCCATGGGGATCATATCCGGTTCCATGATCGAGGCGAACAGGACAGACGTGCTGCCTCCCGTGGTGTGGGCGATCTCGAGGACTTCGCCCAGGTCGTCCAGGCCGTGTACGAACTCATCGAACCCTGCCTTGTCAAGGTTCAGCGTAATGAGATAGACCTGAGAGTGATCCAGCTTCTTCACAACCTGCTGCCGGTCGATCTCGAATGCACCGAGGACATCGTCCGATCCGCACTCGGGAGTTTTCCGGGTCTTTGCAGAGGCGGGGGCTCCATCACCATTGAGGATCTTCTCGAGGGCCTCGACCTGCTCGGTGATGTCCATGTCGTTGCTCGCCATCACATCTTCGAACATGTTCTTGAGCATGTCGGCAGCCTGGAGCAGGGGGCCGGCAATCTCACTGGTCGGGATGAGTTTTCCTGAACGGATGAGATTGAGGATATCTTCCATCTTGTGGGCCAGGTCGCCGATGTTTCCCAGGTCGAGGAATTTGGCAGACCCCTTTATGGAATGAGCAGCTCGGAACACCCTGTTGATGACCTCGTGATCGACATTTTCCATATCGGCTTCTATCTTTATGAGGTCTTCTTCAATATCGGCAATATGCTCTTTCGATTCAGTTACAAATTCTTCGATAAGATCGTCAAATTCACCCACGTGGTGTTCCTCCTGAGATTATGATCTCCCTATCCCATCGGCATGAACCCGGTGCCGACTTTAAAGGTTGTTGACAGGGAATGCACAATGCGTTTATATAGCTGCATAAATTTGCATGGGAGGCTCTTTTGTGCAGAGCGTCAGGATCTGTCTGCTTGTAATGGTCGTTGTTCTGTCTGTATGCCTGGTGGGATGCGGTGGTGATGACGGGGGCTCGGTGATCACGACGCCGATCCACATGGAGATGTCCACGGATAATCTCCATCCAAGGGTAGGCCTCTCGGGGTTCGTCTTCGGCACCTTCGTGCTCCTGAATGCATATCTGATGATCATCTTCAGCCTCCTCATGCTCGTGGTGAAGGAACAGACCGTGACGAAGCTTGCCGACACGATCCGCATGGTCCTCCAGATGCTCAACCCTGCAAAGGGCGAGGGGGGAAAGGTGCACGGTTTTCTCGGGCTGCTCTCCCACCATGAAACGAGGATGCAGATCGGCACGGTTGGTTTGATCGCCGGCATTATCCTTGCCTATCTCGGGGCCTGGATCGCGACCTGATCTATGCTCGTCCCGGGGTTCCGGTCCCTGTGCGAGAGCCTCCGGGTTTTCTGGAAAGGCACACGTCTTATAATCCTGCCCATGTATGCCGGGTGTTGACTGCTTTGCTCCCTGTTTCATTCCCCTTTGATAATCTGTTGACTCGAGGCACATTCTATAGGAAGAGGGAAAGAATCATGATTGCCATTATCGACTACAATGCGGGAAATCTCCGATCTGTCGAGCGTGCCCTGCGGCACCTCGGCCTCGAATGCCGCATCACCCGGGACCGCTCGGAGATCCTCGCCGCGGAGCGCGTCATTTTTCCCGGTGTCGGTGCCGCCGGCAGGGCCATGGATACGATTATCGCCTATGGCATCGATACGGTCATAGGCGAGGTGGTTGAGCTGAAAACCCCGTTTCTCGGTATCTGCCTGGGCACGCAGATCATCCTCGAAAAAAGCGAGGAAGATTCTGCACAGTGCCTCGGCATCATCGGCGGCATGGCGCGGAAGTTTCCCAGGATGGGGGAAAAGATACCCCACATGGGCTGGAACACCCTGAAAGTGCGTGCCGATCACCCGGTTCTGCGCGGCCTCGACCCGGACGCCCAGTTCTATTTTGTCCATTCCTATTACCCCGATCCATCCGAAAAGGGTGATGTCATTGCCGAAACCTTTTACGGCATCTCCTTTGCCTCGGTCCTAGGCCGGGGCAATGTTGTGGCCACCCAGTTCCATCCGGAAAAGAGCGGAAGGCCCGGGCTCAAGATACTGGAGAATTTCAGCCGCTGGAATGGGAAGATGTAAGTTCGGACGGCGTGGTCGAGATCTTGGGGCAAGGGTCTGAAAGGGCCGGAGTTGTAAAGATCAGCGGTGCGAAGGGTTCAAGGCCGTCACCCCTTGTTTTGCTTCTGGATGCTGCTTCCTGAATTCTGCTCGATCATTTCGCCCAGCCGTTTTTCCCGATGAGCTTTACGAACCTGCATCCGCCCAGAGACTCTTCCTTGACGGTGTCCTTCGTCCTGGTGAACCGCTTGAGTTCCTGGAGACTTTCGTCTCCCACCGGGATGATGAGCTGTCCTCCTTCGGCGAGCTGAGCGATGAGGGCTTCCGGCACATGGGGCGCCCCTGCCGTGACCACGATGCCGTCGAACGGCGCCTCCTTGGCGAGACCCAGGGTGCCGTCACCGATCCGGATATGGATATTGAAATACCCCAGTTCGTCATGGATCTTCCGGGCCCTGGAGGCAAGGGAGCTGATCCGTTCTATGGAGTGCACGATCCGGCACAGCCTGGATAGAATGGCGGCCTGATATCCCGACCCGGTCCCGATCTCGAGGAGCTTGTGACCGGGCTGGGGCATGAGCGCCTGGGTCATCAATGCCACCATGTACGGCTGGGAGATGGTCTGCCCAAACCCGATGGAGAGGGGATAGTCATCATAGGCCTTGTACTTGAGGTACTCTTCGACAAACCTGTGACGCGGAACCTCCAGGAATGCACTAAGGACCCGCGGATCTTTTATGCCGCGGGCCTTGAGCTGCTCGTTCACCATGGTCTGACGTGCCAGCACCGGATCCATCATTGCCTGCTTACCACCACTTTCCTCTTTCCTGGAAGGTTTTTATGAAGCGTTCAATGGACCTGTCATAGCTCGCTTCTACATCAGAGGGAAAGAAGCATCCAGGGAACTGCCCCTTCTTCCAGTGGTACTGAATGCACTCGCAGCAGATGCCTTTCCTGCTGCAGGGTTCATAGGAACAGGTACAGCCGTTCCTGTTCTTTTCCTTCTTGCAGTCCATTCCTGGCCCCTCTGATGAATCCATGATTTTATTCGTGGTATTATACAGTTAGCCGAGGATAATAGCAAGATAAGGAACGCGGGTAATAAAAGAAAGTATGTGGGGCAGTATCGCCTTATCTCCTTGACCCGTCATGAATCATATAGTATTTGAATAGGAAATGGAATTCGATAAGGTATTGAAAATATCCCGATATTTAGATCCTTTCCAGGAATTCTCAGAAACCAAGAGGTATTCAGAGGTGAGACAGGATCCCCTCACCGGTCACACCACCCGTATCCTGGATTTTCCCATCAGGGAGATAGGCAGAACCGATGTGAGCGCAGTGGTGGAGAATTCGAAGCAGTTCTGCCCGTTCTGTCCGGAAGTCGTTGAGCGGGTTACCCCCAAGTTTCATCCCGATCTCCTCAGCAAGGAACGCTTCTCGCGGGGTGATGCCCTGTGCGTCCCGAATGCCTTCCCCTATGATGAGAACGGGGCTGTGTGTGTGATGAGCCGGGAACACTATCTTCCGTTGCGGGAGTTCACCTCTGAGATCCTGAAGGATGCCCTTTCGTGCTGCTTCGACTATCTCGGTGATGTGGTCGTAAAGCAGCCCGACATGGTATACCAGTCGGTGAACTGGAACTACATGCCCCTGGCGGGCGGGTCCATTATTCACCCCCATCTGCAGGTAACCGCTTCGAGTTCCTCGACGAACTACTACAGTGATATGCTCCCTGCCCTGGAGAAATACCAGGGGGAACACGGCACTGATTTCTGGACCGATCTGTGCGCTGAAGAACAGCGGCTGGGCCAACGCTTCATCGATGATACCGGAAGAATAGCATGGCTCGTGGCTTTCGCGCCCATGGGCATCTTCGATATCCTGGGCATCATTCATCAGGGGCGGACCCCGGGCGATCTGTATGGGGAGACCCTCGATGATCTGGTCAGGGGCGTTCTCCATGTCTTGTACTATATCGATTCGCTCAACCTCGCGTCTCTGAACATGTCGCTCTATTTCTACCTGGGCGAATCAGCCTTCACTCCTCACGTGAGGATATGCCCGAGGGTGAGCCTGCCGCCGTTTGACACCAGCCAGATCAATTACATGAAGATGTTGCACAATGAGACCTTGACCACAATGAAGCCTGAGGATATTTGTAATGGTATAAAGGTGATTTGGGATGTATAGGCGTGGTATGGATAATGATACGTCATCAGTTTTACGGGGAGGTAATATCATGAAAAAAAGCATTCTCTTTGTTCTGTTGAGCCTTATCGGCACAGGGGCTTTCGCGGCCGGGCCTGAAGTGATCTGGGCAGGCGGCAGCCTGAAGGTATCTGACGAAGCCCGGCCGGGATTTACAGCCGAGACCCTCGTCTCGCTGGGTCAGGCAGATTCCATGTATCTCTTTACCGAGCCCATGCTCACCCTGACCCACGCCGAGCTGGGTCTGAATCTCGGTGCGGGCGCACGTGTCCCGATCCTCTCGGGGCAGGCCGTTGCCGGGTACAACCTGTTCCTGGATTACACGGGGTATAACAGCCACAAGCGCGTGGGTACAGGGCTGGAGATATTTTATCCGACTGTTTCCGCCCACCTGAATTTCTACCTGCCGTTTTCCGACGAGCATGGCGGACAGGAAGCCCTGCCGGGCGTCGATCTCACCCTGGGAGTGCCCATTCCGAATGCCGGCTTCATCTCGCTGTGGCCGAGCATCTACTACTTCGACGGCAAGGATGAAGACAACCTCAAGGGGATCGGTCTCGAGCTGAGGGTCCAGCCCACCAAGGCAGTCGCGGTAAGCCTCGGCGGGAGGAACGATACGCTGCAGTCCGGCAAAGACGACAACGAGCTGTATGCAAAGATCGAGGTCACCATTCCCATGAAACGCCTCGGCAAGGACCTCTTCGCCTTCGACAAGGGGCAGTACCCGATGAACATCAATGAGCAGATGGCCCACCGGGTAGTGCGCGAGAGCTTCATCACCTATGAAAAAAAGCGGTAATGATGCAATCGTCCTTGACTTTATGAGGCAATATTTTCTATAGAGAACAACGTAAAACGGGAAGTGGCTCAGCCTGGTAGAGCACAGCGTTCGGGACGCTGGGGTCCGGGGTTCAAATCCCCGCTTCCCGACCATCGATATATGGTCCTTTCTTTCCGGAGGAAGGACCAGAATAACATTTTCCCCTGTCTCTGCCCAAGCACGGTACGTCCATGCTTCATTCAAATACTACTCTGTATAACAGGAGGCATCAGCAGCGCTGCTCCACAGCGTCACCTGGATGCATTCATATGTCATTATTATTTCAATAATTCACCAGGCTTGGCACTTGTAAGTATTTCCAGAAAAAGTGTTCTTGAAATGAATAGATCATGTGATCCGCCTACAATCGTTGAGCTTGAACCATAAATGGAATGAACAGTCACAACATTGGATTCCAAACAATAAGTAGCTGAAAACTCTTTACCCTCAAATTCAACAGTTACGGGATAATATATTATTTTCTTTGGCATATGTTTAACATCTCCAATTCTTGTAATATTTGTGCTGCATGATCAGGGTAACACATAGATTTCAGATTTCTATATGCTAAGCCTCAAGTTATCTTTCTACATTTCCATGAAAAGATTTAGGATGTGTATGCCAAGTTGAATACATTCGATTTATTAACATTGATCGACCTCAAGTATTTAATGCCGAACCAATATAATAGGTGCACTGCTATCGTGACAGAGCATGGCCCCCGCGCAGGCTCACCATTCCACGATCCGGACTAAGGAAAGAGACAAACTGAGATTCTCGGTTGACCTGGAGGCTGTGAGTGTATAGTATAAAGTTTAAAGTTCAACTTTAAGTTAAAGGGGGCTCCGTCATGATGCTGCTGGATCCAATAACAATCGGAAAGGTTGCGATACGAAACAGGATTGTCATGCCCGCCATGCATCTCAATTACACGCCTGAATGCGAGGTAACCGATCAGCTCGTTGATTTTTACGAGGAAAGGGCGCGGGGAGGGGCCGGCCTGATCGTTATCGGCGGGTGCAGGATAGATGAATACAGCGGCGCTCATGGACTGATCGGCCTCGATGACGACAGATATGTCCCGGGGCTGAAACGGCTGAGTGATGCCGTGCATAAACACGGGGCCCGCATCTCGGCACAGCTGTATCATGCCGGCCGCTACGTCCATTCGTTTCTCATAGGCGGCAGGCAGGCCCTTGCACCCTCGGCGGTGACGTCCAGGTTTACCCGCGAGGAGCCCCGCGAGATGACACGGCAGGAGATTGCCGAGACCGTGGAGAATTATGCGCGGGCAGCCCTCAGGGCACAAAAGGCAGGTTTTGACGGTGTCGAGATCCTCTGCAATACCGGATACCTCCTCAACCAGTTTTTATCTGCAATCACCAATAAAAGAAAAGATGAATACGGCGGAGACATCTCCGGCAGGATGAGGTTCCCCCTCGAAGTGGTCGAGGCCGTCACCGCTGCGGTGGATACAGGGTTCATGGTGCAGATGAGGCTTGGCGGCAGTGATTTCATGCCCGATGGCAATACCCTGTATGAGACGAGGATATTTGCCGGGGAGCTCGACAAGAGGGGGATCGATGCCTTCAGCATCACCGGGGGCTGGCATGAGACCCGAGTACCCCAGTTGCCCATGGAGGTGCCCCGGGGCTGTTATGTGTACCTGGCGCGCGCGGTCAAGGAGGTTGTGAACAAGCCCGTGATCGCCTGCAACAGGATCAACGACCCCTCTCTGGCAGAGCAAGTCCTTCGGGAGGGGAGCGCCGACATGGTAGGCCTGGCGCGCGGCCTGATTGCAGACCCCGAGCTGCCGCTGAAGCTGAGCCAGGCCAGGTCGGGTGAAGTCATGCCGTGCATCGGGTGCAATCAGGGATGCTTCGACCATATTTTTGCGCTGGAACCGGTGGCGTGCATGGTGAACCCAAGGGCAGGCCGTGAAGGCCAGGTGCCGAGCAGTATGAGTGCGGGCAAATCCAAAAAAGTGCTCGTGGTCGGCGGCGGGCCGGCAGGCCTGAGTGCTGCCGCAACGGCTGCCGGTTTCGGTCATGAGGTCGCGCTCTATGAAAAATCAGGGGTCCTGGGCGGCCAGCTCAATCTCGCCGGTGCACTCGATGAAAGAAAAGAGTTCCTTGCGCTGAAAGATGCCCTGATCCATAAGGCCCGGCTCGCCGGCGTGAAGATGCATGTCGGTACACAGGCGGATGAAGATCTGATTGAACAATACAACCCCGATGCAGTCATCCTGGCGAGTGGCGGTGCTCCGCTCACACCTGCTATTCCCGGCATCGACGGGGCACAGGTAGTCCAGGCCTGGGATGTCCTTTCCGGCAGGGTCGATGTCGGCCAAAACGTGGTGATCATCGGCGGAGGGGCAGTGGGCATCGAGACCGGGGTCTATATTGCCAAGATCGGCACGCTCGATGCGCACAGCCTGCAGTTTCTCTTCCTGAATCAGGCCGAGGACATCGACACGCTCAGAAAATTATGCACCAGGGGCAGCAAAAAGGTCACCCTCATCGAGATGCTCCCCCGGTTGGGCAAGGATATCGGGATGTCGACGCGCTGGGTGGAAATGCAGATGCTTGAGTTGTACGGCGTGCAATCCATGACCGACTCCATTGTCACCGGGATCACCCCCGAGGGCGTCGTGGTGGACCGACAGGGCTCCCTGGAGCATATCTCCTGTGACACTGTCGTGGTTGCGGTGGGAACAGCCTCATCAAACAGCCTGGAGCACGTACTACTGGGTAGGGCAGGGCAGGTTCTTGTCGTGGGAGATGCCAGGAAACCGCGCAAGGCATATGAGGCGATCCGGGAGGGATTTGAGGCGGCAATCAGCCTGGGCTGAAAAGCGGCTGCTTTTCGCCTGAATCCCCTGTGTCCCCAATCACGCCTGCTCCGGTCCCGTAGGCATTACATCCCTGCGCAGAGCTCACGTAGAGCTGTGCCGTCAATGGCCTTGTGCAGCGGGGCGCCCGGGGGAACCATGGGCAGGGCCATGGCGCTTTCGTCTACCGGGATGTCGATGACGGCAGGGCCTTTCGTGCGGAGCAATTCAGCCGGGTCTCTGTCCTGACTGAACCGGGAGGCATTCAGGCCGAAGCCCCTGGCGATGGCAACGAAGTCGGTGGGCATATCGAAGCGGGAGGCTGTGATACGGCCATTGTAGAAGAGCTCCTGCTGCTGGCGTACCAGGCCGAGATGGCCGTTGTCGAGGATAAAAATCTTGATATCGCACTGCAGTTCGGCCAGCGTGGCGAGCTCCTGGATATTCATGAGCAGCGAACCGTCGCCGGTAAAGCACAGGACAGTTTTCTCCGGGTGCATGAGGGCAGCGCCGATGGCTGCGGGCAGGCCGAAGCCCATGGTCCCGAACCCGCCGGAGGTGATAAGCTGGCCCGGATATCTGAAGGGAAAGGCCTGGGCGGTCCACATCTGGTGCTGTCCCACGTCGGTGGTGACTAACGCGCCGCTGCCTGCCGCCTCACCGATAGCGGCGATGATGTCCAGGGGAGCACGGTCATCAGGCTGGTGCGGATGGGTGCTTCTGATGTTTGCTATCTCGCGCTGCCAGACGCCCCGGTGAGTAGGGGCAACGAGCGGCAGGAGCATTTCGAGCGCCTCCTTGGCGTCTGCCGTGACCGGGCACGCTGCCGGCCGGATCTTGTTGATCTCGGCCGGGTCGATATCGATATGAATGACGCTGGCATGGCGGCAGAAAACATCGGCAGGCCCGGTGACCCGGTCGTCGAACCGTGTTCCGATAGCGATGATACAATCGGCCTTTTCGAGGATCAGGTTGGTGGCGTGTCGGCCGTGCATGCCGGGCATGCCCAGGAAGAGGGTGTCGTGGGCAGGAAAGACCCCCTGGGCCATGAGGCTGGCCACGGCAGGGATGTCTGCCGTGGCGGCGAGTTCACGCACCAGGGAAGCGGCGCCGGAGTGCGTCACTCCGCCGCCCACATAGAGCACGGGGCGGCTCGAGGCATTGATCATTGTAGCTGCCCGCGCGATACTCCCGGCATGGGGCCTCGGCGAAGGGGATTTTTTCCCGGGGGCGGGCCAGGCCGCGAAGTCGGCGAACTCAAGCTGCACATCCTTCGGGATATCGATGAGCACCGGGCCGGGCCTGTCGGACATGGCGATGGCGAAGGCCTGGGGGATGACATGGAGGAGTTCGGCTGCGTGACGGACACCAAAGGCATGCTTGGTGAACGGTGCCGCCACCCCGCAGATATCGATCTCCTGAAAGGCATCCGTGCCGATGAGTTTCCGCGAGACCTGGCCGGTAATGGCGATCAGCGGGACCGAGTCCATGTGCGCATCTGCTATGGCCGTGAGGAGATTGGTGGCCCCCGGGCCCGAGGTGGCAAGGCAGACCGCCGGTGTCCTGGTGGATCGTGCCATGCCCTGGGCGATAAAGGCCGCGCCCTGTTCGTGCCGCGCTAGGATGTGCCGCAGGCCGCTTTTCCCGAGTTCGTCGTAGAGAGGCAGATTGGCCCCGCCCGGGATGCCTGCCACCATGTGAATGCCCTGGCGCTCCAAGAGATGTACAATCATTTGAGCTCCCGTCAGTCTCATCATGTGCTCCTTTCGTGTATGGAATAAAAAAAGGCCCCCGGCGGGATCACCGCCGGGGGCCTTGTGCTGGTTGTGCAGCCTTTGCCTAGTCCCAGGGGCAATCCCGTCCGGGCGGTACGACGACCACCAGGACGACCATAAGGACCAGGACCAGCAACTGCTTCATGTTATTCTCGCCTCTTTTCCAAAATAAAAAAGCCCCCGCCGGTCTTGCCGGCGGGGGCCCTTAGTGCCTGTTTGACCAAGGCTTCAGCCGGCAGACGGCATCCTGTTGACAACGACGACCAGGAGCTGCAGGACCACGGACTGAAGGTTGGTTGAGTAATGTTCCATGGGAATAATACCTACCGATAAATCCCCTGTTTGTCAAAAGAATAAAACCGGAGCTCGCCAGGAGCGGATACACCGTCTGACGAAAGCCTTTCTGTGACCGGTCCTGGTGCCCAGCGCCTGATGCCCGGTGCCTTTTATGTAAATATCCCCGGCTTGCCCTGGGCAAGGGCCTGCTCGAACAGTCTGGCGATGATGCGTCCGAAACGGTTTGTCTGATCCCGCACCTCTTGTTCGCTCCTGCCGGGATGAAGACCGAAGGTGATGAGGATTCCGCTCAGGGCGGCATAGAATGTCTGGGATATCACCCGGGTGTTCTCCTCTACGCCGATTTTCCTGAAGAGTCGGTCGAACATGTCCATCATGGCAGTCTCGACGGCGTTGAGCTTTTCGATCAGTTCGCTGTTGAGCGCCCCGGTGAGCATGAAATAGGGCATGAGTCTGTAGTACTGCTCGTGTTTCATGGTATAGGCTATGATCTGGGTTGCGGCATCCTCGATGGAGATCTCTGAAGTCCTGTCGATAAAGGCCTCGAAGGTCTCGATGAACCGCTGCGTGCTCTGCAGAAAGGTCTCCACATAGAGGTGCTGCTGGTCTGAGAAATACCGGTATATCAATGCAGGGGATATCCCCGCCTCCTGTGCAATGTCGCGCATGTTGACCCTGCTGAAGGGCCTTGTCGCAAAGACCTCTTCGGCCGCAGCAATGATGATGTTCCTTCGGGTTTCCCGCTCCTGCTCCTTGAGGTCGGAGAAGGCGATCTTCTTCTGTTTTAACTGCATATGTGTGCTCCCTGCCGTGAACATCCCAAACATGCCGGTTAGTAAGATTGAACCAAACAATTCAAATAAGCAGGCATAAATTGTAACTCATTGCTGCGGAATGTCAAATGGTCTTTTTCTCTAATAACGCTTGACGTTACTAGCGAGGCGCGCTATTAAAAGCTTAATGATAAAATCATTTGCCTGCAGAGAAACGGAGAAAATATTCAACAGGGAGTTCTCGAGAAAGCTGCCGCGAGACATACAGAGGATTGCCTTACGAAAGCTCGCTTATGTTCATGCTGCAGGGAATATGAATGACCTGAGAATTCCACCATCCAACTGCTTGGAGAAATTGAAGAAAGACCGGGAAGGTCAATACAGTATACGCATCAACGATCAATGGCGTATCTGCTTTAAATGGGAAGAGAACAACGCCTATGAGGTGGAGATCGTAGACTATCATTGAAAGGAGTGAGCCATGAGCGCAGAAAAAATGAAACCGATACACCCGGGTGAGATCCTCATGGAGGAGTTCTTAAAGCCGATGGGTATCAGCCAGTATCGTTTAGCGAAAGATATCAGTGTGCCCGCGCGGAGAATAAATGAAATAGTGCAGGGGAAGAGGTCCATTACAGCAGATACGGCCTTGAGGCTTGCGCGGTTTTTCGGCACCTCCCCGGAGTTGTGGGTAAGCCTGCAGGCCTATTATGATCTCGAGATCACCAGGGATCAGTTGAACGGGCGGCTCGAGAGCGAGGTCAGGCCCTATGCAGTAAATGGATAATTTCTCTGGGCGGCATGTCAGCAGGATCAGATCCGAGGTTACACCCGCTTGTGACGTAATACCCTCATCAACTGGTCAGCAGGTCAATGAGCATGTTTTGACATGTCAACATATGCCTGGACCAACGAACCTTTAAGGCTCCAAAGAGAGTACGAAGAACGCAGAATTTCAGAGAACCCGTCACCCTGACGTATGTCACCCCTGTGTCCAGCAGGCAAATGAATGAACTTGTGATAAGTTATGAAAAATGGTGCCGGGAGGGGGACTTGAACCCCCACAGGTCTACACCTACTAGACCCTGAACCTAGCGCGTCTGCCAATTCCGCCATCCCGGCGCGCTTGCACTTGCATTGCTCAAGTGTTTCACCTATATAAATTTGAACCTTTTAAATGTCAAGGATGTAAATGATGGAAGTAATTCGAAATAATGATGCAATCGATCGGGCCCGATTCATCAGGCCCGTGGTAACCTTCGGGAATTTTGATGGATGTCATATCGGTCACCAGCTCATTTTTCAGAAGACACGCGCCCATGCATCACGCATCGGCGGGGTGTCTGTGGCGTATACCTTTGATCCACACCCGGCATCGGTTGTAAAGGGGGTCACCCCGCAGCTGATCTTTACGCTGGAGGAGAAGATAGAGGCAATCCGCTGCATGAACATGGATTTCCTCGTCGTGGAACCGTTCACCCGGGAATTGGCAGACACCAACCCGGAGGACTTCGTGGAAGAGACCATCGTGAAGCGCCTGGGGGCTCAGGGCGTCGTGGTCGGTCATGACTTTGCGTTCGGGAAACGGGCGGCGGGCAACATCCCCTTCCTGCAGCGCATGGGTGCCGAGAAGGGTTTCTTCGTGGAGTGCGTGGACCCGGTCAGCTTCGAGGGCACCGTGGTGTCCAGCACGTGCATCAGGAGGATGATCCTTTCCGGTGATGTCTCGGGCGCGGCCCGGATCATGAAATACCCCTACCGGATCCATGGCCTCGTCGTGCACGGCATGGCCCGCGGCCGGCAGCTCGGCTTCCCCACCGCAAACGTGCAGCCGGACAAGAAACTCATTCCTGCCTACGGGGTGTATGCGGTGTATGTCCATGTTGGCGGGACACGGCTGGACGGCGTGGTGAACATCGGGAACAACCCGACCTTCGGCGATGTCGGTACCTCCATCGAGGCCTTTATCTTCGACCTCAATGACGATCTCTACGACAAGGAGATCACCGTGGAGTTCGTGGAGCATATCCGGGGAGAGATCAAGTTCGCGGATATCGAATATCTCATCGAGCAGATCAGGGCAGACTGTGCCCTTGCGAGGAAGATCCTTGGCAGAAGGAATGTTTCGTGAGGATCTTTGCCATATCCGACCTGCACCTGTCTTTCGAGACGGACAAGCCCATGGATATCTTCGGGGAGGCCTGGAAGGATCACCCCGCGCGTATCCGCCAGTACTGGCATGAGAACGTCAGAGATGACGACGTGGTGCTCATTCCCGGGGATATTTCGTGGGCCTTAAGGCTCGAGGAGGCGAAAAAGGATATTGCGTTCATCGACGGGCTGCCCGGCAGGAAGGTCATCATAAAGGGCAACCACGATTACTGGTGGTCGAGCCTGAGCAAGGTGAAAAAATTCATGCCCGAGTCCATCATCCCGCTGCAGAATTCGGCCATTGTGCTGGGCGGCGTCGGTATCGCCGGCTCCCGGCTCTGGATCGACCCGGACCTCAGCCTGGAGAAGGCAACCCCGGAAGACAAGAAGATATGGGAGCGGGAGCTCCTGAGGCTGAAACAGTCGCTCGATGTCCTGCCCGGCGGGCTCGATACCAGGATCATCATGACCCATTTCCCGCCCATCTCGCTGGAGGGCAGAGCGGGTAAATCCGTAGAAGTTGCCTCCCCCTACGGGTGCGATATCTGGGTGTTCGGCCACATGCACCTGGGGAGCCTCGATTACGACGGATTCAATCGAACCATAGCCGATACCCGGTATGAATTCGTGTCGGCAGACTATCTCGGGTTCTGCCCAAAGCTCATCCTGGACGGGGTGTAGCGCAATTTTTTTGCTTGTATTGTGTGATGTTGTATGTGTATCTTACCAGCATAATTAATACGAAAACGAGGGAGGAAAATGATTAAGAAGACGAAATTTTCAGGTTTGTCCCGTATAGAAAAATCGCCTGATATTCCTACGTTGGTCATGAACCAGATCATCGATCTCATTTCACAGGGCAAGCTGAGAATTGGAGACAAACTTCCCTCCGAACAGGAGATGACCGAGCTCTTCGGCATCAGCCGCATATCCCTGCGCGAGGCAATGAAACTGCTCGAGGCAAAGGGGTATATCGAATCGCGTGACCGCAAGGGCAAGTATGTCCGTTCGCTCACGGATAATGTCAAGTCCTCCATCGAGGATCTCATCGCCGTGGATCATGAAAAGATATGGGAGCTTCTCGCAGTGAGAAGGCTGATAGATTCCGAGGCCGCATACCTGGCCGCGAAAAACGTCTCGAAGGAGCAGAAAAGGCGGTTCAAGAAACTCATCGACAGCATCGCCGATATCGGGGCAGACAGTGTGCTCACCTCCAAACAGGGCGGCAAGCTCTATTCCGACTTCTTCGACATCCTGGCGGACTCCACCAAGAACACCATCTTCGTCCACCTGCGCGACACCATCGCGCATGTACTCACCGGCGCGTTTCCCTACAGCCGGAAGAAACTCTCCAAAATCGACAAGAGCTCGGGCGATATCGTGAATCAGATCTTCAAGATCTACGATGCCATTGAGCGGATGGATCATGACGCGGCCAAGGCTGCGACCATCGAGCATATCGATTATATCGAGAAGTCCCTGCGCAAGGCGCTGAAAGAAGCAGAGTAGGGTTCTTAAGGGCAGGTTTGCGCCGCGGCTCCTCACGGCCTTGCCTGCAACGTTTTCTTCCCGGTCGTTCCCTTACGGGCAGCGATCAGGAACTCATCATTGCCGGGGCATTGGTTGCGGCTGAGAAGCGCTCCTATAAGGGCTTTAACGTGTGCTCTTTGTTTTCGCAGTTCGGACTACAAAACTGAAGATGTCTTTGCCTAGCGCCCAGCGCCTCTCTACCCGTGATTCCAGTCGATCAATCCCGAGATGTCATCCCAGGTTTTCACGACGGTAAAGGGGTGGGGCTGTCTGTTCCACGGCTGATCGAAGACGATGGGGGTGATGCCCTGCTCGGCGAGCAGGTGACAGGTGTCGAGCCGGTCATCCACAAAGTAGGAGATCTCCCGTTCCTTCAGTATGGGGAGCTTTGCGGCCGTATCTCCGGTGGCCATGATGTCGAGGGAGCCGGCATCAATCTGGGGCATGTTCTTTTCAAACCACAGTTCGACCGGACCGACCACGGGCCTTGCCGTAACGAGGAGCACTGGTTTGTTCCGGGAAATCCTCATCAGGACATCGGCTGCGCCCGCATTGGGTTTCAGGTCGAATTCGTGCAGCGAGTAGGTGACCCGCTCTATGATTTCTTTGGCCTGCTCTGAACGCATGTCCATAACCTTGAGGAATTCGTAGGTGGTAATATCCTCATAGTCGATATCCATATTATAGTCCGATCTGGCGATCTCGATGAACAGCCTGAAGGTGTTTGCCACCACGCCGTCGAAATCAAAGGCGATCTCGTGAGGTAATATGTCCATGGTGAGTATTGCACTCCTTCCGGTGAAAGTTACCATGTCTTAACACAGGAGGATTCAATATGGGAAGGATTCTCTTGAGTGCTGTCATTTAACTCCGAGAAAATTGAGCGCAGCCTGTATTTGTGGTTAAAAACCAGTTGACAAAAGGCGGAGATAAGAGATAACGAGAGGGCAGTTACAGGCACGTAGCTCAGGGGGAGAGCACCACCTTGACGCGGTGGGGGTCCAGGGTTCAAATCCCTGCGTGCCTACCATTTTTTTTTGTGGAGAACATATGCCCCAGATAACCGTTACCGTGGATGGAAATACCGCCACCACGGAAGGAACCATCATCAGGGATGTCATCAAGAATAAACGTGTGGTTGCAGCCCGGGTAAACGGGGATCTTGTCGACCTCTCGGCACCCCTGTCCGATGGGCAGGCCATAGAAACCATTGATCTGGACTCTGATGAAGGGGTACACATCATCAGGCACTCCACCTCCCATGTCATGGCGGAGGCGGTCAAGCTCCTGTTCCCCGATGCCAGACCCACCATCGGGCCTTCCACCGAGGACGGGTTCTATTACGATTTCGACCGGGCTGAGACATTTTCCTCGGAAGACCTGGAGAAGATAGAAAAGAAGATGGAGGAGCTCGTCTCACAGGATCTGCCCTTCATCAGGAAAGAGATGACCAGCCAGGACGCCATATCCTTCTTCAGGGAGAAGGGCGAGCCCTACAAGGTAGAGATCATCTCTGATCTCGGTGATGATCTCGGCACGGTATCTCTCTACGAGCAGGGTACGTTTGTCGATCTGTGCCGCGGTCCGCATGTGCCCTCCACCGGATACCTCAAGGCGTTCAAGCTCTTGAGCGTTGCAGGTGCCTACTGGCGGGGTGATGAAAAGAACAAGATGCTCCAGCGGATCTACGGCACTGCGTTCAGTTCACCCAAGGCGCTCAAGCAGTACCTCAACTTCCTCGAAGAGGCCAGAAAGCGGGATCACCGGAAGCTCGGCAGGGAACTCGAGCTGTTCATGCAGTCCGATGACATCGGCCCGGGCATGATCGTATACATGCCCAAGGGCGGCAGGCTTCGGACCCTGATCGAGGATTTCGAAAAGAAGATCCATTTCAAGAGGGGCTACGACATCGTCTACGGCCCAAGCATCCTCCGGGGGAAGCTCTGGGAGACCTCGGGCCACATGGACAACTACAAGGAAAACATGTACTTCACCGAGGTTGACGGCCAGCTCTACGGCATCAAGCCCATGAACTGCCTCTCCCATATCCTCATATACAAGTCCAAGGTGCGCAGCTACCGCGATCTGCCCCTGAGGTATTTCGAACTGGGCAATGTCACCAGACACGAGAAGTCCGGGGTTATCCACGGCCTGATGCGGACAAGGCAGTTCACCCAGGACGATGCCCATATCTTCTGCCGTCCCGACCAGCTCATAGACGAGATCACCGCCATCATCAACCTGGTGGAAGAGGTCATGGCCATCTTCAACTTCGAGTATGAGATGGAGATAAGCACCCGGCCGGCGAAGTCGATCGGATCCGACGAGGACTGGGAGATGGCGACCAAGGCCCTCATGGACTCGCTCGAGAAGAAGGGCCTGCCGTTCGAAATAAACGAGGGTGACGGGGCCTTCTACGGACCCAAGATCGATGTAAAGATCAAGGACGCCATCGGCAGGTCATGGCAGTGTGCAACCATACAGTGCGATTTTTCTCTGCCCGAGCGGTTTGATACGCACTATGTGGGCGCGGACGGGGGAAAGCACCGGCCGGTCATGCTCCACCGGGTCATTCTCGGTTCCATTGAACGGTTCATCGGTGTGCTCATTGAACATTTTGCAGGGGCATTCCCTGTGTGGATATCTCCGGTGCAGGCCGTAATCATGTGCATCACGGATGCGCAGGCAGGCTATGCGGAACAGGTGGCGGACGAGCTGAGGAAAAACGATGTGCGCGTGGAACTCGACGTGCGCAACGAAAAGATCGGCTACAAGATCAGAGAGGCGCGTTTGCAGAAGGTTCCCTATATGATCGTGATTGGAGACAAGGAAATGGGCGATCAGACGATCACCGTGAGAGAACGCAGCGGCGAGCAGGAGACCATGACACTGGCAGAATTCACGGCAATAGTGAAAAATGCAGAGCCCGTGATCTAATCTGTATTGACAACAAGCAAATCTCTAGGGTACATAAGCGCCTAATCTGAATATATGGAGGATGTTATAGCTAAGAGTAGCTTTAGTTACGATAATAAAGACAAGGACAAGATCAGGGTAAACAGACAGATCGTCTCGGAGAGCGTCCGGGTCATTTCCCCTGATGGCGAACAGCTTGGAATCATGACCGTTCCTGTTGCCATCGACAGGGCAAAAGAATACGGCATGGACTTGGTTGAGGTTGCTCCCAAGGCCACACCTCCTGTATGCCGCATCATGGAGTATGGCAAATACAAGTACGAGAAGTCGAAAAAAGAGAGCATCGCCAAGAAGAAGCAGACAACGGTAGTCATCAAGGAAATAAAGTTCAGGCCAAAGACGGATGAGCATGATTACCAGTTCAAGCTTCGGCATATCGTGAGATTTTTAGAGGAAAAAAACAAGGTTAAGGTCGTAATACGTTTCAGGGGAAGAGAGATCATACACATGGACAAGGGTCTGCAGATACTCCAGAGGGTGCGCGCAGAGATTGCTGAACTTGGAACTGCCGATAATGAGCCCAAGACTGAAGGTCGGACCATGATAATGATGTTGTCCCCGAAGGGATAGTAAGGAGCAGGACATGAAACTGAAGACGAACAGGAGCGCTGCAAAGAGATTCACGCGCACGGGGAGCGGGAAGGTGAAGAGGAACAAGGCCTATGCGAGTCATCTCCTCTCATCGAAGACCACGAAACGCAAGCGGAACTTGAGAAAGTCAACCCTGGTTGATTCTGCGAATCTCAGCGGCGTAAAACGGATGTTGCCATATCTGTAAGGGGTAAAGAGAAATGCGAGTTAAAAGAGGTGTAGTAGGTATCAAGAAGCGGAAGAAGCTTCACAAGCTTACAAAGGGCTTTGTCGGCGGCAGGAGAAATCTTATTCGCGCCGCAAGAGAGACCTTGAATAAAGGACTTGCCTATGCCTTCAGGGACAGGCGCCAGAAAAAGAGAGAATACAGAAGACTCTGGATTGCCCGGGTCAGCGCTGCCATACGGCAGAGGGGATATTCCTATTCACGGTTTATCCATTCCCTGAAGACCTCGGGTGTGGATCTGGACAGAAAGGTTCTCGCCGAGATTGCGATCACCGATCCCGAGGGATTTACCTTCATCGCGAAAACCGTTTCCAAGTCATAGATGGAAAAGCAGCTCGAATCGTTGAAGCTCGCCTTTAGCGAGGAGTTGAATCTCGCAGGCGCACCTGAGGATCTCGAGCCCATGCGGGTCAAGTACCTGGGGAGAAAGGGTGCGCTCACCGGTATTCTCCGCCAGATGGGCTCTCTCGATCCGGAGGAACGGCCGAGAATCGGTTCTCTTTCCAACGAACTGAAGGTGTTCATGGAAGAGGCCCTCGCGAAGAAGCTCGAGGGCCTGCAGACCCATTCTGTCTTCAAGGGCATCGACGTGACCCTGCCAGGCAGGGCTCCGAGAAAAGGCAGCATCCATATCATCAATCAGGTTGTCAGGGAGCTCGAGGATATCTTCCTCAGCCTGGGGTTCAACATTGCCTCCGGTCCCGAGGTGGAAGACGACTACCACAACTTCGAGGCACTCAATATACCCGAACACCATCCTGCCCGCGATATGCAGGACACGTTCTATTTCACCAGCGACGTCCTGCTGAGGACCCACACATCCCCGGTTCAGATCAGGGTGATGGAGTCGAGCGGGCTGCCTGTGCGGATCATTGCGCCGGGCAAGGTGTACCGGTGCGATTCCGACGTGAGCCATACCCCCATGTTCCATCAGATCGAGGGGCTGTGGGTGGAAGAGGGGATCACCTTCAGACACCTCAAAGGCGTGCTCAATGAATTCATCCGCAAACTGTTCGGCCCGGATATCCCGCTGAGGTTCCGGCCGTCGTTCTTCCCGTTCACCGAGCCTTCTGCCGAGGTGGATATGGGGTGCATCATCTGCAAGGGAAAAGGCTGCCGGGTGTGCAAGAATTCCGGCTGGCTGGAGATCCTCGGCTGCGGCATGGTGGACCCGGAGGTATATAAATATGTGGATATCGACCCTGAGACCGTGACCGGCTTTGCCTTCGGCCTCGGAGTCGAACGCGTTGCCATGCTCAAGTACGGCATCGACGACATCCGCATGTTCTTCGAGAATGACCTGAGATTCCTGAAGCAGTTTTCCTAAAGGGACAGATCATGAAAATCGGCTACAAGTGGATTAAGGAATACATTGACATCGATGAAAACGCACGCGCTATCGCCGATGCCCTGACCATGAGCGGAACCGAGGTGGAGGAGATCATCCACGAGACGATCCTCAGGGAGGTCATCTGCGCACGGATCCTCGAGGTGACGCAGCATCCCGATGCAGACAAGCTCTCGCTCTGCCAGGTCGATACCGGCAGCGAGATCCTCAGGGTGGTCTGCGGGGCACCGAACGTTGCACCGGGCATGATCAGCGCGTTCGCGCCGGTGGGCACGGACCTGGGTCCCGGGATGAAGGTCAAGAAGGCGAAGATCAGGGGCCAGGAATCCTTCGGCGTCCTCCTGTCGGAGCGTGAACTCGGACTGACCGATGACCACACCGGCATCATGGAGATCGATGCCGATGTGAAGCCGGGCGAGGTGCTCCTCGATGCCCTCGATCTGGAAGACTGGGTCTTCAATATCAATGTAACCCCCAACCGGGGAGACTGCCTCTCGGCTATCGGCATTGCCCGTGAGCTCTCGGCCCTGTTCCGCAAGAATCTGAAACTTCCTGAATTCGTAATCAGGGAAGACACCACGCCGGTAGAATCTGTGCTGGGTGTCGAGATCCTCGCACCGGAGGCGTGCCCGAGATATGCAGCCAGGGTGCTCGAGGACGTGAAGATCGGAAAGAGCCCCTTCACCATGAGAAGACGCCTGTTCCAGGCCGGGGTGAGGGCGATCAACAACGTGGTGGACATCACCAACTATGTGCTGCTCGAATACGGACAGCCGCTCCATGCGTTTGACTATACCCTCGTGGCCGGACACGGCATCGTGGTGAGAAAGGCCCATGAGGGAGAGCTGTTTGTCACCCTCGACTCGGTCCAGCGCACCCTCAGGGCGGACGACCTCCTGATCTGCGACCGTGAGAAGCCTGTCGCCTTGGCCGGGGTCATGGGCGGTGAGAATTCCGAGGTGCTCGACACGTCATCGGGCATCGCACTGGAAAGCGCCTTCTTCGAACCGGTGGGCATCCGTCATACCTCCAAGGGATTGAACCTCTCCACCGAGGCCTCATACCGTTTCGAGCGGGGAATAGACCCCGGGATCCAGATGGATGCGGCAAACCGCGCGGCATACCTCATGGCGGAGCTCGCAGATGCCCGGGTCTTCAAGGGTGTCATAGATATAAATTACCTCAGCGACACGGCCGGTGATATCGTGCTGAGAACTGAATACCTCCACAAGGTGCTCGGCATCGACGAGTTCACGGACGGAGATGTCGAGGATATCCTGACCAGGCTCGGCTGCAGACTTCAGAAGACCGAGACGGGATGGCTGGTGAAACCGCCGCGGTTCCGCCACGATATTACCCGGGAGATCGACCTCGTCGAGGAGTTCATCAGGATTTTCGGCATGGAGAAGGTGAGGCCCTTGCTGCCGACCTTCCAGCCCATGCAGATGTCCTCCCTGGAGGAGAGATACCAGGAGCTGCGCACGAGAATCGCTGCCATGGGATTCACCGAGGTGGTCACTTACTCGTTTATCTCGCCCAAGTGGAAACAGTTCTTTGGTGAGAACATGATGGAACTCATGAACCCCATCTCCGACGAGATGAAGCTCATGCGGAACTCGCTCATTCCCGGTCTTGCCGGGGCTGCAGAAAAGAACAAACACCTCCAGAACCGGGATCTTGCCCTCTTCGAGATGGGGAAATGTTTCGATCCGACATCGCAGGGGAACCTGCCCGAAGAAGAGTACCGGCTCGGCATTGCCATCTCAGGCCAGAGAACCCCAAGCCACTGGTCCGAACGGGCCGTCGAGGTGGACTTTTTCGACCTCAAGGGAATCATCGAGGTCATCCTGCCCGATGCTGCGGCCGTGCCGTCTGCCCATGGTTTCTACAAGCCCGGGAATCAGGCGGATATCATGGTGGGAGAAAGGCCTGTCGGGCACATGGGCGCACTCCACCCGGATATCCTCAAGATGCTCGATATCGAAGACGACGTGTATGTCATGGAAATCGCGGTCGACCCGATCTTTGCACGGGTGTGGAGGGGCATGCAGGAGATTCCGAAGTTCCCCATGACCTGGAGAGATCTCTCCATGGTCGTTAAAGATGACACCTCGTACCAGGATATCGTCAGGATTATTGAGTCCAAGGGAATCAGGGAACTGAGAAATGTGGTTCCCATAGACCTCTACGTGGGAGAGAAGCTGCCCGAAGGCCTCAAGGGGATCACGATCCGCATCACCTACCAGTCGGACAGCAGAACCCTCGAGGATAAGATTATCAATAAATGGCAGGAATCAATCTTAGGATCACTCCAGAAGGATCTCGGGATATCCCTGCGGCAGTAGTCATCAGCCTTTTAATGTCTCTGCTGGTGGTTTCTCCCCGGGGGGCATCAGCGGAGAGCATCGTTTCGACCCCTGAGGGTGAGATCGTCACCACCGGGTACTGGATAGAGGGTGACAGCCTCTACCTGGTCGACAGCCCCGAGCCGGTCAGGCTTTCCGACGTACAGTCCATCAGCGTGAACGCACAGACTGCGCTCGAAGTGCAGATGAACAAAGATGCCCTGAAGCGATTCTACCGGAACACCGCGTGGCTTCTCCAGGAAGGGCAGGAACTGCGGGAGAGGCAACAGCAAAACCTCGAGTGCATGGAAGTCATCGACGCGCTCCGCTCGTCTGAGGGATCGGGAGCCGGGCTGAAAAAGGCGGTGAAGGCCTGCCAGGCACAACTGGAAGACCTCGAGGACGGGATCTCCCGGTTGATCTCCCGGTGGGACCACTCGCGCATCCCTGAGCGTTCCCTTGTGCAGGCCAGAGAGATAAAGTCCCTTGAGCTGCTCTGTTTGAAGTCGTCGGTCCAGCAGGCCCGCAGGTACCTCAGGACCTGGGACCCTACATACCGGGAATATGCCCGGGAGCAGTACCGGCAGGCACTGTCCTTCGAGGGGATTTTTTCCGAGAGCATCGACGATCAGCCCCCGGCATCATGAACAAGGCTGCGGGGGCAGGGCGGTTCGAGGTGTGAGCCCTTGTTTACGTGCCCGGCTTGGGGAAGGCCTTCCATAAGCCCAGCTCCAGGCTATGGTTGTTCAGCGAAGAATCCACCCGGTAGTAGAATGCCATGGTCTTTGCAGCGGAAGAGCCTGATCCGGTCGGAGGGGTACCGGTGCGGCGGAGCGTCATCCCGATATCGGCACCGTCAACGATGCTCCCGGCGGGCATCCGGTCGGAAACATCCACCCGGGTATCTTCCGTCCAGGTAGAGCCGCTCATGATACTGTCGAACTGGGGGATGATCAGTTCCCCCGCGCTCTCGGCAAGGTAGAAATCCTGGTTGTGCACCCGCTCGTTTCCCGTGATCTTCGTGCCGATGATTGTAGACCTCATCAACGTCACACCAAGGGTAATTGTGGCCAGTAAAAATATCAAAACCAGTATGAGGACCATTCCCTCGTTCCCGTTTCCTGTTCTCATGCGCTGTCTGCCCATTGTTTCACCTTCGATTTCGCTACTGCGTGTTTGACCGCAGAAGATTCATGGTTGTACTGTGACTCTTGTTCTTTTCCATCCACGAGACCGTGATCTGCACTTGACGGGCATTGGCACTCGCTCCCAGGGCGGTGGTGCTGACGGTCCAGGCAAGGCCGTAGTCTATGCCCTGGTGCGTGGAAGCGCCTCCGTCATGATCCCCGATCGACAGATCTGCATCACTGACTGTGATCCCTCTGAGGTATTCCTCATGACTGTCGATAATGTTGAGCGAGTTGTTCATCTGCATGTTGAAGCTGTTCCCCATGATTGCATACTGCTGCATCTTGGCGACGCCCAGGAAGCCCAGTGCGAAGATCAGGATTGAAACGGCCAGTTCAATGAGGGTAAAACCCTTGTTGTTGCGGAATTCATCCATATGGTTACCTCGAGGGTCCTCCTTAGATGCCCTGATTTCTCATCTTGACCCGTTTTGTCATGGTGCGGGAGATAAACTGGTTCGTCTCCGGGTCTCTCTTGTCGCTGCGCAGCTGCACCTGTATCTCGACAAACACTACATCTTCTGCCTCACCGCTGGTGAGGAATGCACCACCGCCGCCCGTCGGGGGTATGACCGCATTGTTCTCATCGTAGTACGTCAACCCGAACGTGGTTACATTCTGAACAAGTTCCCGAACAACTCCGCCCCCGTTTCTCAGGATGCCCGATCCGTTGAAGGTGAAGACAACCTGCTCGTCCGGGTTCGTGTCCGATGTGTCGCCGTCTTCGTTGAGGTCCATGGTGATGGAGAGCGACGTCGGGCCGGTCTCATCCGGCATGATGCCGGCCGTTGTCTGAAGGGTGGGGTCGCAGCCGGCATTGCGGATGTCCCTGGCCATGATATCCAGGACAGCACTGAGGTCCTGCTGCACGGCCGACACCTCGTGCTGGATGGTGCTCGTTGCGTGCTGGGTCTGGTAGGTCAGGTACACCGCGGCCATGAGCAGCAGGGACAAGACGAGCACGATCATCAGTTCGATCAGGGTGAGCCCTTTTGTATCCTGTATAATCTTATATATTCTCATCGTTCGTAACCCTGTCGTTCACAGTTCAGTACAAGCTCTTCTGGTACGCGAATCTCTTTCTCTCCAGCAGTACCGGGTAGTTCGCCATCTCTGTTCTCAACATCTTTCCGGGCAGCACAACAATGTCCCTGGCCCCTATGGTATGATCGATGAGCACTCCGCCCCAGACATAGACCCACTGCCCGGCCTTGAGGGATTCAAAGGCGATCTCCTCACCGGCAACATTTCTTATGCCTGTGCACAGGGTCTCACCTTCATGTTCGGCCTCGACCAGGAAGACCTTCCTCTTGTCCGTGACGATATAATCCTTGAGAGGGCTCACATAGGTGATCCTGCTCTGGAAGTAGGTGTATTCCCAGTAGGGGATCCCGTCATATTCAGAGATCCTGCCTGCGCTGCCGGGCGCGGACAGGCATAAAATGATCATGAGCGAAAGGAATGAACCGGCCATTATTTTTGTTAAGATAGGAAACCTCATACGCCAACTCCTGTTTTATCTTCTCAGTTCTGCTTCCAATAGTACATTTCCACATCACTGCCGTCCGGGATATCGATGACCTCGGGCTTGATATCGCCATCCGGCCCTGCCGTACCTATGATGAGTTTTGCACCGCCGTCCTGGGTAACGATGAGGGTGGGGGGAGACGGGATACCCACGCCCAGGGACAGGCTCCTGTCTGACTTGGCGAGCACCTGGGCACTCTCCGTGTCATTGGTGGTGTCAAAATTCAATGCAGCCTCGCCGGTGAGGTAGTTCAAGGCATAGAGCCTCCCCCCCCCGAGGCTCTCGAGCGAACACTTGTCTACCAGTGCGCTGGCTTGCTCAGGAGCATAGGTGGTGAAGAATACGATCTTGTTGAACACCAGGGGCGAGGACATGACCTTCTCCCCTGCACGCTCGTTGAGCCTGATGAACCACCCATTCCCGGTCAGGAGGTTTCCATACGTGTCAGTGGTATAGGCATAGCTGGTGACATCAACGAGGTCTGCCTCGGTCAGCGCGGACCAGGGTGATGCCCAGGAATTCTTGATGGCATAGAACCGGTCAACGGTGGTTGTCTGCGCCGGGTGTGCCCTGTCGCCAGTGCCGATGAAGACATGGTCCCCGAAGGTCTCCAGGGTGACGTCGGCTGCCGAGAAGAATTTCAGCAGGCTGCCGGCGGTGCCCGCTGCATCGGAGCGTGCCTGGAACAGGTGCACCTTGGTCCAGGTACCATCCCCGTTTCTGTCCGAGAAGGCAAAGAGATTGCCGCCGAGGGATCCGGCATAGATGGTATCGTCCGTGCCGTTGTTGTTGTAGTCGAAGGCCACCAGTTCGACGATGCAGTAGTCCATATCTCCGTTGTTGCTGTGGTTGAAGTTCAGGCCGTTGTCGAGCGCGCCGGTTGTGGCATCCACGGCAAAGATCGCCCGGCCCTTGGAGTCTCCTTCCACGGGCAGGTCCAGATCCTCGTTGTCGGCATCGTAGCCCCCGGTGAGGAGGAGCACCTTGTTCGTACCGCCCCCGTTCTTTGCAATAGTACTCTCCCAGGGCTTGCACCAGGACTGGCCCAGCTCCTCGGAGCCAGATCCGAGTATGGTCGGGGCGATCTGCCACGCAAATTCCGGCGAGGTATAGCCGTTTTCGTACGTGCCGTTCTCATCCACGGTCCCGATTTTGATGGTGTAGTATTTACTGCCGCCCCGCCTGAGGCCGAAGGTGACGTACTGGTAACCCCCGTCGTGGTACAGGAGCGGGGACCCGTCCACAAAATAGCCGTGCTCGGAGCTGTCCCTGAGAAGCTGGAGGTTGGGCAGGAGATCCCATGGCACGAAGCACCATGCCTCGCTCAGGCTGTCGTTGCTCAGATCGTCGGGGGTATTGCCGTCATTGTCCACGAAGACGTGGAAAAAGCCGTCGTTGGCACCCACGAAGATGAGGGTATCGCTCGTGCCATGGAACAGGGTCGCGGGCTTTGAATGGAGAATATCTCCGAGGACCCATTCACGCTCGAGTGCTCCACCCTTTGCATAGTCATTCTGAGCCGTTATGAAATCGACGAGACCTCCCGGGTCAGCCACGCCGAGCGCTGCAGTTATGGCTGCAATACCGGAACTGTCGCTGGTGAATTCATTGTCCGGGTGTGTCAGGCCCGTGTTGATGCCTCCCCCGTAGGTGTAGAACTTCCGCGAAGTGGAAGTAGGGGTGGAGCTGCCATAGAGGACCGCACCGGCTCCACCGAGTTCTGTGGTGCTGCCGTCCTCAATGTCATTCCAGCACGATTTCGCATCATCACGGATCTGTCCGGTGCTGTCGAGTGCTGAAGAGCCATCTTTCTGGAGGAGATACCCGTTTGCGTCGAGGCCGAATTTTTTGAGGTTGCCAAACCAGAACGCAGATGAGTCGTTCGGTTTGAACAGTGAAAGGTACACGCTGTTGCCGGAATAGACCTTGTTGATCTTGTTGACCGGTACAACCGGTGCGATGAAACTCGAATTTGCGGCCAGGATCATGCCGACGATGGAGAGGAATGCACTCTCCAACTCGGTGCTGCTATCGGCATTGATGAATTCCCCCCCCCCTTGGGCAGCGGCTTTGGTCAGCAGCTCATCAGCCGGGCTGATCGTCTCGGTACCTGAGGCGGTCATGAAACCGACAGTATAGGTGATAAGGTTCTGCCTCTCGAAGTATTCATCATCGAACGATTTCCCTGCGGCGTCTGTTGCAGGGCTGGTCAGGATGTCTTCGTTATAGAGAAATGCAGCCACGTCATCGAGGAGGTGGGTGCCACCGCCTGGATACACCGTGTCGATGACGTCTGTTCCGTCCTCGGTCAGGTCATTACCGTCGTTGTCATAATCCCCGATGATATTATTGTTGATATAGGGCAGGAGGAACTCGGAGGTGTCATTGGTGGAGACCTTGCCGTTGTCATTGTACGACAGGCCGTCGCTGACCACGACGACATAATTCTTCTGGCACCGCCACTGGACCGGGGATATGTACGCCCCGCCGGAGAGTATCCCGGTGGTGTCGTCGCTGCCGAGATAGGTCGTCCAGTTGGGTGTGCCGGCCATATACCGTCCTGCCTCTGCCAGGGCCTCTGCTACCGGGGTTGTCCCCTTTGCCTCCAGTTTGTCCTTGTTCGGATCTGCGGGGTAGAGGACGGCATCGAACTGACTGTCTGTGGCGCCGATGGGCAGGAGCACCTTGCCGCCATCGTCTTTCTCGTCATCGAACCTCATGAGACCGATATTTGCGGCAGAATCGTCGAGTGCGTTGACCAAGTTCATGATGGCCCGTTTGGCAATGGTCATCCGGTATTCACTCTCCGTGGTGGGCGATTCGAGGAAGTTCCGGTAATTCCCGACAGACAGCTTCATCAGGGTGTCGTCACCGCACTGGTATAAACCCTCTGCGTCTGGCTCGGGGCTCATGTATCCCATCCAGTAGCCGTACGTGTCGAGGGCGGTTTTCGCCTCGGTACAACCGATGTATGCGGTGCTGTCGCAGAGCTCGGTGAAGAGAGATTTCTCCCACTCCTTGTTCGGCTCTTTCCTGATGTAGTAGACGGTCAACTGCTCAGGGGTACCACCGGTAATGTGCGCCAGGTCGTCACGGTAATTATGGCTGGGATCGTACACGCTGCTCGGTACCTTCTTGTCGTCCTCCTGCATGGAGCCCGATGTGTCGAGGATAATGAGGATGCTCGGCGGTACACTGATGCTGGTGCCCGAGAAGATATCCGTATCGTCCGCGAGGGCCGGGGTGGTCAGGACAATGCCCCAGATAATGAGAGAGAGTATAGCCTGTTGTCTTTTCATGATGTCTCTCCTGATGAATCATATGTCAATGTTGATCGCTTAACTTATCGGTAAAAATCAGAAAAAAACTGAGTATAAAAATGATAAATATCGAGAGGGAAATCATAATATTTCCAGGTAGAACGAGTAAATATGTATAATCAGATATAAAGAAATCATATCTCGTTGAGAATAAGTAATGATTACAAAGAGTGTTAGCTTGTTGATATGATCACTTGATATTTTTTGCTGTTTTATCGAACCTCTGGTGCATTGATTTGACAGGAATAGTGAGATCTTCTATAATCATCGATAATGAAAGGACCTTATGTCCCAATCCTCGTCGGTGTTGCCCAGTACACCCAGCCCAGGGATGCCCAGAGCCCCCTCGACCCGCTCGGTATGATGGCGCACGTCTGCACACGGGCAGTGGCGGACACGGGTGTTCAGCGGCTCAGAGACCTCATCGACACCCTCTACGTGGTGAACCTGTTCCAGTGGACCTACCGGGATGCGCCGGGCATGCTCTCCAGCGCGCTCGGGATACGTCCGCAGCGGTCCTTCTATACCCCCATCGGCGGCAACACCCCGGAGCTTCTCGTGCACCGGGCCGCCAAGGCCCTTGCCTGCGGAGAAAGCCGGGCTGTCCTGATGACCGGCGCAGAGGCCATCTACTCCCTCAGGCGGGCACTCAAGGGTGATATCGTCCTGGGCTGGCCGGCGAGCGAGCCGCCGGAGAGGATAGACGGGGAGGACCTCCCGGGTGTGAACGACCTCGAGGCGGCCTACGACCTCTACCTGCCCTCATACGTGTATCCGCTCTTCGAGACGGCGCTTCGTGCCGCAGCAGGCAGGGGCCCGGAGGAGCACCGGCACTTCATGGCAGGGCTCTGGGCGAGGCTGTCCGAGGTTGCATCCTCAAATCCCCACGCCTGGAGCAGGGAGAAGCAGAGCGCGGAGCAGATCGCCGAGGTCAGTGCGGCCAACCGGTACATCGGCTACCCCTACACCAGGGGCATGAACGCCAACATCAATGTGGACCAGAGTGCAGCGCTCATCATGACGACCGAGGACGTGGCCAGAGACCTGGGGATCAGCCCGTCGAAGTGGGTCTATCCCCTGGGCGGTGCCGATTTCCACGATATCTGGCATTTCTCCAGACGGCCCAGGCTCGACGAATCGCCCGCCATCAGAAATGCCTCGCGGATTGCCCTTGACCAGGCAGCAATCACGCTCGACGATATCGATATCTTCGACCTCTACAGCTGCTTCCCCTCTGCGGTGGAGATCGCCAGGAACGAGATCGGCATCCCCGAAGACGACCCGAGAGACCTGAGCGTCACCGGCGGGCTCGCCTACTTCGGGGGTCCGGGGAATAACTACTCCATGCACGCCATTGCGAGCGTTGCAGAGAGGATCAGGCACGACCGCTCCGTGCGCGCCATGGTCACGGCCAACGGGTGGTATGTCACCAAGCACTCCATCGGCATCTACGGGGGAAGGCCGGCCGGAAATCCCTGGACCGAGCGGGACGATTCCGCCGTGCAGGAGGCGATCGACGCGCAGGTCCTGCCCGAGCTCGTGGTGCAGGCCGGGGGGAACCTCACGGTGGAGGCGTACGTGATCCGCCATGACCGGGACGGACGACCTGAAAAGGGAACGGTCGTTGGCAGGCTCTCCGACGGCACGAGGGCCTTCGCCCACATCGGCGCCCCGGTCGAAGACCTCTACCGGATGGAAGAGGCAGAGCTCGTGGGGAGTACCGGCAAGGTGAGTTTCCACCAGGATATCTCGCGTAACATCGTTACCTTCCCGGGACTACCCTGAGAGGTCCATCTCCAAGAAGGCATGCCCTCTCTTCTCGCGGAAACACCACAGTCCTTCAAGACCGGCTCGGTCTTGACTCCAGGCCGTCACGGGTTACTATAAAAAATAGACCGCACAATCCATGCTCATAAACCGTTTCTTGTTTTGCGATACAGAGGGTGACTGAGCCGCACTGGTATCATGGGCTCAAAACAGAGAAGCAGTACATGCAAGGAGGTGTGTGATGCCGGGGAGCATTTATAAGGTGATCGAGCTTGTGGGGACGAGTGAGAACTCCTGGGAAGAGGCTGCACGACACGCCGTTGATACTGCCTGCAAGAGCCTGAAGGACCTGCGGGTGGCCGAGGTGAAACAGCTGGACATGAAGGTGGAGAACGGCAAGGTCGTGGCATACCGCGCGCGGGTTTCTCTCTCGTTCAAGTATGATGCCTCCTACCAGAAAAGCTGGTCTGAATTCTGACATATGCCCGGGCAGTGATTTCTGGTGATACCTGGGCCAGGGGGGTGCATTCCTGCTGTGCTGGGAGCCGGGGCTAGGTCCCTGTCTGCTCCCGGTCGGCGTCCGTATGGCGGATGGCGCTCGTCGCCACAAGCACTCTGCCCGTGTCCAGGCTCTCACCCGGGATCATCTCTTTGAGACGCTCTTTTGTGATGGTGCCGCGTGAATACCCGTATGCGGCCTCCATCATGCCGAGGGCCTTTTCTCGAGCCTCTTTCATGAGGTCTTTCACGGACGATGTCCGGGGTGCCCCGGAAATGATATCCCTGTAGGTGAAGGGGTCTGATATGCAGCTGCCCTGTGCCGCGACATCGCCGTAGAACAGTCCGAGATACCCATAGTCCTTCATGATCCCACAGCTGAAGAGCATCCGGGCAAGCCGGTAGGCAAGGGTGCTCGTGAAGAGCCGGTTGGAATGCAGCTGCTTTCTGAGGGAGCGGAGCATGTCCTCGGCAGAGACGGAAAAATCATGGCCGATGATCTCCTCAAAGACCAGGCCGCCAAGCAGCGAGGTGCGGACCAGATCGTATATCCTCAGTGAGTTGCCGAGATAGCCGTCCAGGCAGGTCTCGATATGCCGGTGCAGATAGACCGCGTGCTGTTTCTTTGCCGGTTCCGGGTCGTAGTAGTTGCCGGAGAGATAATACACGAGGGGGTGCAGCGTGATATCCAGGGCGCAGTGGGTGATGTATCCGAGGATGAAGGCGATATCCCTCGGGCTGGCGGCCCTGTCGAGCACAGAGAAGATGATCTCGTTGGTGGGGTTGCCGGTTTTTCCGTGAAGGCTCTCGGAGACGACCTCCACGGATCTGTCTGAGCTGTAGTAGAACGTATCCGGGATGATGGAACCCAGGTAGTAGTAGTCGATGTGCTTCGATATGTCCCGGGTGATGTCCATGTCACCGAGATGCTCCAGGATCGTATGCGCGAAGAAGAGGTGGGTGTTTTCTTTTGCCATGGCTCCCTGCCCGTTCTCTTAATGGAGGTGATTATAGATGGTTGCCGCCGTGCTGTAAAGCGAAGCGCTCGAAGAGAAGATGAAAAGCCATTGACAACCCCGGTTTAAACAGGAACAATGGGACATAACATATGTAGATACTTGAATGTTTTTAAGGGGGACGTGGCATGACCTGTGAAGAGACCCAGCGTAGGGAACGGCCTGAGTTCGAGAGGATCTTTCATCCCGGCAATATCGCCATCATCGGTGTTTCTGCCAGGGGAAGCATGTTCGGCAGCGGCATCCTCAACGCCCTGCGGGCCATCGGCTTCGAGGGCGGCATCTATCCGGTAAACCCCAAAGGCGGGGAATATAACGGTCTGAAGATCTATGCGAGTGTCGATGAGATACCCGCCGCCATAGACTTTGCCATCATTGCCGTGCCGGCCGAATTTGTACCTGCAGCCCTCGAGGAATGCAGGCGGAACAACGTTGCCGGCGCCGAGATCCTCTCTGCCGGATTCTCCGAGGCCGATACCCCGCGGGGCAGGGAACTGGAAGACGAGGTGAAGAGGATAGCGGCCCGGGGGATCCGGGTTGTGGGGCCCAACTGTTTCGGCATCTACTGTCCGGCAAGCGGCCTGACCCTCCTGCCCGGGCCGGATCTGTCCAGACAGAGCGGGCCCGTGGCGTTCATTTCCCAGAGCGGGGGCATGTCTATTGACTTTGCCCATATCGGGAAGTGGATGGGGATCAGGTTCTCCAAGGTCATCAGCTTCGGCAACGGGGCAGACCTCAGGGAGACCGAACTGCTCCGATACCTGGGAGACGATCCCGAGACCAGGGTGATAGCCATGTATATCGAGGGGGTTCAGGATGGAAGGGAATTCTTCGAGGCGCTGAGGGAGGTTGCAGCAAAGAAGCCTGTGATCATCAACAAGGGGGGGCTCAGCCAGGCAGGCAGGAGGGCGGTTGCGAGCCACACCGCATCGATGGGCGGCAGCAGGGTGATCTGGGAGTCGCTCATCTCTCAGGCCGGGGCTGTCCAGGTGGGTGATCTCTGGGAACTGGCACATACGTGTCTTGCGTTCTCCATGCTTCCGCCGCGGGTATACCAGGGCATATCGGTTGCCGGAGGAGGCGGTGCCCTGGGGGTGAACGCCTGTGATGCAGCCGAACAGTTCGACTTCACCCTGCCGGTATTTGAAGCGGATATTCGTGAGGCCATCATGAAAGTGCTCCCGAAGCCGGGATCGAGCGCACACAATCCCATAGATGCAGCGAATCCGTTTGTCCATCCGCAGGCATATCGGGAAGTATTCCTCAATGCGGCCAGAGATGAACGGGTCGATGCACAGATCCTTATTCAGCTCTTTCACCACTACAAGTCCCTTTCTCTGGGGATGGGGGTCCCGGTCAAGGATATCACGCCCTACAGGGAACTGGCAGACGTAGTGAGCGGGGTAGTCGCCAGTACCGGCAAGCCGATCATGCTCGTATTGCCCAATTTCAAACAGGGCATCGACTCGCTGGACATCGAGGAGGTGATGCGGGATGCCAGGAGTGTCTTCCTTGACAGGGGTATCCCGGTATTCGACGACCTGAACAATGCCCTGCGTGTCCTGAACCATGTGAGCGGATACTACAGCAGATGTTCGGAAAGATCGGGGTGATGCCCGCTATGATCGAGGCGGCTCCTGTCAAGGGCTGACTGCGGCCGCAGGGGGCTTTCGCCGCAGGACCCGTGGGGAAAATGGGTCATAACGCATTGAGCCTCTAGCATTGCGCATTATAATAGTCTATGTAATGCCCTGTCTGCAGGATAAATACAGCCATTGGGAGAGCGGTCATGATAGAGAATACCCTGGGTCACCAGTTTGCAAGCGACAACTATTCCGGCATATGCCCTGAGGCGTGGGAGGCCATGTGCGCCGCCAACTGCGGGCATGCCCTGCCGTACGGCGATGACGAGTATACGGAAAAGGCGTGCAACATGCTGCGTGACGTGTTCGAGACGGATTGCGAGGTGTTCTTCGTCTTCAACGGCACTGCTGCAAATTCGCTGGCCCTGGCATCTCTGTGCCAGTCGTATCACAGTATTATCGGTCACACCTCGGCGCATGTGGAAACCGATGAGTGCGGCGCACCGGAGTTCTTCTCCAACGGCACCAAGATACTCCTTGCCGGGGGGGGACACGGGAAGATCGATCTTGGCGATGTGGATCAGATCGCGAACAGGCGCAGCGACATCCACTACCCGAAACCCAAGGTGCTGACCATCACGCAGGCCACTGAACTGGGCACGGTCTATTCCCTTGACGAGATCCACGCAGCGGGCGAGACCGCGAAGCGACTGGGCCTGAAATTCCACATGGACGGCGCGAGATTCGCCAATGCAGTGGTGAGCCTCGGTGCATCACCCAAGGACATGACCTGGAAGGCAGGGGTGGATGTGCTCTGCTTCGGGGGGGTGAAGAACGGACTCGCCGTGGGCGAGGCAGTGGTGTTCTTTTCAAAGGAGCTCGCCTTCGAGTTTGATTACCGCTGCAAGCAGTCAGGTCAGCTCTCCTCAAAGATGCGGTTCCTCTCTGCCCCGTGGATCGGCATGCTCGAGGGCGATGCCTGGCTCAGACATGCAGCTCACGCAAACCGCTGCGCACAGCTCCTCGAGGAGCGGCTGCGCGATATCGAAGGCGTACGGATCATGTTCCCGTGCCAGGCAAACTCGGTGTTCGTGGAGATGCCGGTGAAACTGGGCGATGCGCTCAGGGAAAGGGGCTGGCACTTCTATACGTTTATCGGCACCGGGGGTGTACGGCTCATGTGTTCGTGGGACACTGCCAGGGAGGATATCGATGCCTTGGTGCAGGATATCCAGGAGCTCTGCGGGGAGTATGTTTAGCAGGCGGCTTTAAGAAGCTGTCCCGGGAATAAAATGATGGCCCGGCAGCCTGTGGGCTGCCGGGCCTCTCTATGTTGAAGTCTCATGGGTGGTGAGTCTTCGTTGTCTGTAATCCTTATCGTCATATCCCGAAATGTCTGAAGTAAAAAAATGAGCATTCACGAAAAACAGAGCAGATTCACGTGAAGAATCCAGGTTGATAGAATCCTGAGTGCCCCGCCGGGCGTCTGCAGGATTTTCTCGGCGGGCTGGAAAACAAGGTCTGAGGAGCGAGTGATATCTTGACAGGTATTTGGAAACATGATATTTTATAAGAAAATATAGCAGTAGAAACTAGTTGATGCTAAAGTAATGAATGGGGTTGATTGTCATGGACAGTGACCATATGATCTTGGGCTTTCTCATGTCGGGTCCCAAGTCCGGGTACAAGATAAAACATATTACGGGCAAGCTCATGATGGCATACAATCTGAGCCTCAACCAGATTTATCCGGCACTGAGAAAGCTCGAGGCAGCAGACCTGGTGAAAAAAGAGGTGGTGTTTCAGACCGGCAAGCCCAACAAGCATGTGTACTCGGTCACCGACAAGGGGAGAGAGGTGTTTCTCAAGTCCCTCTCGGCACCGCCCACCCCCATCGATTACGAGCTGGATTTTCTCACGAGGGTCTTTTTCTTCAGGTTCCTGCCGCAGGACAAGGTGGCCGAGCAGTTCGAACACGAGATCGGCTCGCTCGAGGAACAGCTGGAAGACCTGGAACACATGAAGGACGATGCCGCGCAGTTCGGTGATGAAAACGGGCAGTTTGTGTACCAAACCATCGTCAAGCTCATCCAGATGCTCAGGGACACCTATACCGCTGAGCTGGAAAGAAGGAAGGCATAACGCCGCCGGCGATAGTGCTGTTGAAGTGAAATACCACAGAGAAATGTATTGTACAACAACATGGGAGGTGCATCTCAATGGAGACTTTTTTCAATCCTCGGTCCGTGGCAGTTATCGGGGCATCGAATTCCCCTTTTAATCTCGGTTCCACCATCTGCAGGGCGCTCAGCGAATTCTCTCCCTATGATGGACAGGTCTATGCCGTGAACCGCAAGGGTGAATCCGTCCATGGCTGCCAGGGGTATGTGGCGGTGACGGATATCCCGGAGGAAGTCGATCTGGGCGTCATCATAACACCGGCGAAGGTCGTTCCTGCCTTCGTCAGACAGTGCGGCGAAAAGGGAATACGGCATATCGTCATCGAGAGCTCGGGGTTTTCCGAGGGCGGCCAAGAAGGCAGCGCCATGCAGGAAGAGATCGACGAGGCCGCCAGGACCTATGGCATGAGGATCATGGGACCCAACTGTCTGGGGGTGCTCAACACCCGGAACAAGTTCTGCTGTTTTTACGGGATCCAGAAGGATAATTTCGACTCATTCATCCAGGATAACGGGACCATATCCTATGTTATCCAGAGCGGCGGGATCGTGGTGATCGTGCTCGAATCCTTTGTTGCGGATGTGGTCAGGGCGAACAAGATCGTCAGCATCGGCAACAAGTCAGATATCGATGAGGCGGACATGCTCGAATACTTCAACAGGGACGACAGCACCGAGGTCATCGGCATGTACCTGGAGAACATCAAGGACGGCAGGAAGTTCTTAGAGACAGCCAAGCGGATGACCAAGCCGGTCATTGCCTTCAAGGTGGGCCGGACAAGCGAGGGTTCAAGGGCCGCCCAGTCGCATACCGCGGGTATGGCGAACAATGACCTCATCTTCGACAACGCGTGCAAGCAGGGAGGCATCATCAGGGCGCAGTCCATCTCCGAACTCCACTCCCTGCCGAAGATCTTCACCCACATGCCGCCGCTGAAAGGCAAGAGGATAGCGGTATTCACGAACTCAGGTGCCTTCGGCGGAATCACGGCAGACCTTCTCGTGGAGGCAGGCCTCGAAATGGCCAGGCTTTCGCCCGAGACCCAGGAGAAACTGAGCAGGACCGGCCAGATCTTCAATGTCGCAAATCCCATCGACCTGGGGCCTGCGCTTTCGATGCAGACCTTCCTGGAGATATTCGATATCCTCCTGTCTTCGGATGAGGTCGACGGGCTTCTTCCCGTACCCAGTCTCTGGCACCCCATGGTCATCGATGCGATTATCGAGCTGACCAAGAAATGTCAGGTCTATAAGAAGCCGGCTGCGATATACACCCCCAATGCCGTACACAAGACCGTGGCATACCGGCAACAGTACCATGTCCCGTTGTTCGAATCGCCGGAAGAGGCGGTGCGGGCATTATCGGTCTCGTACCAATACTGGCACCACATGGCCATGAAGGAGGAAAGCTCATGCAGGAGATCTTACGAGATGCAGCGGCACGGGGAGTCAGGGCTCTATCAGAGTATGATTCAAAGCGCGTAATAGCAGCTGCCGGGGTATCCGGGATCGATTCATTTCCTGGGAATGAGCGTCCTGAGGATATCCTCCTTGCCCACGATCCCCACGAGGCATCCGTCTTCATCCTGAACCGGAATGGTGTGGATCTTCCTGTCGACCATGATGCTGGCGACCTCTTCGATCAGGGTATCGGGCGAAACCGTTATGGGATCAGGTGTCATGGCCTGTGCGACCGTGGTGGCTGCGATCTTTGCCATCTCCTTTTCCAGGTGTTTTGTCGAGGTAAGCGGGATCAGGCCATCGAGCACAATGAAAAAAGAGGGCAGCGGGAGCTTTTTCTGCTGGGAGATCAGGTCATCCCGGCAGAGTATTCCCACGAGGGTGCCCTCTTCATCGACAACCGGGGCCCCGTTGATGTGGTTGTCCATGAGGATCTTCGCCGCTGCCACGATCTCCATGTCCGGTGTAACCGTTATGATGTCCTGGGTCATGATATCTTTTACCTTCTGCATGCAGGCTCCTCCTGAGACCGGGTTCTAAATGGTTCTCTCTGGTAATGATAATGTGTAGCGCTCAAAAGTGCAAAAGACCAGGTCATATTTCGTCAGACCCGGTGAGAGGTTTTCTCCGGCATCTTTACAAGCTCTTGTCCGTGGTGCTATAAGCACGCAACCGAAAAACAAGACAGACAGGGGAGATGATATGCGTATCGGGCTTATAGGACTTGAAAAATCGGGAAAGACAACGATCTTCAACGCACTGACCGGCTCCCAGATCGATACGGGAACCTTTTCCCAGGCAAAGCCGGAGCCGAACATGGCAGTGGTGGAGGTTACAGACCCCCGCGTGATACGGCTCAAGGATATGTACAGCCCGAAGAAGACCACCTTTGCCACGATCGAATGTGTTGATTTCGGAGGCTTTTCATCGAGTGAAGAAAAGAAACAGATCTTTTCCCCTGCCGAGCTTGCCCTGATCAAGAACATGGATGCCCTTGCGCTCGTGCTGAGAAACTTTCAGGACGATGTCATCGACGAAACCCATGGCAGGCCGGACCCCCTCTCGGATCTGGACACGATCATGACCGAACTCATCATCTCCGACCTGATCATTGCAGAAAACAGGATGGAGCGGATCGAGCATGCAGTGAAGCGGGGTGCAATGACCCCGGAGATGGGCCTCGAGAAAAAGGCCCTGGAAAAGATACTCGAGTGCCTGAACGAAAACAGGCCCATAAGCACCATCGATCTTTCACCGGACGAGACCAGGCAGCTGCGGGGGTTCCAGTTCCTCACGCGCAAGCCCCTGATGGTGGTGCTGAACTCGGATGAAGACCGTTTTGGCCACCACGCTGAGTTGATTGCAGAGATCGAGAAGCACGCGCAGGCAATCGAGTTCGCGGGCAGGTTCGAGATGGAATTGAGCGGGCTCAGCCAGGAGGAGGCTCAGGAGTTCATGGAAGACATGAACATCGAGGCCTCGGCAAAAGACCGGCTCACCATGCTGGCCTATACCGTGCTCGGGTACATCACCTTCTTCACTGTGGGCGCGGACGAGGTGAGGGCCTGGACCATCATGAAAGGCGATACGGCAGTGGACGCCGCAGGAGCGATCCATTCGGATCTTGCCAGGGGCTTTATCCGGGCGGAGTGCTTCAGCTACGGCGACCTCATGAACCTCGGCAGCGAGAAGGCCGTGAAGGACAAGGGCCTGTTCCGCCTCGAGGGAAAGAACTATCTTGTCCAGGACGGCGATATCCTCAACATCCGCTTCAGTGTGTAGGTCCTGCACATGAGCATGGATTGCCCCGGGGCGCAGTGTTTGCCCGAAGGCTTTCGCTGCAGGGATTTCTGTGGTACGCTTGTCCGGCTATGAAATCCCCCATGAAGACCCCGACTTTTCACATCCGGGCATACGTTACCAAAGACGGGTCCGAGATCCGTGAGCTCATCCACCCGGACAAAGATCCCCATGCGGAAATGAGCCTGGCAGAGGCAACCATCCTGCCCGGCAGGAAGACAGCGCTCCACGTCCACGAACGAAGCCAGGAGATCTACTATGTTATCCGGGGCAGGGCGGTCATGAGACTCGGGAGTGAAACCATGGAGATCGAAGCGGGCGACAGCATCCTGATTCTGCCCGGTACGGAGCATGCCGTGCACAATACCGGCTCTGTTGCCCTGAAGATCCTCTGCTGCTGCTCTCCTGCGTATTCTCACGAAGACACCCGGCTGCTCGACGAGGAACAGGAACCCTGAGCATGCAGCGGGATTCCGTGCAGAAGGGCTCATGTCCACAGCCATGACTGACGAAGAATAGAGTAGTGTTGAGGTGAGGTGAACGTCAGTGAAAAAGGTCATACTCTCTTTGCTTGCCCTCGTCGTTATCGGGGCTGTATATCTTCTGTACCCCTCTGTCCCGGACATCAGGAATGCGCATCCGGGCGGTGAAAACATCATCTGCTTCGGGGACAGCCTCACGTACGGGACCGGGGCGTCGCAGGGCATGGACTATCCGTCGCAGCTGGCCGGCCTGACCGGTTCACGTGTCGTCAATGCCGGTGTGCCGGGTGATACGACCCGTGATGCCCTGAGGCGGCTTGAAAAGGATGTGCTGTCCCGGTCACCCAGGATCGTGCTGATCACCCTCGGCGGTAACGACCTCAAGAACCGTGTTCCCCGTGAAGAGGCCTTCGACAATCTCAGGATCATCATCCAGGCGATCCAGGACCAGGGGGGTCTCGTCGTTGTCGGCGGGATAGACCTGCCCCTGCTTGGCAGGGGATTCGATGAGGAGTACGAGCGGGTGTGCCGGGAAACCGGGGCGCTGCTCATCCCGAATATCTACCAGGACATCCTCGGCCGCGAGGACCTCATGAGCGACCCCATCCACCCCAATGACCGGGGCTATCAGCTCATGGCCGAGCGGTTCTACGAGGCGATCAGGCCGTATCTGTAGTCCTGTCGGCAAAGACCGGCATTGCAGGCCTCTGATTATCCCCGGAGAAAACCGGCCACTTCATCGGCGAGCCATTTCGCCCAGGTCTCGATGCCGGCGCCGGTCCTGCACGAAACCTCGATGATGGTAATGTCCGGATTGAGCCTGGTTACCCGCTCTTTCAGTGCCTGCATGTTGAAGTCACTCATCCCGAGGTAGTCGATCTTGTTCACGATAAGCACGTCGCAGATGCTGAACATGAGGGGGTACTTGAGCGGCTTGTCGTCGCCTTCGGGAACGCTCAGGATCATGGCGTTGCGTACGGCCCCGGTATCGAATTCGGCAGGGCACACGAGGTTGCCCACGTTCTCTATGATCACGAGGTCGAGCATCGTCAGGTCGAAGGCCTCGAGCCCCCTGGTCACCATGGGTGCATCGAGGTGGCAGAATCCCCCGGTGCGAAGCTGGACCGCCTGGATACCGGTGGATGCGACCTTCTCGGAATCCACAATAGAGTCGATGTCCGCCTCCAGCACGCCGATGCGGAAACGGACCCTGAGCGCTGCGATGGTCCTCAGGATCAGGCTGGTCTTTCCTGAGCCGGGTGAGGACATGAGGTTCAGGAGGAAGGTCTTTTCCTGTCTCAGCCTGATTCGCAGTTCATCGGCAAGGTTCTTGTTGTCGGAGAGGATCTCCTCCTTTATCTCGATGAGCTTGATCTCTTCCATTATTCAGCCTCCATGTTCCTGATATAGTATTCTCTGCCCGAGATGAGCGCGAACTTCTTTTCACCGCATGACGGGCACACGATGTCCTCCATCTGCTTGATATCGACCTGAAAACTCTCTGCACAGGCTTCGCACCTGAGGACCACCGGGATCCTTTCGATTTTGAGCCTGGCGCCCTGGGCCACCGTATCTTTGCTGAGGTAATCGAAGTAGCGTTGTATCCACTCGTCTTCCAGGTCGCTCATCTCGCCGACTGCCAGGTTGATGGTATGGATCTTTGTTACGTTATTGGCGCTTGCGTGCCGTAAGACAACATCGAGGATGCTCTGGGTTACCGGGAGTTCGTGCATAGGGTCTCCTCCTTTCCGCTCTTCTTCTCAAGAATTTCTCTGGAACACAGCCATGGGATCGAGCCTCTGCTCGATCATCATCCTCTGGCCCTGCTCGGCCATGGTGACGGGGAAGTCATACGCTTCGTCGCGGTGTACGAGCCTGATCGCCTGGGACGGGCATTTGTGCACACATACCCCGCACCCGAGGCACCTGGCAGGGTCATAGACCAGATCCTGTGCCGTGCGTTCCAGTTCGGAGAGGTGCTCAGCCCCTTTTCCTGCCAGGGCTGCCGATGAATCGGCATGTGCAAGCGTGAGTGCACCCATGGGGCAGCGCCGTGCACACAGGCCGCATGCCCTGCACACCTCTGTGTCGATAGCCAGGACATAATTGGACGGCTGATGTCCTCTTGGGACAGGGGCCGGCATATGAACGGATGCCTCCAGGAACAGGCAGCAGCAGGTGCAGCAGTTGCAGATGGTGTCCATCTTCGTCTTCGTGTTGGAGATGCCGTGGACGAGGCCGGCATCCGCTGCAGCGGCGAGGATCTCCAGGGTCTCCTCCCTGGTTATCTCCTTGCCCATGCCCTGCTGCACGATATACTCCCCGAGCCGGTCGAAGTGGAGGCAGTTGAGCGTCTCGTGCTTGCAGGTCGGCGAGTCCGGATCGAGGTTCTTCCGGTGCCTGCACGGGCAGGTGGAAACCGTGTAGTAGCTCACCTGGTCGATGACCTGGACAATATCCTCGTAGGGCATGACGGTGCGTGTGTCGGCAATGGTCTCCCGCACCGGGATGGCCCTCAGCCCCTTGGTGTGGAGCCCCATGAAGGCATTGGCCATGCTGTCCCGGTAGTAGACGTTCAGGAGAGGTGATATCTCGCGGTTCCATGGTTCTGCCGCGCCTGCCCAGCCGGATGCCCGGTAGAACCAGAAGAGACCGTCCATGAGCGCATAACGCGTCGCGTTCCTGCCCACCGATCGCTGGACGATCCCTCTCCTGGCGAGTTCGTCGAGCTTTTCCGTCAGGATGGCAATGGGGATCTGTAATCTCGGGGAGAGTTCTTCAGGGGTCTTTGGCAGGTGGGGGATCTCGGCGCACAGCGCTGCCTCCTCCGGGGTGAAATATTGCTTGAGCAGCGGCATGAGAACCGCGGAATCGGGCAGGCCGAAAACCCAGAGCCGCTGATGTTCAATGAGCTTGTTGTATGCTGTGTCATCTTCCATGAGATCCTCCTTGAGACATGAGATTACAGCAGGCCCAAAAGGCCCGTTGATTTCAGAGACAACGTGGTCGGCTCACCGGCATGCATCGAGCACTCCCAGTGCCGGAAACAGGGCAGGCAAAGATTTCTCGAGGAGTATTGCCGCGTGCTTGTCGAACATGATGGAATCCCACAGGGTGAGCATGGGCCGCAACGACTCGTGCGCCTTTGCCTTGTTTTTGAAATACACCCCCTCGTCCACGATCTCGGCTTTGGATTTGCCGCTGTCGAGCTTCTCCCGGATCCCTTTTTCCCGGCGCAGGATGTGTGCGAGGCTGGAATCCCAGGCCGAGGAGATATCGCGGGAGATGATTCCCCCATGACTCGTGAGCACGATACCCGCCCTGAGCGAACGCAGATACAGGATGGACTCGATGAGATCCTCGATGCTGCAGTCTGTCCACCCATACCAGGGCCCGAACCGTTCGAGGCCCATGTCCCCGGTGAAGAGGATCTTGTGATCAGGGAAATAGAACGAGCTGTGGGCAGGCGAATGCCCGGGTGTGCGCAGGCATTCGATGCCGATGCCACTGAATGAGTATGTGCAGGGGCTGTCGTATGTGCTGTATCCCTCGATATCCCTGAAATGGAGGATATCGGCTGCAAAGCCCCTCCACTGGCTGCCCAGCCCGAATTCCGCAGCGGTATTCTGGACGAAGTAGTCCAGGGAGGAAATGTGGCGCTGCTCATCTGCCGGAACCAGGAGATCGGCCGAGGTGTGCTCGAGAACGAGGGCGCCCCATACGGAGTGGTCGAGATGGTAATGCGATATGAAGGCCACGTCGGGTTGAAACTCCCGAAGGAACTGCTCTGTCCTGGCCTGTCCCATATTCGTGTCGATGACCACCCTGGTCTTCGCAGTGATGCACATGCCTGAACACGCGGAATAATTGGCCGCCTCCAGGGGCTCGAGGTAGTCTATGCCGGGGATTATGGACGTGCGCCTCATGGGTATGCAGCTCCTGTTTCTGAACCCTCTGATACGGTTGATCGGTGAAGAGAAGTGGGGCCTGTCGTTGCGTGCATTATCCGCCCTTGTGGTGCGCGCTGCGAATCTTCCCGAGGAGTTCCCTCAGGGTCTGACGCTCCTGATCACTCAGGTCATGGAGGAATTCGGCGTTCGCCTCTTCCATGACGGTTCTCATCTCGAGGGTAGTGGCCTTGCCTTTTGTGGTGAGCACGACCCTGATCGCCCTGCGGTCTGCGGGGTTGGGAGTGCGCTCGATGAGGCCGCCGGATTCGAGCCGGTCAAGGACCCCGGTGAGCGTGGCGCTGTCGAGCTGGGTCCTCTCGCCCAGTTCCCGCGAGCTGATCTGGTCTGCCTCATGAAGAAACCCCAGCACCATGGCCTGTACGGCAGTCACCCCGAACGACGCCACTATCTGGCTCCAGAATTTCACCCCGGTCTGGCTCGCCTTGGCGAGCTGAAAGAAGATGCAGTCCTGTGCCTTCATGAGTGAGGAAAGCTAGCATGCAAATAACTTGTATGCAAGTCAAATGCTGCGGGGCAGGTGTGCCGATGATACGATGCCTCGACAAGGAGAGTTTATGGGGATTTGGAGTACTGTTCCAGCCCATTATCCCAGTACTTGAGGGCTTCATGTACAGTAACAGGTCATGTGGACGGTATGTTCCGGATTCACACCGCGCACCTGCCGGGTTCCGACTTGCTACACGAGCCCCTCGTGTTCTTTGAGGAACCGCTCGAAGAATGCCTCCATGAATGCATGGCGCTCCTGGGCCATGCGAGAGCCTTCAGAGGTGAGCATGCAGTCTTTTATCCGGGAGAGCTTGACGCGGTATTCCCGGTAGCCGGTATCGTTTGTGCTGTAGGGCTTTACCTGCTCGGGGTCGACATCCGGGTTGTGCAGCAGAGCTCCCACCTCTCCTGCGAAGAGGTAGGCCCTGGCGATTCCGACGGCACCGATGGCGTCGAGCTTGTCGGCATCGAAGAGCACCTTCGCCTCGATGGTTTCGGGGTGGTGTGAGTTGCGGAACCGGTGAGCCTGTATGCAGTGAACGATGTTTTCCTTGCTGCTGACGGGGATGGGGAACTCCTTCAGGAGTTCCCGGGCGATTCCGGAGCCTATCTCGGCATGACACAGCGACCCCTTGGCCCTGTCCTGGTGCGCCCTGCCGATATCGTGAAGGTAAGCGGCCATGGCGAGCACCTCCAGGTCTGCACCTTCGATGCGGCCGATACGCATGCACAGTTTGCAGACACGCAGGGTATGCTCCCAGTCGTGCGAGTGCTTTGCGCCGGTAAAATGATCCTGGGCAAGAATCCTGATGGCTTCGACAGTGTCCTTCATGGGCATAGGCTGATAGCATAGTCGTCCCGTTTTTTTCAAGTAATTTGCAGGAGATCGTGCAGGGGAGGTCGTGTTGATTCTCCTTGACAGAAAAAGCGGCAATATATTACCCATTAAACCTGATTGCCGTTTTACATCGACAAAATCGAACACGTGCTTTGCTGCTCATGAAAAGGAGATGTTACGATGAGTGAAGAGAAAAAGAATTCCATGGGGATGTCAACCCGATCAATACACGCCGGCGAGCCGCATGTGAAGTATGCCGACTCCCTGATGACACCGATTTTCCAGACGTCGACCTTTACCTTCAAGGACAGCAAGGATATCCAGGAATTTACAAAGGACAAGAAAAAACGCTTTGAGTACGGCAGATACGGCAACCCCACCGAGCTCATTGCACAGAAAAGGCTCGCCGATCTCGAGGGGGCTGAAGACTGCGTGGTGTTCTCCTCGGGCATGATGGCCATCACTACCACCATCCTGTCCCTGGTGCGCACCGGCGACCATATCGTCATCACCGACGACAGCTACAAGAAGACCCTGGAATTCTGCCGGTCATACCTGAAGAGATTCGGCATCGAGTGCACCATCGTGCCCTTTGGTGATTACGATGCCCTGGAAGGGGCAATCAAGGAGAATACGCGCTTTATCTTCTCCGAGTCTCCTACGAACCCGTACCTGAACGTGTTTGACCTCGCACTGCTCAAGAAGATCGCAGACAAGCACCATGTCATGACGCTCATCGACAGCACCATTGCAACCCCCATAAACCAGAGGCCGCTGGAATACGGCATCGACCTTGTCACCCATTCGGCAACCAAATACCTCTCGGGACATAACGACATCCTTGCCGGTGCGGTTCTCGGGAGAGAAGAACTCATCGCCCCCATACGGAACCTCCATAAGTCCATGGGAGGCCTCATCGATCCTCACTGCTGCTACCTGCTCCTGCGGGGGATCAAGACCTTCCCCCTGCGCGTGAGGAAACAGAACGAATCGGCACTGGAAGTGGCCCGCTTCCTCGAGAATCACCCCGACGTCCAGAAGGTATATTACCCCTTCCTCGAGAGCCATCAGCACTATGGTATCGCCAGGGAGCAGATGACCGGGGGAGGGTGTGTGGTCACCTTCGAGATGAAGGGAGACCTTGAGTCGGCAAACCGGTTCCTTGACTCTCTGGAGATGATCTTTATCGGCCCGAGCTTCGGCGGTGCCGAATCACTGATCACCCACCCGGCAAGTGTGAGCTACTACGACTATACCCGGGAAGAACGGTATGAGCTGGGGATAATCGATACGCTTTTCAGGCTTGCCGTGGGGCTCGAGGAGACCGAAGACATCATAGCGGACCTCGAGAAGGGTTTTGAAAAGGCCAGGATCTGACCGGGCAGACTCACCCGGTCGATTTTTCCGTTGCCTGCCCGGGATCAACCCCGGTGCTTGCGGTTTTGTTGCGGGCTGCAAGAGGTGTTGGGTGCTTGTGGCCCAGTTTGGGGCTTTGTGACCGGTTTCATTAACAAATCTATGAATATCAGATAGTTGAAAACCTGCTCCCTGCCGCGACACCTGTTTGTCCCTCGCAGAACCTGCAGAAAAAGGCCGTGCAGTACTGTCTCAAAAAAAATGGAGAAATCAATAATCCATGGTACCAGGGAATGGTTGAGCAGGTCGGGATACAGGTAACAGCTTTAGCCAGGGACAAGGGTTACAAAGACTCGTTTCCCTCTTGCCACACGTTTGTTGTCTCATCGAAATAGATCGTCCCTCCGTGGCTGATCTCTATGAGTCTGTCCAGCATGCCTGCCTTTTCCATCTCCCTCCTGATGTCGATGGGCGGAAAGTGAACGGGCTCGTCCCCGAGCCGGAATGTGCCCCAGTGAACCACCATGAGCTTCGTGGCCCCGAGCTCCTGGAATGCCCTGACCGTATCCTCGGGATTGATGTGCGACTTTTCCATGAACCAGCGCGGTTCATAGGCGCCGAGATTGAATATGGCCAGATCGATGGCGAACTCCTGGCCGATTTCATCGAACCGGTCGAAGTAGGCGGTGTCTCCCGAGACAAAGATGGTGGGCCCGGTGGATGACCTGATGAGATAGGAGCCCCACAGGGCGGTATTGGGACCGGTTATGGGATTGCGCATGGTCCAGTGGTTGCACGGGAGCAGGATGATCTCCCGGGAACCGTCATGGTGGGCGTCGAACCAGTCCAGTTCGGTGATGCTCGCGGCCCCGGCATCTTCGAGGATATCCCGGTAGCCGAGCGGCGAGATATAGCGGGCCGAATCGGCAAAGCGTTTCAATGAGCGGATATCGAGATGGTCGTAGTGTCCGTGGGTGATGAGGACGTATGCGGGATCGGGCATACGCTCGAGCGGGAAGTCCAGCGGGGTGCAATCCCTGATGGGCCAGAAAAGGCCTGAGAGCACCGGGTCCACCAGGATAGTGGTTCCCCGGTCCCTGATGAGCAGCGTGGCATGGGTGACAAACGTGACGCTCAGCCCGTGGTGTTTTTCAATGGCGGAAAAGTCGATGTGCACCGGGAGGACCTGCTCGCCGTCGTAGAGCCGGGTAAAATCGTTTTTTGCAAGGAGCTTCCAGCGGAGCACTTCGCCGAAATTCCTGTAGTGCTGGGCGCTCAGCGGGTTGATGAAGCGGCCATTGCCGTGGTGCAGCCTCTTGTTTGCTATCTCGCGCAGGGTCATATCAGTGGGCGCAGGGCCTTCGGGCGTGCCTCTGCCCGGTTGCTGCGATGCAAAGGCCAGGAATCCGAGGAGCACTGAACAGCATAGAGCCACCATTCCCGCAAAAGTTCTCGTCGAGAGCGTGCACACCTGCTATGTCTAAAAGATCAGATCATAAATTGCAAGAATGGTTTTGTTTTACGCATGTCCGCACATGATGTGGATTCAGCTCATAGCCGTGACCTGGTTGAAATTTACATATCTTCGGGTCGTAATATCAGGTATATAGCTTCCATGGAACCAGGCCTTTCGTCCCGGAGCACGGGCTCACATCCCGGGGGAAGGCCAAAAAAGAAGTGTATGAGCCGGTCGAGACAGGCTATGAGATAGAAGGGGGAGTAATGGTAGCTCAAGAGTATGTGTTTGTCCCGGTCAGGAAGGAAAAGAAGGTCTCCGGGATCATATCGGTGCCTGATAACTTTGAATACGGCAGCAGCCCCGCAGTCATCCTGGCGCACGGCTCGGGTAACGGCATGTTTCATCCCCTGCTGACCCACATGGCAAACGTGCTGGCACAGGCAGGGTTTCTGTGCCTGCGGTTCAACTTCCTCTACCGTGATGAGGAGAGAAAGTCCCCGGACGGGGAAGGCGTGCTGGAGGCAACGTGGGTGAACGTGTATCAGTTTCTCAGGGACCACCCCGTCTACAAGCCGTCCTCCATTATTGCTGCGGGGAAATCCCTCGGCGGCAGGATAGCCTCCCAGGTGGTGGCCGAAGGCTACATGGATGTGAGGGGGCTCATATTCCTTGGCTATCCCCTCCATGCACCGGGGCAGACAGACAGCCTCCGTGATGCCCACCTCTACCGGATCAGGACCCCGATGCTCTTCTTTGCCGGCTCCCACGACCCGTTCTGCAATATCGACAAGCTCGGCGGTGTCCTGGCACGGATCGATGCCCCATGCATCCTCGAGGTGATCGAGGACGGAGACCACTCCTTCAAGCTGCCTGCCTCATCAGGCATCCTGGAGCAGGAGGTCTATGCAAAGATCCTCGGCAAGACCCTTTCCTGGCTGAAGACTGTCTGATGAACGGTGGTCGCTGCACAAGGTCTCCCGGAACGTTTCCAGTGCGGTAAGATAGATCGAAAGGGCTGAGAGCCCGGTGCCCGTGCCCGCAGCCCGTTGTCTGCTGAATTACCGGGTTACTCCCGGTAGATGATGGTGCCCACGTGTTCGCCGGCCAGGGCCCGGGTGATGTTCCCCTCTTCCATGCCGTTGATGATCTGAATCCTGTCGAGCACCTCGCTGTTCTGGAGGATCTCGATGCACGGCCGCTCCACGACCAGATCCACCAGGTCGCGCTTCATGAGCTCGCGTGCACCGATCTCGCCGATGAAGTCTGCAGAAGGATTCTTCTTGGGGTCGTCGGTGTACAGGCCCTTCTCGTCCTTGACAAAGATGCACGACCGGGAGCCGATGAGGTTGGCCAGGAGAATGGTGCCTACATCCGTGCGGTGAAGCGGAAGGCGTCCCTGTGCGGGCGGGATGGCGAAGAAGTCGTACGGCGGCATGCCGTGCATGATGGGGATGCACCCCGTGGCAAAGTAGGTATGGAGCTTCACCACGTCGTCATGGCCGATCTTCACCCCGCCCCAGGGCGAGAGCAGAGTGGCGAGCAGGAGGGCATTCTGCTCGGAGATGGTGCTGCCGAACTTCGCGATGATGCCCGTGGGCATGCCGAGTTCGAGGCCTATGCTGTAGATGTGGCGGCTTCTCGTGCCACCGCCTGCCGTGATGAGAATCTTGCGGCTGTCCTTGATTGCGGCAAGCTCCTTTATGATGGGTGGCAGAGCCTTGATTCCCCGGTCGCAGATAGACTGTCCTCCGATCTTGATGACGTCCACATCGGGAAACAGGCGGGTCTGTGGTGCCAGTTCCATACCATCGTACAGGTCCTTGCCCACGAGGCTCTCGCCCATGAGCTGACTCTTCACATGCAGTCGCTTTCCATTCTTTTCTCTCACCAGTGCCATATGAACTCCTCAGTGTTGTATTTGAGCTAAACTTCTATCTCTTCATCCTGCTTTTCGCCGCGCTTGAGCTCGATCAGGTCTGCCCCGAGTTCCCGGGCGATCTCCTCGAGCTCGCTCTTGCGCATATGCTTGGCGAATATCCTCAGGTCGACCCCTGCCACGGCCACCAGGTTGAACCGGGGTTTCTTCTCTCCGTCTTTGATCTTCTGCCGCTCGCGATAGAATATCTTTCCTGCCATTGCCACTGTCCTCCATGGATTGTTCTATGCCTAAAATATAATTCACAAGCTGATCATAACAAGGAATTGTCGGTGATGAAAAGCCCTTTGGTGAACATTCATGAGAAAATCGGGCAGCGCAGACACAAAAAAAATCCCGCATATCAGCAAGATATGCGGGAAGTCGTAGTTACGTCTTCTTTATGTCAACCGTGCAGCGAGGCCTATTTCATCTTCTTGTCGCCGCCGGTGAGCTCCACGAGCTCTGCGCCGACCTTTTTGGCGATCTGCTCAAGCTCGCTCTTGCGGACGTGTTTGGCATGTATCTTGAGGTCGGCCCCCGATGATGCCACCAGATGGTACCGGGGTTTTTTCTCTCCCTCGTCTACCTTTCTCCGTTCCCGGTAAAAGATTGTTCCTGCCATGACTTACTCCTCCTTTTTCTTGTGTTTCTTCGCCAGTGTTTCCCATGTCTGGTTGCCGTCTTTGTAAACCGGCAACAGCACCTTGCCGTCCCATAATCTGGGTCTGAGCCATCCATGGGTATCGATAATATCTTCTGGCGCAGGGGTGAGGGCTTCCCGGTCAACCGAGATTACCATGATGCCTCTGCCCTCCAGCTCGGATACGCTCACCTGAGAGGGAAAATCGCGCAGTCTGGCGAACTCGATGAATCTGCCGCTTCTGCCGTAGGCGCACAGGCCGACTCCGGCTGCAGCCCCTATGATTCCGTCATTGGTGCCGCCGTGTCCGGAGAGGTGAATACCCGCACAGGCTCTGAGAGCCTCTTTCTGAGTCACTACCTGCCGCGAGCATTTCAGGCCGAATTCCATGAGCTGGGGAAGAGCGGGATCGTCTTCGCAAGCGATGCAGACGCCGGGGTCGCTGCCGGGTGCGGCATGCTTCTCCACATGCTTGACCGCACGCCGGATCAGGTCGGAGAGGATCGAATAGTCGGGTGCATCGATAATGGCACATGCCGAGCTGTTGTGCGACGTGTAGGGGATCTCGTCCATCACCGGTAACTGCTGCCTCACTACGCCCCACAGACGGCAACCTTCAGGCAGTTCGTCTTCAAACCAGCGGGTCAGCTTTCCTGTCCCGAAATCTGAATCGATGTTGTCGGTATCGTCGAATGCAACGAACATTTTCATGGCCTCGTGTCTCCTCTTGGATGTATTGTTCCCAGGTGTCGAAAGAGCCTTTCGGAACTGTACCTTTCCAAGCATAATTTAACCGTCTGTGTCAATACCCATTAATCCCTATATAGTTCAAAATATAATAAAAGTCAATACACAACTATATATAATAATGAGAGAAAAAACCTTTAAAAACAAATAATAGACACTACGACAGATAAAACTTGCCGGATTGTCTGCCTTTGTGCTACAGGGGATATCATGAAAAAGGGCATAACGCTTACCGAGGTTGAAGAGTATATGAGCCCGTACAACAGGTTCTTCAGCCGGTCCGAGGCGCGTGCCCTGGCTTCCCGTTATGTCTGGGGGCTGCTCCTGGAGGGGGAGCGAAAGTCGGTGGAGCCCATGGCCCTTCGGGTGGATGCCTCCGAACGATCTCTCCAGCGCCTGCTCACCGAGGTGAAATGGGATTATGAAGGGGTATGCCGGGAGTATCGCCGGCGTCTGGTGAGCAATTATGCCGGGGCCGAGGGTGTTCTGGTAGTGGGGCAGACCGTATTCCCCAAACGGGGAGGTCACAGTGTCTGTGTAGCACGGCAGTACAGCGAAGAATTCGGCAGGATGGTGAGCAGCCAGATGGCGACGGATTCGATCTATGTGCGGGCAGAAACCGTGGTGCCGTGGGCCATGGATCTCTACGTCCCGAAATTCTGGGATCAGCCGAGAAATAAAGAGGTTCGGCTCCGAAGACAGCAGGCCAGGATACCCGGGCACATCCGGCACCGGCAGCGGTGGATACAGGGGCTCGGCCAGGTCGAACTGGCGCTGGACCAGGTACTCACGGCAGGTGTGGTGACAGCAGGCCCTGCTTTCGGATCGGTTTCTGAATTCCGGGATGGGCTCGATCAGCAGGGTGCGCACTATGTCCTGGAGTTATCCGGAGATACCGACGTGTTTCTTTCAGAACCCGTGCTTGTAGAAGAGAGCCCGAGGAAACGGGGCAGGGGAAGACCGCGGAAGCGGCACCGGCTTTTCGATGCAGAAAGTCCGCCGGTGCACGTCTCCCGCATTCATTCCTCCCTGGGCAGCTCTCTCGCCCCGGAAACAGCGCCGGGAGAATCGCCGACATCCATGGCGCTCCAGGTGTGGCCGGCCCAGGGATACCGTGATGGCATTCTCCGCAAGCCTGCGTGGCTTGGCGTTCAGCAGGGGGAGGCATCGGCCGGACAGGATGACTGCCGGTATTTTCTGGGCAATCTTCCGGGCGGGGTCAGCCCCCGGGACCTTGAACGGATCACCAGGGCCCATGAGCAGGCACAGCTGTGCAAGACGCGTTTGGCCAAGCACCTCGGCCTGCTCCACCACGAGGGCAGATCATGGATCGGCTGGCACCGGCATGTCCTGCTCGTCTTCCTGGCCTGGGGCTTCCTGCTGGAGTCGGGGATTTCAATCGATTGAAAGCCGGGAGGGGCATGTTCCGGGAAGAAGATGGAGGCACTGAAAGCCTCGCGCCATGCCTCTTTGCAGTCAGTTATTTGACTTGATATCAAGAGGTTGGGGGAGTAGGATATCCCTATAAGGAGGGACTCATGAAAAAGCCTATTTCTATAATTGACATCCTGAATAAAAAGGGCAAAGAACGCATCGTCATGGTGACCTCATACGACGCCACCATGACAAAGATCCTTGATGCAACAGAGGTCGATGTCATCCTTGTGGGCGATTCTGCAGGGATGGTCATGGCGGGTGGAGATACAACGCTCGGTGTAACCATGGACCAGATGATCTACCACACTGCCTGTGTCAGCAGGGTCAGACCCAGGGCCCTTGTTGTGGGCGACATGCCGTTTCTGTCATATCAGGCCGGCGTGGAAGAGGCTGTCAGGAATGCGGGCCGGTTTCTCAAGGAGGGGGGAGCACAGGCCGTCAAACTCGAGGGCGGCAAACGGGTCATCGATCAGGTCAAGGCAATAGTCCGCGCCGATATACCGGTCATGGGCCATCTCGGTCTCACTCCCCAGTCGGTGCACGCCTTCGGCGGCTACAAGGTGCAGGGCCGGGGGGAGGAAGCGGCCATGATGCTGAAGGAGAATGCCCTGGCCCTTCAGGACGCCGGGGTGTTTTCCCTGGTCCTGGAGTGTGTTCCCGCGGCGGTTGCCCATGAGGTGACCGAGGCGCTCGCCATCCCCACCATCGGCATCGGTGCAGGGCCTCTGTGCGACGGCCAGGTGCTCGTGATCCAGGACCTGCTCGGCATGTCCAAAGAGTTCAAGCCCAAGTTCGTGAAACGCTATGCCATGCTCTTCGATACCATCAAGGAAGCGGTTGATGCCTATGCCGGCGAGGTAAGAGAGGGCACATTCCCTGCAGACGAGCATTGCTTCAAGGATTAGAGGGGAACTCAATGGAGATAATCAGTGAAATAAAGGCCATGAAGGCCTATGTCAGGGCAATAAAGGAAAAAGGCGAGACCATCTGCCTGGTCCCCACCATGGGGTACCTCCACGAGGGTCATCTCGACCTCATGCGCATGGGGAGGCCCCTGGCAGATCATCTCGTAATCAGCATCTTCGTGAACCCTACCCAGTTCGGCCCGAATGAAGACCTCGATAAATACCCCCGGGACATGGAACGTGACGCCCGGCTGTCCGAGTCGGTGGGGGTCGAATGCATATTCTTTCCGGAGGCCTCCGGGATGTACCCCGACGGGTATGCTACCTACGTGAATGTGGAGCGCATCAGTGAGGGGCTGTGCGGGGCATCGAGGCCCACCCATTTCCGGGGGGTCACGACCGTGGTGGCGAAGTTGTTCAATATCGTGGAGCCCGATCTGGCCATCTTCGGAGAAAAGGACTATCAGCAGCTTGCGGTCATCATGCGGATGGTGGACGACCTCAACATGAACGTGAAGGTCCTGGGGCACCCGACAGTCCGGGAGAAGGACGGCATTGCCATGAGCTCACGGAACTCATACCTGAGCGCTGAGGAGAGGATCAATGCCTTGGTGCTGCGCAAGTCGCTGCTCCATGCACGCGGCAGGGTGAAAAAGGGCGAGCACGGCGCAGCACAGATCCGCAAGGAGGTGAAGGACCTGATCTCCCAGACCCCGGGGTGTGCCATCGACTATGTGGAGATCGTGGATGCCGTCACGCTCGAACCCGTCGACCGCATCGATGGCAGGGCAGTGATGGCGCTGGCAGTGAAGGTGGGCAAGACCAGGCTTATCGACAACATTACCCTGGAGGCTTAAGTGCTGGAATTCAGAGAAGATGCACCCATCGGTTCACTCATATTCTGGAGTATCGCCCTGGTCGTCTGGATCGTCATACGGATCAGGTCAAAAAGGGCCGACAAGAAAAACGACCTCAAGAAGGGGCATCGAGAAAACTCTGAATGATTGCTGTTTGATACTCGAAGTCGGTAAGGAAGGCGTCGTGGCCGTGGTCGGTTTCGATCTCGGCATAGGAGACCCGTACATTCAGCCCGGTGAAAAGCCGTACGATTTCCTTTGCCTGTGACGGGGGATAGAGCCAGTCCGAGGTAAAGGAGACGACAAGGCCCCGCTTGGATTTCAGGGCGTCCAGGGGTGTTCCTCGCTGTCTGCCCTCGCCCCTGGCGCGGTCTTTGGATCTCAGCGAGCCCATGAGATCGAAGTTGTCGATGGCATTGGTGATGTAGAGGTAGCTGTTTGCATCGAATCTCCTGACGAACGAGATGCCCTGATAGTCCAGGTAGTGCTCCACCTCGAAGGAGGGCCTGAAGATGACCTTTGCGTCCTTGTCTTTCTTGGCCCTGCCGAATTTCTCCTGCATCATCTTTTCCGACAGGTAGGTGATGTGGCCTATCATCCTCGCCACCGAGAGGCCTGCCTCGGGAGAAACCTCCCCGTAGTAGTTGCCCCCGTTCCACCGGGGGTCAGCCATGACCGCGCGTCTGCCCACCTCGTTGAAGGCGATCTGCTGGGCCGAATGCTTCATGGTGGATGCGATGCAGATGAACGAGTCCGCCTGCAGCGGGTAGTCGCAGAAGAGCTGCATGGTCTGCATGCCGCCCATTGACCCGCCTGCAATGCATTTGAGCCGTTCGATGCCCAACTGCGCCAGGAGGACGCGCTGCGTCTCTGCCATGTCGCGGATGGTGATCGGCGGGAAGCTCAGGGCATACGGTTTTCCGGTTGCCGGATCGATCGAGGCAGGGCCGGTCGTGCCGCTGCATCCCCCGAGCACATTGGTGCAGATGATGAAAAACCTCTCGGTGTCGAATCCCTTGCCGGGTCCGATCATGGAGTCCCACCACCCTGGTTTTCTGTCTCTCTCGTGATAGAACGCTGCATGGGCATCTCCTGACAGGGCGTGCTCGATGAGGATGGCATTGTCCCTCCTCTCGTTGAGCTCCCCGTACGTTTCATATGCAATATCCAGGTGCTCAAGCACATCGCCGGATTCGAGCCGGAACGGCGCATCTGTATGGAGGATCTGGGTTTTCACGATCTGGTTCATTCTGAGCTGCCTCGTCTGATTTTGAAGATGCCTTCGCGTGCCAGGAGATTGTACAGGGGCCATCTGGAACCGATCACGCGGTTGCAGGCAAGAAAGAATTGTGCATCCATCACCTCGACACCCATCTCCTCCAGCGAGGTTTCGAATTCCTTGATGGAGACGAACCGGATGACCGGGCTGTCATACCAGTGTGCAGACGATCGGGTATGGGCGCTCACCCTGCCTTGGGTGAGAATGCGGATCCTGTTGCGCAGGTAGCCGAAGTTCGAGACGGAGATGATGGCATGCCTGCCCACCCTGAGCATTTCCTCGATGGCATTGTAGGGCTTCGTGATCGCCTGCAGGGTGGCGTTGAGGATCACATAGTCGAAACTCCGGTCGGGCCATTCGGACAGGTCCTTGTCGATGTCGGCCTGATAGACGCTGACCCCCTTCTGGATACACCTGACGATCATGTCCTGGGAGATCTCCACCCCGATGCCCTCTACGTTTTTTTCCCGGATGAGCGAGCTCAGGAGGGTGCCGTCTCCGCAGCCAAGGTCGAGCACCCTGCTGCCGGGGGCTATCCACTGCCGGATAATGGGATAGTTCTGGGTCGGGATCTTGTACATTTACGCCCCTGCAAGCGCCCGGTCGAGGTCCGAGATGATGTCATCGGGGTCTTCTATGCCGATGCTCAGCCGGATCATGTCCGGAGCGATGCCCGATGCCTGCTGCTGCTGAGGGCTCAGCTGCCGGTGTGTCGTGGATGCGGGGTGTATGATGAGCGTCTTGGCATCGCCTATGTTTGCGAGGTGGGAGATGAGCTCGACACGGTCAACCACGTTCTTCGCTGCCTCGTACCCTGTCTTCGGGCCGAAGGAGATGATGGCGCCAAAACCGCGTTTCAGGTACTTCCGGGCACGGTCGTGATCCGGGTGGCTCGTGAGGCCGGGGTAGTTGACCCACCCCACTGCCGGGTGATTCTCGAGGAACGAGGCGACCTTCATGGCGTTTGCGCAGTGCCGGGCCATCCGCAGGCTCAGCGTCTCGATGCCGAGCAGGATGGTGAAGGCATTGAACGGCGAGAGGCACGCACCCGTGTCCCGCAGCACGACCGTCCTGAGCCGGGAACTATAGGCGGCATCCCCGAAGCGTTGGGTGAAATTGAAGCCGTCCATGGCCGGATCGGGCTTAGAAAGCCGTGGGAACCCATCCCATGGGAAGGCGCCGGAATCCGTTACGATCCCGCCGATGGACACCCCGTGGCCTCCCATGAATTTGGTCAGCGAATGAACCACGATATCCGCACCGTGCTCGAACGGCCTGATGAGATACGGGGTAGTGGCGGTATTGTCCACGATCAGGGGGATGCCGTGCGCATGGGCAATCTCTGAGATTGCCTCGAGGTCGGCAACGGTGTTCATGGGGTTGCCGAGGGTTTCCGTGAAGATTGCCCTGGTCTTCGGGCTCAGGTGGCGTTGTATCTCGCCGATGTCGTTGATGTCGACAAGGTGAACAGTGATCCCCATGTCTTTGAGGATGCTCTCGAAGAGGTGGACCGTCCCGCCGTAGAGGGCCTTCGAGGAGATGATCTCGTCGCCGCATGAGGCAATGTTGAAGATGGAGTACAGAACCGCGGCGGTCCCGGATGCCGTGGCCACCGATCCCACCCCGCCTTCCAGCAGGGTGACCCGTTTCTCGAGGACCTCGGTGGTGGGATTACCGATCCTGGTATAGATATTCCCGCTCTCGTTGAGATCAAACAGGGATGCAGCGTGGTCGGTGCTGTCGAAGAGAAACGATGTGCTCTGGTAAATGGGCACTGCCCGTGCATGGCTGGAACTGTCCGGGGTGTGTCCCCCGTGAACCTGGAGCGTATCGAATTTGTATCCCATGAATCACCTCGTCTATTGTCAATAAGCGCTGTGCCCCTGCCGAAAGACCCTGATGCCGTTCTGCCGGTGTTCCGGAGGCAACCGGTCATAGATACTATATCCGGTGCCTTTTTGAAAGGGCTGACTGGCCGGCGGGTTTGCTGTCTCGATGGGGCGAGGGGCTAAATCGTCCGGTAGAGCGCAGGAGGCCCGGGGTCTGCAAGCTCTGCCCTGCCTTCGTTGACGAGGATCTCCAGGTGGACAAAGATCTCGGAAACCGCAAGGAACGTCTCGCTCTCGGGTATGCCGGGGAATATGTCGTCGATGAGGTGGTACAGGGGCCGGGGATTGTCTCTGAGCAGCCTCCAGATGAGGTCTTTTCTCTTTGCATGATGCTGCCGGTAGCCGGCGATGATTGCGGACAGGTTGTCGATGGGGCCGCCATGGCCGGAATAGACATACCTGATATCGAGCTGCTCCACCTTCTTGAGCGAGTCTTCATAGGCCTTGAGGCTCTGGTAGCCGGGATCGCGCAGGCGGGAACGGTAGATCTCCGTGAACGGGTTCGGGGTGATATGCCTGATGATGTGGTCGCCGCTGAAGAGGACCCGGTTGCGGGCCTCGTACAGGCAGCAGGAGCCGGTCGTGTGGCCCGGGGTGTGAATGACCTGCAGGTGGTAGCCCTCACCGGAGAAGGTGTCGCCCTCGACCATTTCGGAGACGTCATCAAGCGGATCGCAGAAGTGCTTGAAGAAGGCAGACCTCCGTCTCATCCGCTCGACGCCTGCACCGGGCATATCGACCATGGCGATGAAGTCCAGGGCCTCCTGGCTCCACATGCCCTCACTGATATACTCCCTCGAGGCACGCCAGGTATCTTCCGGGTGCAGGTAGCATTCCACCGGGTGTCCGGCAGCATCGCGGATGCGCTGTGCCAGACCGAAGTGGTCGATATGGCCGTGGGTGATGATGATCCGGTCGATATCGGCCAGGGCAAAACCGGCCTCGTGAAGCTGTTTTTCCACGAGATCGAATGATCCCGGGAATTTCGGCGCCGTATCGATCAGGGTTATGGGGCCATTGCCCAGGGCATAGACATTTGAAGTGCGGAGATCCCCGAAACCGGGAAGCTCGATCACGATGGGATGGATAAACTCAATCTCGGGAAACGGTTCTATCAGCATGTCTTATTTCCATAAAGCCGCAAGAATAAGCCGGCAACAACCCAATATTATGAGAATCCTCACACGCGTAATGCACGATTGGCCAAGTTTACCCCAAGAGATCGTCAGTTCATACTAAAATCTTGCCTGTTTTCAAAGAAGTCATGATAGCCGACCGTTCACAACCGGGCAGCATATCGGGGCTGACCCAGGGCCTTGAGGGTGAACGGTGGTGTGGTGGGCGTCAAAGGATTCCAGGCACCCGATGCTTTTCAGATCACCTGCTGCACACCCGTTATCTCCGGGACTTCTTTCTTGAGGATCCGCTCGATAAAGGCCTTCAGGGTCTGGGTTGCCATGGGACAGCCATGGCACGCACCCGTGAGACGCACCTTGACGATGCCTTCATCGCTCACATCGACAAGTTCCACGTCTCCACCGTCTGTGCGCAGCGCGGTCCTGGTCTTTTCCAATGCCTGTTCCACTGTTTTACGCTCAATGGCCATTGTCGTCCTCCCTGGCGGTTATCCCGGGTTCTTGGCCTAATACCTTCTTTTTTTCAACTCACTCCTTATTTGATGTACCCACAGGGCAAAGGGTTCCGGGAGAGATATCCGGTCGTATTTTTGGTGCCCGGGACAGAATACATCTCGGGTAATATTCTGAGCCGGGGAGAAGGTCCTTGCTTTTATCTCTGTGATTGAATAGACGAATTGTTTTATGATCGATCAGGTGCGAGAACAGGTCCGTCGCCGCTGGAATGGAGAAGGCGGGTGCAGCGAGGTGCTCAGGGTTGCCATCCCCCTGGTACTGAGTACGAGCGCGTGGTCTGTCCAGCACTTTGTGGACAGGATGTTCCTCACCTGGTATTCGCCCGAGGCGATCGCCGCCGCCATGCCTGCCGGAATCCTGAATTTTACCCTGATGAGTTTTTTCATAGGCGCGGCAAGCTATGTGAATACCTTTGTTGCCCAGTATTACGGGGCAGGGAGATACAGCAGGATCGGGCCTGCCTTATGGCAGGGGATCTACATCTCGCTGTTTGGGGGGATAGTTATCGCGCTGATCATCCCTCTTGCAGGTCCGGTGTTCAGCCTGGTTGGTCACGATCCCCTGGTGCAGGAAAACGAGGTGGTATATTTCCAGTATCTCTGTATCGGAGGTGCCCCGGTCATTGCTGCCTCCGCCCTGTCCGGCTTCTTTTCCGGCAGGGGCAGAACCTGGCCGGTGATGTGGGTGAACACCCTGGCGACCGCGGTAAATCTCTTCCTCGATTACCTGCTCATTTTCGGCAGGTGGGGGCTGCCCGAGATGGGCATCAAGGGGGCTGCCATTGCAACGGTGTTTGCCGGGTTCTTCTCGTTTGTCGTCTATATCGTCCTGCTCGCACGGTCTGACTATAATGAGATTTACCACACCCTGAAGGGGTGGCGGCCCGAGAGGGAACTCTTCTTCCGGCTCGTCAGGTTCGGGGTGCCGGCAGGGGTGCAGTTCTTCCTCGACATGGCAGGCTTCACCGCGTTCGTCCTGATCCTGGGCAGACTCGGTACAATAAGCCTTGCGGCCACGAATATAGCATTCAACATCAATACCCTTGCCTTCATGCCCATGATCGGGTTCGGCATCGCCATATCCGTACTCGTGGGCCAGTACCTGGGCAAAGACCGGCCGGACATGGCTGAAAGGAGCGTATACTCGGGATTTGCAATGACCTTTGTTTACATGACAGGCATTGCGGTCCTCTACGTGGTTGTGCCTCAGCTCTTTATTGCCCCGTTTGCCGCCCAGGCAGACCCCAATGATTTTGAGGAGATCAACCGGCTCACCATAATCCTGCTGCGCTTTGTCGCCCTGTATTCCATCTTTGACACCATGAACATCATATTTGCCTCGGCCATAAAGGGCGCGGGAGATACGCGGTTCGTCGTGTACATCATCGTTGTCATATCGGCATTCGTGCTCGTGATACCCACCTATGTCGCCATCATGATCCTCGATTACGGCCTCATGGCCGGCTGGACCATTGCCTCAGCCTATGTCATAACACTGGGTTTCGTTTTTTACGCCCGCTTTCTCGGCGGGAAATGGAAGTCGATGCGCGTCATCGAGGAGCCGGTTCCTACACTCTGTGTCGAACTGCCGGAGTGTCCCGTTGTCGAGATCAAGTCATGAGTTTCGTTTACACGGAATAAATTACTCTTCCTTCTTCTCCTCTTCATAGTCGAGGAGCTTTGCTTCTTCCGTATCTCTGGGCAGGCTCTTCTGGGTGATAAAGACCTTGCGGACAAGGGCTGATATCCCGGTTTCTGCCTGCTGTATCTCGTCTTCCGCGTCTCTGAGCACCATCTCCCAGGTCGGGGCGAACCCCGGGGCCTTGGCGAGCATGGAGTGGATCGCCTTGTCAAAGACGTGGAGCTGGCGGATCTCGGCCCTGCCGGGTTTCTGCTGGAGGGATTTGAGCGAGATCCTGAGGTTCTCATTCTGTTTCCTGAGCTGTTCCAACTCGTTTTCCCTGGACATGTGCCCCTTGGTGTCTATCTGCATCTTTGTATACAGGCTCTCTTTGAGCTTGGTGATTTCTCTGTTGAGGCCTCTGCTCCTGAACAGGCCTTTTATCCAGATTCCTGCGGCAATCAGCAGTCCAACTGCGAGGCCAAAGAGAAACGGGTGCTGTTTGAAAAAATCAATGACTTCTATCATGTCAACCTTCCTTGTAAGGATATACAATGGTTATATCGCCACATCTCGCTGCAAGTTTCAACAAATAAATCGGCGGGCCGGTGTGAAAAGATTTACCCTTAAAGTGAAAACTGATTACTCTATCCGGGGTCTTTGAGGGAAGCTGTAGTGTTCTGATTTTGTATGGAAATTATAACGATCTGTAAACAGGATGCAATTTTATGCTGCGGCGCAAAGCGTTTCCAGGCGCGGTTTTTGCATTGAAAAATGCGCTTTGATGCTGTATGTGCCGGGAATAGACGTGTTTTGGTATTTATTTCTGCGGGGTGTTGCAGCCCCAGATGTAGATAAATTTTCCGGGAACTGTCCAGATTTACTTTGCCCCATGCATCAATAACACTGATGTTTTAGGAGGATGTCGCAGTGAAATGCACTCTGATATCACTGCTCGTGGCGAGCTGTGTGTTGTGGCTAGGTACGCTCTCCCACGCTGCTCTCTTCAATAGGGGGGATGACGGAGAATTTTTCTATGACGACCAGACATGCCTGTACTGGTACGATCCATCCAGTTTTGCCGGCAGGACAATCGATGAGATCAATACCTTTGTGAGCACCCATTCGACCTGGAGATGGGCAGATCGGGAACGTCTTATGAGTCTTTCTTTCGGGGCGTTCGGCACCGAGCCCGATGCGACCACGTTCCGTGAAGTTCTCGGCGTGGAAACCTATACGGACGAGTCTTTGTATTACTGGGTCGGCTTCATTGACCCGCAGGATGCCCCGGTGGCGGTCCGTCTCGGTTGGGACTCCCGGGCAGTCGGCATCAGTATGGCAATGGAGCTGTATTCCTCCCTTGAGGATGATGAAAATGATCCTGCGGACACCCCGGTTCCGGTTATATCCGGAACCATACTCCACGGGGCATGGTTGTATTCTGAAAGCGATCCCCTGGGTCAGACAGCGCCGGTCCCCGAGCCGAGTACCGTCTTCCTGATCGGTACCGGCCTGGTATGCCTTGCCGGGGCAATGAAAAAATTCGGAAGAAAATAACTGGGCATAGGCGTTGAGGAGGTAGGGCAGGGCCGGGTGTCCCGGCCCTGCTGCTAGTCTCCGGCAATGCAATCAGATGTTTGTAAGAGAAGCATTTCCCTGATATACCCTTTCGTGTTGCACCACGCTCTGATATGACTCTCTATACCCTCCGGATAGGGAGCAACAGACATGGTTGTCGTCTCAGGAAAGGATTACACACGATGAAGGAATTTGACAGATTGGTTGAGATCCTCGAACGGCTGCGCGGACCGGGTGGCTGCCCCTGGGATGCCGAGCAGGATCACAGGAGCATATCCCGGTGCATGATCGAGGAGGCATACGAGCTTGTCGATGCGATAGAGCATGACGATGCCGAGCACCTGCGCGAAGAATTGGGGGACGTGCTCCTGCAGGTTGTCTTTCACAGCACCATTGCAAAAGGCGAGGGTGCATTCACCATACGGGAAGTGATCGGCGATCTTTGCGACAAGCTCGTCCATCGCCACCCCCATGTGTTCGGGGATGTGAACGTGGAGAACTCAGGCGAGGTTTTACGGAACTGGGATCGTCTCAAGAAAAAAGAGGAGAACAAGAAGCAGCGCGAGTCGATCCTGGACGGCATACCAGGCACGCTCCCGGCCCTGCTCTATGCGAGAAAAATCCAGTCGGTGGTATCCCGTGTCGGGTTTGACTGGCAGGATCCTGCCGGGGTGATCGACAAGATCAGGGAAGAGGCGGATGAGTTCCTCCAGGCAATGAAAAACGCAGACCCGGACCAGATTGAGGAGGAGATCGGCGATCTTCTCTTCAGCATCGTGAACCTTGCCAGGTTCAGCAAGGTCGATCCCGAGCTGGCTCTCCGGAGGACGAACCGGAAGTTCATGGGGCGTTTTTCCGCGATTGAGAAAGAGGCAAAGGAACGCGGGGTGCGCCTTGAGGACATGACCCTGGAAGAGATGGACCGTATCTGGGAGAAGGCCAAGGGGCATACCTGAGGCTGAACCTGGCCGTGCTTCCCCAGCATGAAGTCTCTGCGACAGACACAGCACCGCAAATGACAGCAATCTCGAATCCTGCGCTTGAGACAGGATATGCGCCGGGGGGGGCTGACATCAGGCAGCTGATTGATGTGCCGAGGCACCAACTGGGGGGGGGGGGGGGGGGTAAATGATTTCCACTACGTGAGGAAAACAACACGATCAAAGGGTAAATGATTGCCCATATATAGGGGTTGGATCTCTGCGAAAGATACATAATAAGCTGATAACAAAGACACAATATAATAAGCTATAATACAAAGGGTCATGGCATTGATGTTGCTAATTCACTGCTGACATGAAATCTTGCTAAGGGGTAGGGCACCTATGAGAAGGGCATTCATATTTTTCTGTTTTTCAGTGGTAGTATTCTGTTTCGCTTCCCAGGCACATGCAATCGAGATCAACGACCCATGGAGTTCGAGTTCGAGCGAAAAAAATCTCTGCGATATCTGGAATATCATATTGAACGATGGTTTTGCAGGCACCTCGCAGGATCTCTTCGAGGCCTACGGCGTGGGGACCGGCAGCGAGAGCGATGACTGGCAGTGGTTCGAGACCAACGGCGGCATCACCATGGAGATCCGCTATGCAGGGTATGGTCAGTCGTTCGGGTATCAGGCCGCTGACGGGACACAGACCATGCTGTTCGAAAATATTACTGCCGGCTGGCATGACGACACCGAAACCTTCCAGACCCCCGAGGGGACGACCTTTGCCTGGTTCGAGCGCTGGAACAGCCCGGCAGGCACGGGCTACTGGTATTCCGACACCACCTTGAACAGGGATGGCAATGACCACTTCGTGGCCTTCGAGGTTCCTGTGGCCCTGTTCCCCGAGGATTATCCCACCGACGAGAAACACCGGCTGTTCATGCTTGCATTTGAAGACCTGAGCATGGGCGACAGAGATTATAACGATCTCGTTGTCCTGGTGAATGCCGTTGCCCCTGCACCGGTGCCGGAGCCGGCGACAATGATCCTGCTCGGTATCGGACTGGTGGGTCTCGCCGGCCTCAGGCGCAGGTATATCAAATAGATCATACAGGCAGACAGCTTGTTAGCGCTGCCGCCGGCAAAGCACTTTCATCCGTAACGACACGCGAAAGGGGAAAGTGCTCGTATTCCTTCTCCAGGCACCTGACTCTCTTTCCCCATATCCCATCAGCCTTAGGGCTCGATGACCCGGTCCAAAACCGTAGTTTCCCGTGGTGATATCTCGGCATTTGTGCGCACCTGGCTGCTATGGTATAGTGATTATTGGGAAGATGAGCACCACTGGTGTGGTGCCGTTTGGGGATTGTGAAGTGAAACCAGACAAAGGACAGCAGGTGCACATGTGAAACAATGGTCCGTCTCCGACCTTATCGACTTGGAGTACTTCTTTGCGCGTGACGAGGCGCAGCCGGAGATGCTCCTCGAGGAACGGGACAGGGAGATCTACCTTGAGTCTGTCAGTCCGCACCTGCAGGAGACACCTGCCGGCTCGAGGTCATTCAGGCGCAATGTCCTGGGCCTCTGGCTCGATGAACGGCGGGGGCTCTACCAGAAGGATCACGGAACTCAGGCCGTATTGCCCGGAGATGTCTTCACCGAGGCCCTCGGGCTCCTCGGGTTCGTCATCGCGGTTATCGGGATTGCATCAGGCGTGGGGCTCGCCCTTTCCATGCTGGTCTACGGCGGGCAGGAGCCCATCAATGTCTCGGTGTATTTCGGCGTCCTGGTCCTCATGCAGATCCTCTTCATCATGGTAACACTGCGCTTTTTCTTCATCAGGACCTCTGCCGGGCGGCTGAAAAGGTATTCGGTTGTCTATCCGTTACTGGGCACGCTCTTGATCAGGATGGTGAACAGGCTGTTCCAGAGTGCCCTCAGGAGGTTCTCTGCGGAGAGCAAACAGGGCATGGAGGCGGTCTTCGGCAGGGCACTGGCACGGCATACCCTCTATGGACCGGTCCTCTTCTGGACCCTCTTCGGCCTCGTACAGACCTTCGGCGTATTCTTCAATCTCGGGGCCATTGCAGCCACACTCATCAGGGTATTCACCGCCGATCTCGCATTCGGCTGGCAGTCGACCCTCCAGTTGAGCTCTCAGGCAGTGTACAGCCTGGTCCGGGTGCTTGCTGTGCCCTGGGCATGGGCTATTCCCCCGGGAATCGCCTATCCCGGCCTGGCCCAGATCGAAGGCAGCCGCATGGTGCTTAAAGACGGCATTTACCATCTCATGACCAGCGACCTGGTAGCTTGGTGGCCGTTTCTGGTGTGCGCCGTGTGCTTCTACGGACTGCTTCCGCGGTTGATGCTCTTCGTGGCCGCCCTGGCCGGCAGAAGGCATTGTCTCTCCCTGATTGATTTCAGTGCTGCGGATGCCGAGAGGCTTCTCCTGCGCATGACGAGGCCGGTCCTGTCTACTGCCGGTTCGGCAGAGCACGATTCAGGGGCAGCGATGAACGGTGAGCCGGGCGGAGCTGTCATTGCTGAAGCAGTGCGGGCGCAGGGGATCACCTCGATCGTGCTCGTGCCCGCCGACCTGGCCCCCCTGTATGACGCTCTTGAGCTGAAGGAGGCGGTCTCGCGGACCCTGGGATGGGACGTCTCGGAGATCCGGGAGATACAGGGAGAGGCTCATGCTGATGAGCAGGTGCTCGGTGCCGCGGCAGATGCCTCTGCCGCAGGAGACAGGGGCGTTGTCGTGCTGCTGGAGGCATGGCAGCCGCCCATAGTCGAGACCATGGAATTCATCAAGGCACTCAGGGTTTCGATCGGCAAGACAGCCCGTCTGGCAGTGCTCCTCATCGGCAGGCCTGATGGCCGGACCATATTCACCGGTGTGGACGCATCGGACAGGGAGATATGGGCCCGTTCGATACACAAGCTCGCCGATCCCTACCTGCGGCTCGAGGCTGCGGGGGGCTCCGGATGAGTGCCGAAACGATCCTCTCCTTCGCCATAGTCGGGCACCCGAACGAGGGCAAGTCATCGGTGGTATCCACCCTGGCAGAGGACGACAGCGTGCGGATCACGCCGGTACCCGGAGAAACGGTCGTCTGCCGGACATTCCCGGTCGTCATCGACGGCGAGGAGATCGTCCGGTTCGTGGATACCCCGGGTTTCCAGTCACCCCTGGCAACGCTCGCCTGGCTGCAGGAGCACGAAGGTCCAGAGGTGCTCGAGGCATTCATCACGGCGCACCGGGACGACACTCGTTTTTCCGGGGAATGTGAACTGTTCACGCCGCTGGCTGCCGGTGCAGGGATTATCTACGTGGTGGATGCCTCCAGGCCGCTGCGGAAGGTGGACATCGCGGAAATGGAGATCCTGCGCATGACCGGAATACCCCGGATGGCCATCATCAACAACAAGGATGAAACCTCCACCTTTGTGGAAATCTGGCGGGCCGAGCTGCGCAAGCACTTCAACGCCATCCGGGTCTTCAATGCGCACATGGCCACCTATGCTGAGAGGATCGCCCTGCTGGAAAGCCTGAAATCGATAGATCAGCAGTGGGAGAGCGCACTGGCCAGGGTCATCCTTGCATTCAGGGATGACTGGTCTCGCCGGAGCGGAATGACCGCGCTCATCATGTGCGACATGATCGAGGACTGCCTCGGCTACCAGGCAACCAGGAACTTCTCCGAGGATTCTGAGCTTGATGCTGTGACACAGCGGCTCGTGCGGGAATACCAGGAAGAGATCGCCCGGATCGAGAAGAAGGCCCACAAAAAGATCAGGCAGCTCTTCAAGCACAATATCTTCGATTATGCCCTGCCCGAGCAGTCCATCGCCGGGGAAGACCTCTTTCTCGACAGGACCTGGCAGGTGCTGGGGCTCACCCCGTGGCAGCTCGCCGCGGCAGGTGCGGCTGCAGGGGGAGGCATCGGCCTCGGTCTCGATGCAGCCACGGCCGGAATCACCTTCGGGGTGTTCACCATCTCCGGTGCCTTGCTGGGAGCAGGTTCAGCCCTGGTGGGCGGCAAGCAGGCATACCGGGCAGTGATAAAGGGCCCGAAGCTCGGCGATTACCAGGCATCCGGCAGAATAGGGGGGTCGCAGCTGAAGGTCGGCCCGGTTACCAACATCCAGTTCCCCTTCATCCTGCTCGACCGGGCGCTCATCTTCTACACCCGCGCCATCAACTGGGCGCATGGCAGACGGGGGAGAAAAGGCCAGGACAGGCCACAGACCGACGACAAAAGCTATATATCGTCATTCACCACTGCCCAGCGCAGCACCTGCTCGGCGTTCTTTCAGTCTGTCCGCTCCGGCAATGAAAAGAAATACGAGCACGCCAGGCAGGAAATGGTTGTTCTGCTGAAGGATGTGCTCGCCGGCATCGCTCACTCGGAAAGGAGATAGCTCCTGCTGTTTTTACCGGTGTCTGGTCAGCACCACGTTCCCGACTGAAACCCAGAATGGCCATGAAACAACCTTCGGGCAACGGGAACCCCTATCCGGTTTCGGTCGAGGTGGCGCTGGCCGCAGGCAGATAGAAACGTTCGGCATAATCCTTGACCATGCGGTCTGCGTTGAAGCGCCAGCCGAGACTCTGCATGGCATGCTTCATCCTCTTGACCCACCCGCAGGGAATACCGCTTGCATCCTTTTCGTAGTAGAGCGGGAGTACTTCATTCTCGAGGGTGTCATAGAGATAGTCGGCGTCTCTCTGGTTCTGAACGCCGGGATCGTTGTGCATGCCGCCGTGGCCGATGGCAAAACCGTTTCTGCCGTCATAGGCCTCGTTCCACCAGCCATCGAGCACCGAAAGGTTCAGGCCCCCGTTCAGAACTACCTTCTGACCGCTGGTTCCGCACGCCTCCAAGGGCCGCCTGGGGGTATTGAGCCACACGTCCACACCCTGAACCAGGTGGCGTGCCAGGTTGTAATCGTAGTTTTCGACAAAGATGATCCTCGTCCGGTAGGCACTGTCGTAGCTGAGGCGGGCGATCTGCTGCAGCAACCACTTGCCTTCGTCGTCACGGGGGTGGGCCTTGCCTGCGAAAATAATTTGAACGGGCCTTTTAGTATCTTTCACCAATCGGGCTAGACGTTCGGGCTGGGACAGGATGAGCGTTCCCCGCTTGTACGTTGCGAACCTGCGGGCGCACCCGATCGTGAGCACGTCCGGGTCCAGGATGCGATCGATTTCTTCGATGGTTTCGTGGTGGCCCAGGCGCTCTGCCTGAAGGCGCAGGCGCCGCCGGACGAAGCGGATGAGCCGCATCTTCAGGCTCTGGTGGGTCTCCCACAGCTCTCCGTCGTCGATCTCGGCCACATGGTCCCAAACGTCCGGGTGCACCATGCGGGTGGGCCAGTCCTGCCCGAGACGCGTCTGGAACAACTGGTGCATCTGTGGGGCCAGCCATGACAGTACATGGACCCCGTTGGTGATGTGGCCGATGGGGACCTCGAGCTCGGGCCTGCTCGGCCAGAGTCCGTGCCACATGAGACGGCTGACGTCGGCATGGATTGCCGAGACGCCGTTTGCCCGGCGTGAGGTCTTCAGCGCGAGTACCGTCATGCAGAAAGTCTCGGTATGGTCTCCCGGATTGACGCGTCCCAGGGCCATGAAATCTTCGTGGGACAGCCCGATTCTTTCCCGGAAGATGCCGAGGTGCTCTTCCACCAGGTCCGGGTGGAACCGGTCGTGGCCTGCCGCAACCGGGGTGTGCGTGGTAAAGACGGTATAGAGGGAGACCCGCCGGTGGGCACGGTGGAACGGGATCTGGTCATAGTCCATGATGCGGCGGATCTCTTCGAGGATGGCAAAGGAGCTGTGGCCCTCGTTCAGGTGAAGTACTCCGGGGAAGATATTGAGTGCCTGCAGGATACGAGCCCCGCCGACCCCCAGGAGCAGTTCCTGTCGAATCCGCAGGTTGTCGTCACCGCCGTAGAGCCGGGATGTCAGGTCGCGATCTTCGGCAGAGTTGCCGTCTACGTTGGAATCGAGCAGCAGCAGGCGAACACGTCCCACCTGGAGCTGCCAGACCCTGGCCTGGAGGGGACTCCTGCGGGTATCTATCCGTATGATGAGAGGCTGACCGGCAGAATCCCTCACCTGCTGGAGCGGCAGCCTGCCGGGATCGAGGTCGATGTAATCCTCTTCCTGCCAGCCATCGTTGTTCAGGCGCTGGGAAAAATAGCCCTGCTGGTAGAGCAGCCCGATTCCTATCAGGGGGATCCCCAGATCGGAGGCACTCTTGAGGTGGTCTCCCGCCAGAATGCCCAACCCGCCGGAGTAGATCGGCAGGGATTCATGGAGGCCGAACTCGGCGGAGAAATAGACAACCGGGCGGTTGTTCACATTGCCGCAGTGGATGATGCCCCAGGTCTTTTGCTGCTCCATATACTCGTTCAGTCTCCGGAAGGCATAGTTTATCCGGCTGTGGAGTACCAGTTCGGCGGCCCGCTCCTCGACCTGCTCCGGCGTGATCTGGTTGAGAAAGGCAATGGGGTTGTGATCAACCTGGCGCCACAGGTGCGGGTCCAGGTCGGTGAAGATGCTGATAACCTCGGGATGCCATGTCCACCAGAGGTTGTGGGCCAGTGCCCGAAGACGTTCATGGAGATGGTTGACCGGATCTGCCATATAGATGCCTCCTTATTCACGTTGAGCCCAACTGCCCGTCAGGGCAATGTAAAAAAAACTGCTGCTATGCTATCTAGCACAGTTGAGCGGGTACCGGAAATATAAAAAAAGCCCGGGAAGTGTGGTGCCGGAGGCCGGAAATCTCCCGAACTGGCGCGAGGCGGGTAACGCTGGTCTATATACCGCAACCGGTCTTCCCAGAGGAGAAGCACTTTTCAGCCATCAGCCAGAACTTCTTGAATACCGAAGGTAATTCCCTATACCGATCTCAGAAATAAAATGAAGTATAGCGTACTGGAAATATTGACTTGTTCACCAATTCAGTTCAAATGGTGCTTAGGATCCAGCTCGGCCGGAGGAGGTCACGCACCTATGATGCGTAATATGGTTTCTTCGGTTTTCCTTGTGCTTTTGTTTTTTTTCATGTGCGGTTGCCGGGACATGCTCCATGCAGAGGGCAGCCAGGCCTCCTACCCGGTATCGGCCTGGCCTTTGGTGTATCACAAGGTCGAGCAGGACCGGGGTGAGACCGACATCCTCTGGCCCTTTTATGGTCACCTGCAGCAGGGCACCTACGAGGAATACTCCGCACTATGGCCCGTCATACGGTTCGGCAGTGATACGTCCACGGGCGAGAACCTCTACACGGTAGCCCCGCTCTGGTGGCACAGGAGGTCACCGGACAAGATAACGGATGCCTCTCTCATTTTTCATTCCTATACGCACGATGAGAAGCTCGATACGACGAAATCCGCATTCATCTGGCTGGGAACCGATGACATCGGGGTGTTCACCTATGAGCGGGAAAAAGACGAGACGCTCAGGGCCAGGTTCCTCTGGCAGGTGGTCTCCTACGAGCGAACCGGGCCCGACACGAAGGAGTTCCGTTTTCTCTGGCGGCTCATCAGGAAGAGCACCACGCCGCAAACAGAGGAGCTGGAGCTGAACCCCCTGTATTACCGTGAAACAGATACGGAAAAGGGCTCCTACTGGGCCATCCTGGGCGGGCTGGTCGGGAGAGAGACCATGCCTGACGGGCAGACACGGATGCGCTATCTCTGGGGCCTCTGAGCTGTTGTGCCTGGTTTTGGCAGTGATGTACGAGCAGGGACATTCTGTCCTGCCTGGCATGCCGGGCGGGTACGTACATAAATGAAACCGGATGTACGAATTGGTCGATCTGTTTGACGGATAGCATGCGCTGATGTCCAGCAGAATCTACCCAGGGTATTGATTCTGCTGGAATTGGTGATATACTTGAGTATAGTGCACGGTTATTGCATGGGATGAGAACATACCATTGTATGGAGAAGGAGCATCCATGAAACACATATCGAAGATTCGCATCGTCATCGCTGTAGTTCTTGCCCTGTTTATTCTGTATGGCTGCAACAGCAGCAGTTCATCAGGCACCACGGGCACCCTGTCTCTGGGGCTCACCGATGCGGCTTCCACCGATTACAGAGCAATATATGTAACCATAGACGAGGTACAGGTTCACCGGGGAGGGGACGATGACGGCATCTGGCAGGTTGTTGCAACGCCGGACAAAACCTACAATCTGCTCGAACTGGTAAACGGGGTGATAGAACAGCTTGGCATCTCTCCCCTCGAGAGCGGGCTCTATACCCAGGTGCGGCTCATCGTGGGCACCAATGCCGATGCCGGGCTCAATATCCGCGGGGAGGCCCACCCGTATGCAAATTATATCATCGACGACACGGATGGATATCACGAGTTGAAGATACCGAGCGGGTACCAGACAGGGATCAAGCTCGTCCATGAGTTCGAGATCGTTGAAGGACTGACCACCGAGCTGGTGCTCGACTTTGATGCGCAAGCCTCTGTCGTTCAGGCCGGCAGCAGCGGCAACTGGCTGCTGAAACCGACGATCAAGGTGATCGGTACGATTGACAATGCCATCGTTGACGGGGTGATCACCGATGTGAACCAGGCTCCACTCGAGGGGGTCCTGGTCAGCGCCCAGATCCACACTGCAGATACCGGTGGGGTCATCAGGCACACCGCCACGGTTTCTGATGAAAACGGCCAGTATCTCATGTACCTGGAGCCGGGAACGTATGTCATCGTTGCCTATCAAGACGGCTACAGCCCTGCATGTTCGGTGCTCGCTGCGGCCAACAATGAGGACTACGACAGATCGTTCACCCTGACGTCTGCAGAAATGGGGATTATCACGTGCAGTGTTGTCCTGCCGGATCAGGAGCAGGAGCAGATCGTGAGGATACGGTTCCTGCAGGCGTCCCCCTGTGAAGAGGGCGGCAGGATCGAGGTCAAGGCCCTCAGTGTCTCGACCAGCGGTTCCTTTGAGGTCAACCTGCCTGCCGGCACGTACGATATCATTGCTTCGGACGGCACCGCCACGCTCTTGCAGGAAGATGTGACCACGGGTGATACGGTTGATTTGAACTTCACCACCCCTTAACACCGGGTGAGAGAGGATATAACTACGATCCTGCAGACAGGAACAGCCTGTCTGCAGGATCGTAGTTGCCGTTACCCGAACTCCTTCGCATCGATTCATGGCCTCTCTTTCGTCAAGGGTGTTTGTCCGGGTGTTTCTGCAGTGAAGGGCACAAGGCCATGGTGTCTGAAGAGGGCTCCACGCCGAGCCTGACCCGAAGGGTTCTTCTGCAGCGTTCGAATACTGCCCGGGCCTCTGCCCTGCGGCCCAGTTGCTGCAGGCAGAGCATGAGTCGCCGGTAGCAGTCCTCTGCACAGTCATCGATCTCAAGCCCGTGCTCGAAGAATCCCCGGGCCTTGTCCCACTCGTTGTTGAATGCCAGGTAGTCTCCCAGTCGGTACAACCCATTGAAGTACCTGGCGTGCAGGTGTTCTCGCATAAAGATCGCCTCCGGGCTCCAGGTCTCCCCGGCGAGGAACGGGCCCCGGTAAAGGTCCAGGGCAGTGCAGGTCAGCTCACAGGCCTTGGTGTGCTCTTTTTCGGCCCTGGCACCTTCCCACAGCCGTTCTGCCTTGTCCAGCAGGTGTTCAAAGGCCCGGGCATCGGTCCAGCAGATGCGGGCGTCAATAGTCAACATCCCGTCCTGGAGCAGGATCGCCTCTGGATGGCCGAGCAGTCTGCGCAGGCGGTGCAGGGTGGTGGTACAGGCCTTGAGCGCGAGGTCGCCGTCCGCATCCGGCCAGAGGGAGTCGGCGATATGGGTTTCTCCCACCTGCGAACCTCCTTGAGCAACGAGAAGCCTGAGCATCTCCAGGGGCTTCTTCTGGGCCTTTTTTCCGAACCGCACCGGTTCTCCATCCCTGAAGACCTCGAACCGTCCCAGGGTGAAGACCTGCACCGGCCAGGGCCAGTCCATGGTTGTCATGGCGAGATCGTCCGGGACCAGGTGGCGCCTGCGGATGATCTCTTTGACGAAATCCTCCTCGATGCCGTCTTTCAGAGCCCTTGCACACAGGGCTGCCGTTGAAGCCGGGACATCGCAGGTTATGAGAAAATATCCCGTTTCTTTCTGTCTGCCCAGGGCTTCCCGCAGAGCAGAAAGACCTTCACGATCATGTCCCCGGTCCAATGCAATTTGTGCCTCGATCAATTTGGCACTGATCGATACAACTTCACTGTGAATCTTTCCGGCGATCGTGGCGACTTCATCGAGGATGGCTTGAGCCCTGTCGTCATCGCCGACCCTGTGCATCAGCTGGGCACAGAAGATGAGGTCGCAGCATAATGTGAGGGGTATCTTATCCTCGGCACTCAACCGTGATACCCGTTCTGCAAACTCGGCAGCACCTGACAGATCGCCCTTGATAAGGGCCTGTCGGGCTTTCAGGATCTGAACGAAACCCAGGATCCATGGACGAGGTTCGTCTTCATGTGATGAAAGCAGGTCCAGGAACCGGTCTGCCTGAACGTAGTCCCCCACATTCTGACAGCTCATCGCGGCCTTGCCCAGCAGCATGACATCCCACGTGTGTATGCCGCTGTGCTGGGCAAGTTCAAGGCCCTTTTTTACCGTAGAGAGACACTGTTCGTGCATCACGATTACCGCATAATAATTGGCCTCAGCAACGGTTATGAACAGTCTGCCCATTTCGGACAGTTTTGGGTCATGGGCGAGCAGCCGAAGAGAGATGATATCCTCTCCCATCTGCTTGAGCCGGCCCAGCGATAACTTCTGTAAGGAGGATCTGTTGACCATCGTGAGGATGAAGGTGTCCATGTCCTCGGTCTTATCAGCGAGATCCAGCGCAAGCTCGGCCCAGGAACCGGCTTCGGGGTGTTCAGGATGCCTGTAGGCAAGGACGGTAAACATGCCGCTTGCCACCCTGGCACGGATCTCATCGGACGGCAGTGCATCGAATGCCGCCCTTCTCTCCTCGAGATCCGTGATCAGTTCATCCAGCCTGGCATACCCGGCATTGGCAAAGACAACCGCATTGACGATGCCTGACCATGACAGGAATATACCGGGAATGTCGTCCTGAGCCTTGAACAGGCCATAGGCCTCCTCGAAGTTTGCCATGCCCTGCAGGGGGTCAAATGGGAGACGGCTGGTCCCCAGCCAGAACAGCAGCCATGGCGAGGAGTGGAGAATATCCTCCGGGATGCCTGCAAGCCAGTGTTCCAGTGAGCGGTGCCTGCCATGTTCCAGCATGGATGGGGCATGCTGCATGAGAAACACGACCATTTTTTCCCAGTCTCCGGCCTCAAGGATCAGGTCGAGTGCCTCATCTGCCTGGCCGTCACGCTCCAGGAGACACGCTGCTTTTGTTATCAGGGAGGTCATTGTTTCAGGCCGGAACACGCTGGCAGCCCTGGAGCGCAAGAATTCCCGAAACAGCGGATGGTAGGAATACACCGGTTCGCTCGTAAAACGGCGCTCGATAAAATAATTGTGCCGGCTCAGGTCCGAGAGTATCAAGCCTGCCTGCTGATTCCCGGTCAGATCCCCGGCCAGCAGGGGGCTCATATGGGGAAGGCAGGCGGTCGTGAACAGAAAGTCCCGGGTGGTTTCGTCCATCTTGCTGAGGACCTCGCTGGCAAAATAGTCGAAGATCGCCTCCGGGGCCTGGCTGGCAAAAACCTGAGGCTCTATGCCTTCGGTTCTGGCCTGTTGCACCATGAGCACGACCCCGGCCATCCATCCTGCAGACAATTCATGGATCTCCCTGATCCTCTCTTCGGACAGAAACCAGGGGGCGAGCAGCTCTATAATTCCGGCGGTCTCCTCGGGCTGCAGTTTCAGGTCGTTCCACCTCACGGTAGCCATCTGTCTGTTTGCCTCCAGGTAGACCAGTTCTGCCGGGGGGGCCTTGCGGCTGATGAGAACCACATGCATGCCGGGCGGTATGACTGACAGGCCATGCCTGATCAGCGTGTGAAATACCGATGCCTCGGGTGACTCCTGGTAGTTGTCGAACACGATAACGGTCTGGTGCGGCATTCTCTCGTAGAGCTGCTCGAAGTAGCGCTTGGTGAACGTGGCGAGTCCCGCCTGATATTCAGGGGTAAGCAGCGGAAGGAGTGTGCGTCTTCGGGGGACGATTTCCTTTGCTGCCTGTCGCAGGTAATAGAAAACAGTGGCAGGGTCTGCATCCCCTTCATCCACCTGGTACCACAGGCAATCGAGCCTGCGTTCGTTGAGGTAGCTGTTGACCAGGGTGGTCTTCCCGCTCCCTGCCGGGCCGGTGATCAGGACAACAGGATACGCACAGCATCTGTCCAGAAGCTCGAATATGCGCTTCCTCGAGAAGTACTTTGCGAGCAGAGGCCGGGTAACCTTGGCCAGGTGGCTCGGATTCCGGTTCATTCCTCGAGAATCCCCTTGTCAGGGTGCCTGAATCGGATCGATGAGATGAAGACTCACTGAGATCGTTCTACGTTCATGCTCTGTACAATCAGTACTCGGCACCGTCTTCCCATGAAAAAAATGGGTCTTTATTTGCCTGTCATGGTCTGGTGGAATTTAACATCAGGGAGAACCTTATGAGAAGGTGTGTCTGCCAAATGAATACATATAACCGTTGAGTACATATCATGAATATGCTCTGATGAAGGAACTTCAAGGACAATAACCATCGAATATCGCCATATGGTATTCTGACGGTTTGGAAATGTTGTATAGCGCAGTGAATAAAAACCGGTACCCACTCAGGAACCGGTTTTTATTCACTGCATGTCTTATGGTAAACCTTCATGGTTTGGTGGTTATGTTGCTGTTATTTTTTGAGGTCTTTCTTTGGTTGAGTGTCCCGGTACACATCCGGCACCTGTTTGTAGGTCTCCGGATCAAAGTCTGTTTCTCCCTCCAGCTTGAAGTCTTCCCTGAACTCATTGAGTTTGGGTTCGGTCATGCCGTTTACCTTGAGCAGGTCGTCTATTGAATTGAATGGTCCGTTCACATCTCTGAACTCAACGATGCTCGCGGCCAGGGTATCGCCGAGTCCCGGCAGCAGCCGGAGCTCTTCGACCGACGCTGTGTTCACATTGATCCGGCCGTGTGCTGCGTATGCCATTCCACCGAAAGCAAGCATAACCAAGAGGATCCCTGTTATCACCACTGACATCTTTCTCATCTTAATATCCCCCTTTCGTAGGCCTTTGTTCCTCATTAAGAGTTAACCAAATATAGGGCTCGGAATATGAAAGTCAAGGTTGCCCCGGCAGATGTGTCTGCTTTCCGAATGTGGACAGGCAGGCATGCTCTTTATGCTGCCGGTCCTGGGTGATGGAATGGAGATAGATCGCCACCTGGGAGGCAATGTCGCCGATGCCGTCGAAAAAGAGATTGACGATGGGAACGCCGAAGTAGTCGGGGTGGTTTCTGAAGATGTGTGAGGTGAGGCGGCCGGGCATACACCCGAAGGGCGAACAGTTTACCACGAGAGAAGCTCCCTGGCCGGCAAAGATCTTTGCCCTTCCAAGGGTCAGGATTGTCTCTCCCTCAAACTCTACGGGCATGAATCTTCGGGCCTCTGCAAAGATCCGGGCTATGGACGGCTCAGCCATATCGTCGAGCACCGGGCTGAAGAGGCGGGTTGCATCGTCTTCGATCCTGCGTATGAAACACCGTTTCACAAGAGATCCCAGCCTGTTTTTCAAGCCCCCTTTGCAGGCGAGGAGTTCCCATACATAGTGAATCCATTCCGCCAGGGGCGACAGCCACGCCTCTCCGCCGGCAGCCTCGATAGCCTCCACCACATGCTGGTTCGAGAAGCTGTTGAGCCGGACAAAGATTTCCCCCACGATCCCCACAAGCGGTTTTCTCGGCTGAGAGAAATCCACGGTGCAGCAGAGTTCCTTGACGAGCAGACGGACTGTCTCGGCCCAGTTCCCCTGCGAGCGCACCCGGCTGATGATCTCCTGCAGCGCCGTGCTGAACAGTGCTTGTGCTGCCTCGGGCTGCCGGTGGTAGGGCACGGTGCGGCACCTCAGTTTGAAGAGCAGGTCGCCCAGGCACGTTGCCCGCCATACTTCCAGCTCGGCCTGGCGGTTTAGGAATGCGTACCCGTTCTCCGAGGTGGGGGAGAAGATGTACGAGCGCTCGATGCCGGCACGGTCGAGGATGCGTGACTGGAGCGTGGCATACTGGCCGAATCTGCACGGTCCTTCTGCCCTGGGCATGAAGAGTACGGCATCCCGACCGGTATCGTTGGTGCCTATGCAGGAGAGGAATTTTCCTATGGTCACAGCTGCCGGCAGACATTCGCTCCCCCTGCAGAATGCCCTGCCCATGTTGCACTGGCTGGCGGTCTCCTCTCCCATAGGGATCGCCTGAAAGCCATAGCGTTGGAGCACGGCGGCCCAGAGCTGGGGGATATAGGGGTGTATCTGCGGAATCCATATCCGGGTGTCATTCTTCATCTTCTCGAAGCGGTATCGGATCCTGGATACGGGTACGGCCTTTCTAATGGGTACCTGTCCCTCGTACTGTTCGATCATGTTGCAGAAGGCCTCGATACGTGTCTGATATCCTGTTGCAGAGCCATGTTCGTCGAGCTCCAGGATGAGGTAGGGCTTGTGACGGGAGATCTCTTCGAAGTAGCTCAGTATGAAGGAGTCGGGCCCGCAGGAGAAATTGGAGAGCATGAGGGGAAACATGTTGGGCTTGTTCTTTATGGTGAGCGCCTTGCGCAGTATTCTCTGGCCCTGGTACCAGTACATGTCGGGGAAGTGCTCTACCACATCGGTGTTGTCCGCTTCATCCGGGATGATGTCCATGGGGACAACGGTGTACCCCATGGATTCGATCAATTCCGGAATGCCCAGGTTCAGTATCCTGTGGTAGAGGTTGTACGACCTTCCGACAAGGACAATGATTTTCTTCTCGGGCGGGACTCGTTCCAGGATGGTTCTGCCGAGGGCCGTGAGGTTGCGCCGGCAGCGGTCAACATTGGAGAGCCCTTTTGCCAGGGCCCTCTCCATGGTGTGGCGCGGCATGTGCTCAATGCCCGCCAGCTTCAGAGATGCAAGGAACTCTCCGGCCTGCCACGGGACTTTCCTGCTCAGATCGATCATGGGTGAGAAAACGCGGCCCTCGTAGGGCCCCTGCTGGTACAGGCTTGCCAGGCCGGTGATGAACGGGCAGTAGAGGCTCCTGGGGTGGATGTGTTCATCGGGTTTCTCCTTGATGAGAAAGGGCAGCAGAATCTTGTGCCCGGGATATTTTTTCAAGAGCACATTCGTGCATGCCATGGCGACCTTTATGGGATAGCAGAAGTCCCCTGAGCCGATGGCAATGAGCTCTGCTGCAATCTCGTCTCTTGACGGGAGACACACCTCGATGTCGACAGGTGCTGCCCGGGCTATCTCCTTGAAGAGCGGTGTGAATTCATCATACAGGGGCAGGGTGGGTATCTTGAGAGCCGGATGATTCGTTCGAGCCGGGGCTGGATTACCCATCAGGAGATGCTCCCTGATCTTCATTGCCGGATTCGGGTCTCTGCCCCGGGTCTTCTCTCCGGGTTCTCTTCCGCACAGGTACCCCCAGCTGATCTTCTCTGAACCCATCCTGGCCCTGGTGATCCTGCAGGTGTTCTCGCACCCCTTGCAGGTGGTCTCGTTGACGATGACCTCGGGGATATGAAACCCCCGGAACCCCGTTTCCCTCTTCGGCCGTTCCTTCAGCAGGAGCGCAGCGCCGTAGGCCCCCATGACATGGCAGAACGGGGAAACCCTGATCTGTGCCCCGGTCAGCTGCTCGAGGGCCGCGACAAGGCCCCTGTTCCGGGCCGTGGCCCCCTGGAATACGATGCTGTCCCGCCGGTAGTACCGGTTTCCCACCACCTTGTTGAGATAATTCTTGAAGACCGCGAAGAGCACCCCGGCCATGATCCTCTCTTTGGGATATCCCAGGGCGAGCTGTCTGGTTATCTCCTGATTCATGAAGACGGTGCACCTGTCGGAATTGGCAAGGGGGCTGATTCCCATGACCAGTTCGCTTATTTCATCCAGGCCGATGCCCAGCGTATGCGCCTGCTCCTCGATAAACGATCCGGTTCCTGCGGCACAGACGTAGTTCATATTCACATCCACGATGCGGCCCTGCTCGATCCTGATGAACTTTGCATCCTGGCCGCCTATCTCGAAGATGGTCTCCACGCTCTCATCGACGGTCTTTGCCCCTGTGGCGTGGGCCGTTATTTCATTGATGATCAGGTCGGCGCCGATGACACGGCCGATGAGCAGCCTGCCGGACCCGGTGGTGCTGCAGCCGCGAACCCTGCAGGTACAGCCCAGGGAATCCTGAACCAGGCATATGCCCGAGAATATGCTCCTGGTGGCCTCGATGGGATTACCCGAGGTCCTGGTATAGATGTCGAGTCTTATCCTGTCCGAGCGGTCCACGAACACTGCCTTGGTGGAGGTCGACCCGACATCCACGCCCAGATACACATCGAGCGCCTCGCCGGGTCTGATGTCGTGCCAGATCTCGTTTCCGAAGGTGTCGCGCGCTCTTGTCATCTCCCGGGAAGGAAAGGAGCTCTTTACCAGTTCAAGACTCAAGGCCTCGCCAGTGATGGGAGATGCAGTGGAGACGGCCTCGAGGCCCCGGATGAATCCGGCGGTTTCCGTGCCAAGGAGGCGCGCCTTGTTGCACAGCCCCTTTGCACGCGAGAACAGGGGGGCCGTAACGGGCATGGCCCTGGGGAGCATGGCCCCCAGAAAGTGCTCTATGTGGGGATTTGCCAGGAGGCCGCCGCTCAGGAGAATATCCTCGCCATCGGGGATCTTGCCGCCGAACACGCTTTTCAGGCCCGATATCACGAGGCCTTTGCACAGGCCGTTGTACATGGCCTGCGCCGAATACCCCTCCTGCTGGAGGTGGATGAGGTCTGTCTTGGCAAAGACAGCGCACCTGGAGGCCACCAGGGGGGCGTTTTCATCGATTGCAATCTGCCCGAGTTCGGCCGGGTTGAGTCCGAGCCGGCTCACCTGTTCATCGAGGAAGGAACCGGTCCCGGCTGCGCACGGAGGGTTTGCCTGGAGCGAGAGGATGCGGCCGTTGTCGTCATAGCGCACGAGCTCCACCTTCTCTGCCCCGAAGATGAGGAGGTGGCGCTGCGGATAGCATTCCTTGAGGTAGTCGATCTCCGCAAGGAGGCCGTCATAGGACCAGGCACTGATTCCGCGGCCCTGGAGATTTCCGCAGTAGCAGAGATAGTCAGGCATCCTGTCAAGTTGTGAGAGTTCTTTGAAGACGAGGCTCTTCGGGGAGCCCTTGTGCTGAATGCACGCACAAGAGATGAGTTCGCGGGAGTCGTTCTCGAGCCAGATCTTCAGGTAAGAGCTCCCCACATCCAAGCCGAGATACTCCACGTGAGACCTCCATTAAGGGAAACATCGTTACTCGATTACATAACAAAATAGTGAGAATCAGATAGCACAGTTCCCTTTAATGATCAAGACAACGCGGATGATGCTCCCGGGAGAAGACAGGGGGCATTCAGACAGTGATGAGACAGGCCGATCGTCTCCGGGAGGGAGTTATACCCGGCATCACCTGCCCAGGTGTTCGATGAGGATCTTAGTGCCGATGCCGATGAGGACGAGACCGCCGAGGATTTCGATCTTCTTCTCGAAGAGATGCCCGATGCTCCTGCCGATGAAGACACCCAGGTAGGAGAGGACGAAGGTAACGACCCCGATGATCAGGGCGGGCAGAAGTATCTCCACTTTCAGAAGAGACAGGCTGATACCCACTGCCAGGGCATCGATGCTCGTTGCCACGGACAGGACCAGGAGCATCTGGATATCATGGGGGTCCATTTTCTTGTCGTTGCCATTGAGAAAAATGGATTCGTAGATCATCTTGGAGCCGATGAACAAGAGCAGGCCAAAGGCTATCCAGTGATCGAAGCCGGAGATGAATTCGCGGACGCTCAGTCCTGCCATGAACCCGAGAATAGGCATCAAGGCCTGGAAGCCTCCGAAAAACAGGGCGATCCTGAGAGCATATCTGATGCGGAGCCTTTCCATGGAAAGGCCGCTGGCAATGGAGACGGCAAAGGCATCCATGGCAAGCCCCAGGGCAATGAAAAAGATCGTGAGAAAGTCCATGATTTCCTCTTTGTGTTGAATCAGGCCATGCAGCTCGGGGGGATAGTCCCCACGATGACCGATGCATTCTGATCAAAGGGATTTGTGCGCATGGCCAGAGAGAAGAAATAGGGGAAGTTGTCCTTGAGGTGTTTCATGTAGGCGACCCACTCGCGGACAAGCAGCCGGTATGCCCGGTCGATATCACCGGCAATATGGCCGAGATCCTCATGGGGGAGGTCCTTCATGTCGTTCCTGAATTTCAGTTCTTCGGCAAGGTGAAATACCGAGCGCAGGAGTTCGGTAAAGGTTTCATGCTCCATGAGGTTGGGATTCTCCATCATGGTCAGGAGAAAGTCCCGCTTGTTAATGAGGTAGCAGCGGAGTTCGTCAAGATTGAGCTTGCCGGGCTCCACCTTGTAGGAATAGGCGTTCAGGCGCTTGCTCACCTTCGAGAACTCTTGATCGGTCCACTGACTGGTCACGATGAGATCTTTCCTGACCGTATCGAGGTTCGGATCGAGGTCGGAAAAATACGCAAGCAGGCCTGTGCCCATCTCGCCGAAAAAGACCCCGATGATCATGTTGAGCTTCTCGAGCCTGGTGCGTTTCTCCCGCTCTTCGAGGACCTTGTGAATGATCAGCGAGACCATGAACACCTCGATAAAGACAAAGGCAATGTCCCCGACCATGTAGATGAATATATGATGTGCGTCATGGAAGATGAGGTAGTGGAAGTAGTAGGTGAGTGCCGACAGAAGGATGAGGATGAAGCCGAACCAGATCTGCTTGGAAAGTGTATTCATACCAGTGCTCCCTAATAAAGAGTGAATGAGAGGGAGTCTGGCATAACACCCTGTGATTTGTCAAATGCACAAGTGCGGATATCCACGATGGGGGAATCCCGGCTGCCTTCTCGCACCTTAAAGGGGCACACCGCTGCTGCCTGACCGGGGACGTCTCCGTTCAGGAAAATGCGCGGAGAAAAAGGCGGATCAAGGAAGGCAGAATGCCGGTTCGAAAAATAAATCAGAAGAAAGAAGGAGAGAACGAGAGATAAAAAGAGATAGAAGCAGCCATATGAAGATATACCGGAGTAATCCTGGCAGGATGAAACCGATAGATTTGCCAACTGCAAAATTGGGGGTTGAATTTTTCATCCAATAGCTGTATCGATGTTAGCACTCATAAGGAATGAGTGCTAACAAAATTGATTAAAGGAGGAAAGGAATGAAAATAAGACCACTGCAGGATAGAGTGTTGGTCAAGAGGATCGAAGAGGAAGAGAAGACCAAGGGCGGAATCATAATTCCTGATACCGCAAAAGAGAAGCCCCAGATGGGTGTTATCATGGCAGCCGGCAAGGGAAAGAAGTCAGAAGATGGAAAGCTCATTCCCATCGATGTCAAGCAGGGAGACAAGGTTCTCTTTTCTAAATACGCGGGCACGGAAGTGAAGGTTGAAGGGCAGGAAATGTTGATCATGAGAGAAGACGATATTCTCGGCGTTATCGAGTAAATAAGGAGGAAAGAAGATGGCTGGAAAAGATATTATCTATAGTCAGGAAGCACGAGCAAAGGTTTTGAAGGGTGTTGACAAGCTCGCCAATGCCGTTAAGGCGACCTTGGGGCCAAAGGGAAGAAATGCTATTCTGGACAAGATGTTCGGCGCACCGACCGTTACGAAAGACGGTGTCAGTGTGGCAAAAGAGATCGAACTGAAAGACAAGTTCGAGAACATGGGTGCCCAGATGGTCAAGGAAGTGGCTTCAAAGACATCCGATGTGGCCGGTGACGGAACCACAACAGCAACCGTTCTCGCTCAGTCTATCTATACCGAAGGGCTCAAGTATCTCGCCGGTGGGATGAATGCCATGGATCTCAAGCGCGGGATCGACAAGGCAACTTTAAAGGTAGTGGAAGAGCTCAAGAAGATGAGCAAGAGCGTTGAAGACAAGAAAGAGATCGAGCAGGTGGGAACCATCTCTGCCAATGGTGATGCCGAAGTCGGCGAAATGATCGCTGATGCCATGGACAAGGTGGGCAAAGAAGGTGTCATCACGGTGGAAGAGGCGAAAGGTATGGAGACCACGCTGGAACTGGTAGAGGGAATGCAGTTCGACAGAGGCTACCTCTCTCCCTACTTCGTAACCGACGCCGAGCGGATGGAAACCATACTGGAAGATCCGTATCTCCTTATTTACGACAAGAAGATCGGCAACATGAGAGACATCATCCCGGTTCTCGAGCAGATTGCAAAAGAGGGAAGGGCCTTTGTTATCCTCGCTGAGGATGTCGAGGGCGAAGCCCTTGCAACACTGGTTGTCAACAAGCTCAGGGGAACCCTCAAGTGCGCTGCGGTCAAGGCCCCGGGCTTTGGCGACCGACGCAAGGCAATGCTTGAAGATATCGCTATCCTCACCGGTGGCCAGGTTGTGTCCGAAGACCTCGGCAGAAAGCTGGAGTCGGTCAAGGTTGCTGATCTTGGCATGGCAAAGAAGATCATCATCGACAAGGACAATACCACAATCGTCGAGGGTGTCGGCAAGAGCGCCGAGATCCAGGGCAGGATCACGCAGATCAAGGCCCAGATCGAGGAATCTTCCTCTGACTACGACAAGGAAAAGCTCCAGGAAAGACTTGCCAAGCTTGCCGGCGGCGTTGCCGTAATCAAGGTTGGCGCAGCAACAGAACCTGAGATGAAAGAGAAGAAGGCCAGGGTCGAAGATGCTCTCCATGCAACCCGTGCAGCCGTTGAAGAGGGTTTCCTCGCAGGCGGCGGTGTGGCTCTGCTGCGTTGCATCGAGAAGCTCGACAAGCTCGAACTTGCAGGTGACCAGGCATTCGGCGTAAAGATCGTTCAGAAGGCACTTGAGGAGCCGCTCAGGCAGATAGCTGTCAACGCCGGCCTCGAAGGTGGCATCGTCGTGGAGAAGGTCAAGGGTCTGAAAGGGAACAATGGCTTCAATGCCGACACGGAGGTCTACGAAGACATGCTCAAGGCCGGGATCATCGATCCCACGAAGGTGGCCAGGTCTGCACTGCAGAATGCAGCATCGGTTTCCGGACTGCTCCTCACCACCGAGGTCATGATCGCCGAGCATCCCGAAGAGAAACCAGCGGGCGGCGGAATGCCGGGCGGCGGTATGCCCGACATGGGCGGCATGGGCGGCATGATGTAAGAGCTTCGCCTCTGTCCGAGCGAACAGTAATCAGCAAAGGGGGCCGGGTATTTTATCCGGCCCCCCTTTTTTTTGTGTCTGATCACGGGCAGTGGCACCGAGGAGCGTTCGTCGGATGCGGGGTGCCTATAGGGAAAAGGGATACGGGCACTGGGTTGCTTGTTATCGGGGTAGTGAATGCTGCGCGGAATAATACCAGGGTCGGCTGGGAGAGTTTACAGCGCCGGTTGCGAACAGGGACCTGAGATCATCCAGGGGCCGCCTGAAAGGATGCCTCATGTCGAGCCCCTAAAGACAGGGGCATCCCAGGGTTCGTTATCCCTGGGCCTTGACCACATTCCTGCCCAGGAGCTCGAAGATATCCTGGATGATATCCTTTTTCCGCAGGGTGCCCTTGTGGTTGTGCAGGACAATGACGCTCCTCAGGATCAGTTCATTGAGGACCCCGGCCAGGATGTAGGGATGTACATTGACGACAAGGTTCTGTTCCTGCGCCTCGCGGATCATCTCAACGAGCCGGGACTCTATTTCCTTGTAGGCGTGGATATTCTTGAGGGTATAGGCTGACATGTGCCGTTTTTTCTTGATTTCATTGATGCCGTACTCGGACATGAAGATATTGAGCAACTGCGAATTCTCGATGTAGAGATCGAGCAGCTTGAGGATCAGGGTTCGTAGTTTATCGAGTGGCGAGGTCTTCTCATCGGTGATCTCGTCGAAGATATCCGATATGTCCGAGAGTATTCCCGAGATGAGCGCGGCGAAGATATCTTCCTTGTTGGTGAAGTGATTGTAGATGGTTCTCCTGTCGAATCCGGAATGCTGGGCGATATCTTCCATGGTGGTGGCGTAAAACCCCTTCTTATGAAAGAGTTCGCGTGATGACCGCAAGATAATGACCTTGTTCCGGAGTATCTGTTTCTTTCGTCTGACCTTTTTCTGCATGTCCTGGCCCATTCCTCATTGATGTTACTATTAAAAACCACTCTTTTTCCACTTTAGTCAATAGAAATCTCTCAGTGCATAAAGGGCGTAATAATTCACAAGGTGCGTATCGCATGAATTTGACAAGAACCCCCTGGTGCTATATATGGTCTCTCAGGGTTTGCTGAAACAGAAGATCCCTGATATAATCCCGCAGACAATTGATCTGGTCATGCATGCTCTAGTGACGAGGGAAAGAGACAGTGTCTTAAAACAGGACAGATATATAGGATATCAGTATGCACATACAGAAACACAAAGTTGTAAGGTGCCCGAGTTGCGGCAAAGAGGTTCCCTTTGAGAACAACCCCTACAGACCCTTCTGCTCGCGTGGATGTAAAGGCGTCGACCTCATTCACTGGGCAGATGAATCATACAGAATCCACAAAAATGAACATGACGGTGAAGACCCCGAAGATGGAAAATAGACAGCCAGTCGTAGTTGAACGATCCAACCACACAATCTCCCGGAAGCAGATCGATCCCGATGCATTGAAGGTGCTTTACCGGCTCTATCGGAACGGGTTCAAGGGCTATCTCGTCGGTGGGGCGGTGCGAGATCTCCTGCTCGACAAGACGCCGAAAGACTTTGACGTGGTCACCGATGCCCGGCCGGGACAGATAAAGAAGCTCTTCGCCAATTGCTTCCTCATCGGAAAGCGGTTCCGCCTTGCGCACATCCGTTTCAAGGGGGGCAAGATTATCGAGGTTGCCACGTTCAGGAAGGAACCCGATGAGCCCACAGAGATCAGTGTCGATAAGAACAATACCTTCGGGACCCCTGAAGAGGATGCCTTCAGGCGGGATATCACGATCAACGGACTCTTCTATGATATCGCGAACTTCTCCATCATTGATTTCGTGGGAGGGCTTGAAGACATAAGTCGCGGCAGGGTATGCGTCATCGGGGATCCCCGTGAGCGGTACACAGACGACCCGGTGAGGATATGGCGGGTCATGAGGCATGCCGCCCGCCTGAACTTCTCGATCGAAGAAGACACTGCCCGTGGCATTGAGACCTGCAAGCACCTTCTCCTTCAGGCTTCCGGGGCCAGGCTCTTTGAAGAGCTCAACAAGGACATAAACTCGGGTTTTTCCGCTGCGCTGCTGCGGTTGTTTCACCGCTTCGATGCGCTGTCCTGCCTTTTCGGCACGGTGGGTACCTATCTCGAGAAGTCGCCCGATGCCGTACGGAAGGTCTGCGATCTCCTGGAGGTGGTTGATTCCACCAGGAATTCGGAGGACAGCCTGTCGCAGGAGGCGCGGTATTCACTCCTGTTCTGGCCGTGGGCCAATTCGCTCATCTCGCAGAACAATCAGCAGGATGTCGATAAGATGGAGCTGCTCAACGACGCATTTCTGGGAACAGGAATGCCCATCATTATCCCCAAGGGCCTCAGGGCCGGCATCATCCAGACCATCTGTATCGTGGAGCGGATGTTCGCTGCAATGGAAACCTCGCGCATGAAGTGGTCATTGAAGAAGAGGGCCCGATACCGGGATGCATCGATCATCTTTTCCATCATCCACAATGGTTGCCTGGTTTCGGCACGAGATCCGTTCGAGGATATCTTCAGGGAAAAACACAAAACCGCCCCACGCCGTCCCCGGAGACGGAGATATAAAAAGACAAAGAAGACCGCAGCAAGCCCTGATTCCCCGGGGGCATAGGCTGCAGATCGATTCCTCAGGGGGCCTTTATCAGCCCCTTGACTGCCGAGAGTCTCATCCATGACAATGCCCATATGAGGGCCAGCAGAAGCAGTGCAGAGCACAGACAGGCACAGATCAGGAGCAGAAATCTATAACTCTGGTAGCCGGACAGGGCAAGGAGTGCCTCTTCATCGGATACGAGCGCAATGATATGAGAGTTGCCGGTATCGGAACTCCACGATACCCATTGCCTGGGCGATATCTTGTCGGGCCTGATCCAGTCGGTTCCGCCTTTGTTCATGCGGAGCTGCTTGAGCATTTCCTGGGAGTGCAGGAAATCGCCGAAGGCCTCCGTGAGCGTCATGTTCTTCCCCTCGAGCCGGTCGAGGTTCGAGGCGATTATGGTGTTGCCTTCGATGATGCAATACGAGAAGGTATCGTAAAAAGGCCACAGTATGTCCTGCGTTTCGCTGCCCGGCTTGAGCCGGTCGGCAGCCAGCATCAGGATCTTCTCCTGCAGCGAGGTCATCTTCTCCACATGCTCTTGCTGCCTGATGTTCATGAGCACAAAGACGGACAGCCACACGAGGATGAGTATGAGAACAATGACAACCTCGACCCGCGATATCTTCTTGGCCAGGACTCTGAATTGTGGTGGTTTTGACTCTGCCATAATGAACCACTTGTATCTAAGTTGGCTAAATTATGCAAGAGTCCTGTTAGGATTCGTGGCTGGATTCATGTATTGCATAATATCCACAGATATGATAGACAATGCAGATATGCAAAAATCACAACATATTGATATCATTGACAAAATGCTAATACAACTGGTTGGCACACTAGATGCATTAAACATCCGAGAGTTAAGAGAGGACAGGGTATGAGCAGAAGAGGCAATCTAGATATTATCTTAAAGAATATGGATACCAGTCGTGCCACGAAGATACTAGCAAAGACACTTTACAAGGAACTCATCAATAATGGGTTCTCAAATAAGGATATAATCAACTTCTCGAAAGAGATGATCGACTTCATGGCTGCCGAGATGAAGAAGAAGGCCACATCAGAGGCGTCCAGCAAGAAGGATCGGTTACTTATCGGCTAGTTTCTCCTGTATAACCTCGACTACCTTTTGTACCACACCCGCGACAGTGAGGTGTGTCGTATCCACCACAATGGCGTGTTCCGGCACGACAAGCGGCGCTGTCTGACGTGATATGTCGCGCTGGTCGCGGTTCTTCACATCTGTCAGGACCTGATCGAACGAAACGGCAACCCCCTTCGAGATCATTTCTTCGTGCCTCCGCCGTGCCCGTTCTGTTGCCGAGGCATCGAGGTATATCTTCACGCTGGCATCCGGGAAGACCACGGACCCGGTATCCCTGCCTTCGACGACGAGAGATTGCTGGTCGCTGAAGGCCCTCTGTACGGCGAGGAGGACCTTCCTGACCGAGGGATGGACCGCGATCCTGGAGGAAAGGGTGCTGACTCGGCTGGATCGGATCTCGTCAGTCACATCCGTGCCGTTTACTTCAACCCGGTTATCCTTTAGCTCAATGGTCGTCTCCGATACGATCCTGCCGCACTCGGCATTGTCGTCGATATCACCGCCTGCTCCATCGACTGCCAGGGCAGCAGCCCGGTACAGGGCACCGGTATCGAGGTAGAGATAGCCGAGCCTCTGGGCCACCATCCGGGCAACGGTGGATTTGCCGGTCCCAGCGGGGCCGTCTATGGTTACGACGACGTGCTTCATCTGAGTCTCTCCATGGCTGTGAAGAAGCCCGGGTATGAAATATCGACACAGGCTGTGTCGTCCAGGCAAACTTCGATATCACATGCTAGTGCCAGGATATGAAATGACATGGCTATCCGGTGATCAGAGAAGGTCTCCACCGCACCGGAGCGAGGCCGTATCGGCCCGTCGATGATCAATCCGTCCGGCAACTCCTCCACGCGGACCCCGAGATGAGAAAGCCCCCGGACCATCGCGGCAATCCGGTCGGTCTCCTTGACCCGCAGTTCCGCGGCATCCCTGATGATGGTGCGTCCTTGTGCAAGGCAGGCTGCCACTACGAGGATGGGGATCTCGTCGATGAGGCTCGGGATCTCCTCTCCCTCTATGGTGGTTGCCTGGAGTGCGCCGCCCTCCACGAGGAGATCTCCCACCGGTTCTCCTGCCTGCTCACGAATGTTTTCCACGGATACGGGTGCGCCCATCCGCTTCAGGACGTTCATGAACCCGGTCCTGGTCGGGTTCATGCAGACGTTCCTGATGAGGACCTGCGACCCCGGAGTCGCCGCTGCCCAGACTGCCGGGAATGCCGCGGATGAGGGATCTCCCGGCACGCGTACCTCGCGTGCTTCGAGGCTCGCCGGGCCGGTCAGGCTGATGGTGTTCTCCTTGATGGCGAGCTTCACGCCGAAGTGGGCCAGCATACGTTCCGTGTGGTCGCGGCTCCTGGTGGGCTCCTGCACCGTCGTTGTCCCCCGGGCACTCAGCCCGGCCAGGAGCAGGGCTGATTTTACCTGTGCGGAAGCGACCTTGAGGCCATAGGATATCCCCTTGAGGGTGCCCCCGTGTATTGCCAGCGGGAGATACCTGCCCTGTCTGGCCAGGAAACGGGCCCCCATCTTCTCCAGGGGTTCGATGACCCGTCCCATGGGCCGGCATACGAGCGAGCTGTCGCCGGTCAGGGTGGTCACGCCGTCGATGCCTGCACAGATCCCGCTGATGAGCCTGGCCGTGGTCCCGGAATTGCCCGCATCGATAACAGACACCGGCTCCCGCAGGGATCCCCCCTCAACGACCCAGGTGTCGCCCTTTTTCCCTATCGCTGCCCCGAGGGATCGCATGGCCTCCCGCGTGCTCTGCACGTCTCTGGACTCCAGCGCCCCTTCAATGGCCGTGGTGCCCCGGGCAAGGGCACCGAACATGAAGGCCCGGTGAGAAATGGATTTGTCGCCCGGGGGTGTTGTTTCACCGTTTATCTTCATAGAGATCTCTCCTGATCGTGGCGTAGCGCCGCAGCATCCCTTCGAGCTCCTGGTCTCTTCCCGTGCGGATAACGTCCCGTATTGTCCCGAGCTCGGCCATATACTCGTCGATGAGCGAGAGCACGTGGTCCTTGTTGGCCATGAAGATGTCTCTCCACATCACCGGATCGGATGCGGCTATGCGGGTGAAATCCCTGAACCCGGCCCCCAGGAGCTCACGGTGAAAGTGAATGTCGCCGGCAAGGCTCATGGACACGAAGCTGAGCAGGTGGGGCATGTGGCTGATGATGGCCATGAGTGCATCGTGTCTGTCCGGGGCCATGGCGGTGATGTGCGCTCCGCACGAGGTCCACAGCCACCGGACCTCTTCGATGCAGCGGTCCTTCGAGGCCTCGGTAGGGGTTATGATGCAGACCGCATCCCTGAACAGGGTGGCCTGGCTCGCGTCGTACCCGGGATTTTCCTTGCCCGCAATGGGGTGGGAGCCCACAAAGTACGGCCAGATGGCGTCTATGCGTCTGACGATGCTGTCCTTGGTGGAGCCCGTATCGGTGATGACCGTGCCGTGGGGCAGATGGGGGATCACCTTCTCGGCGGTCTCCACGATGCCTCCCACAGGCACGGCAATGACCACCAGGTCGCTTCCCGATGCCAGGGCAGGATCAGCTCCGCCGCAGGAGATGACCCCGTCTTCGAGCGCCTTGCGGGTGGTGGCCGGGTCGCGGTCGATGCCGGTTATCTCTGCCAGGCCGTTGAGCGCCCTGGCAACGGATGCGCCGATGAGCCCGAGACCGATGATGGCGATCTTCACAGGACCTCTTCCAGATGGGCGATGAATGCCCTGTTCTCGTTCGGGAGCCCGACGCTCACCCGGATATACTCGCCGAGGCCGTAACTCGCCATGGAACGCGTAATGATGCCGCGTTTCAGGAGTTCTTCATACACCCGCGGCGCATCCGTACCGATGCGGATGAGCACGAAGTTGGTCTGCGAGGGCACGTAATCGATGCCGAGGCGGTCCATCTCCTTATAGATGTAGTCGAGCCCCTCCCAGGTGTTCTCGAGGGTCTGCTGCAGGAACTCCGAGTCATACAATGCGGCTTCGCCGGCCTTGAGGGCAAGGATGTTCACATTGAACGGCGGCTTGATACGGTAGAGGGTCTCCGTGACCGGCTCAGATGCGATGCCGAACCCCACGCGCAGGCCCGCGAGGCCGTGAGACTTGGAAAGGGTATGCATGGTGACGACGTTGGCATGGTCTTCTATGAGGTTGGTTGCACTGAGAAAATCATCCCGACGCACAAACGCCGCATAGGCCTCGTCAATAACGAGCAGGGTGTTCGCAGGGACCATTGCGGTGAGGTCGAGGATCTCCTGTTTGCCGAGGCAGGTCCCGGTGGGGTTGTTCGGGTTTGCCACAAAGACGATCTTTGTCTTTTCGCTGAGGTTCTCCGCGATAGCGGCGATATCGATGAGATGGTCGTTCATGCGACTCGTGATAACCCGTGCGCCGCAGGCAAGGGCCGCGATGTTGTAGTAGCTGAAGGTGCACCCGGGAATGATCACCTCGTCACCGGGCTCGATGAACGCCCTGCAGATGAGGTCGATGATCTCGTCGGAGCCGTTTCCCACGATGATCTGTTGCGGGGGCCGCCTGAAGAACGCTGCAGCCGCCTTTCTCAGGTCTGCCGCATCGGGGTCGGGGTAGATATGCGCCGCTCCCTTGATGCCCTCGATGGCCTCCAGGGCCTTCGGGCTCGGCCCGAGGGGGTTCTCGTTCGATGCCAGCTTTATGGGCTGGGCAATCCCGTAGCGCTTCATGATCGTATCTTTCGATGTGCCGGGAACATACGGCGGTATGCCCTGCAGCCATGATGTCGGTAGTGGTTTTTTCAATCCAGTCGTCTCCCTTCAGGGTATGATCCGAGTATGATTATATCTTTCGTATAGGACGTCATCTCTTCCATGGCTGCCTTGACGTTGTCGTCTTCGAGATTGCCCTGGAAGTCGATGAAGAACAGGTATTCCCACGGGTTCTTCTTGGATGGTCTCGATTCGATCTTGGTGAGATTGATGCCCTTGCCGGCAAAGATCCCGATGGCATGGTAGAGGGCCCCGGGGGTGTTCTCCAGGGTTACGATGATGGAGGTCTTGGCCGTGCCTTCCATGGGCACCATGGTGCGTGAGACTATCCAGAACCGGGTGATGTTTTCCGAGAGGTCATTGATGTTTTCGGCGAGGATGGCAAGGCCGTGGATCTGTGCGGTCAGTGCGGATGCTATGGCCGCAGAGTCTTCGTTCCTGACGGCGGCAAGGGCGGCGTCCGATGTGCTCGAGGTCTCTGTGGTGCGGGCTTCGGGGAGGTTTTCCATGAGCCAGCGCCTGCACTGGGCAAGGGGCTGCGGGTGTGAAAAGACGTTTTTGATCTTGTCCATGGTGCTCTTCGACAGCAGACAGTTCCTGATGGGGAGCATGATCTCCCCGCAGACATACAACCGTGAAGTCACCATCATGTCGAGGGTGCGGTTGATCATCCCCTCGGTGGAATTCTCCACCGGCACGACGCCCAGGTCGGCCCTTCCGGCGACCACCTCGGTTATGACCGATTCGATATCCTTTCTGGGGATGAGCCGGGCATCCTGGCTGAATACCGAGCTGGCTGCCTGGTGTGAATAGCTGCCCTCAGACCCCAGGAAGGCCACCGTCTTCTTTTTCTGGAGTGCCCGTGACATGCTGAAGATCTCGGTGAAGATCTTCTCGACCATTGCCCCGGTGAGCGGGGGCCTTGCCAGGGATGCCAGGTGTTCCAGAATGGCCGCCTCCCGGGAAGGGTCATAGGGGTCGAGGTTCCTCTGTCGTTTCAGCAGCCCCACCTCTACCGAGAGTTCACAGCGCCTGCCAAGGAGCCTGACGAGTTGAGCGTCAAGGGAATCGATCTCGTCCCTGATACCGTTCATGTCTCTTTCCATACCTGATCCCGGGTATGTACCCGTGAAGGAAGCGCTTTTTTTTAAGACGCCGATTCACCAGTCATACCGTGTCATTTCTCATCGCAGGGCCTGCCCTTTGATAGAGATCGCATAAACCTAGCAGATGACACGATGATTTTCAATCCGATCATTCCTTTTGAAAATCTGCCGAAGAAACAGTGGAAGGGGTGGTAATGGCTGAAAGATTGACATGCCATGACTGCATGTGCGATAGGGATAGATAAGATCAATGAAATACCTATCCTGAGAATCAAGAGCTGGAATTGCTGATACGATGAGAAGAAGAAGAAAAAGACTGCGCATGCGCTATGTTGTCATTCCCCTTGTGGTGATAATGACCGGAATGTTTTTCTTTGGAGGCAGGCACGGAGAAGCCCTGCCGATTGAACACAAGGCTCAGCCGGTCATATCGAAGGAAGCCCTCAGTGTCATCACGCCGGAGAAGATCGATGCCCTGGACCTTACCATAGACTGGGACCTGCAGCAGTATATCGGGGAGATTGCCCGGAGAAACAAGGTGAGCTTTGCCTCCATCGTTGTGATGGACGCGCATTCAGGAGACGTCCTGGCCCTGTACGGCATGGACAATGCGCAGGAGGACTGCAGCCGCTGTCTGGGTGCATACCTCGGTGCCAGCCTGTTCAAGGTGGTGACCGCAGCCGCGGCCATCGATTCCGGGGGGATGTCGCCGGAGAGCAAGTTCACCTACAACGGCAAGGCCCATACGCTCTACAAGTATCAGCTCTCTCCGAAGAAAGACCGCTGGACACAGGAGATAACCCTGGCGAGGGCCTTTGCGCAGTCGAATAATGTGGTCTTTGCAAAGATCGGGACCATGCAGCTCGGGGAGACCCCGATCCTGCTCACCGCCATGAGGATGGGATTCTGGCAGTCCCCCCTGGAAGGGATCGAGTGTTCACCGAGCACGCTCTTTATCCCGGAGACCGAGTTCAATGTTGCAGAGCTCGCCAGCGGATTCAACCGCCGTACCCGCATATCCCCGGTTCATGCCGCCCAGATGATCACCGCCGTAGTGAACGATGGCGCCATGGTGAGGCCCAGAATCGTCCATGGCGATTCCGTCGAGACGCAGCCCGCCATGGGGAAAGACACGGCACGGCAGCTGCGCGCCATGATGAACCAGACCATCAAGCGCGGGACCGTTTCCAAGACCTTCTGGAACAGCCGGTATGATCGCGTGCTCAAGAATGTTCAGCTCGGGGCAAAGAGCGGGACCATCGACGGGTCGGAACCCGAGGGGAGAAGAAACTGGTTCCTGGGCTATGCCGAGCACGAGACCTCAGGCGAGGCCATCACCATTGCCTGCCTCATCATCCGGGAAGACTACTACTGGATAGAAGCCGATGCCCTGTCGAAGAAGATCATCAGGCACTATTTTTCAAAACCCGTAACTGTTGCCGACAACAGTTAATCCGATCTCTATTGTCTTAGGCTTGACACCGTCTTTATGCCTGTGCTAGCAAGGGTATCGGTTTCGGGACGTAGCGCAGTCTGGTAGCGCACCTGAATGGGGTTCAGGGGGTCGGAGGTTCGAATCCTCTCGTCCCGACCAAGAAAATCGACATGATCAGCCGGCTGGCATATCGCCAGCCGGTTTTTTTGTTGTCGAGTGCGGTTGGAAGGTGCCCTGGCTGTCTCCTCTCGGCTGACTACCAGTAATTTCAGAGTCCTCTGAAGCAGTGTTGAGCCCGATGATTCTACCGAATTCGCCTCTGACTGATTGTAAGAAGGGTAGCGTTCTCACGCATTGAAATGTCTCTGTGCCCGAGCATCTTTTCTAAGTCAAGTCACCGAATTTCTATGAAATGGCATCTCCAACATATCCTGATGCTTTATCTTCTTGCTCTGGTTCCGATGATGACCAGTACAATTCCCCCTGCAAGCGCAACGACACCCAGAATGGGTGACAACGGGATAGTCTTCTCGGTTTCCTGGGTAGCTTCGATAGGGCCAATATCAATGATCTTCTCGCGGCTTGTGTACGTAATGCCCTGGTAGGCAAGAGCCACCACCCCGAGGGCGATTAAAACAATACCAATGATCATTATCCGTTTCATATGAACCGATCTCCTTCCTTAACAGGGTTACGAGTCCTGATAGCTACAATGGTCTTCGTCCCTGAATGACTCTGACCAGTACTACGACGATGGCGATGACCAGCAGGACATGAATGACACCACCCATCGTGTAGCCACTGATCAATCCGAGAAGCCACAAAACTATGAGAAGCACACATATGGTCCAAAGCATGTTTGACTTCTTTCTGACGACAGATTGCGTCCATACAGTTCAAGCTGCTTTCTGCGCGGGGCGAATAGTATCTGAGGTGAAGCACCTATTTTACAATGAGGTCGTTTTTCACCGATTTGACACCCTCAATGCTGCCGACAATCTCTCCTGCCTTTTTCACACTCTGATCGGAATCAACCTATAATAATCATCAAATTGTTCCGCACAAGGGTGCATGATGAGCCTAGGTCAATATCGGGTATGGGAGTTTTTTTCTGTAAAGAAGCATTTTTTTCACAACCGTAACATTTTCTTTTAGATAATTTTACACTTGGAACCTTGAAACGTGGAAATCTCAAATTAATTACTGAATGTTATGTCATGCGTATATAAAGGGTCGGAAATGAATGCATTATTTATCTATCCTGAGATTCCGGAAACATTCTGGAGCTTTAAATATGCCCTTGAATATGTTTCCAAAAAATCAGCATTCCCGCCACTAGGGCTGCTCACCATTGCAGCCATGGTGCCTGATACATGGCACAAACGCCTTGTGGACATGAATGTCAGACAACTCACCGATGAAGACCTCCTCTGGGCGGACTATGCCTTCATCAGTGTAATGAGCGTGCAGAAGACTTCCTTTGCCCGGGTGCTGCTCAGATGCAGGGATCTGGGGGTGAAGGTTGTGGCAGGGGGGCCCCACTTCACTGCGGAAGAAGGCACAATCGCGGGCGTCGATCACCTGGTGCTCGGCGAGGCTGAGGAGACCTTCAGACATTTTCTCGAAGACCTCCTCAACGGGCAGGCTAAGGAGTTGTACATTCCTGAGACCAGGCCCGATCTCGGCCTCACCTGTGAGCCGGACTGGTCACTCATTGACTTCAGAGACTATGACTCCATGCTCCTGCAGTTTTCCCGCGGCTGTCCGTTTGACTGCGAGTTCTGTGACATTGTGCGGATCAATGGGAGGAGACAGCGGACAAAGAGCGCATACCGGTTTATTGCTGAAGTAGAGGGCCTTTTCCTGAAGGGCTGGAGAGGGTCCGTGTTCATCGTGGATGACAATTTTATCGGGGTTACCTCAAAGGTCAAGGAGATGCTTACGGCCCTTGCAGGGTGGATGGAGGCTCATGGCAGACCATTCCACTTCTTCACCGAGGCTTCCGTGGATCTGGCCGAAGATGCAGAACTCATGAACCTCATGGCAGAGGCCGGGTTCAACAAGGTGTTCATCGGAATAGAGTCTCCGAATGCCGAAAGTCTCGGGGAGGCAGGCAAGCTGCAGAACCTGAGGACCGATCTGCTCAAGTCTGTGCGCATCATCCAGAACCACGGCCTTGAGGTTATGGGGGGCTTCATCATCGGGTTTGACAGCGACCCGGAAGACATCTTTGAGAAGCAGGTTGAATTCATCCAGCGCAGCGGCATCATCATGGCCATGGTAGGTCTTCTGGAGGCCCTCAAGGGGACTAAACTCTGGAAACGGCTGAAGTCGGAGGGGAGGCTGCTTTCAGAATCTTCCGGTGACAATACCGACTGCGAACTTAATTTCATTCCCAGGATGAACCGGGAAACGCTCATCAGCGGTTACCGCCGTGTCCTGGAAACCATTTATGCGCCAGATGCCTACTACCGGCGATGCAGGGAGTTTCTGCTCGTGTACAGGCAACATACCGTCTCCACGATCGATGGTTCCGGCATTATGGCGTTTCTCAGGAGCCTCTGGCGCATCGGGATTTGCAACGAGGAAGGGTTCGGGCGCTATTACTGGAGGCTCCTCGTCTGGAGCCTGGTAACCCGCCCAAAAACCTTTGGGGAGGCAGTCCGTCTTATGATTGTCGGAATCCACTTCAGGAAGTGTCTTCTTCAAAGCAGACCGGTCCCTGGGTTTCCAGGTCTCGGCCCGACAGGAAATGCCGGCATGAAACCCATAAGGACCATATGATCCCTATTGTTTTCTGTACTCGTGCTGACCATCGACTCACCAGGGTGTGGTTAAGTGGCATCCGATAGTTTCTCGCGGAGCCGTTGCCGGTCCGATTCGACATCAGATTAGTGCGAATGGCCATGAAGGTTATGGGGCCATCATTTTTACCCTTCTTGACAAACAAAGGCCCGGTCTTAACATTAATATCTATGAATTGCTATGATCTTCAGGAATCTTAACCATGGCGCCTGAGGCAAACAATCTGCCTTTCACTGAGAGCGAAGCCGGAGGGTGGCTTCTTACACTCTTGTCGCGGCCATTTGCTGCTATCGGGAGGGTGGTGATAGGCGGGATCGATAATTTAGGTGCTGCGGCCATTTTCCTGATTCTGGCATTGCTGAAGATCGTAAGGCCCAAGCAGCTATTCAGGATTGTTCAGCAGATTTATTACATCGGGGCACGGTCCATGATGATCATCATGCTCGTCGGCCTGTTCACCGGTATGGTCTTAGGCCTCCAATCTTATTACGCATTGAACAAGGTCGGCGCTCAAGGAGCGCTCGGCACCCTGGTATCCCTCACGCTGATCAGGGAATTGGGACCTGTTCTCGCAGCCATCATGATTGCAGCCAGGGCTGGGTCCGCCATCAGTGCAGAGATAGGCATCCAGCGTATCTCCGAGCAGATCGACGCGCTTTACACCATGCGCATTGACCCGCTTGGGTATCTCATCAGTCCAAGAATTGCTGCTGCTGTCATCAGCTTTCCCCTGCTAACCGCCCTGTTTGATCTCATTGGCATAATCGGCGGGTATATCTCCGGGGTAGTGCTCCTGGGTGCGAATGCCGGCACCTATTTTTATCGTGTTCAAACCAGTCTGGACATGAAAGATGTCTCAGACGGTTTCATCAAAGCCATCGTTTTTGCCGTCATCGTCGCCACTGTCTGCTGTTACCAGGGCTATTTCGTGCATATGCGCACGGATAGCCATGGCGCCAAGGCCGTCGGACTTGCCACCACCTCGGCCGTTGTGCTCTCCTGTGTTCTGATTCTGGTGTCGGACTATGTCGCGACGTCCCTTCTGCTGTAGAGAGAGCCATGGATACGCCACTGATTGAATTCAAGGATGTCACAAAGAGATTCGGTTCCAAAACAGTCCTCGAAGGGATAAACCTCAAGATATACGAGGGACAGGTCACGACCGTCATCGGCCTGAGCGGCGGCGGCAAGAGTGTCCTCCTCAAGCATATCATCGGACTGCTCAAACCCGATGAAGGGACTATTCTTTTCCGGGGCAAACCCTTTGCTGAAATGAAAAAGCACGAGATGACCGTCTTTTTTGCCCGGATGAGCTACATGTTTCAAGACAATGCCCTGTTCGATTCCATGACCGTTTACGAAAATATTGCGCTGCCGCTTAGGGAAACAACGAAACAGGGCAAAGCTGAAATAGACTCTATGGTGATGGCCAGAATCGAACTGACGGAACTGGCTGACGCGGCCGACAAGTTTCCTGCAGAACTCTCCGGAGGTATGCAGAAGAGGGTGGCCCTGGCACGTGCCCTGGTCACAGATCCTCAGATTGTCCTCTTTGACGAGCCCACTTCGGGGCAGGATCCTGTCCGAAAAAATGCAATCCTGAGCATGATCGCTCAGTACCAGAGAAAATTCGGTTTTACTGCGGTCCTGGTCAGCCACGAGATTCCGGATGTGTATTTTATCTCAAACCGTATTCTTGCCCTCTATGATAAAAAAATCGTTTTTCAGGGTACTCCGGAAGAGCTTGATAAATTCGATCACCCTTTCAAGGATGAGGTCATCCTGAGCCTGGAAGGATTGCGGGATGAATTATCGGGCCTGCACTCAAAGCGACTGTTCAACGTCATGTATCATGCTCAGCTCAAACATAAAACCAGCGGGGAGACATACACCGTAGCGGTTTTTACCCTGTATATGCTGGATGCCATCATGGAAGGTCTGGGCTACGAAGAGGCACAGCAGGTGATACATGCCATGGGGGTATACATCGATAAACACTTCGGCGCCATCGGGGGGTTTTCCACACGCCACGGTATCAATGAATTTGTGACGGTCCTCCCCTATTCGGATCTGGCTGAGGCAGAAGAAATCCTGAAGGTTTTTGTCACTGATCTCCAGGAGGAGGGAATTCGTGACATTCGGGCCGGGGGCCGCAGGCGAGGGGGTTCACAGGAATGTATTGAGATAGCGATCCACGCCGGATTTGCCCAAGGCCAACCCATTACCGACATAGACGCCGTCATCGAATCTGCAAAAGCTCAAAAGAAAGAAATAGGCCGGCTTCTGTGTTCCTCAAGGGGGTAACTATATGAAAAAGTACTCAATAGAAACTGCTGTAGGGGTTTTTCTCGTTATCGGGTTATTCTGCATCGGGTACATGACGGTTACGCTCGGTCACGTTTCCATTCTCGGCGACAATTCCTACTCTCTTTTCGCTCGGTTCACCACGGTAACCGGTCTGAGAGTCGGTAGCCTCGTGTATATGTCGGGCATTGAGGTCGGTCGGGTGGAACAACTTGGCATCGATCAGGAAAACCAGAAGAGCGTGGTGGAAATGAGGATTCATAAGGGCATCAATATTTATGATGATGCCATCGCTTCCATTAAAACCGAAGGACTGATCGGCGATATGCATGTCAGCATAGACCCCGGAGGCGGGGGTGCGCTCCTTGAACCAGGCGGCACCATTACCGAGACGCAGCCGCCTCTGGATATCGCTGACCTCATCAGCAAGTATGTCTTCGGTGAGGTAAAGACGCCATAGCGAGAGAACGATGAGGAGGGGTCTGTTATGAAAAGAAAATTGGCGGGTCTGGGAATCGTGATGATCTTTTTTTCTGTGCTCCCCGCATATGCCGACGCACCGCTCTCCACGGTTCAGGCAAATGTCGACAAAATACTTGAAGTGCTCCGTGATCCGTCTCTCAAGGCCGATTCGGCCAAAGAGACCAAGAAAGAAAGACTCCGGTCTATCTATAAAAGCATGTTCGATGAAGTCGAACTCTCGAGGCGCACCCTGGCGCGAAACTGGAACAAGCTGAATACCGAAGAGCGCCGCGAATTCGTCGAGTTCTATCAGCAGGTGCTGGAAAAGGCTTATATCGATAAAATCCTTTCCTACACCAACGAAGAAATCGCTTATGAGAGGGAAACCAGGCTCGCGGAAAATCAGGTGGAGGTGCAGACGGTAATCATCACCTCGTCAAAGAAAATCCCTATTTCCTATCGTGTCATCTTAAGCGGTGGCACCTGGAAAGTATACGACGTCATTATTGAGAATGTAAGTCTGGTTCTGAACTATCGAACCCAGTTCAACACCATCCTGGAGAAGAATACACCTGAAGGGCTGCTGGAAATCCTGCGGAAAAAGGTGGAAGCACAGTAGGACCGCAAGGAGCGGGAAGCCTTCCTCACCAGGTCGACTCGACCGGCGGGGCTCGTTCCTCCTGCCGGCAGCGAGAAAAGGAGCCGAAGATTGTATACGCATCTTTTCCATTATGAGTGCGGGAAAGGGTGTATCCATGCCATGAAGCAGTACTCATGTCTGATAGCACTGGTTACTCTCTTTGCCGGAGGCTGCGCCCACAGTCCTGCACGAGCCTCGAGCACAAACCCTTCACTTTCAACCCTTCCCCCCCAGCAGGCCTCGGTCGACTCCAGGGAGGAGCAGAACCCTGCGACCTCCCCGGAGATATCCGTAAGACAAGAAGGCGTAGTCGTCGAGGGAAAAGACAAGCCCGATTCTCTGCAGAATCAGACGGGGGGCATGGATGAGTATCTTGGTGATTACACGGGCGAAGAAGAACCGGCAATAACCATTGCAGACCCACTCGAGCCGTTCAACCGGGCAATGTATCACTTCAACGACAGGCTCTACTTCTGGGCTCTCAAACCGGTATCGCAGGGCTATGGCAAGATCGTGCCCGAGTTCGCACGGGTAAGCGTCCAGAATTCCTTCTATAATCTCAGGTTTCCGGTCCGTTTTTTAAGCTGCCTGCTCCAGGCAGACGTCAAATCTTCAGCACAAGAGCTTGGCCGTTTCACCATCAACACCATCTGGGGTATCGGGGGACTATTGGATCTCGCATCCGACAAGAAACTGAATCTACCCAAGAAGAATGTGGACCTGGGACAAACGCTCGGAGTTTATGGGGTCGGACACGGTTTCTACATTGTCTGGCCCATAGTGGGGCCCTCCAGTGTTCGGGATTCGGTAGGGCTCGTCGGTGATTATTATTTGTATCCCGTTTCCTATATTCAACCCTGGTACACCTGGATGGCGGTCAGAGGATATGAGATGGTGAACTATACCTCGCTGAGTACCGGTGATTATGAGTCTCTCAAAGAGGCAGCCATTGATCCCTACGAGGCTATACGCAATGCCTATGCTCAGCATCGGCAGAAGCGACGCGAAGTTGGAGGAATTAAACACGAGCAATCCGGTCCCCCAGGGGAACAGCGCGAAGATGCAGGCGGGCAGTAATAGGATTTATATGAAACTCAACTGGCACGACACGTATGAGAAAAGGCTTACCGACCGCCAGACCGCACTTTCCAGGATCAGGAGGGGGGCGCGGATATTTATCGGCTCTGCGTGCGGGGAGCCTCAGCTCCTGGTAAAGACACTTATCGATGTCGCACAGAACCTTGCAGACACCGAGATCATCCACTTTCTGGATCTCGGGCTCGCCTCCTATACCGATGAGAAGTATAATGAAAACTTCCGCCACAACGCACTGTTTATCGGCTCGAACACACGTGAGGCCATCAAGGAAGGCAGGGCGGACTATACACCCATCTTACTCTCGGAGATTCCCCTGCTCATGCAGAGAGGGAGTATGCCCATCGATGTGGCCCTCATCACCGTGTCCCCTCCCGACAATAGTGGGTATGTAAGCCTGGGGATCTCGGTTGATATAACCAAGACGGCAGCCGAGGTTGCCCACTATGTGATAGCAGAAGTGAACCCGAACATGCCAAGGACTTTGGGCGACAGCTTCCTCCATGTGAACGAGATCGATGCCTTTGTGGAGAACGATGTCCCCCTTTTAGAGTTCGTACAGCGTGCCCCAAACAATATTGCCAAGGCCATTGGTGAACTTATCGCTGATCTGATCGAGAACGAATCCACCATCCAGACAGGTGTGGGAAAGATACCCAACTCGGTATTCCCTTACCTCATGAACAAAAGGGACTTGGGTATTCACACCGAAACATTCACCGAGGGTCTCATCGATCTCATCGAGGCGGGTGTCATCACCTGCCGGAAAAAAACGTTGCATCCGGGCAAAATCGTCGCCGCCTTCTGCATGGGTACAAAACGTCTGTACGACTATGTACATAACAACCCGCTCTTTGAATTCCGGCCGTGCAGGTATGTCAACGATCCCTATGTGATCGCCCAAAATGACAGGATGGTCTCCATCAATTCCGCGCTCACGGTGGATCTTACCGGACAAGTCTGCTCCGATTCATTAGGATTCGAATTTTATAGCGGCATCGGCGGACAGGTGGACTTTGTCCGGGGTTCTGCCATGTCCAATCGGGGCAAATCCATCATGGTGCTGCCATCCACCACGGATGATGGGAAAATGTCCAGGATCGTCCCGTATCTCTCTGCCGGCAGTGGTGTTGTCGTCACCCGAGGCGACATCCATTATGTGGTCACGGAATACGGGGTTGCCTACGTGCACGGTAAATCAATAAGGGATCGGGCCATGGTGCTGATCAATATAGCACATCCCGACTTCCGCGAGGAACTGCTGGAGGCTGCCAAGGCCCAAGGCTATATTTATAAGGATCAGACCCTGCCTGTGGTTCTCTATCCGAAGGAATATGAGACCTACTGGACCGACAAGAAGGGAACCGAGATCTTCTTCCGCCCGGTAAAGGCAACTGATGAACGGGCAATCCAGGACGAGATTTATGCCCTTCCGGAACAGGACGTCTACACCCGATTTTTCCAGAACCTCAAGTCCTTCCACCACAAGGTTGCCATGCCCATGGCTGCAATTGACTACAATGACAAGATGGCCATTGCCGCAGTTACCGGGAAAGAGGAGCCCGAGAGCAGGGAGCAGATCGTAGCCGTTGGGCGATACATCCGCGACCCTCATTCCAACTTTGCCGAGGTCGCCTTCACAACTCACCAGGACTGGCAGAACCGGGGCATCGGCACGTTCCTCCTCCAGTACCTGGTCCGCATAGCCAAAGAGAAGAACATCAAAGGATTTACGGCAGATGTCCTGGCACGGAATAATCCCATGATGAAGGTATTTTCCAAGACCGGATACCCCATGAAAACCCACCTGGAATATGGTGTATATGAACTCGAGATCCCTTTCAGTGGAGAGGGATAGTAGATTCAAAAAACAGGAGCGTAAATGTCAAAATCCCTGAAGATCATCCTATATGCCATCGTCGGGCTCATTGGGCTGCTCATCCTCATCGCTGTTGTCCTGTTTTTTGTTGACACTAGTGTCTACAAACCCAGGGTGGAAAGGACGGCCTCCGAGGCCTTGGGGATGGAAGTCCGCATTGGCGGCCGACTGGGAATCTCTTTGTTTCCGGGCTTGCATGTCAGGCTTGATGATGTGCACATCCGGAATCGGGAGATGGACATCGCTTCTGCGGAGGAAGCCAGCCTCGAGATCGCTCTCCTCCCTCTGCTCCACAAGGAAGTCCGGATCAGGAGGATCTCTCTTCAGCGCCCCAGGATCTCCATCAAGCGAGACCGCGATGGCACGTTCAGTTTCGAAAAACAAAAGGAGGCCAAGGGGACAGTGCGTGCCAGGGTCCTCGATAATCTTTCCCTCTCCGACGGGACTTTCCTCTATGGGGACGAACAATCCGGGCAAGGATTCGAGGTGGAAAACTTCAACCTGGACGTGCACAGCTTGCAGATTGCAGGGGGGAATAGCGCTGAGTTGTTGAAAAATCTTTCCTTCACCGCAGAATTCGCCTGCCGGGAGATCCGCACCAAGGGCCTCGCGTTCTCCGATGTGAAGTTCACCTGCAAGGGCAAGGATGGCATCTTCGCTCTCAATCCGGTCACGATGAGCCTTTTCGGCGGACAAGGATCAGGGAGCATCGGGGCAGATTTTTCTGATCCCGTTCCCCGTTATTCCGTCCGCTCATCCCTGTCAAAGTTCCGGATCGAGGAGTCCTTCAAAACCTTTTCCTCAAAGAAGGTTGCGGAAGGATCGATGGACTTCTCGGTAAGCCTGTCGATGCGGGGGAATACCGTAAAGGAGATAAAGCAGACTGCCGGAGGAGAGGTCTCTTTGCGGGGCGAGAATCTCACGTTCTACGGCTACGACCTCGACAAAGAGTTTGCCCGGTTTGAGTCCAGTCAGAGTTTCAATCTCGTGGATGCCGGAGCCTTCTTTTTTGCCGGCCCACTGGGCCTTGCAGTCACGAAGGGCTACAACTTCGCGAGCATCTTCCAGGGATCGGGAGGTAGCAGCAGCATCATGAAGCTCTTCTCGGACTGGAAGGTCGAACGAGGCATAGCACAGGCCAGGGACGTGGCCATGGCGACCGGACAGAACAGGATCGCTCTCAAAGGAAGTATCGATTTCGTCGATGAAAGCTTCGATGACGTAACCATTGCGCTGATCGACGCCCGGGGGTGCGCCAGGGTGCAGCAGAAGATCCGCGGCCCTTTCCGGGAACCGGTAGTGGAGGAGCCAAGCGTCCTGATGTCTTTAGCAGGACCGGCGATCAATCTGTTCGAGCAGGCCAGGAAGTTCATCACTGGCGGGGAGTGTGAAGTGTTTTACTCCGGTTCGGTGTCAGCGCCACAATAATGACAAACCAGCGGTGAGACTCTCATGGTTCAAGCGTTGCCGTTTCTGCTCATGCTCCCACCGGAAACGGGTAGTTGAGTTCGAGGAGTGGTTCTGTTAGGAAAGGGAACCCGGTTTGAGATATTTTCCCCATACACCTCGATCCTCTGAATTAGTCCCTTGAAATTATAATACTCAAATGAACGTACAGGTAACGAAGCATATTTTACTCATAGATGACAACATGACGGACCCGAGGGATGAGCATCCATCAGCTGCTTGTCCATTATAGCTGCAATGTGACTTCCGTGAAGGATCCCCCACGTTGATTTCTCTAAAATTCTGCATATTATTTAATGAGATTGGATAGCTAGGATTAAAGATCCGAAAGCGATAAGGGGATGGGTGATATTATAAAAACAAAATCCAGAACAAATCTCCAAACAAAGCAGCAACTTCTCTTTGAGGTGGACGAGCTTCGGACGAGGCTTGATGCCACGGAGCGGCGCTTACAGGAGGCTGGCGAAATAGTACGGCAGGTTCAAATCGCCAAGCGCAAGCGAGCAGAAAAAGCCTTTAATAAAGCTCAAGAATACACTGCGAGCATCATTGAGACAATACGTGAACCGTTTATCGTGCTTACCCCCGACCTGAAAATCATCTCGGCGAATCGTTCCTTCTATGAAACCTTCCAGGTGGCGCCTGAAGAGACTGAGGGAAGATTTGTCTTTGACGCAGGCAACCACCAGTGGGATATTCCTGCATTGCGGGAGCTGTTAGAGGTAATTATAGTGCAAAATACCCACGTTGATAATTTTGAGGTCGACCACGCGTTCCCACACATTGGGCGGAAAAGGTTGCTTCTCAACGCTCGTCGGATCTGTTGGGAAGCTAAAGGCACAGCGAGGATACTCCTCGCTTTTGAGGATATCACCGACCAGAATCAGACGGAGGAGGCGCTCAAGAGTTCTGAAGAGCGATATCGCCGACTCTTTGAAGCTGCCCAGGATGGAATATTAATTCTCGATGAAGAATCAGGTCAGATATCGGACGTGAACCCATTCCTCATAGAAATGTTGGGTTATTCGCATGAGGACTTTTTAGGGAAGAAACTCTGGGAGATTGGGGCCTTCAAAGATATTGAAGCATCGAAGGCCGCCTTTTTGGAATTGCAGAAAAAAGGATATGTTCGTTACAAGGATTTACCGCTGGAGACGAAAGACGGACGGCCAATAGCCGTGGAATTTATAAGTAACGTCTACCTTGTCAATCATCATAAGGTGATCCAGTGTAACATCCGCGATATCACTCAACGGAAACATTTAGCAGAAAGTTTACAAAGAGCTCACAGCGAACTGGAACGACGAGTGGAGGAGCGGACGGTTGAACTTCGGACGGCTCTTTCTGAAATTAACACATTGAAAGAACAGCTCGAGGCCGAGAATATTTTCTTCCGTCATGAGATCAGAATGAAACATCAATTTGAGCATATTATCGGGCAAAGTGATGGTCTCAAGTATGTCCTCTACCGTGCGGAACAAGTTGCTCCTGCCAACACAACGGTCCTTATCCTCGGGGAAACCGGTACGGGAAAAGAGTTGATCGCTGCTGCTATCCATAACATGAGTCCCCGCAAGGAACGGCCCTTGATCACGGTCAACTGTGCTGCACTGCCGGGTAATTTGATTGAGAGCGAATTGTTCGGCCGGGAGAAGGGGGCATTTACCGGAGCAGATGCACGGCGTATAGGCCGATTCGAGATCGCCCATGGTTCTACCCTTTGCCTGGACGAGATCGGAGAGCTGCCGCTGGAGTTACAGGTAAAACTACTCAGGGTGATCCAGCATAACGAGTTTGAGCGGCTGGGCTCGTCCCATACCGTCAAAGTCGACGTACGGATCGTGGCGACGACCAATCGAGACCTTGAGCAAGAGGTCCGCAAGGGACGGTTCCGGCAGGACCTTTACTATCGGCTCAACGTATTCCCCATCACTGTTCCACCACTTAGGCAGCGCAAAGATGACATCCCTCTGATGGTCCGGGCCTTCATAGAGCGGTATTCCAGAAAACTGGGCAAACAGATCACATCGATCCGGAAGGAGACAATGAAGGTGCTGCAGGATTATCCGTGGCCCGGGAACGTCCGTGAGCTGGAAAGCATCGTTGAACGGGCCGTGATCTTGTGCCCCGGTCCGGTGTTGGAATTGGCAGACAAACTGGAGATTCCATCCCCCTCACTCTCATCCACGGTGAGAACCTTGGAGGAGACGGAGCGAAACCAGATTTATAAGATCCTTTCAGAGACCCGATGGCGCATTGAGGGGAAGGACGGGGCCGCAGCGATCCTGGGTCTCCATCCGAGTACCTTAAGAGCGAGGATGCATAAATTCGGGATAGTCCGGCCGGAGACGAAAGAACCGGATTAGACTTTCCACGTCTCTCCCCTTAAAGCATCCCTCAAAATGTTGTGGCCCCACCAAATAGTGAGGCCAGGCAAAGCACTTCATGCTTCTGTGCTGTTCTTATCTGTTACCCTAAGCTGTTGTCATTAAAGGATGAAACTACGTTTCTGATGTCCCTTCGCTTGTTGGCAAGCCCTGTGCAAATACAATCCAAGAAATCAATATGATTTCGTCTTACAAAGGAGAATCATAAAGGAGGACTCAATGAGACACGTATCCAGAATCGGAATTATGATGTTCGCCGTGGCCGTTGCCGCCATCGCAATCACCGCGGGATGCTCAAACGCCCCGCTGCGCACAGAGGGGTCTACGTCGGGGATACGCGCCGCAGAAGAAGCCGGGGCGGCCCAAGTACCGCAAGCCTCGTTATATTTGCAAATGGCCAAGGAAGAACTGGAACTCGCCAAGGAACTGTATGCGAAAGGTGAGCGGGAGCAAGCCGCCTCGATGCTGCTCAGGGCCGAAGCCGACAGCGAACTGGCTGTGGCGCTCTCCCGCGAGGATGCCGAGAAGGAGGACGCCCGTGCAGCAGTGGAGCGTGTGCGCAAACTCCGGCAAGATAACCCATGACCCAAAGAAAGGAGTATGTTATGAAAACGATACAATTCCTGATCATTGTAACGGTCGTCACGCTCTTCGCCGGCTGTGCGGCCACCGTCCCGAAAGAACTCGTCAACGCCCGCGAAGCATACCGGCAAGCAAGCACTGGCCCTGCGGCGCAGATGGCGCCGGCAGAGTTGCACGTGGCAAGCCAAGCGCTCGCCGAGGCGGAACAATCCTTCCTGAATGATCCCAAATCGTATCAGACGCGAGACCTCGCCTATGTCGCCCAGCGCAAGGCAGAGTTAGCTCAAGCGACTGCCTCCATCATGATCGAACAGAAGACCCAGACTCAAGCGAGAAAAGATTACCAGGTGGAACAGGGCAAGATTGTTGAGCAGGCGGAGCAAGAATTGAGCCAGACGCAAAAGACGCTGAGGGCATCGGAGCTCAGCGGCGAAATGGCGGCAGAGCAGCTTGCCGCTGAGCAACAGGCGCGGGCCGATGCCGATCAGCGCGCGGCTGAAGCACTGGCGGCGCTGGCCGCGGTCAAACAGGAGCCACGCGGAATGGTCATCACGCTCTCTGGGAGTGTGCTTTTTGCTTTCGATAAGGCGGACCTGTTGCCTCCGGCACGTGCGCGACTCAACCAGGTGGCCGACGTACTGATGACAACTCCTGAGCGCAACCTCACCATCGAAGGGCACACCGACTCACAGGGCTCTGACAGCTACAATCTTGACCTGTCACAGCGCCGGGCGGATGCAGTTCGCAACTATCTCGTGCAGCGAGGCTACCAAGCCGATCGCATCAAGGCCCATGGACTTGGCGAGGGACACCCCATCGCTGATAACGCCAGCGCCGAGGGTCGTGCAAACAACCGCCGAGTCGAGATCATCATCGAACGTGAGGCGAACACACCCATGCAGTAGGCCGGGAAAGTGAACCATGTGTGATGGATGATGTGGCCCAGGAGCGAAGCGCGATGTGTGTAGCGTTCTTGGGTCTCCATCCGAGTACCTTAAGAGCGAGGATGCATAAATTCGGGATAGTCCGGTCGGAGACGAAAGAACCGGATTAGACGTTCCACTCCCCCTTAAGGCATACCTCAATATGTTGAGGCCCCTCCAAATAGTGAGGCCAAACGAATCATTTCATGCTTTCTGCTCGTACCTCCTGTTCATCTACCCCCTTTTATTTAAGGATGATTCAAGCTTATGATCTTCCTTCGGCAATTGGCAGGTTATTTGCTCGTACATTATTATGATCCTGATAATCATACGAATGAAGGTCCTTTCTGGGAAGAGCATGGAGTTGTCACAGACGATTGCTTCACTGTCCGGTTCCACAATGATAGAGAAAGGATGCCAGCGCTACGACTTCTGCCAGAGTATCGAGGATGAAAACCGATTCTTTCTTTTTGAAGAATGGGATACCCGTGAGAACCTAATGACCTACCTGGAGTCGGATGCTTTCAAGGTGCTCTGCGGGGCGATGAACCTTCTCGAAGAGCCGTGTGAAATGATGTTCCACAGCGTTTTCCACATGGCTGGAATGGAGGAGATTGTAAGATGTGAGAGGATGTATCAAGGACATCCAAAAGTAGATTAAACAGGATGGACGTATTCGGTCCCCAGAAAGGAGTAAAACATGCTTTGGACCATATGTGTAATACTCATAGTTTTGTGGCTTCTCGGATTGATCAGTGGCTACACGATGGGAGGGGTCATTCATGTCCTGCTGGTCATTGCCATCATTGTAGTGCTGGTCAGAGTCATTCAAGGACGAAGACCATTGTAGGGATCCGGACTCGTAACCCTGTTAAGAAAGGAGATCGGTTCATATGAAACGGACAATGATCATTGGTATTTTTTTGATCGCCCTCGGGGTAGTGGCTCTTGCCTACCAGGGCATTACGTACACAAGCCGCGAGAAGATCATTGATATCGGCCCAATCGAAGCTACCCAGGAAACCGAGAAGACTATCCCGTTGTCACCCATTCTGGGTGTCTTTGCGCTTGCAGGCGGAATTGCGCTGGTCATCATTGGAAGGGGTGTCAAAAATCAATAAAGAATAACCTTATCGTGAAACAGGTAAAGGAAAGAAACCATGAAATCCAGTACGAAGAATCAGGCAGAAGGCAAGTTTCACAAAATAAAGGGTAGGTTCAAGGAGATCGCAGGGGAGCTAAGCGATAATCCAAAGTTGGAAGCTGAAGGTGCCGGTGAAAAGATAGTCGGTAAATTTAAGGAAAAGATCAGTCAGATAAAGAAGATTCTGGGGAAGTAGTGGGGGAATATCATTCAGGCAGAATATCAAATCTATCTCTGGAATGGATATATTTGCTTTTTGTCGGATTATTAACCTTTTTCTTCTAATATCTACTCATGAAAAAACGCTGGCTGATGTAAGAGGAACATGACTCTCAGGTGAGGCCGGCGGATATTCTCACCTCGGCGTTGTGTTCCTGGTGGTCGTCGACAAGGGGGATCGCCTTGTCGGGTTGGTCGATTCCATCTACTTCCACACGCATCTCGCCGGTTTCATCGTGTGTTTGCACTACGATAATGTGATAGACCGTCTCCCGATACCGGTAGTGTACCTTGAATGTCTCCCAACCTTCCACGGGGAGGCACGGGGCAAATCGCAGTTTGTCCACGTCAAGTCTGAGGCCCAAAAGCGATTCCACGATCAGCCGGTACATCCAGGCAGCCGAGCCCGTGTACCACGTCCAGCCACCGCGACCGGTATGCGGGGAAAGCGCATAGACATCGGCAGCGACAACATACGGTTCGACTTTATAGGTGCTGACTTCGTCGGCGGACCTGGCATGATTTATCGGATTGATCATGGCAAGCAGTTCCCAGGCGCCAGCGCGCTCTCCCAATGCGGCGAATGCCATGGTCGCCCAGATTGCCCCATGAGTGTACTGCCCGCCATTCTCCCTCACACCCGGGACATATCCTTTTATGTAGCCCGGATTCAACGCCGACGTGTCCAGCGGCGGGTACAGGAGCCGGATCAGGGAGTGCTCCCTGTCAACGAGCTGCTTATCAAGCGCTTCCATGGCCAAGCGTGAGCGTTTTGCGTCTCCCGCCCCGGAGAGAACCGACCAGCTTTGCGCAATGGAATCGATAGAGCATTCGGGGTTGCTCGCCGACCCCAGCGGCGTTCCGTCGTCGAAGTAGGCGCGGCGGTACCACTGCCCGTCCCAGCCGTTCTGCTCGATGTTTTCACGTAGCGCCCGGGCCTCGACAAGGCAGCGCTGCGCAAAGGACTCATCGAGAGTCCTGCGGGCAATCTCACTGAACTGCATAAGCACGTCATACAGGAAAAAGGCAAGCCAGACACTTTCACCTTTGCCGTGTTCGCCCACAAGATTCATACCGTCATTCCAGTCACCCGAACCGATGAGCGGCAGGCCATGCTCGCCAAGATTGAGGCCTTTGACGATGGCCCGGACACAGTGTTCGTAGAGACCGGCAACGACCCCGGAGAGTGCCGGCAGATCGTAATAGGAGTCCTCGTCGGTGTTTACCGGGCGGCCTTCCAGGAAGCCCACGGGTTCATCAAGCACACCGGTATCACCTGTGGAGAGAACGTAACGGCAGGTAGTCATGACGAGCCAGAGAAAATCGTCCGAACAATGTGTGCGCACGCCCCGGCCTAACGGAGGATGCCACCAGTGCTGAACATCTCCCTCCTTAAACTGGCGGGCCGCGCACTTAAGGAGATGCTCGCGCACGAACTGCGGCTTCGTGTGGATGAGTGCCATCACGTCCTGTAACTGATCGCGGAAACCGAATGCGCCCCCTGACTGGTAATAACCGCTCCGTGCCCAGAGGCGGCAGACAATCGTCTGGTACAAAAGCCAGCCGTTGGCCATGATGTTCACCGTCATGTCAGGTGTTTCCACCTGCAGAGCACCGAGCGTGTGGTTCCAGTACTGCCAGAGGGTTTCAAGCTCGCCGTGCGCCGCGAAAGAACCACGGAAGCGCTGGACCAGGTTAACGGCGTCATCGGCATCCCGCCCTGTGCCGAGCCTGAAGATGATCTCACGCTCCTGGCCGTCTGCGAGTTCGAAGGGAATCATAATGGCGGCGCAGGGATCGAGGGCAGCCCCTACTTTGTTGGAAAGCCGCATCCGCCCCAGGGCAGCCGGGTTCGACAGCGTGCCGCCACGCCCGATGAACTCCGCTCGATCACCGCTTACGGTCCGGGTGACTTCATCCACATCGAAGAAGGCGATCCGGCCGGAGAACTCTGTGTTGTAAGGGTTCCGCGCAAACAGGGCGCCGCTGGTCGGGTCGATCTCGGTAATCACATGCATGGCCGATTTCGGCCGCAGGTCTCCGAGCACCCACTCAACATAACCCGTCACCGAGAGCCGGCGGCTTCGGCCCGACTCGTTTCGTACTTTGAGAACGGTGAACTTGACCGGTGCGTCCAGTGCAACGTAAACCCACACCTCTGAGCGGATGCCGCGTTCTGTGTGCTCAAAGACGCTGTAGCCGAATCCGTGCCGGGTGACGTAAGGCATGACCCCTCGACGGGGCAGCGGCATGGGCGACCAGAAGTGGCCGCGTTCTTCATCACGGAGGTAGAACGCTTCTCCGCTTGAATCACCCACAGGATCGTTGTTCCACGGAGTGAGACGGAACTCATGGGCATTTTCGCCCCAGGTGTAGGCGCACCCGCTCTCTGAGATGATGGTCCCAAAGTGCGGATTCGCGAGCACATTCACCCACGGCGCAGGTGTCACCTGATCGTGCGCTGTCGTGATTACGTACTCTTTCCCGTCAGGGGTGAATCCTCCGATCCCGTTGAAGAAGTTCAGATCATGGCGAGGTAACGCCCCTACTGCCTCTGGTTCGGGGCGGTGTGTTCGGGTCGGAGTAAGAGGCGGCAAGGCTGCTTCGAGGGCGCCTCGCCGGTAGAGCTGTTCCGCCAGGGCCCCCCGGCTGTCGGTGATGATCGCGCGGGCGACCGTTTGGAAGAGAATGCGGTCTTCGCTCGATATCTGCTCGGCGAGCCGTAAAAAGATGCCTCCGGGTCGATCCGTCACGTTGACTTCGATGCCGGCGGCAATGAGCCCCATGATCTGGTCGTGCAGAAGTTGCCGGTAACCGGCATGATCTTCGTTCCAGATCACCAGGTCCACGGTCAGTCCTTTTAAACGCCAGTACGCATGGGCCTGGACGAGCTGGCGTACCAGTTCAATATTCGCGGGGTCTTTGATCTGCAGCAGCACTATGGGAAAATCGCCTGAGATGGCATAGCCCCAGAGGCCGGATTGCCCTCGATTGTTCTTGATGAGGAGGCTCGCCTCGGCGCGCAGCGACGAATTGGCATAGATGACGGAGCCGGCAAGGCGTCCATAGAGTTGTGCGTCGGCCTCCGTGATGTTGAGCTGTTGCAGGATAACCTGAGAGTGTGTCCATGCCAGATCGAATACGCGATCCGCAAGACGCCGGTCCTGGTATTTTTCTACAAGGCTCAGCGCTGTGTCTCTTGTTTCACCGACACCGAAGACCATATCGATCGTCGCCGATTTCCCCGGATCGAGCATGATCAGGTACCGGATCGCAACAATCGGATCGAGCACGGAGCCGTCGCTGCCCGAGAGCGCAGAGGATCCCCTCAATGCTTGAGGAGAGGCGATGGTGTTTGTGCGGCCGATGAACCGCATGCGGTCGGTCTCGTAGGAAACTTCTCCGGTGTTCGCCCCGTGTACGGCCATCAGGTGAAACATACACGGTACGGGCTCGTCCTTGGAGCGGGGCCGGCGGGTACAGAGGATCGCCCTCTGCGGGCGGAGGATCTCGGTCTGGACAAAGAGGTTGCTGAACGCCGGATGCAACGCATCCGTGGCAGCAGGTGCGAGGACGACCTCCGCGTAACTCGTCACCTCGATCTCTCTGTGTCTGCGAGAGCGGTTGGTGATGCGGATCCTGCGCAACTCGATATCATTCTCCGGCGAGACAGCGATCTCGGTATGCATGTCGATATCATTGTCGCGGCGGCGGAACTCTGCACGACCCTCTGAGAAAATCACCTCATAGAATTCCGGTTGTTTCAGCGTCGGCTGGTAGGTATTTGACCAGAAATCAGAGCTTTCCATATCCCTAAAGTAACAGAATGATCCCCAGTTATCGCTGGTAGTGTCTTCGCGCCACCTGGTGACGGCGAGGTCTTTCCAGCGACTGTAGCCGCCTCCCGAATTCGTGACCATGACGTGGTATGTGCGGTTCGATAACAGCTGAACTTCGGGAAAGAGGGTGTCCGGGGTGCTGAAGACACGTACCGGAGTCTCCAGGGTAGTAGGAGTCGTGCGTAAATCCAAGAGCTCCGTGGGGTGTGAATAAAACGTCGTGGCCTTGGGAACACGCTCCTGCAGAAGAAGTGTTGTTGCCTGGAAAAGCGGATCAGACTCGAATCGGTGCTGCATCGGACGGTCCAGGAGGATATAGGACAGGGCCAGGAGGCTCATGCCCTGGTGATGTGACATGAAGGCCCGGACCACGGCACTTGCCTGCCCGCGCGTCTGTCGCGACGGCGTGTAGTCGATTGCTTCGAAAAGGCCGAATCTTCCCGAAAACCCCTGCTGGTCGAGTCGCTGCAGATTCAGGCACGCTGCCTCGGGCGCTACCATCAGCGCCAGCGCCGATGCATACGGTGCAACGACAAGATCCTCGGCCAATCCGCGTTTGAGCCCCAGGCCGGGTACGCCGAATGCGCGGTACTGGTAGTTAAGCTGAACGTCGACCATGTTGTATCCGGATTCCGAAATACCCCACGGGACCCCGCGGTGCATCCCATACTCTATCTGTCTCTCTACAGCCGCCTTGTAGGTCCGGTCGAGCAGGGTGTTTTCGTATGTCGGCATTACAAGGAGCGGCATGAGGTACTCGAACATCGAGCCGTCCCAGGAGAGAAGAACAGGATCTCCACCGGCATTTGTGAGAAGGCGTCCCAGGGCGAACCAGGACTCCTGGGGCAGTTGTCCCTGAGCAATCGCCACGAAACATGACAATCGTGCCTCTGAAGCCAGCAGGTCGTAGAAACTCGAATCCCGCATGTCCTCCCCGACGTTGTATCCGATTGCCAGCAGATGACGTGCCTTGTCGTACAGGAAGCCATACTCCATGTGTGCCAGTTCGTTTAATTGCCGGGCAACGGTGGCGATCGCCGCTATTCTCTCGCTCGCGCGCCTGCTTGCCTCACTGATGAGATCTCGGAGCTGGGCAAGCCAGAGGGTTTCCTCGGGCGTCGCGGATGCCTCTTGTGGATGGCTGATTGCTCCCGGCAACTCCTTATCGAGCCGTGCCAGCTCAGAGAGCGTTGGGATTACACCTATGACCTTGAAATCACTGAGCCTGTCGGGAACGGCAGGAAGCGCTGTCCACGGGGCGAGAAACGTCAGCTCATCCAACGCGCTGCGGCATTGCCGTGCCATGGCCGACGCCCACCACTTCACCTCGCTCTCAGGTCCTGCAGCCAGGGAGCGGACGATATCGTCGGCGGACTTCGTCAGCCTCTCGATGCAGAGCCGTACCGCTGGAAGCGTAGCCGGCCGGGAACTCTGTGCAAAGGCCAGATCATGCTGAAACCCTTTGAGCTCATCTGTTGCGTCCCCCCCTGCAGCCTCCATGAAGACCCCGAGTATGTCGCTTAACCCCTCAAACAACTGCGGACTCACTATTTTGTGATCGGGAAGTGCGAGCAGGCCTGAGCGCAATGTCAGCAGGTGAGCCCCGAGGTTCCCGCTGTCCACCGACGAGATGTACTTTGGCGGCAGCGTCTTCAAGGACTGCGTATCATACCAGTTGTAGAAGTGGCCTTTGTGGCGTTCCAGGGCCTCCATCGTCCGGATTGCGCCCGCTGTGCGCGTAAGGACTTGTCCGACGGGTATATAGCCGAAGTCGTAGGCGGTCATGTTCGCAAGAAGTGAAAGGCCCATGTTGGTCGGCGATGTGCGATGTACAACAGGAGCAGGGCGATTCTCCTGATAACTGTCAGGCGGCAGCCAATTATCCTCCGGGCCGACGAATGTTTCGAAAAATGCCCAGGTCTTTCGGGAGATCTTCCTCAGAAAGATGGTCTGATCGGCGCTCAGCTGGGCAACTTTACGGGCCAGCGGGCGGCTGATCCACCACGTGACTGCCGGCGAGGCAAGCCAGAGGCCCAGTATTGGCCAGGCATAAACCAATGATGACGGATACGAAAGTGCGAGATGGATAGTTGCAGCAGAGGCAATACAGGGGGCGAACCACATGGTCCTGAACGAGCCGGGAAGGTTCGTACGGCTATCCGTGTTGCCGGAAGGATTCCATTCGAGCAGGCCTTTATGGGTGATCAGCAGCCGCCATGTGGTGCGTACGATCGCATCGAGACTATAGAACGCCTCATAGGGAAGACAGGTGATGGTGAATGCCGCCTGGGCGAAGTTCCGGCCTGCAGAGCGTACTGAGGCTGCGAGGTGCTGTCTCAGCAGCACATCTCGCGGCTTCCGGCACAGTTCAAGAACCGATGCGAACATGGCCTGAAACAGGAGGATCCCGATCACGCTGGCGGTCCAGAGCCACGCAGGTGACAAGACGGTCCAGGAAAGCAGCAACAGCAGGGTCAATGCCAAAGGCACGAGACTGCGACGCAGGTTGTCAAAGATTTTCCATTGGGACAGCCCGGTCAGAGGATTCTTCTCACGATGCCCGCCTTGGACCGGAACACGGGACCTCAGCCAGCGCGCAATCTGCCAATCACCGCGAATCCACCGATACCGGCGGTTTACGTCCGCGCTGTAGCGAGATGGATATTCCTCGTACAGCAGTACATCACAGAGCAGCCCGGAGCGGGCATAGCACCCTTCCACAAGGTCGTGGCTGAGGATTTTATTCTCGGGAAAGCGCCCATTAAGGGCCAGTTCAAACGCATCGACATCATAGATTCCCTTGCCAATAAAGGAACCCTCACCGAATACATCCTGATAAATATCCGATACGATGCGGGTATACGGATCAATGCCCGGATCGCTGCCATACAGCCTGGCATACCGCGATCGGTTTGTGCCCGGCAGGCTCACGGCTACGCGCGGCTGCAGGATGCCATACCCTTTACTTACCCGCTGCAATTTTTTGTCATAGAACGCCCGATTGAGCGGATGAGCCATGGCTGCCACAAACTGTCTGGCCGAGTCGCGCGGGAGCCCTGTATCCGTGTCCAGGGTAATCACGTACTTCACGTCCAATAACAGGTCTGTCTTCCCGACCAGATGCGAGAAGTGATCCTTTGGACCACCTCGCAGAAGCGAATTCAAATCCGCAAGCTTCCCCCGTTTACGCTCGTAGCCCATCCAGATCCGCTCCTGCTGGTTCCAGAGGCGCGGGCGGTGAAAGAGGAAGAACGTGTCGGTCTTGGAGCCCTGATACTTTTCGTTCAACTCTTCGATTTTCTTACCCACCAGCCGCACCAGTGATTCGTCCTGCGGTAAAGTTTCCTCCTGGGCGTCGGTGAAATCAGTCAGCAGCCCGAAGTGCAGGTTGTCATCACGATTTGCCAGGAACCGGACTTCGAGTGCCTCGACCAGATTCTCAATGTTCCGGGCACTCGTCAGAATGGTCGGGATCACCACCAGGGTGTGGAATTCCGGAGGAATTCCTTCAGAGAAGTCCATACGCGGCAGTGGATGCGGCGTAACCAGTAACGTAGCAAGCCAGTTCACCACCGCCACCGCCAGATGACTGGTGCACAAAACCAGGAGAATACCGATCAGCGTGAGAAGCCAGCCATGCAACCCGACAGCATGAGCCTCAGCCAGCAGGCTTGTGGTAAAGATCGCTGTCATCAGAATGATCGCGCCGAGATAGAGGGTTAAAGGAAACCGGCTGCTCATTCTTCGAAACCTGTGAGCTGCGGACATGCGCATCTCAGCGAGGCGTTCGAGCTGCGGCAGGCCCTTGTCGATCAAGTAGAACCCGACATGTGCTTCGCGGTCGTCACTGCCGTTATTATCAGCGATGGCGCGAGCCAGTCGGATCGCACGCCTTGCAACCTCTTCTTCGGATAGCCGGCTGTTCTTCGCTATCTTCTCAACTACGTGACGGTATCGATCACGGGTGGCAAAATCCATCTGGGGGTAGACCCCGGAAGGATCCTCAAGCAGTATCTGCTCGACAAAGCTCCTCGTCTCGACGAACTCTTGCCAGTCAATCGCACCTAAGAGTCGGAGACTGCCGATACTGTTGCTTATGGAGACCTGGTCGGCGGCCAGTTGCCGGGTCTCCGACTGAACCACTTGCTCAATGGTCAGACCGGATTCGGAGAGCCACTGCTCGATCCAGGTGAGCGGCAACGCCAGAGCAGGGCCCTGACCCTGAAGGCGGCGCGTAAGTTCTGCAACAAATGAGTTCGACAGGGGTGGGTTTGATCGTGCCATGTCCGCGATCACCATGATCAGGCTCTTCGGGTCCTTCTCGGCTACCTCCGTCATCTTGTCCGCCCATGACTCGGCCAGGTTCCGATCGATTCTGTCAGCGGCGATCCGAGTGCCAACGCGCCGGAGATTCTCGATCAGTGCCAGGCGCAACATGATGGGTATTGCCCACAATTCACCCAACTTCAGCGCGGTGACCTGCTGATAGGCTGCAATGAAACTGCTGAGGCTTCCCTCATCCACCCGTCCATCGTGGTGCGAGATCGTCTCCAGGGCAATGTCATACACACGCGGAAGCCCTGCCGATGGACCGCTCAACAGGCGCGGCAGTTCGCGGCTGTAACCCTTGGGCAAGTGCTTTTTGGCTGTGCGGATCTGCTCTTTTATCAGGTAGAAATTATCAAGCAGCCATTCCCCGGCCGGCGCAATCCGGCGATTCGCCTTTACGGCGGAAGTCAACAGGCTGCAGGTTTCACCAAGGACGCCTTCATTCTCGGTCAGTCTCGTCAGAAGACGTTCCGGAGGGAGTTTCTTAGTCAACGTATGCGAGTTTGCCAGCGCCTTCCCATGCTGTCTCATCTGATCACGGCTGAGCAGTTCCGCCCGCAGCGGCGGCTCGGCGAGAGTGTGTTCTTTTGCAAATTTGTTTTTGATGCGTGACCTCATGGAAAGCAGGGACTTTCGAATCGTCGTTCCGGCAACATTCACTTCTGAGATCTCCTTTTGATCCACTCCATGTTCATGGTGGGACATATCACTGAAATTATAATGCTAGCTTACCAGGAAGGGTAGGTCCAGTGTAATCGGTTCTGTTTTGTGCACTCCGGTGTTAAGCCGGATTATTGAAGTGGAACCCGGTGTCAAGACAATCCATTATGCCAATAAAGGGTACCTCTGAAAATGACCCACTTCAGAGTTGCCAGTAAGATCTTGAGTTTTCAGACATCATGAAACCGAGGAAAAGCCCAGTTATATCCAGTCCGGATGATGACGCCGATTGTTATTGGTTCACTATCATGGTAATCAGATGATATCGTTTTCATGAAGAGGGTCTTACGCGGGCTGATAAAAAACTGAGAATGGATAACCCACAATAAGTTGGGCGGGTTTAGCCGCGGAGCGCTAGTTGTATTGATATGATGAACGCTTATATTGTAACGTACGGTTGGTGCCTTCTATTTTTAGGCAGTCAAGTCGTATTGATAAGAACAGCATCAGATATGTCATAGTCTCGCCACACGCGGAGGAGCACCATGACCAAGAAGAAAAAACCTGTAGTGGAGCCGGCAAGCCCATTACCTGAAGATGGGCAGTCGAACGAACCGATAGACACCCAGATGGAAGTTGTGCCCGCACCAGGGACAGACTCGAAGGTCCTCACAAAGGCGGGTTTTCCTATCGTCGGCCTTGGCGCTTCGGCCGGGGGGCTGGCTGCTATTGAAGCATTCTTTGCCGCTATGCCTCAGGATACGGAAAGCGCAATGGCGTTTGTCCTGGTGCAGCACCTCGCCCCCGACCACAAGAGCATCTTGATTGACCTGGTCAAGCGGTATACCCCGATGCGGGTCTTGAATGTGGAAGACGGGATGGAGGTGCAACCCAACTGCGTCTACATCATCCCCCCTAACAGCGATATGGCTTTACTGGATGGCAAGCTGCATTTGATGGAGCCGAGCGCGCCGCATGGCCTTCGTCTGCCGATTGACTTTTTCTTTAGCTCGATGGCGATCGACCAGCATGCCCGGGCGATCTGCATCGTGCTCTCCGGCACGGGCACCGATGGCACTATGGGTCTCAAGGTGGTCAAAGGTGAAGGGGGAATGGTGATGGCTCAGGAACCTGAAACAGCAGCGTTCGACGGGATGCCCCGCAGTGCCATTGCCACCGGATTGGTGGACTATGTCCTGCCGCCGGATAAAATGCCGGAGCAGCTGATCGTGTATGTACAGCATGCTTTTGGTCGCCGTCTTCCACCCAAAAAAATTTCCACCCAAAAAGACTACGATATCTTGAACAAGGTGTTCATTCTAATTCGATCTCAGACAGGCCATGATTTTGCACAGTACAAGCCGAGCACCATCCAACGGCATATTGATCGGCGCATGGCCTTGGCGCAGATCGACCGCCTCGAAGACTATGTTCGTTATCTTCAGGAAAGCCCGCCCGAGATCGATGCACTCTTCCATGAGTTGCTCATCGGGGTCACCAACTTCTTCCGTGACCCTCAGGCATTCGAGTCACTCAGGGAACATGTCCTGCAAAGCCTCTTTGACAAGCCTCGGGGTGGAAACGTGCGCATCTGGGTACCTGGCTGCTCCACTGGAGAAGAGGCCTATTCTTTAGCCATCATGATCCGGGAATACCTGGATGAGCGCAAACAGAGCAAACGGGTGCAGGTCTTTGCCACCGACATCGACGCCAAGGCCATCGAAAAAGCGCGCGCCGGCGTGTATCCCGCAAGTATCGCTGCAGAAGTCTCGCCGGAACGGCTGGCGAGGTTCTTTTATCATGACCCGGACGGGGATTCCTACCGCATCAGCAAGAGTATCCGCGACCTGGTGATCTTTGCCAAACAGGATGTACTCAAAGACCCTCCCTTTTCCAGGATTGATCTTATCAGTTGCCGTAACTTGCTGATCTATCTTGGTGCTCAAGCACAGGAAAAGATACTATCCATATTTCACTATGCATTGAACCAGGATGGCTACCTCCTCTTGGGACACTCGGAAACCATTGGCAGTCTCATGGCATTCTATGCCTCGGTGGATAAAAAGTGGAAGATCTATCAACGCAGGGGTGAGGGAATAGAACGTCCCGCGGTCGCCCAGTATACGTTACCCATGCCCGCTGATGGCGCAGGGCGGGACAGACAGGCAAGTTCTCGGCTAAAGTCCCCGCATATGGCTGGTGCGCGCAATCTGGCGGAACAGGCCTTGCTGGAAGCGTATGTCCCTGCAAGCGTGCTGTGCAATACTGAATTAGACGTCCTTTACATCCATGGCCACACCGGGAAATACCTGGAGCCAGCTTCAGGGGAAGCCAGTCTGAATCTGCTCAAAATGACCCGCGAGGGGCTGCGCCTGGCATTGGCTGCCACGGTACGCAAAGCCCTCACCCAGCAAACACTCGTCCGCTATGATAGGGTGCAGGTCAAATCAAATGGGGATACCTGGTTGGTGAATATCATCGTCCAGCCGGTAAAGAAACCGGAATCAGCGGAAAGCCTTCTGCTGGTTATATTCGAGGAGCTAACCCCCGGCATTCTGCCGGCGGCACAAGAGGCGGACATCCCTATCAGTGACCAGGAGCAGCGCCTCGTCACGCTGGAGAATGAACTGAAGACCAAGGAAGAATACCTGCAGGCCACCATCGAGGAGCTCGAGACCACCAACGAAGAACTGCAATCCTCAAACGAAGAACTGCAATCCTCGAACGAAGAACTCCAGTCCACCAATGAGGAACTGGAGACTTCACAAGAAGAGCTGCAATCGGTTAATGAAGAATTGATAACAGTCAACACGGAACTGCAAAAGAAAATTGAAGAGTTGTCACAGACGAACAACGATATGAACAACCTGCTGGCGAGCACGAACATCGCAACCCTCTTTGTGGACCACCAGCTCCATATCCAGCGCTTCACGCCGGCTACGACCCGTATCATCAACCTTATCCCAACCGACATCGGACGACCGGTGAGCGACATCGTCTCCCGGCTGATGGTTTATGATGACCTGGTTCGAGACACACAGACGGTACTGGATACACTGATCCCAAAAGACGTAGAAGTGCAGACCTTGGAAGGACAGTGGTACCAGATGCGTATCCAGCCCTATCGCACGTTGGAAAACGTCATTGAGGGTGCGGTGCTGACCTTTGTCGAGGTCACGGAGATGAAGCATACGCGCCAGGCTCTCCGGAAGAGTGAAGAATGCATTCGAGTAGCATTGAAACACACGCCCATTATGGTAGCCATGACGGATCGTGACTTGCGATATGTATGGGTCTACGATCCACATCCGGATTCTGATCCGACGAGTTTCATGGGCAAACGTGATGATGAAATCGCACAAAACGATGGTACGCACAAGCTCATGGTGCTGAAGGAACAGGTAATGAAAACCGGGGTTGGAACGCGCTTAGAGATAGTCTTTCCCCTCCCGGGCGGGGCGCTGACGTATGACATCATCGCAGAACCCCTCAGGGATGAAGGAGGCCGGATCATCGGCGTGACAACGGCAGCAAAGGATATTACCACGTCTAAGCAGGCGGGAGAGACACCGCCGGAAACCGGGTGAGATACCCTATCAAGGGGAACGGGTCAACAGTCCCCGGGGGGTGAGTGATGGCCGAAGATGATGCAAGCCGAAGACACTCTGAGGATCTGCGCAAACGAGCAGAGGAACAACTGAAGAACCGCTCTGCCGGAAAGCATGACATCTCGCCCGAAAAAGCCCAGATACTCCTCCACGAATTACAGGTTCACCAGATCGAGCTGGAGATGCAGAACGAAGAACTGCGCCGGTCACAGGAGGAGCTGGAAATCTCCCGCACCAAGTACTTTGACCTGTTCGACCTGGCCCCGGTCGGGTATCTTACCCTGAGTGAAAAAGGGCTGATCCTGGAGGCGAACCTTACCGCCGTCGAGTTGCTTGGGGCAGAACGAGACTCTCTGGTCAAGCAGCCGATCACCCGCTTTATCTCGAGGGAAGACCAGGACATTTACTACCTTCACCGCAGGCGACTTTCTGAAACGGGCATGCCGCAGATGTTCGAAGTGATGATGCTACGTCGTGATGGTCCACAATTCTGGGTGCGGATAGAGGCTACCGCCGTGCCGGCAGGTGAGGGTGGCCCGATCGTGTTCAAGGTTGTGATGAGCGATATCACCGAGGGCAAGAAGGTGGAGCAGGAAAAGTTGGAGTTGGAACGCCGGCTTCTCCATCTGCAGAAACTGGAGAGTCTGAGCACCCTTACAGGCGGTATCGCCCACCATTTCAATAACCTGTTAGCAGTCATCCTGGGGAACCTGGATCTGGCAGCTGATCACCTCTCGCCCGGATCATCCGAACGGTCGCGCATCGACAATGCGATCCAGGCATCCAGGCGTGCGGCTCATCTGATCAGGCAGATGCTTGCCTACTCCGGGAAGGGGCGTTTAACCGCCGCAAAGGTGAATCTCAGCATGCAGTTGCAGGTGAACATTGAACTCATCCGTGCGGTCATTCCCCAGACTACAAACCTGAACCTTCATCTGACACATGACATACCATCTGTTCCGGCAGATGCAAGTCAGTTTCAGCAGACTATTATGAATCTCATCACCAACGCTGTCGATTCCATAGGTGAGGAGGCTGGGGTTATAACCATCTCAACAGGTACCGAGGTCTATGAAGAGAAGGATCTCCAGAAAAGTCGCATCGATGAAAAGCCTTCTCCCGGCGAGTTCGTTTATCTCGAGGTCGGCGATACGGGCTGCGGGATGGACGCGGAAACACTGCATCGACTCTTCGAGCCATTTTTCACCACCAAATTCTCCGCTCGGGGATTGGGCATGTCGGCGGTTCTGGGTATTATCCGGGGCCATAAGGGGGCTATCTTTGTTGACAGCAGAGTGAACAAGGGAACGACGGTTCGCATCCTCTTTCCTGTTTCCGAAACGGCACTACCCGAATCAGAGCAACCGGAATCGAGGGAAGCGATTCAACCGGTCCGAACGAGACATGCATCTCTTGGAGGGACAATACTCATTGTCGATGACCAGGACGAGGTGATAAGATTGAGCAGGGAAATGGCGATCCGTTCGGGTTATTCAGTCATGACGGCTGCAGATGGACGGGAAGCCGTTAAAGTCTTTCAGGAGTATGCTGATGAGATTGCCTGCGTGATCCTTGCCCTGACGATGCCCCGGATGGATGGAAGTGCAACATTCAAAGCCCTGAAACAGATTCGTCCCGATGTGAAGGTAATCCTGTCAAGCGGTTACAGCGAGAAGGAAGTCGCTGAACGTTTTTCCGGCACGGGTCTGGCTGGTTTCATCCAGAAGCCTTACGGGTACCGGCAATTGATAAAAGAACTGGAACGGGTGCTGAAGGACCTTGATACACATGATGTATAAGGGTAAAATAGTGGCAGCCTCTCAAAGGGAAGAAATAAAGGGATAGATGTATCAGTCTATCGGTGAATAACTATAGAGAAAATAAACGACAGTCAAAGGCATTCAGACGACCTGCGCAAACGAGCAGAGGAACAACTGGAGGATCGCTCTGCCACCCAGGACGACATTTGTCAAGAAAAAGCCCAGATCCTCCTCCATGAGCTTCAGGTTCACCAGATCGAGCTGGAGATGCAGAACGAAGAACTGCGCCTGGCCCAGGTGGAACAGGAAATATCCCGCACCAAGTACTTTGACCTGTTTGACCTCGCCCCGGTGGGGTATTTTACCCTGAATGAGCAAGGGCTGATCCTGGAGGCAAACCTGACTGCCTCACAGTTACTCGGAGTGAAACGAGGCTTGCTGATCAACCTTCCCCTTTCGCGCTTTATCTTCAGGGCTGACCAGGACATTTACTACCTGCATCGCAAACAGCTCACTGGAATGAACGCGCAGCAAACGTTCGAATTGAGGATGATGAGGCGCGATGGCTCCCCGTGCTGGGTGCTGATGGATATTACCGCTAAACAGGCAGGTGAAAGCGGCTCGCTCGTGTACAAGGTTGTGATGAGCGACATCGCCAAGCTCAAGCAGGTGGAACAGGAGTTGCTCAGCCATCGTGACCATCTTGAAGAGCTTGTGAAGGAACGGACTGTTGATCTTGAGAAGAGAAACACACAACTCAAGGAGGAGATAGAGTATCGCAAGCAAGTCGAAGAAGAAAAAAAGGTTCTTGAGTCTCAGCTAGTCCATACCCAAAAGATGGAGGCCCTGGGAAGATTTGCCGGGGCTATCGCCCATGACCTGAACAATCTCCTGTATCCTGTTATGGTTAATACCGAGATGCTCCTGGAAGAAACAGCACCTGATGCCTCTTCTTACCCCATGCTAAAACAGGTGCTGTCGTCAACCTATATGCAAAGGGACCTGATAAAGCAGATTCTTTTTTTCAGCCGGCGAAGCGAGCCGCAACTCTCTGTGATAGAGATTACACCTCTGCTCAAAGAGACACTGGATCTTGTGCGTTCATCTCTCCCGAGCACCGTTGAGATCCATACTCACATTGATGCCCCCTCAGATAAGGTAATGGGTGATCCGACGCAGATCCGGCAGGTCATGATGAATCTGTTCGTAAATGCTGCGGATGCACTGGGGGCTAAGGGTGGCATGATAGAGGTATGCCTTGAAAATACGTACCTCGAGTCGAAGCTGTTCCACCAGGATATGAAGACAGGGAACTATCTCCAGCTGAGCGTGAAGGATACCGGGGCTGGAATGACATCGGAGGTAATGGATAAAATATTCGAGCCATTCTTCACCACGAAGAATATGGAACAACGAGCGCGCGGCATGGGGCTTGCGATTGTACATGGGATCATCAAGAGCCACGCCGGTGTCATCACGGTCGAGAGTGAACCGGGTAAAGGATCCCGGTTCATCGTATACCTTCCCCTGACCACGAAGAGACACCCGTCGCTGAACCTGGAAACAGATAAAAACCACGTAACCGGAAGAAAAGGGAAGATCCTCTTGATCGATGATGAGGACATCATCCTCTCCAGTGTGAAAAACGCCCTGACGCGATTAGGGTATGACGTGGCTACAGCGATAGACTGCCTGGGGGCCCTCAGGCAGTTCAGGAATACCCCTGATGAGTTCGATCTCGTCATTACTGATCTTACGATGCCGCAGAAGACCGGTCTAGAACTCGTGCCAAGACTCATGGATATTCGGCCCGATATACCTGTCATACTGTGTACGGGATTCAGCGATGTCATTGACGAGCAAGAGGCAAAGGCTATGGGTATTCGGGAGCTGCTCTTGAAACCGGTCAGCATCCATGAACTGGATTCGGCAATACACAGGGCAATGGAGAAGAGTTGAACATGAAATGCAGCAATGTGCCCTGGGGGTAATACCCATTGATTATCGAGGTAAGTGCAAAACTCTCGGGCTGTCATCCTGCGGAGGCTGGAAGCCAGTAAATACAGAGACTTCTGGGTCTTCACCTTCGCGGGGACGCCATGATATCAGTCCACTATCTCAGTTGCCGGTCTTTCCACACTCGTAAAAGGTGATGTCGTCTGTCCTGTCAGAGAGGTCTGGACTTTTGCAGGTACACTGCTCGTCCTGAACCGGCCCTTCATGCGGCAGAAGGTCCGCCAGGATTCCATCATTTTCATTATCCGCCGAGATGTTGCAGTCGAGCTGCACAAGGTTCCCGGCATCTGCAAGGCTGCCTGTATTGACCTGGTAGCTTTTGTTGGTATGGTTTTTGATGCAGGCCTTGATCCACCAGATCGCATAGGAGATGAACCGCACCCCCACATCCGGGTTGAAGCGCGTGATGGCCTTTACCAGCCCCAGGTTGGCACACTGAATGATCTCGAGCGGATCATCGACGAGGTGAATGTAGCGCTGGGCTATCTTCCGGGCAAAACGCATATTGGACATGATGATCGTGTGCCCGGCTTCGGCATCTCCATCTCTGTACCTTCGCGCCAGATCGAGTTCTTCTTCGGCGGTGAGGACCCGATAGTTTGTGCTGTTTATCGAGAAGAACTTCATGTTCTGTTCAAAAACCTTGCTTTCCATACATCCTCCCTTGGTGAACAAGTCGCTCTGTGTGCTTCATGCGGATCACATGAGGGGAACAGGTATCTCTGTTGATAAGAACGCTCAAACACAGAACTGCTTATATTCAATTGTTATGCCACCGGCCGGAGCGATCAGAAGAAGAATGATATCAGTTCAATATCTCAATTGCCGAGTTTCCCATACCCGTACATGGTTGTGCTTTCTGTCCTGTGGGAGAGGACAGGTCTTTTTCTACAGGACAGCCGTCGAACCGGGACAATCAATGATGGGAGAGCGCATGCTTCTTGAGTAAGGCATATAATCGGGAACGCGAGATCCCTGAGATCTTGCACGCCGTTTCGACAGCATCATTGGAATCAATTCACATCCTGCTCGAAAGGAGTCTTCATGAAGGGAAAGGGCTGCAGGTCATTCCGTACTTGTTCAGAAGGGCATACAGACGTGAACGTGAAAGCCCGGAGATGCTGCATGCCGTCTTGATATGACCTTTTGTCCGGTGCATCAATTCCTTGAGATATTGTTTTTCTATCTCACCGATGGCCTCTTCCCGGAACTCTTTGAGGCCTGAAAGCGTTTTGTTTGTCAGGGTGCTGGCCGGTTTCATTTTCTTGTCTGCAACCGTGTTCTGCTTTGCCTGGACATGGATATGCTGGGGGAGATGTTTGGGAACCAGCATGGGACTGTCGTGTGCAAGGGTGAGTGCACCCTCGATTGCATGGATCAATTCCCGGACGTTACCCGGCCAGGAATACTGCAGGAGGGTTTCCGTAAATGGCGCACTGAGCCGCTTTGGTTTCAGGTCGTATTTTTTGCTGAGCCTATGCAGGTAGTAGTTCGTTAACTCGAGGATATCCTCGGGCCGTTCTCTCAATGGCGGGATATGGATGCTTACGGCTTGAAGTCTGAAAAGGAGGTCTTTCCTGAAACTGTTCATCTCCGCCATCTTTCCCAGATCCTGGTTCGTGGCGGAAATGACCCTGAAATTGCTCTCGATCTCGGTGGTCTTTCCCACAGGACGGAAGCGTCCTCCCTGAAGTATCCGCAGAAAACTCTTCTGGGCGAGTATGGGAAGCTCCCCTACTTCGTCCAGGAAAAGAGTCCCCTTGTGGGCCTGGGTGATCAGGCCGTGCTGTGATTTCTCCGCACCGGTATACGATCCCTTCTCATGACCGAAGAGGATGCTCTCCACCAGGTTCGGAGACAACGCGGCACAGTCCACCACAACAAAGTCATTGCCGGTGCGCGCCGAGTTGTTATGGATTGCCCGCGCAAAGAGGTCTTTGCCGGTCCCTGTCTCACCGGAGAGCATTACATTGGAATCATTGTTGAAGGTCTTGCTCAGTAGGGCCAGACACTCTTTCATCTTGGGACTGTGTCCGAGTATCCCTTCTTTCTCGAAGCTGACGGGCATCTCCGGTTGCCTGGTACTGTCGTGGTAGAGGAGTACATCTTTCAATAGTTGGGCAAAGTCCTTCATTGTAAAGGGTTTTTCAAGGTAATCCCAGGCCCCGAGCGAAAGAGCGGTCTCCACGGAATCCGGGTCGGCATAAGCGGTAATGATGATCACCTCAGGGCTCCCGTGGCTCTTTGTGATTTGCGGGAGCATCTCGATACCGTTTCCATCGGGCATATTCACATCAAGGAACACGACATCGAAAGGTTCCGACTGAATGGCCCTGATACCCTCTTTGAGGGTAAGGGCGCTGGAGGGATCGCAACCTAATGTCCTGGCAATGTTTGCTATGGAAGTGCAGACAAGGCTGTCGTCATCGATAATGAGAATCTTTTTCAGACCTTCCATAGGAATTTCATAGTATAACCCTTTTTTTCTCTGTTGTAAAGCGCTCTTAGCTCAGCACACGCTGCAAGGCATTCAGGAGTTGGGTCTTGGAAAAAGGCTTGTGGATATATGCATGGATGTCTGTCCGGCTGTTCTGCAGTTTCTGGATGGCTTCTTTGGAACCTGAGCAGATAAGTACCGGCATATCTTTCCGGATCTCCCGCACCTTTGCTGCCAGTTCGATGCCTTTCATCCTCGGCATGACCTGATCGGTTATGAGAAGGACGAATTTATCGGGTTCATTTCTGAAGAGGTTCAATGCTTTCTCTGGGTCGGAGGTTGAGATAACGTTATAACCCAGCTGGACCAGCGATTGATGGATACTGCGCAATTCCACTGTATTGTCGTCCACCAGGAGTATATTCTCGCCCTGGCCGCTCATCTCTTGACCCGGTAGAATGGGCACGTCTTGTGCTTGTGAGCACAGTGGGAAAAAGACCTTGAATCTCGTTCCCTTTCCAATCTCGCTCTGGAAGAGTACCGAACCATTGGTTTTTCGTATCACTTCATATGCGACAGCCAGCCCCAGCCCGCTACCCTTGATTGCCTTCCGGGTGGTGAAGAACGGTTCAAATATCCTCTCTTGTATTTCAGGGCTGATGCCGCATCCAGTATCACGCACGGTAAGCAGCACATACTTCCCGGGGGTGAGGTCGGAGACAATGGCCGGGCAGCCGACAGCGACCTCGGTCTCTTTGAGAGATACACCGAGAAAGCCCTTGCCCTGGCTCATGGACTGCACAGCGTTCATGCAGAGATTGACAATCAGCTGATAGATCTGAGTCGGGTCTGCATTTACCAGGCTTTCTTGTGCGTTTACCCATTGCCGGGAGGTGATACGCACAGGCAACGACCGTTTGATGAAGGTAAGGGCCTCCTGAACAATCCCTCCCAGGAAAATGGGTTTGAGGCATATTTTATTTCCGGTACCGAACTGATTGATCCGACTGACCAGGTTTTTCCCGAGTTGTGCCGCCTCGATAATTTCATCAAGGTATTCTTGTTCCTGTTTCCCATAGAGATTCAAGGCCGAGAGAAGCTCGGCATTAAGCAGGATGGGCTGGAGTATGTTCTTTAAATCATGGGCTATTACACGCGAAAACTTACCGAGGGCCTCGATCTTCCGGGCCTGTATGAGCTGGATCTCGAGCCTTTTCCTCTCTTCTTCAGCCTGCTTATGGACTTTTTCAGATAGTTCTAATTCAGAGATCCGGTTATACGCTCCCGCCAGTTCATGAATGAGTTGCTCTTTTGATTTTTTTCCATCGTTCATATCTTCGCCCTATCCGAAGGAACATCTTTGCTGGGAGAGATTCTTGTTGAGTCATCTTTCCTTATCACACTCTCACCCTCATAACCCTTAATAAATAATGCCCGGCTTGTCTTGGGCAAGCATAAACAGGAGCGATGGAATGTATATGAATATGCTCAGTTCCGACGTTCTCCTCAATGCATGGGCCTTTCTTGGCTGTTTCCCGGGCAAGGTTACGCATCGGACACAGCGGATTGAACTGGAAAGCCGGCATGCGTCCGAATCACATGTTTCAATCTTTTCAGGGATCTTAACTGGATCTGTCTGACGCGTGCCTTGCTTATTCCGAGTTGAATACCGATTCCTTTGAGTGTCACGGGCGGATCTAGAAAATAACGCTGCTTCAGGACCGAGACCTCCCTTTCCGACAGATAGGTGAAGCAGTGGTACAGCAGGGATGATATCTTATGGGATACCTCCCTGTCACAATACAGTCTCTCGGGATCGGTTGCCTCAGTGAGACAGTCAATACATGTGCTGCCATCACTTCTCAGACACTCTTCCAGGAAGAACAACTTCCCGGTCTGACTCGGGGTTCCTGTGGAGATCTTTGTGTGCTTCTCCATGAATGTCCTGATGGTAGACTCAATCCACCGGACCGCATAGTATCCGAAGGGTATCCCTCGTTCAGGATCAAACCTGTTTAGTGCCTTGATCAGTCCAAGATTTCCTTCCTGGATCAACTCGAGATGGTTGTGGCCGGAATAGAAATATTTACTGCTCACCTTCACGACAAGCCTGAGGTTTGCCTGGATTATCTGCTGTCCTGCTGTTTCGTCACCCCCCTGATACTGTCTTGCAAGCTCACACTCCTTCTTCTGGGATAGCCGCGGGTATTGATGTATATAGTTGTAATACTCCAGAAGATCCGGACTCTCAGAATAGTGGTCCATGGGTTGTTCCTTCTCAGTCCTGTGATTCGATCGAGAGTTCATAGTGATATCCCGGTATAAGGGAAAGAGCGGAAAACATTTGTGTGAGTTCCAGGAGCCCCATATTTTCTTTGCCGTGTCCGAGTTCATAGGCGACAGATGATTTTATGCTGCTCCCTGAAGGGACCATTTTCAAACCTATACTCTTTGAAAAAAACGGAAGGCGTTGTTTTAAGAACTCGCTGTACTTTTTATTGACCTCATGTGCTGCCTGTGATGACCATGTTTCATATACTTTAATTACCATATGATTCTCCTTGAGAAATTTGCCTGATATCGTTTGGTAATGGAAAGCACATATCAGATGAGCCAGGCGGCATAGTTTCTTTTGATGTCCTGGATATTCATGAATCTGATCCGTCCTGTTTCAAACATCCGGTAGACAATCCGGACCACATCACTCATCTGCTCATGATCAGGTTTTCTGTCGAGGTCGGAATCTGCGGGGACCCTCAAAATGGAACATTGAGCCGCATTGATTTCTTCCATGAGATCATACAGTGTGGTCAATTTTGTTGAACTTGATCCGGGTTTATGGGGCGTCGATTCATTGGGCATGTTCATAGGAAATCTCCTTTTAATGTCTTGATGCACCCTGGACATTATTTGCGGGAATATCTTATGATTCTAAGAATTGATGTGAATACAATTGTTGTGCCATTTATGCTGTCTATAATATGATTAGTGATATCGATCTGATGGATGTAGTTGCACTGCGGCTAATGAAGTGGGACAGCTTGCTGAATGTCCTGCCGGTGAGGACAAATCCTTTGTAACAGGATTATTTAAAACCTCTGAAGACAAATAGAAACGTCCCAATTCGCTGTTAAGTGAACCGGACACTTTATCATGCTTCGTTGTGGCCGACTGGCCATGCCTGTTAGGCAGTATGCGTATACTATACACATACTGATTCCTCTGTGGGGATCACCTTAAGAGTGAGGGCTGGCAGGTATCCCTGTTCACGTTCTTTTGATTAACTCACAGAGCCTGTACATTGTTGAGTCAAGCTGTTCTTGGTTACGATAAGTAGTTGCCTTTTAATGAAGTGATGTGATAATGCCGATTAATCATATCAATAAATGAAGCGATTGGAGTGCATAATCGCTTCATGAGGAGAAACGGTTGGATGGCTAAATCGCTTGGGTATATCTGGCAGAGATCAGACTGGACGAACTTCACATGGCGTAGCGAAGAGATTCTGAGCCTTCTCGGTAAGTGCCGACTTGTCCAGGGTAAACTCCTCGGGAAGGTGATCGATCTGGGGCTGGCACTTGATGCTCATGCTCACGCTGAAGTCCTGGCTGAGGAAACTATGAAGACATCAGCCATCGAGGGAGAGAGACTCGATATCCGTTCTGTACGATCCTCTGTTGCTCGCAGGCTTGGGCTCCCCTCTGCAGGTCTCCCTGTGGATAGAAACATAGACGGTGTCGTTGCGGTGATCCTGGACGCCACCATGAATCACAATGAGTCTCTGACTGCTGAACGTCTATATGGGTGGCATGCAGGACTGTTTCCTACAGGTTATTCGGGAATGCATAAGATGAGAGTCGGTTCCTGGAGGGGAGAGGAGCCAATGAGAGTGGTCTCAGGTCCTGTTGGCAAGGAGACAGTGCACTTCTTGGCCCCACCTGCAGAGAGAATACCTGAGGAGATGACACGCTACCTGTCCTGGTGGGATTCGAGCAGAGGAAGCATGGAAGGACTGATCCGGGCAGCCATCGGGCATTTCTGGTTTGTGACTATTCATCCCTTCGAAGATGGTAACGGTCGTATTGCACGGGCTCTCACGGACATGGCCCTTGCCCAGGACGATTCCCAGAAACACAGGTACTACAGCCTCTCTTCCCAGATCATGGATGAGCGTGACAGCTACTATGACATCCTTGAGGCGTGCCAGAAGGGAGGCAGCGACATTACACAGTGGCTTGTCTGGTTCCTGGAGTGTTTCTCCAGAGCCATTGACCGCTCAGAGACGATCCTCTCCGGAGTCATCACAAAGGCGAATTTCTGGAGAATGCATGCACAGGTTACCTTGAATGACAGACAGAGAAATGTCATCAACAAGCTTCTCGATGCAGGACCTGGCGGTTTTGAAGGGGGTCTTACCACAAGGAAGTATGTGTCTATGACAAAAGTGAGCAGGATCACAGCCTTCCGTGAGTTGAGCAAACTTCTTGATCTCGGTATTATTCGTCAGAATCCTGGCAAGGGAAGAAGTGTGAGCTATGACCTGATCTGGCCATAACTTATTGCTGTAACTCGATGGCCAGGGGCGGGAATGATGCCGGAAGAAAAACAATTCTTATCCCCTGCTGAGTATTTTTATCTGTTGACCCGGGATTATATTTATACATACATTACCCGCACAGGGAATAAAGAAGATATTCACACAACAATAATCCACTGGAGGACCGTTATCATGCAGAAAAAGTATCTCTTAGGCGTAGTGATGGCATTCTTGCTGGTTCCTTTTATGTGCTTCGAAGCCGGTGTTGCCTATGGTGCGGACAAACCCTTTACCTTCGGCGTTCTCCTTGTAGGACCGTACAATGACCACGGCTATTCCCAGGCACAGTACGAAGGGGCCGAGTATGCCCAGAAGGCCGCCGCCGGCACGAAGATGATCTATATCGACAAGGTCAATCCTGCCGACCGGCCCGGCGTCACCATCCCGCAGCTCGTTGACGACATGGTGGAAAAGGGAGCGAAGCTCATCTTTGCCGGTTCCGACGACATGAAAGACGGAATCCGCGAGGCAGCCGCCCAGCATCCGGATATTCACTTCGTCCATGTCTCCGGAGACGATGTGCTCACCGGCAAGGCTACCAAGAATATGGTCAACGTGTTCGGCCGCATGGAGTACGGCAAGATGATGGCAGGCTTTGCCGCGGCCATGACCACCAAGACCGGCAAGATCGGGTACCTCGGGCCGCTCGTCAATGAGGAAACCCGCAGGCTTGCATCGTCCTGCTATCTCGGGGCCAGGTATGCATGGGAAAATGTCCTGAAGAAAGACCCGAAGGACCTCACCTTCCAGGTGACCTGGATCGGTTTCTGGTTCAATATCCCCGGTGTCACGGCCGACCCCACCCAGGTGGCGCAGAACTTCTTCAACAATAACTATGACGTGGTGATCTCCGGCATCGATACCACCGAGGCAGTGGTGGTTGCGCATCAGAAGGTGCAGGAAGGCAAGCAGGCATGGGCCATGCCGTATGACTATGTCGGTGCGTGTGAAGGCGGATCGAAGGTATGCCTCGGTGTCCCGTACTTCAACTGGGGCCCGGCCTTTGCCGACCTCGTGAAGAAATCCATGGCGGGCGACTGGAAGTCCGAGTGGGTCTGGCTGGCACCTGACTGGAAGGACATCAACAACCATGACACCTCAACGGTCGGGTTCATGGAGGGAGACGCCCTGTCCGATACCGCCAGGGCCGCGCTCGATACCTTCATCAAGGACCTCGGAACCGGCAAGGTGCAGCTGTTCAAGGGCCCGATCAACTACCAGAACGGCAGCGTGTTCCTCAAGGACGGCGAGGTTGCCACGGACAAGCAGATCTGGTATATGGAGCAACTCCTGGAGGGGATGCTCGGACAGAGCAGCGCAAAATAAGACACAAGAGCGTTCATCGACCGATAACAGCAAGAGGTGCAGGAGGTATCGTGATGCTTCCTGCACTTTATATTTTCTAGAAGGCAGGCGCTGGGCGCTGGGCGTCAGGCCCTGGGAAAAAGATAACAGAACCGGTATAAGGTACAAGGTCAGGTTGTAAATTCGCCGAAGGCGGATGCGCTGCCTGAAAGAACACGGCAAGAGAGTTGGCTATAATGGCGCTGGAGCTGAGAGATATTCACAAGCATTTCTGGGATGTCAAGGCAAACGACGGCATCAGCATGATCTTGGCCCCGGGGAAGATACACGGTATTCTCGGGGAGAACGGCGCGGGCAAGAGCACGCTCATGAAGATCCTCTCGGGCTACCTCCACAAGACGAGCGGAGACATCCTGCTCGACGGCAGGCCCCTTCACTATTCGACCCCAGCCGAGGCATCGGCCCTCGGGATCGGCATGCTCTACCAGGACCCGCTGGATTTTCCGGTGATGTCTGTCCTGGATAATTTCATGGTGGGCCAGAAGGGCGTGCTGAGGAACAGGAAACCCTTCTTCAGAAAGCGGTTTGCCGAGCTGAGCCGTTCCATCGATTTCACCCTGAATCCTGACACGCCGGTGGCAACGCTGACCATCGGCGAACGGCAGCAGCTGGAGATCCTCCGGCTCCTCTCCCTGGGCATCAGGGTGCTGATCCTTGACGAACCCACCACGGGCATCTCCAGCGCACAGAAGGAGGTGCTCTTTTCGGCACTGAAGGAACTCGGCCGGCAGGGACGTAACGTCATACTCGTTTCACACAAGCTCGAAGATGTCGAGGCGCTGTGTGATACGGTGACGGTCCTGCGGGAGGGCAGGGTGACCGGAGAGATGGACGCCCCCTTTGACACCTCCGAACTGCTCAGGATGATGTTCGGCGCTCCCCCGAAGCTGACCCTCAGGGAGAAGGTGAGCCCCGGGGAAGAGGTGCTGCACCTGGAAGGCGTTTCTGCACCGGGTGGAAGAACCGGCCTGTCGGACTGCACCGTCACCGTCAGAAGGGGTGAGGTGATCGGCCTTGCCGGACTGGAAGGCAGCGGCCAGGATGTATTTCTCCGGATTGCATCGGGGCTCATCCGACCTGTGGCCGGATCGGTCAGGCTCGGCGGAACACCGATGAACGGCAAGGACTACCATTGTTTCAGGACAGCAGGGGTGGCCTTTCAGCCGGCATCACGGCTCGAAGAGGGGCTCATCCGCGGTCTGACCGTGACGGAACACTATGCACTCCAGGACAGGCGACAAGGCCTGTTGGTCCGGTGGGACGATGCCTACAGCACGGCCGGCAGCAAGATCGAGAAGTTTCAGGTGATAGGGGCGCCGGAATACCGGGTCGAGTCCCTGTCGGGAGGCAACCAGCAGCGGATCCTCCTGTCGTTCCTTCCTGACCGCCCGAGGCTCCTCCTGCTCGAAAACCCCACCAGGGGGCTCGATATGGAATCGGTGTACTGGGTCTGGGAGCACCTCGATGAATTCTGCCACAGTGGTGCGAGCATCGTGTTCTCCTCATCGGAACTCGACGAGATCCTCATGGCCTCGGACCGTATCCTGGTATTTTTCAATGGAAAGATTATCAAAGACGTGAAGAAGGAAGAAACGAGTTCAATGGAGCTCGGCAGGGCGATCGCCGGCAAGACCTCATGAGGTGCCGGAGAGATAACGGGACAGGAAATGGCTGATTACGTGCAGAACGGACAGAGGATATCCGCAGGACAATACACCGAGACAGTCGGGGATTACATCCGTGAGGGCGTGCTTACCCTGGTGGTGGTCCTGGCCTTCACCACGTTCGTACTCTTTATCGCCGGTGCGCCGCCGCTCGATGCCTACTACCACATATTCAAGGGCTCGCTGGGATCATGGGGCAAGTTCACCCATGTGATAAAGGCCTGGATACCGCTGACGCTCTGCTCGTGCGGACTGCTCTATACATTCAGGATCGGCCTGTGGAACATCGGCGTGGAGGGCCAGGTGGTGATGGGGGCCATCTTCACCACCTATGCGCTCAGATTCGGGATCGCAACCCCGTTCCCCCTTGTCTTCCTCGCACTCTCCTTTGCCGCAGGTATTGCTGGAGGGGCTCTCTGGGCACTCCTGGCAGGGTTTCTCAAGACAAAGGGAGGGGTCCACGAGATATTTGCAGGGCTCGGGCTGAACTTTGTGGCCCAGGGCACAGTGCTCTGGCTGATATTCGGCCCCTGGAAGCGTCCCGGCGTCGCCTCCATGAGCGGCACCGAGATCTTTCCGACAGATCTGTGGCTGCCCTACATATCATCCCTCAGGATATCCCCCATCGGTCTTGCCTGCGCGCTGGGTGCCTTGATCCTCACCGCTGCCATGCTCCGCTATACCAGGGTCGGCCTCTACCTGAAGGCCATCGGGAATAACCCGAACTCGGCCTATCTGCTGGGGCTGAAGCCGAACAGGTACATGCTCATTGCCATGATCTGCGCCGGCGGGTTTGCAGGCCTCGCAGGGAGCATGCAGGTTGCAGGGGTCTATCACCGTCTCATCCCGTCCATATCGAGCAATTACGGGTACCTCTCGCTGCTCGTCGTCATGCTCGCCAACTTCAATGTGTGGATCGCCCCCCTGGTGGCGTTCTTCTTTGCCTGTCTGAACGTGGGAAGCATCCAGCTGCCCATGATGCTCCAGCTGGATTCATCACTGAGCGGCGTGATCCAGGGGACCCTGGTCCTGGCGACCCTGGCGGTTCACGCATGGCGCATCAGACAGAAAACAAGGGGTGCCAGGCCATGAGTGACTTTCACGTCACCATACTCCTGGCGAGCGTCATCGCCGCGGCCGCACCCATACTGCTGGCAACGCTCGGCGAGACCATTACCGAGAAGTCGGGCATCATCAACCTCTCCCTCGACGGAACCATCCTGCTCAGTGCCATGTGCGCATTCGTCATTGCACTCAAGACAGACAACATCCTGCTGGGGTTTGTTGCGGCGTCCCTGGTGGGTGCCCTCGTGGCAGGCATGGTCGCCTTTTTCAGCATCTATCTGAAACAGTCCCAGGTGGCAGTGGGCTTTGTGCTCACCCTCATGACGCGCGACCTGGCCTATTTCATCGGCAGCCCGTATTCCCGCATGCCCGGCCCCCAGGTCGGGCCCATGCCGGTTCCCTTCCTGAGCGAGATACCGTTCTTCGGTGATGTGCTCTTCCGCCACAACCTGCCGGTCTATTTCAGCATGGTCATGATCGGCGTTGCCTGGTGGTACGTGTACAAGACCCGCCTGGGGCTCCGTCTGCGTTCCGTGGGGGAAAACCCCGAGGCGTCGTATGCCAGGGGCATAAATCCGAACCGGGTCCAGATGGTCTATGCGCTCTGCGGTGGTCTGCTCGTGGGCCTTGCGGGGGCAACCTTCTCCCTGTGCATCAAACCGGGCTGGGGACAGCCCCAGGGGGCCGAGGGAACCGGGTGGATCGCGCTGGCGCTCGTCATCTTCGGTGGGTGGAACCCCGTGAAGGCGGCACTCGGTGCCTATCTCTTCGCCTTCCTCCAGGTCATGAGCATCTACTTCCAGGGCTGGCTCCCCTCCATCCCCGCCCAGGTTTTTCAGGTGGCACCGTTTCCGCTCATGATCTTCATCCTGGTCATCATGTTCTTTGCCCAGAGAGAGTCTTTTGTCCGCTGGGCAAAGGACAAACCGGTGGTCAGGGCGGTTATCCGTGCCCTGTCCTCTGCCGCACCGAGCTCCCTCGGACGGCGGTACAGCGAGGAATGAGAGAGGGGCAGAACACCAGGGGTTTTTTTATGGCCTGGTGAACACCAGGCCGTTGCTGTGGATCAGGTGTGGTTCAAGGGAAAACCGGCGTAAGCAGGCAGTGGCACTCGGAAAGAAAGCGGTTCGCCCAGGAGGGTGATTGTTGTGCAGTCTCTATTGTGAGCGGTAACGTATGGGACTCAGACACTGTATCCGAAGAAAACTGATTGTTCCGATTACCGGATTTCTCAAACAGGGCATTACCCCGGAAAAGATCGCCTTGAGCATTGCGTGGGGGATCATGATCGGCATCTTTCCCGTGGTGGGCGCCACGACGCTGTTGTGTGCTCTGGCCGCGGTGATCCTGAGACTGAATCCGGCGATCATTCAGCTGGCGAACTGGCTGGCGTATCCTCTCCAACTCCTCCTCATAGCCCCGTTTTTTCTTGCAGGGGCATACATGTTCGGGGGCGAGCCGCTTACGCAGGATGTGCAGGAATTGATTGTACTGTTGAAGAGCGATCTCTGGAGTGCCGTGTTTCTCCTGAAGGGAATCATCCTGCATGCCGTTGTCGTCTGGCTCTTGGTGGCACCTGTGGGGATTGTTGTGCTGTACTGGATTCTCAAACCCCTGTTGAAGATGCTTCATGGGCAGGTGTACCCGGAGGATCACAGGTCATGAGAGGCTAGTGATCATGCCGTGCGATGGATCGTGCCAGGGAGGCCTCGATGGTATCGGTGGTAAAGGGCTTTTCGATAAAATCATCGATACCGGCGGTGAGGGCCTCGGTGATCACGTCGGGGCTCTTGTACGCGGTGATGAGTATCTTGATGGCATGCTGGGTATAGCCCTGTATGGTCTTGAGAAAATTCAAACCGCTCATCCCGGGTAGCCGGTAGTCGGTTATGATGATATCGTAATCGTGCCCCTTGAGGGCGTCGATCCCTTCCTCTGCAGTCTCGAGCGTCTGCAGGGTGCAGCCCTCTCCTTCAAAGAAAAGTCTCAGAGAATCCCGCACCCACTTGTCGTCATCGATCAGCAGCATCCTCATATCCTTAATCGTTTCAAAAACATTCATTGTGTCACTCCCATTCGTATGGATCGTCCTGTGTGCTTTCCGATCAGTTCCCAATACAGTTCGCCGTATAAAAGGTTGGCATCAGGAGAAGTGCCCCCTGATGCCAACAAAACGGAGGCTTATGTGATACTCTCTCGAGTGCGATCTGCCAGGTCCAATGTTTCTCTGCAGGGAAAATGAGCGGGCTGCCGGCATGCCGGCTGAGGTGTTTTTCGTGGCGTTCTGATGTAATCTCTCCCATCTCATTTCTCCCTGACTGATGTATGTCATGATGACCATTGATAAAGCATAGACTGTGCCATCCATGGATAATATTAAATTAACAAGTATATACAATTAATTAGAGAATGGTTGGTCCTGTCCGCCCGGCTTTCCCAGCAGCAGGTGTTAGAATATTTTCAAATTGCGGGTAGAGATATTGGTCATGGGTCCGACAGGGGGGATGTCCTGGGGATTATGGCCTGTTGCCCGCTTGACCGGTCATGGCCCATGAGAGCCGCGCAAACGGCAGCGCAGCGGCAGGCCGGAGGGCAGGAGGGCGCAGATTTCTGTCCGGTGGCCGGGTGGTACTGCCAGGCGTAAGGTTCAGGGAACGTTATCCCCCCTGTTTGGGCTGTATCTGCAGGTTTTTCCTTCGGTAACGGAAGGTGTGGTGATTTATGCCAAGCAGCTTGGCTGCCTGGCTTTCATTGCCTCCTGCCATCCTGAGCGCCTCTTCGATGTAGTGGCGCTGGAATGCCTCTTCGACCGTGGTGAGATCGATCCCCTCCGGCGGAATGGGGGAAAATCCCCCCTCCCTGCGGGAGGAAGGCAATCTCGTTTTCGATGGCTCGATGCCGAGATCTTCAAGTGCGAGTTCGGGTCCCTTGCCCACCAGGACGCCCCGCTCGATGAGGTTCCTCAGTTCGCGCACATTGCCTTCCCAGGCATATCCCAGGAGCGTGCTCTGCACCTCGGCCGTCATGTCGGTAAAGTTCTTCTTGAACTTGCGGCTGAATTCAAAGAGAAAATGCCGGGCCAGGGGGATGATATCATCGGGCCGCTCGTTCAGGGATGGCACCTGGATCTTGATCACCCCGAGCCGGAAGTAGAGGTCTTTCCGGAACCGGTCCTGGTCCATCATGGCCTCGAGATCCTTGTTCGTGGCAGAGACAATCCTGGTGGAAACCTGCATCTTCTTTGTGCCGCCGACGCGGTAGAATTCGCCTTCTTCGAGAAAACGCAGGAGCTTGGCCTGCGCCTCCAGGCTCAGGTCACCCACCTCGTCGAGGAAGAGGGTTCCCTGCGCGGCCTCTTCGATCAGGCCTCGCTTGCCCAGGGGATTTGCGCCGCTGAAGGCCCCTTTCTCATAGCCGAAGAGCTCGCTCTCGATCAGGTTCTGGGGGATCGCGGCACAGTTGACCGTCACGAGCGGACCCTTGTAGTTGGGGCTCCTGTAGTGAATGGTGCTGGCCAGAAACTCCTTGCCGGTGCCCGTTTCTCCCAGGATGAGAATCGGCGTGTCCGGGCTCTTGGCAACCAGCTCGATAAAGTCCATGATGTTCTTGATGGCATTGCTCTCTGCAACATAGCAGGGGAGATTCTCCTGGAGATACCTCTCCTGGAGAAGGCGCACTTCCTTTCTGAGCTTGATGGTCTCCAGCGCGTTCTTGATGGTTATCTCGAGGCTGTCCATGTGGATTGGCTTGACTACATAGTCATAGGCACCGAGCTTCATGGCACTTATGACCGTCTTGATGTCCTCGTAGGCAGTGATCATGATCACCAGGATATCGGGAACGTCCTTCTTGATCTCTGAAAGCGCATCGATGCCGCTCATGCCGGGCAGTCCGATGTCGAGGAGGATCAGGTCCGGAATATGGGCCTTGAGGGCCTTGAGGGCAGCCTCGGCAGAAGGGAATGCCTGCACCTTGTAATCCGCCTTGAGCGATATGGATATCCCCTCGCGGATGGTCGGCTCATCGTCAACGATATATATGCTGTACGGAATCATTTCGATTGGTCCTCCCTTCTATGGGCAGTCTTATGGTGAACATGGCTCCTCCCAGGGGGCTTGAGGAAACCTCGAGCGTGCCGCCGTGGTCCAGGATGATCCGCTGGCAGATGCTCAGCCCGATTCCGGTGCTGTCATTCTTCGTGGTGAAGAACGGATCAAAGATCTTGTTCCTGAGCTCTGTGGGCACCCCAGGGCCCGAATCCGATACGCACACCTGGATCTGCCCGTCTTTCTCTGAGGAATGCAGGGCTATCCTTTTCTCCCCCTCATGCTCCTTGAGAGCGTGGGCCGCATTATTGATGAGGTTCAGCACAACCTCCTCGATCATCTGGGGGTCTGCCATGCAGGCAGGCAGGTTGTCGGTCAGCATCTTCTCGAACGTGATGCCGGCCTTTCGCAGGGTAACACCGGCCAGGCCGAGGGCCTCATTGATCGGGTCATTGATGTCTATCCGGACAAGCCTGGGCATGGTGGGCTTGGAGAAGTCCATGACCCTGCGTACAACCGACTCGATCTTGTTCGAGGCCGATTGGAGCTGGCCGAGGATCTCCTGCACCTTCTCGAGCCCCTGTCCCCGTTCATAGATCTTCTCCAGGGTCTTCAGATAGATATTGATGCCCGAGAGCGGGTTCCTGATTTCGTGGGCCATGCCGGCGGCCACCCGTCCGAGCGAGGCCATCTTGTCCTGTGCCATGATAAGCCCTTCGAGCTGCTTGGCCCTGGTCATGTCCATCATGGTAACGAGCACGGCGGGCCTGCCCTGGTACTCGAACATGCTCGCCCGGCAGTATACCCATTTGAGGTCTTCCTTGCTGCCGGTTTTGTCGAGTGGATAGAATCTGAAATCCGTGTCCAGGGATCTGACCTCTCCTGCCATGATCGTTTTGTAGAAACGCTTGTATTTTTCGACATCCTCGGGATAGATATTTTCGGTCAAGATATTCTTGGGGTCAAAGGATCGCGGCAGGGAACCTGAGAGGCGTTCCTGTTCGGGATTCTGGTACAGGATCTGGTCGTCATGGACAATGAAGATGCCCACGAGTGAATTCTCCACGAGGTCACGGAAACTCTTCTCGCTCTGCTGCAGGATCTCTTCCGAGCGCTTGCGTTCGACGATGTTCTTCGCGAGGCTGAGGTTGCTGTAGGTGAGATTGGAGAGCTCCCGGGCGAAGAGCCACAGCAGGTTGAGCACCTTGTTGAATTGCTGGGATGTCATGCGGGGCATCTCGTCAAAGGCAGCGAGCATCTCCTCCTCGTCAGCCCCGATCTGCCGCGCGTAGTCCCGGATCTGTTCCCGGTCTGTACCGAGCAGGTTGTTCTGGCCGATAAACCAGTTGGCAATATGCTTTCCGGCCACGATGATGGGCGCACTGGCATCGACAAAGCCGCAGCCGAGACATTTCTGGTAGAGGGGGTGCATCGCTGTGCGGGCCTTCTCTCCCAGGACCCGGTCCGACTCGATGCAGCGTGCCAGGCCTTTGTCGGTATTCCGCGCGATCTCGCACACCTTGGAGAAATTACTGGGTTTTGTGATGGGGTTTCCGTGAATGTCGGAAATGAGCGATGCCACCCCGGTCACCTCGGCAAAGGCATCCTGGATCTGCTGGAGGCGCTCGAGGTTTACCAGGTCGAGAAACTCGAAGTCCTGCGGCTCCCCCTCGGAAGAGAGGATATATCTGATCCGTTCACGCAGGATGCGCTGGCTTTCCCTGAGCATCTTCAATTCCCGCTCCCGGTCGGTGATATCGATGATGACCCCTTCGATGGAAACGACCTCGTCTTTGTCAGAGAACAACCCCATCCCGTGCTCCCAGACCCATTTCTCTTCGCCGGATGCGGAACGGATCCGGTACATGATCCGGTAGGGCTGCTTTCTGTTCAGGGCCTTCTGGATCTGAATGCGCAGTTCTGCCCGGTCTTCAGGATTGACCAGGTCCTTGTACGAAACGGTCTGCTTCTCGATGAGGTCCGAAGGGGTATAACCGGTCAGGTCAAAACAACCCTCGCTGACGAATTCCATTATCCAGCGCTTATCCTTGCGGGAGCGAAATACCATGCCCGGCAGATTGTTGATCATTTTCGACTGGGCAAACTCTCTCTGCCTCAGGGTATCTTGTGTCCGGTTGCGCCCTAAGACCTCTTTTTCCAGTTCCGCTACCCTGCGCTTGAGCTCCTCATAGGTCGGTTCAGCCATCGTTGCTTTTCCTTTAAAAACGTCGTTTCCGTGCACGATAAAGCATGTTTGGGCCTGTTTCACCAGTTTTTTGTGCAGACAAAGAGGCATTCACCAACATGGGTAGCTCTCCATTGATGACTGTTTCTTTAATAAGTCTCCTGCCGGCGATTGTCAAATATGTCCCGGCCTCTCCTGGTTGACTGCCGTACGCTCGATCTGGTTCATGGGGTAAAAAATGGCCGGCGGCATGGATCATGCCGCCGGCCTGCGCAGTTCGTGGTGTGTGTTTCGATGATGCTTGCGCGAGGGCTTAATAGAGGTGAACCCCTTTCATGACGTCTTCATACTCCATGGTCTTGACCTGGTGGAGGGTCGTGGTGCCGTCGAGGGTGAGATACCCGCGGATGGCATCGATCTGCTTGTAGGTCATGCCCTTGAC
>JAHDOV010000058.1 GCA_018434685.1 Deltaproteobacteria bacterium
ACGATTACGCCTGATGCGACGGTCCTGCCGCCTTCGCGGATAGCGAACCTCAGCCCCTCATCCATGGCGATCGGCTGGATCAGCTTCACATCCATCGTGATGTTGTCTCCGGGCATCACCATCTCTACTCCATCAGGCAACTTGATGTCTCCCGTTACGTCCGTCGTCCGAAAATAAAACTGCGGCCGATACCCCGTGAAAAACGGCGTGTGACGTCCACCCTCTTCCTTCTTCAGCACGTATACCTCTGCCGAAAAATGCATGTGCGGCAGGATCGACCCGGGATGCGCTATTACCTGACCCCGCTCTACCTCGTCCCTCTTCGTCCCTCGAATCAGGATCCCTATATTGTCTCCGGCCCGACCCTCGTCCAGCGTCTTACGGAACATCTCTACTCCCGTACACACCGTCTTTATCGTCGGCCGTATACCTACTATCTCTACCTCTTCGCCTGTCTTGATGATCCCACGCTCTACACGGCCCGTTACCACTGTCCCGCGTCCGCTGATCGTGAATATGTCCTCTACCGGCATCAAAAACGGCTTGTCTACCTCGCGCACCGGCTCCGGTATATAACTGTCTACCGCATCCATCAACTCAAATATGCACTTCACCTCGGGACTGTCAGCATCCTCGCTCTCCAGTGCCTTCAACGCAGACCCCTTCACGATCGGTATCTCGTCCCCAGGAAAATCATACAGGCTCAGCAGCTCCCGCAACTCAAGCTCCACCAGCTCCAGCAACTCCGGATCGTCTACCTGGTCAACCTTGTTCAGAAATACCACCATCGCCGGCACGTTCACCTGCTTGGCAAGCAAGATGTGCTCACGCGTCTGCGGCATCGGACCGTCACTCGCTGCAACCACCAGAATAGCACCGTCCATCTGCGCTGCACCGGTGATCATGTTCTTAATATAGTCGGCATGACCAGGACAGTCTATATGCGCATAGTGCCTCGACGCTGTCTCATACTCAACGTGCGCCGTGTTGATCGTGATACCACGCTCCTTCTCCTCCGGCGCCTTGTCAATCTGATCAAACGGCACAAACTCCGCAAATCCCTTCTTCGCCAAATTCTTCGTTATCGCCGCTGTCAACGTCGTCTTCCCGTGATCTATATGTCCTATCGTCCCTACATTGACATGTGGTTTCTTCCTCTCAAACTTCTCCTTAGCCATGTTTGTTCCCCCTTAGAAATATTTTTTCTCCGCACAAGCCACAAGCCTATTAGTGGAGCCCACGCCCGGGATCGAACCGGGGAACCTCTTCCTTACCAAGGAAGTGCTCTACCTACTGAGCTACGTGGGCGTTTCTCCACACAAAGAGGGGTTTTGGAGCGGGAAACGGGATTCGAACCCGCGACCCTCAGCTTGGAAGGCTGACGCTCTAGCCAACTGAGCTATTCCCGCATCGCTTTCTTGGAAGCACAGTCATTACGACTTACGTCTCCTGCGATCCCTCGTTTCTCTGGTGGAGGGGGGAGGATTCGAACCTCCGAAGGCTGAGCCGGCAGATTTACAGTCTGCTCCCTTTAGCCACTCGGGAACCCCTCCAGGCCTATTCTTGGAGCTGGAGATGGGACTCGAACCCGCAACCTGCTGATTACAAATCAGCTGCTCTACCGATTGAGCTACTCCAGCCCTTCCGCGCACTAATAGCTTGCGCAAAAAAAGTCTCTATCTCAACGGTCACGTAAAAGTCAAGGGTTAAAATCAGAGTAAAGTAAATAAATACCAGTCAGATACCCTCGGCAGGGAAAGCTCCTTGTTGACCCCCCGAAGCACCCTATGCTAACAATGGCCGCACAATGCAGAACATATTGAATCACCTGGCAATCATTATGGATGGCAACGGCAGGTGGGCAACCAGGCAAGGCCTGTCAAGGCTCAAGGGACACGATGCCGGAGCGCAGGCCGCGCGGGACATCGTCGAGGCTGTCAGGAAGCGGGGTATCGGCTACCTGACGCTGTATGCCTTTTCCTCAGAGAACTGGAGCAGGCCGAAGGACGAGGTGGAAGGGCTGTTCAGAATACTCGAGGGGTTCATCGATAAAGAGGTTGACAGGCTCAGACAGAGCGGCGTGTGCATCCACATCATCGGCGACATATCCAAATTCCCGGCCGCCCTGCAGAAAAAGATCCTTCTGACCCTGGATGAGACAGCACTCAACAGCGAGATCCACCTGAGCGTTGCCCTGAACTATGGGGGACGGGACGAGATAGTCCGCGCCACGCGGGACATCATCAGGAGCGGCATCTCCCCGGACGAACTGGATGCACGGGTATTTGCCGAGCACCTCGATACCCGCTTCATGCCGGACCCCGACCTCCTGATCAGGACCGGGGGAGAATGGCGCATCAGCAACTACCTCCTCTGGCAGCTCGCGTACACCGAGATCTACTTCACCGATATCCTCTGGCCCGATTTTGACGAAAAGGCCCTCGATCAGGCCATCTCCTGGTTTTCCACCCGGGAGAGACGGTTCGGCATGACGAGCGAACAGATCGGGTCAAAGGCCTGAACATGCAGCGAATCTTAGGCGCCGTCATCCTCATCATCATCTTTGCCCTGCCTGCCATCTTCGGACCGGCATGGGTGTTCTTTGCCCTCGCCCTCATCGTGCTTCCCCTGTGCCAGTACGAGCTCTTCAAGGTGATGCTGAGCTCCCGGGGACGCCTCCTCGGATGGATCGCCACTGCCGGGTCGTTCCCTCTCCTGGCGTGCATGTACTACGGGAACCTGACAGCTTCCATCTATATTATGTGCATCACGAGCCTGGCCATCATCCTTGCCGGGCTGATCCTGTTTGAACAGGGAAAAGCCGGCGCAAAGGAGACCGGACTCGCCATCTTCGGGATCATCTATCCCCTGGCACTGTCGGGCTTCTGGCTCCTGGTCAGGATCGGCATCGACGGCAGGTTCTGGATGCTCTTCGGCCTCATGTGCACCTTTGCTGCCGATGCCGGGGCATACTATGTCGGCAAGAACCTCGGCAGGCATGCACTGGCCCCGAGACTGAGCCCGAAAAAGACCATCGAGGGCCTCGTGGGAGGCTTTGTCTCCAGCATCATCTTCGGGAGTGCCTTCCTGTTCATCACCGAGACGTTCTTCAGTCTCGAGGGTACCTACCCGGTCTGGCTGATTGTCTGCCTCGCGGGACTCATCAGTATCATCGGGCTCATGGGAGACCTCACTGCCTCCATGTTCAAGAGGGAATACCAGGTAAAAGACATGGGGCATCTCATACCCGGCCATGGGGGCATGCTCGACCGCATGGACGGCATTATCCCGGTGGGCGTAATCCTCTACCTCATCATCCAGGTACTGCAGTAGATGAAGAAGGTTATCGTACTCGGATCCACCGGCTCCATCGGGCGCTCGGCACTGGATGTCATCCGCATGCACCCCGACAGGTTCGATCTCGTCGGATTGTCCGCGGGATCCAACGCTGATCTCCTCGCCTGCCAGGCCGCCGAATTCGGTGTGGATTTCATCGCGCTCACCGCGGGCGGCCCCCTGGACACCCGTGCGCGGCACATCTTCCTGGGAGATGAGGCGGCAACACAGCTCGTGAAAGAATCCGGCGCAGACATCGTGGTAAACGGCATCGCCGGTGCTGCCGGGTTCCTGCCGTCCCTCGAGGCTGTCGAGCAGGGTGCCACGCTGGCCCTTGCCAACAAGGAATCGCTCGTTATCGGGGGCGCATTCATCACCGCGCAGGCCCTCAAGTCCCGCGCCCGCGTCATCCCGGTGGACTCCGAACACTCGGCAATATTCCAGTGCCTCACCGGGGAACCCGCCGATTCGTTGAGCCGCATCATCCTGACTGCATCGGGAGGGCCCTTCAGGGACCGGCCCGCACAGACATTCCGGCACATTACCCCCCAGGAGGCACTGAGCCACCCAACCTGGTCCATGGGGAGACGGATCACCATCGATTCCGCCACCATGATGAACAAGGCCCTCGAGATCATCGAGGCCCACTGGCTGTTCGAGACGGGGCTGGACCGTATACGGGTGCTGGTTCACCCGCAGAGCATCGTTCATTCCATGGTGGAGTTTCACGACCGGAGCATCAAGGCGCAGCTGGGCATCCCGGATATGAGGATCGCCATTGCCTATGCGCTGTCCTGGCCGGAGAGGCTGCCGCTCATGCTCCCGAGCCTCGACCTCGACACCCTGTTCACCCTCGAGTTCCATCCCCCTGACGAGGATAAGTTCCCGGCACTTAGCCTGGCACACCAGGCCATGGAACAGCCGGCTACGCTGCCGTGCATTATGAATGCCGCCGATGAGGTGGCAACCGGTGCCTTCCTGAACGGCCGCATCCGGTTCGATCAGATCATAGACCTCGTGAGAGAGACCATGGACAGACTCTCTGCCTCGACGGCCACAAGCCCGGAAGAACTCATCGGTCTTGACAGAGTGTCCAGAAAAATAGCGGAGAGTATCCTATCATGACAACACTAGTGGCATTCATTATCGTACTCGGCATCCTTATTTTCTTTCACGAACTCGGCCATTTCCTCCTGGCCAAGATCAACGGGGTCGGGGTGTTGAAGTTCTCCCTGGGGTTCGGCCCGGCGCTCATCAAGAAACGCATCGGAGAGACGGAATACCGGATCTCGGCGATCCCCCTGGGTGGCTATGTGAAGATGCTCGGCGAAGACACCTCCGAAGACGAGGAGATCACCCATATCGACGCAGAACGGGCATTTTCGAACAAGAGCCTCAAGGCCAGGGCTGCCATCGTCGCCGCAGGGCCCCTCTTCAACCTCCTGCTCGCCATCGTCATCTACACCGTTGTTGCATGGTCCGGCATCCCCTCCTTTGCCCCGAGAGTCGGACAGATCATCGATGATTCGCCCGCCTACAAGGCCGGCCTGGTCTCCGGAGACCGGATCGTGTCCATAGACGGCAAGCCGGTGGAACTGTGGGAGGATATTTCCGTCCTGCTCCAGGACGCCTCACCGGACAAGTCCATCGAGATGACCATAGAACGGGAAGACACCCTCTTCACCATTCATGTAAGCCCGATCATGACCAAGGACACGAACATCTTCGGTGAAGAGATCCAACGCCCCATGATCGGCATTTCCCGGGGCGATGAGATCGTCACCACGCGACTCGGGTTCTTTTCCGGTATCAGGTACGGGGCGGTCAAGACCTACCAGGTGATCGAACTGACCGGGATCGCGTTCGGCAAGATCATAAACGGCTCCCTGGACATCAAGAAGAGCCTCGGCGGACCCATCCTCATCGCCCAGGTATCCGGAGAGACCTTCAGGGCGGGCATACTGCCATTCTTTTTCATGATCGCCTTTGTCAGCATCAACCTCGGGCTCATCAACCTCATGCCCATCCCCATACTCGACGGCGGCTACCTGCTGTTCTTTGTCATAGAGGCCATTACCGGCAAACCCGTAGAGGGCAGGCCCCGGGAGATCGCACAGCAGATCGGGCTGTTCCTGCTCATCCTGCTCATGCTCTTCGCCTTCTACAATGACCTCGTCCGGGTTTTCAAAGGAGACTAGCCATTCGTATCCTTGCCATCGATACCTCCACGAACATATGTTCGGTCGCCCTCGTACAGGACGGCATCGCCACCTCGGAGATCAACGTCATTGTCCGGACCGGTCATGCGGGGAGGCTGCTCCCCATGATCGAGACCCTTCTCGGCCTGGACGGCACCGCCAAGGAGGATCTCGATCTCATCGCCGTGGGCTGCGGCCCGGGATCGTTCACCGGTATCCGGATCGGCATGGCCACCGCCAGGGGGCTCTCCCTGGCCCTGGGCTGCCCGCTCAAGGGGATTTCGACCCTCGATGCCCTGGCACTGGGTGCGCTGCCTTCCCCCCTTGCCATTGTACCGGTCATTGATGCGCGCAAGTCAGAGGTCTTCTGTGCCCGGTATGCACCGGACGGATCACGGCAGAGCCCCTACTTGAACATCAGGCCCGAAGAGATCGGAGACCTCGTCCCGGAAGAGACCCTCTTCATCGGCAACGGACTCGATCTCTATGGAGACATCCTGGCTTCGTCGCTGGGTGAGCGTTTCAGGAAGGGCCCGAAGAACCTGTGGTATCCGCGGGCATCCTTCATTGGACTGTTGGCATCGGACGATGCCGCAGGCGAGAGCTTCCCCGAAACCGGGCCCATCTACGTGAGACCCTCGGACGCGACCCTGCTCCTTCACAAAAAACAGGTATAACCGTTGTATCACCCCTGCATCATCTTGTTCATCTTGACGATCTGACAGATGCTTTCGATCCTGGTACGCAGCGCCTCCGGGGAATAGTCACGGTCATCCCAGAAATCCGACTCCATGTAGAAGTGCGGAATACCGGTCCGCTTTTCCACTGCCTGGGACATGATCTTCTGGTGGGCCCCAAGCCAGCGGTCGAAATCGTAAAAGCCCATGAGCATCCCATCGGGCTTATAGGTCTCCACCCGCTCACAGGTAACGTCAATCTCATAGCCGAGGTTGGCCCCGATGGGTTTGCGAAGCCAGGTCTGCGCGGAGGCCATGTAGGGATCGTCGTAGGTCGGGGGTACCAGCTGAGCCCGAGTCGGAGCCATGAGGATACTGAAGGAAAGTGCCACACCATTGTCCCTGAACATCCTGCTGATCCAGGGAACGGGCGTAGAAACGAAGTAGCAGCCGAGCTTGGGGGACCCCTTAGGGACGATTCCCACTCCAGCCTCCACCCGGTCTCTCACCTCCCGTATTGTCGTCTCCAGTGCATCCCTGACGTGGTGGAATCCGGTATTGAACGGCATTGACAGCGGATACCCGAAGCACGCCATCGCAGCGCCGTCAATTGGTTGGGGATCTGCTGCACACACAAGCCCGATAAGTTCAGAGAGTTTCTTTGCGTACTCCCCAAAGGTACTGACTGCCTCAGAAATACTCTCAGGAGAGACCGTTATTCCGATCTTTTCCTGCACGGATTCAAATCCGTCTTTCATCTGCCTGGCCAGATATTTCACCCTTCGGGTGTTTTCTGAATCGTTTTCCCCGAAATGGGTATCGTGCGGAAGGCGGGAGATGATGAAATCCCAGTCCTGTGAACACATGATCTGCATGAATTCATCGGTCTTGGGACCTTCATCGCAGATGTAGCCCCAGGTCCAGATCACGTCAGGAGAGGGAATCACATCCAATGTCCTGGCCGCGATCCTGGTCTTGTTCAGTGCACAGTGACGGCATCCATACGTCATACCACCTGCTTCCGCCGTCTCAAGGTACCTGTCCATCTTGTGAAAAAATCCATTCAGGGTGGTTGCAAGGAAGATATCGGGAAAACTGACAAACACCCTGTCACCACCGCTGGCCTTGATGGCGAGGTAATTGGAGGTGATAGCCGGGAGTATTCCATAGACAATCTTCACACCATCTGCCTTGTACTGTTGTGCCTTCGTAAGGTCGATGGCTTCACGCAGAAAGGCGCCGAATAATTTTCTGATCCCTTTTAATTCGATATCGAAATGAGCGGGGATCCACTCGCTGGCGGCATGCCGCACATCCTCCTCGGACAGACCGAGTTTTTGGGAGGCTTCTATCCAGTCAGGCAGTATTGTTGTCAGTTCCGGTTCTTCAAAACCCGCTAGTGAAAGAAGTTCAGCATAAATACCCTGTTTCATGGCCCATCACCCCTTCTGTTCCCTGATTGCTTCAATAAAACTCTCCACTCGGGTGGTAAGCGGAGCCATGTGTTCCCGCGAATATTCATACGAGGACTCGAGCTTCAAGAACGGGACATTCATCTTAGAGAGCCACTTGGAAATACACGCAGCCTCCATGTCGTAGATCTCGTCGAACGAGAGCTGGTACCAGACCACACCATCTATGAGACGCTCATGAATCAACGTTTTCATGTGATCGAACCGCTGTTGCCAGGCCGGCTGAAAAATACTCTGTGGAACCCGTTTCAGAAAGAGCCTTTCCGCAATATTTCTAAGCGGGTCTCCTTGGGTATCCACCACCCCGCCAATGTCGCGCATACCTTCATCGAGCATCTCAGCTGCGATGACACCCCCGGATTCCTCAATCAGCCTGGGAACGACATAATCTCCCACGGCTACGATATGACCGGCGAGTAACATCCTTGGGCTGTGGTTCGAGAAGGCGCCATCATCCAGGGAAAGCCTTTCAAGAATCTTCGTTAACTGGGAAACGGCAAACGCCGGTTCACAGTAGAACGAATAATGATTCATCCGGATAAAATCGTACCCGCCCAGCGGGGGATTATCCATATCCCTGAGTTCATCAATCTTGCCCAATAAGGTGTGGATCGTATTCGAGCATTCCACCTGGGCAAGAATCTTCTCATCGGTGATCTTCTGCCCGGTAAGTTCCTCAAGCCGTTCCTTCATGATGTGCAATCCCTCAAGGTAGTATTCAAAGGCAAAATCCTTCTCCCAGTCCGGCGGTACGCCGACCTTAAAGATGGGCAGACCGAGATATTCCATCAATTCCGTGATCCTCGCTATATGGCAGTCTTTCTGCTGGGTGATGATGAGGTCGGCGATGGGTGTTACCGGATCGATCCCCAGAAGATAGTAGCCGGCAAGAGACTTGGCGAACGGATTGAGGAAACGCAGCATGTACTGCAGGGCTGCATCGGTCGGTTCCGGCTCTCCTCCCCGGCTCATGAGATAGGGCTCTGCCCCAGCAGCGTACACCAGTTCCTGTGGGATAAAGCTCCCGACACACTCAACGATCTTTTTCCCTTCAGCCTTGCGCGCTTTGAGTTCAGGCGGCCTGCTGAACGCCTTATCTGCAAATTCCTTGAGCAATTCCTTCATAATCACCTCTCTTCGTGTGGGGCTTTTCTTGGATTTTTCAGACGGTTTTCATCATCTTGTTCATCTTGACAATCTGACAGATGCTCTCGATCCTTGTCCTGAGGGCCTCCTGGGAGTAGTCCCGATCCTCCCAGAAATCAGATTCCATGTAGAAATGCGGCACATGGGTTTTTTCCTCGACCGCCATGGAAAGCACCTTCTGATGAGCACCCAGCCAGCGGTCGAAATCATATGATCCCATGAGCATGCCATCGGGTTTATAGGCATTGACCTTTTCACAGGTCGCTTCGATCTCATATCCCAAATTCGATGACTGCGGCCGTTTCAGCCAGGTTTCGGCCGCTGCCATATAGGGATCATCATATCTCGAGGGTTCGAGTAATTTCTTTGTCGGGGTCATATTGAGACTGAAGCTCAGACCTACCCCGTTTGTCTGGAACATCTTAGAGATCCAGGGGACCGGTGAGGATACGAAATAGCAGCCCAGGGAGGGCGAACCCTTTGGAACAATCCCTTTTCCTTGAGCGATCCTCTGTTTGACATCCTCGATGGTTGTCTCGAGGGCATCGAGCACATAGTCGAACCCGGTGTTAAAGGGCATCGCCATAGGATACCCCAAGATGGAGAGTTCGGTACCGCCTAAAGGCTGAGGATCTGCGGAGCAGACCAGTGATATGAGCTCTGCAAGCTTCGCACCGTAGGTGCGGAATAGTCCCACAGCGTCTGTTATGCTCTTAGGAGTCACCTCGATCCCGATCTTCTTCTGGACCGATTGGTATCCATCCTCCATCTGCCGGGCCAGGTATCTGATCCTGCGTTCGTTCTCGAAATCCCTCTCCCCGAAGTGGGTGTCGTGCGGCAGGCGCGTGATGAGCACATCCCAGTCCGAAGCACACATGCAATTGATGAACTCATCGGTCTTGGGCCCCTCGTCACAGACATATCCCCAGGTCCAGATAACATCAGGGGAAGGGATCACATCGAGCATTTTAGCTGAGATCCTGGTCTTGTTCAGGGCACAGTGGCGGCAGCCATAGGTCATACCGTGTGCCTCGGCGGTCTCCAGATATGAGTTGACCTTATGAAAGAATCCGTTCAGCACCGTAACCAGAAAGATATCGGGAAAACTGACATACACCCTGTCGCCGCCACTAGCCTTGATGGCCATGTAATTTGAGGTGATAGCAGGCAGGATACCATAGAGAATCTTTACCCCGTCGGCTTTATATTCCTTTGCTTTGGTCAGGTCGATGGCCTCGCGTATGAATGCACCGATCAACTTCCTGATCCCCTTGAGCTCAGTGTCGAAATAGGTTGGAATCCACTCCCGGGTGGCAAACTGCACATCCTCCCGGCTCAGCCCAAGGTTCTTGGCCGCCTCGATCCACTGCGGCAGCATGTCTTGCAGCTCCCGGCCCTCGAATCCCGCCAGCTCAAGAAACTCTTCATGCGCATCATTCTTCATAGACAGTTCCCCTTTCTCCTGTTCTTGCGGTCCACAGGGATACCGATCCCCGCCGCACGCACCGATAGTACAGCTCACGCTACTCTTCAGGAAAAGAGAGACCTGCCGAACACCATTAGAAATGAACCATGGAGAGCGTGCTGCCGTAGTTGCTGCAGGCAACCGTCACACCCTATTCCATACCTTCATGAGTTATATAGCTTATTTTACCATTATTATGCTGAGGCGTCTACAATACAATTCCTCGACACTCATCCAGGGAGGGATTTCTGTATCATTCTCCACTCCTGCCAGCATACCGGTATCCTGCGTGGAGAGACCGTAGAGTCCTAAGAACCCCCCGCACGAGATTTCTCCCGGGCAATCAGGGCGGCTCCGAGCGCTGCCGTCTGCTGGGGGTTCTCGACGGTCTCTACCTGTTTCCCGAGGGCATACTCCAGGGCCCGGATCATGCCGATATTCCGTGCCGCGCCGCCGGTAAAGACAATGGACTCCTCAAAGGGTATCTGGTCGGCCCTTCCCATATTAATAATCCGCTTGACGACAGATTTATGCATGCCGGCGATGATGTCTTCCTTGGTTCGTCCCTCCGACAGGAACGAGATGATCTCGCTCTCGGCAAAGATTGTACACATGCTGCTTATGACACATGGATCCGTTGCATCGAGCGAAAGAGGGCCAAGTTCGTCGAGAGAAATGTTCAGCAGACGCCCGGTGAGCACCTCGAAGAACCTCCCCGTGCCTGCGGCGCACTTGTCGTTCATCGCAAATCTCGCAACAAGCCCGGAGCCATTGAGCTGGATGACCTTGCTGTCCTGACCCCCGATGTCGACAATGGTCTTTACCCCGGCATGGAGAAATTTCGTTCCCCTGGCATGACAGATGATCTCCGGCACGACATCATCGGCCTGGGTGAATGCCCTCCTGCCATAGCCGGTCGATACGATATATCTGAGGGCCTCCCGAGGTCTTCCGGCCCTGTCCAGAGCCTCAGTGAGCACATTCCTGCCGCTGAGATCCCGATCATATTGGGTGAATTCCAGTGAAAAATTCAGGACATTCTCATCAGAATCAATGAGCACGGCCTTTGTCGTAGTCGAACCGATGTCGACACCGGCGTATATCATGATGGTTACCTCCTGCTGCGGTCCAGTATCTCCTGAGAACTACACGCTCTGACAGAAAAATCAAGGTCTGACCGGGCCGATGCCTCCGATCGGAGGGCACTATACCTGCTCTTCCGGCGCCTTCGGGGGCTCCTGGATGGTGATCCGCACCCTGCTGATACGGTTGCCCCTCATGCGCTCCACCTTGAACTTCATGTCCTTCCAGACAACCTGTTCGCCTTCTTCCGGGATATGGTCGAGCAGTTCGTATATGAGGCCGGAGAGCGTGTCGAACTCTTCGGGGAAATCCTTGTCGATGTAACGTTCCAGATCGATGAGCGACATGTTGCCCGTGACGATGAAGGTGTTCTCGCTGACCGGCACCACGGGAGCCAGGATGACATCGTGCTCGTCGATGATGTCTCCGGTGATCTCTTCGATAATATCCTCGAGCGCGATCCCCCCCTTCACGGTGCCGTACTCATCCACGACAAAGGCCATGTGCATGTGCATCTTCTGGAAGTCGATGAGCTGCGTGAGGATGGATTTCGTCTCGGGGATAAAGTACGCCTCCTGGAGGCAGCTCTGGATACGGAACGACTTCTTCTTGTCGATATATTCCCACATATCGCGTATGTGCAGATAGCCGAGGATATTCTCCCTGCGCTCCCGGTATACCGGGTATCTGCTGAAGTTCTTTTTCGTTATGATGGGAACGAGCTCGTCGAACGTGCTGTCTATGGATATTAGCTCCATCTCGTTGAGCGGCAGCATGATCTTCTTTACCGGGACCGAGTCCATTTCCATGATTGCCACGAGCATCTTTGCCTTCGGCTCGGCAATGAATCCCTCCTTGTGTCCCATGGAGATAGCCGAGCCCACGTCCTCTTCGGTAATGTCTTCATCCCGTTCCATGTTGAACCTGAACAGCCTGAGTATACCCCGTGAAGCGATCACCAGCACCTGGGCGGCGGGGTGAAGGACCTTGACGATGGTATTGAGCGGATAGGAAACGAGCATGGCTATCCGGTCGGGCCGGTAGGCTGCGATGGTCTTGGGGGTGATCTCGGAAAAGATCAGGAGGATGATTGTCATGGCAATGGTGGCGTAGACGATGCCCCTTTCGCCGAAGATGGAGATGAACAGGGCCGTGGCAATGGCCGAGCC
>JAHDOV010000028.1 GCA_018434685.1 Deltaproteobacteria bacterium
AGCATCATGATCAACTCCAACCCCGAGACCGTGAGCACGGACTATGACATCTCGGACAAGCTCTTCTTCGAGCCGCTGACCCTCGAGGATGTGCTCCACGTGGTCCGCAGCGTGAATCCGAAAGGGGTCATCGTCCAGTTCGGCGGGCAGACACCGCTGAACCTGGCAAAAGACCTGTGGAAGGCCGGTGTCCCCATCCTCGGTACATCGCCGGATGCCATCGACCGGGCAGAGGACCGGGAGCGATTCCAGGAGATTGTCGAGAAGCTGGGACTGAAGCAGCCTGAAAGCGACATCGTCACCACGGTCGAAAAGGCTCTTGCCGTTGCCCGGAAAATCGGGTTCCCGGTTCTCGTGCGCCCGTCATATGTTCTCGGCGGGCGATCCATGGAGATCATCTACGACCTGGAGACCATGAAGACGTTCATCTCTCAGGTGCTCAAGCTCTTCCCGGGCAATCCCATCCTTATCGACAAGTTCCTCGAGGACGCGATAGAGGTGGATGTCGATGCCATCAGCGACGGCACCATGACGGTAATCGGCGGGATCATGGAACACATCGAGGAGGCCGGCGTGCACTCGGGAGACAGTGCCTGCATCCTTCCTCCCCTGACGCTTTCGAAGAAGATTCTCGATACCATCCAGGTTCAGACCAGGATGATCGCCGAAGAACTCCAGGTGGTGGGACTCATGAATATCCAGTATGCGGTCAAGGGCGGGGAGCTCTATATCCTGGAGGTAAACCCCCGGGCATCCCGGACCGTGCCCTTTGTGAGCAAGGCGATCGGCATTCCCCTTGCCCAGCTTGCCACCAGGGTCATGCTCGGGAGCAGGCTTACGGATCTCGGCTTCACCTCCCAGGTATGGCCGAAGCATATCTCGGTCAAGGAAGCTGTGTTTCCCTTCAATCGCTTTCCCAACATCAACATCGCCCTGGGGCCCGAGATGAAATCGACCGGCGAGGTCATGGGGATCGACCTGACGTTCGGCTCCGCCTTTGCAAAGGCCCAGATGGCCACCGGCGCCGGCCTGCCCGCAGGGGGGACCGTCTTCATCAGCGTCCATGACTACCACAAGGACAAGATCATACCGGTGGCAAAGGAGTTTGCCGATCTGGGCTTTACCATCCTCGCCACCCGGGGGACAGCCCAGCACCTGAACGAGGGCGGCGTGAAGGCCGGCATCGTCCATAAGGTGAGCGAGGGAAGACCCAATGTGGTGGATCATATCAAGAACGGGGAGATCCAGATGATCATCAACACGAGCATCGGCAGACGAACCTCTGTGGACGCCTTTCATATTCGCCAGAGTGCCATCAGGTACAATATTCCCTACGCAACGACCATCGCCGCCTCAAAGGCGACGAGTGCTGCCATCAGGTCACTGCAGCACAACGAGTGGGGCATCAGTGCAATACAGGACTATTATCGTTGATTTGTTGACAGAATAAAGATCATTGGGGGTGTGTTATGCGAGGATACTTTCTTGACACAGCAATATTCCATGCTGTAGGTAATGGCCATGTCTGCTAAAAAGTCCACTAAATACATATTCATAACCGGTGGTGTGCTCTCGTCCCTGGGGAAAGGCCTCGCAGCGGCATCGATCGGGGCTATCATGGAGGCGAGAGGGCTCAAGGTGAACAACATCAAGCTGGACCCGTATATCAATGTCGACCCGGGTACCATGAGTCCCTTCCAGCACGGAGAGGTCTTTGTCACCGACGACGGGGCAGAGACTGACCTCGACCTGGGACACTACGAGCGGTTCACCTCGACGACCCTGAGCGCGAAGAATAACTTCACCACAGGCCAGGTGTACGACAGCGTTATCCAGAAAGAGCGCAACGGTGAATACCTCGGCAAGACCGTCCAGGTCATCCCGCATATCACGGACGAGATAAAGGCCCGGATAATCGATGCAGCCAACGGCAACGACATCGCCATCGTGGAGATCGGCGGTACTGTGGGCGACATCGAGTCTCTGCCGTTCCTCGAGGCCATACGGCAGTTCGGTTATGACATGGGCAAGCAGAATGTGCTCTACATTCACCTGACGCTCGTACCGTATATCCCCACTGCCGGGGAGCTGAAGACCAAGCCCACCCAGCACTCGGTTCAGAAGCTCAGGGAGATCGGTATCCAGCCCCAGATCCTCCTGTGCAGGAGCGAGAAGCGGCTGTCGAACGAACTGAAGGAAAAGATCGCCCTGTTCTGCAATGTGGAAAAAGTCGCGGTCATCAGCGCCATCGATGTGAAGAACATCTACCAGGTGCCTCTCGAGTTCCACCGCGAAGGGCTCGACGACCGCATTATCGAGTATCTCAACATGTGGACGCGGGAGCCACGCATGCAGGGCTGGGAGCAGATCGTCAATACGTTCGATAACCGCACGCAAGAGGTGAACATTGCCATTGTCGGGAAGTACGTGAAGCTCACCGATTCCTACAAGAGCCTCAACGAGGCACTGGAACACGCAGGACTCTTCAACAACACCAGGGTGAACAGGATATACGTGGATGCCGATGCCCTCATGGAAGAGTCCGACCTGTCACGCCACTTTGAAAACATTGACGGTGTACTCGTTCCCGGAGGCTTCGGCGAGCGGGGTATCGAGGGGAAGATACGTGCCATCGAGTATGCGAGAACAGCCAGGGTTCCGTTTTTCGGGATCTGCCTGGGTATGCAGCTTTCCGTGATCGAATTCTCCAGGAACGTGTGCGGTCACAAGGGTGCGAACAGCATCGAATTCGACGCGAAGACCCCCTATGCGGTGATCGATTTTCTCCCGGAACAGAAAAACATCACGAGAAAAGGCGGAACCATGCGGCTTGGGGCCTACCGGTGCACGATAGTGCCGGCTACGAACGCCATGACGGCTTATGACAGCCAGGAGATCTCCGAGCGGCACCGCCACCGCTATGAATTCAACAGCGCCTTCGAATCCGAGCTTACCAAGGCAGGACTGATAGTGAGCGGCCGGAATCCCGAGTCGTCCCTGGTGGAGATCGTGGAACTGGCCGACCATCCCTGGTTCCTGGGGTGCCAGTTTCACCCTGAATTCAAATCAAAACCCATGATGACACATCCCCTGTTCAGGGACTTCATCAAGGCAAGTCTCGGGTATAAGAATACAAGGACCGAATAGGCAGGGCTCAGGGCTCGGAGAAAAACACGAAGCTCAGCCCTGGAGCAGACTCTCCTGGTTAAGAATCCAGGGAGAGGTCAGGGTGCCGTGACTACGGGGGTCACAGGAAGCGTGTCCGATGGGGCGTTTTCTTGTCTGTCGAGTGCTTCTCTTCCTGAGGTTCCTTGTCCCTGATGGTGAGGTCTTTTGTGTAATCAGGGCAATACACCCCTTCTGCATGCATGAATTTCTTCTTGCAGTCCCGTCTCCAGGCACAAATGGCACATAATGATCTGTCTGTACCCATGGGGTGTATAATAAAATCGGCCAGGCCAAAGTCAATGTTTGATAAATTCATGGCAAAGACTATATAAAGATATGGCTGGCAGTGAAAAGAGCCGTATCGGCTCGATGCACCAGGGGAATCTCCGCGAGAAGAACAAGGGAGAACAGGTATGAAGACGAAAGCAAGGATGATCACTGCGATTTTCCTGGGTCTGCTGGTTGCCCTCATGGCCCAGGCAGTACCGTTATGTGCCCTGGGTTTCACCCCGCTGGACCGCGACGCGGTCGTTGCGGCCGCACAGACGGTAACGGGAGACAGATATCCCAATGCCGAGGTGGTGCACCTGGATCAGCGCACCTGGATCCGGTACCAGGCGGACGGTACCTACGTCCAGTGGTATGAATCGTATGTGAAGATCCTCACCGAGAAGGGGAGGCGGCAGTACAAGAGCGTGTCCTCGTCGTTTACCATTCCCTACAACACCACCAGGTTCACCGTGGTGGAGGTCATTCGCAGCGACGGGACCGCTCTCGCCGTGGATATCGACACGAACAGCCGCGAGATGGTGGAACAGTCGCAGATGGATTCGAATATCTATAATCCCAATGACCGGGTCCTCAGGGTCTCCATCCCCGAGGTGAATGTGGGAGACGTCGTACACTTCATCATGTCTGACGATTTCACCAAGGCGCGCATGCCCGGAACCTGGAGCGACTATGTGACCCTCGAGGGGACCGAGCCCATCAGGCACCTGGAGTATACGGTGGTGGCGCCCAAAGAGCTGCCGCTCAAGAGTGTCGTGCTCAAGGCGGAGATCCCCGGGACCATCACCAGCAGCACCGAAGATGCAGGCGCTGAGATCGTCTATACCTGGGTGGCAGCAGACGTTCCCCGCGCATTCGAAGAGCCGCAGATGCCGAAACTCTACACCCAGGCCCAGCGGCTCCTGATCAGCACCCTGCCGGACTGGGAAACGGTCTCGCGCTGGTACTGGAATCTGTCCGAGCCCCATATCGAGAACACCACCCCTGAGATGGGCGACAAGGTCAAGGAACTCGTCAAGGGAATAGACGATAAGCAGAAGAAGATCGAGACGATCTTCCAGTGGGTGTCCCAGGATATCCGCTATCTGGGTATTACGGCCGAGAAAGATGCTCCGGGATACGAGCCTCATCCGGCGAGCATGACGTTCGAGCGGAGGTCAGGGGTCTGCCGCGACAAGGCGGCCCTGCTCGTTGCCATGCTTCGGCTCGCAGGGTTTGAGGCCTTTCCTGTGCTCATCATGAACGGCCCCAAGAAAGATCCCGAGGTTCCCCAGCCGTATTTCAACCATGCCATCAGTGCCGTGCGCATGAAAGACAGGACCTACCAGCTCATGGATGCAACCGACGAGAGCACCAGGGATCTCTTTCCCGCATACCTGAACAACCAGAGCTACCTCGTTGCCACCCCGGAGGGAGAGACACTGCTGACCAGCCCCATTACCCCTGCCGGGAAGAACATGATGCATATCGTGACGAGTGCGTCCCTCGATGACCGGGGAGATCTCAAGGCTCACTCCGTGCTCCGGTTCGAAGGGATCAATGACAATGCCTACCGGGGCTTTTTCTCCCGGTCATCGCCGGAAGAGATACGGCAGTACCTGGAACGGATCATCAAGAGGATCGCCCCGGGAGGCGTGCTCACGGCGTACGACATGGTCCCGGCGAACATGCTCGACACCACCCGGGGACTCGTGGCTAACATCAGCTTCGAGGTGAAGAATTATCTCATCAGGGGAACGGATACTCTCATGCTGCCCCTGGTGAGGATGGGCGGGAGCATCGGCATGGTGAATTTCATAACCAGGGAGATGGGGCTCAAGGAGAGGAGATATCCCTATGTCACCGATGTGGCCTGCGGTATCGACGAGACGTTCACGCTTGATCTCGGCCAGTCCGTGGGCAAGGCCGTGAGCCCGCCGACCTTCCTCGATGTCGACAACGAGGGCGCAACGTGGAAACGCTCCGTAACGGTCGCAGGCGGCATCATGACGAGTTCGAATGTGTTCGCCCTGAAACTGCCCGAGTATTCTCCGCAGGAGTATCGAGCCCTCAAACAGACCCTGGCCGGTATCGATGAAGACGCCAGAAAGATGCCTGTCTTCAGCTCTGAGATTCTCAGCACAACCCAGGGTGAGCAGCAGTGGTACGAAGCCTACAGGCCCGATGCGGTCATCCTCGATGAAGTGGTGGAATTCGACGTGGAGGATGCATCGAACTGGACCGAAACCAAGAAGGTGAAGATGCAGGTGCTCACCTATGCAGGCAAGAAAAGATACAGCGATCTCTATGTCCGCTACAATCCCGTGTGGGAAGAGGTAAAGATCGAAAGCGCTGTGGTGACCTCGCCGTCTGGCGGGGTAAAGGTGATCGAAGACAAGGAGATGAACGTCATGGATGCGGCCTGGGCAGCCGATGCACCGCGCTACCCCGGATCCAAGATCCTCGTTGTGAGTCTGCCCGGTGTGGTCGAGGGGAGCATCATCGAGTACACGATCATCCGAAAGAAGACAGGGCGGGAGCTGTTCTCCATCAACGGGGAGTTCTGCTTGCTGGACCAGGAACGGATCGAGAACGAACGGGGCGCCTCCAGCACCACCTCGACCGTTGACGGGGCGCTGCGCTACCGCGAACCCATCGGGAGCAAGACCCTGAGGATAAAGATCCCTGAGGGGATGCACCTCGTGATCTCGGGTGACGATGCTGCTGAGAGTGCTCTGCTCGATCTGCCTGTTGCCGAGGTACACAGGGATATGCTCCGTGATGGACCAAAGGTCATCTATGAGTTTACCGCCAGCGACGTGCCGCCGGTCATGGAAGAAGCCCTCCTGCCGCCGTGGTACAGTTTCAACCCCATGATCTTTGCCTCGTCCGGCACCTGGAACCGGTATGCTCAAGCTGTCCGCACAACCCTGGAAAAGGCGGCATCTTCCCAGAAAAAGACCGAGGCACTGGCAAGAGACCTCATCGCCGGTGTCGACCAGGACGATATGAAGATCCTGCGGATACGGGATTTTGTCGCGAAGAACATCAAGCCGATCGATGTGGCCTTTGGTGAGCTGCCCCTCTCCTATGCAAGCCCGGCGGACCGCACGCTTACCGACGGATATGGAAATTCGGCGGACCGTGCCATAGTGCTCCTGGCCATGCTGCGCGCTGCAGGGTTCGAACCGGAACTGGTTCTGGCATCGTGGGTTTCCCCCGTGGAAAGACTCAAACAGCCGTTGTACCGGTTTGTCCTGCCCGAGTGGTTCAGCGATGTTCTGGTGCGGGTCGGATATGACGGCAGGAGAGTCTATCTCAACGATACCGATCAGTATGCAGCGCTCGGTAACACGAGGAACGCCAACCACCCCGGACTGGTCCTGAAATCCGGAGAGTTCGAGACCATACTCAATGCCTCGGCAGATCTCGACGACCGGACAGACGTGACCATCCGCATGGAACTCGGCAAGCAGGGTGATGTTGTCCTGAAAAAGACGCGTACGCTCTATGGTCAGGACTTTGCTTCGTTCAACAAGAGATTCCGGGAGATGCCGCCTGAGGAACGCTCCCGGCACCACCAGGAGCTCGTTTCCGCCATCAGCAAGCAGGCCGTTGCACAGGGGGAATACCGGACCGACTACCAGTCGTACCCGGGCATCGAGGAGTTCTCGCTGAGCGCGCAGGCCTATGCAACGAGGCAGGGAACCTACCTCTATCTCGACCTGCCCGGGCTCGTCGGATCCCTTGAAGGGGTGAACACCGAAATGAGGAAAAACCCGATATTCCGTTCTTCATACCACAAGGGAGAGATCTCCCTGGAGGTGCTTCTGCCTGCAGGGGTCGAGTCTGTCCAGGTTCTCCCTCCCGAGAAGTTGACGCTCCAGGTCAAGGGCTCCGGCGCGATAGACCTGGAAACCATGGTGGTATACCGCGAGGGTGACAGCGAGCCTTCCGTAGTGAAGATCAGGCAAAGGCTCGACCTTGCACCGGCACTCATCCAGGCCGAGGGATATCCCGAGCTCCTGGAGGCGAACCGGATCCTCTCGTATCCGGGTTCCCGCATGGTCGTGGTAGAGATGGAATGAAGGCCGCGCGGGATATTTTCCTGTTAATGCAAATCTACCCATGGTCGATGAGTAGAGTGAGGAATCGATTGCTGTTGTTATAGGGGGCAGGTTATACCATGATGTTCATGATGCCGAGACATGAGTATCTTTCCGGTCAGGGTGCGGTTTCTTACGCACACAGGCGGGCATAAAACCGGTTCTTGCCATGGAAAGAAGATTATTCAGGCGCATACCCGTACAGATTATTGCCGAGGTGGAGATCTCCCTGGATGATCGGGCCGCTGGGGACGACCACCCCTGCCGGCCAAGGATCGGCGGCCTGGTAAACACAGTGGATATCGGCCTGGGTGGATTCAGCGTGAAGATCACCCACTCATGGACCCGCACGGACAAGAGCTTTGGCCCGGGCTGTGCCTATATGCTGGTCAACAAGACCATTACGGCATATTTCAAAGAAAAGGATCTGAGGGTCTCCGGCAAGGTGGTGCGGGTTGACCCGAAAACCATGCTCATGGCCGTCGTCATCACAAAAGTATCGGACATTGACCTCTGGCGGCTGTTCTGCGGGCAGGATAGCGGCAACGAGCTCGCCCGGAGATGATTCCGTCTCGATGCTCCCCCGGTCCACGGCAGGCGCAGACAGTTCCCTGCCGGAATCTCAGGTAAAGGGTTCCACCAGACTGTCGGTCATGACCACAACCGCTTCGGGCGAAAGGATCAATTCGATGAGCTGGCCGGGATCCGCGGGCCTGGACTCGTTGGATATGTCAAACGCCAGGACCTGCCCGGTGCCGGTCTGGAGCTCCAGATGATAGTTCCTGCCCTTGAACAGGCAGTTCTTCACCACGCCTGATATGATGGTCTTTCCCTCGTCGGGCTGATCGGATGCTTCCCTGATGCGCGCGCCATCCGGCCTGATCAGGGCCATGACATCTCTACCGGTCGGTACACCATGCTCGGCGAGACGGAGAATCCCCAGGTCTGTGCTCATGGTTCCCGCGGCCTCGATGCGGCCCCTGACGAGATTGTGGAATCCGAGGAACAGGGCAACGCTCGCCGTTGCAGGATGGGCATAGAGATTCTCGGGGGTATCGGTCTGCTCGATCCTCCCCCTGTCCATCACCACCACGGTATCGGCAATGGCAAAGGCCTCGGTCTGATCGTGGGTGACAAAGATGGTCGTCACCCCGACCTTCTTCAGGATATCCCTCATCTCCAGCAGGAGCCGTTCGCGAAGCGCCTTGTCCAGTGCACCCAGGGGCTCGTCGAGGAGAACGAGCCTGGGATTGGGCGCCAGGGTTCGTGCCAGTGCCACCCGCTGCCGTTCACCCCCGGAGAGTTCGCTGACATTGCGCCTGGCATATCCCTCGAGGCCGACGAGCGAGAGCATCTCTTTAGCCCGTGCCCGGATCTCGCGACGCGGCCGTTTCTGCATCTTGAGGCCAAAGGTGATGTTGCCCAGCACATTCTTGTGGGGGAACAGTGCGAACTCCTGGAACATCATCCCGAAGTTCCTGAGGTGCGGTGCAACCGTGGCCATATCCCTGTCGTCGAAATACACCGTGCCGGTGTCGGGGATTTCCAGGCCCGCGATGATACGGAGAAGCGTCGTCTTTCCGCACCCTGACGGGCCGAGCAGGCAGAGGATGCTCCCCTCTTCGACATCCAGACTCACCGCATCGAGCACGGGCTCCCTCTCGAAGGTCTTGGACAGGGTCCTCAATCGAAGCAGCGTCATCTCAGAATTCTCCCTCATGTGACATGCGGATCTTTTCCAGGAAGAGGAACCCCGCAGCGGTAACGAGCATGAGCAGGGTGCTCATCGCCATTGCCTGGCCGTAATTGAGGGCCCCGGGCTGACCGAGGAACCGGTAGATGGCAAGGGGTATGGTGGGTGTCTGGGGTCGTGCCACGAATACCGTTGCGCCGAACTCGCCGATGCTGATCGTGAAGGCGAATACGGCGCCCACGATAATGGCACGCCGGATAATGGGCATCACCACATGTATCCAGGTCTGTACCGGAGACGCCCCGAGCAGCACTGCGGATTCCCTCAGGCTTTTCGGCATGCTCCTGAGCGCTGGCAGGACACTGCGCACCACGAAGGGATATGCCACGAGCGTGTGGGCAAGGGGCACCAGCAGGATCGAGGTGCGGAGGTTCAGCGGCGGTTTGTCCAGGGCGATGATGTACCCGAACCCGAGCGTTACTGCCGAGGTGGCCAGGGGGAGCATGAAGAGCGGATCGAGCAGGGAGGCTGCACGGCTCTTTTCCTGGGAGAGGAAGGTGGCCGCCAGCAGGCCGATGATGAGGGAGAGGATGAGCGCGATCAAGGCAAAACCGATGGAGTAGCCGATGGCCTGAACAGGTGGAATGAAGAAGATCGACTGCGAGGGGTTTTCGAGGAGGGCCCGGTAGAATACGAGAGAGAACCCGTCCCCGGCAGTGAATGACTGAATGACCAGGGCAAGCAGGGGCGTACCGAGGAGGAGCGCCATGATGGTGATGTTTGCCCCGAGGATGCATCTATCCCGTATGGTTGTCGGTCTCTTCTGCGTTATCCTGCGGGATTCCGGGTAGAGCGCAACGGTCGTTCTGCGCTGGAGCCAGGTGTATACCCACAGGAATAAAAAGGTGAAGCATATCTGCACCAGGGAGAGGGCAGCAGCCATGGGCAGGTTGAAGATGTGTACGGCCTGGCGGTAGATCTCCACCTCGATGGTGGCATACCGGGGGCCGCCGAGGATGAGGATCACCCCGAAACTGCTGAAGCAGAATATGAAGACGAGGAGAGATGCAGCACAGATGGAGGGGAACAGGAGGGGGAGGGTGACCTTCCGGAATGCCGTCCAGGGAGAGGCCCCGAGCATGTTGGCTGCCTCGGTGAGGGATGACTGCATGCGGGACCAGGCGCCGCCTACGATCCTGATGATCACGGTATAGTTATAGAATACATGTGCCATGAGAATGAACCAGATGGTGTGGTTGAGCTGTATGGGCGGGGTCTCGAGCCCGAAGCCGTTCATGAGCCAGGTGTTGACGACCCCGTTGGGTCCCAGCAGGGCGTGGAATGCGGCGGCAACGACCACGGAGGGCAGGACGAACGGGATGGCGGTAAGGGACTGAAGGAGTGTTTTGCCCGGAAAACGCAACCGCGCAAAGACATATGCCCCGGGAAGGGCAACGACGAGGGTGAGGATGGTCGAGAGTGCTGCCTGCCACGTGGTGAACCACAGGGTCTTGAGATAATAACTCGTGGAGACGAGTCCGTGCAGGTCAACAAGGCTGAGCGTTCCCTCGGGCATGAAGCTCAGGGCGAAGATCTTCATGAGGGGGTAGAAATAAAACACAGCCAGGAACCCGAGCGGTATTCCTGCGATGAGCATGCGGTATCTCTTTTTAATGATGCTTACCTCAGGACAGCCTCTGTCCAGCTGTCGATCCAGGCGCTCCGGCGCTTAGCGATCAGCTCGGGGTCGATGAGCACCGGCTCTTCGGCAAGCCGTGCATACCGTTCAAACACCGGGGGAAGCTGCGCGCTGGTATTCGCGGGGAAGACGAACATCTGCAGGGGGATATCTTCCTGGAACTTCCTGCCGAGCATGAAATCAACGACCTTCCGGGCGAGCTCCACGTTTGCCGTCCCCTTGATGATACCCACGAATTCGATCTGCCTGAATGCAGTGCCCGGGCCGAGAACCGCGGCTGTGGGGGCATCATCGAGGGGCTTCTCGGAAAAGTGAACCTCTGCCGGCGGGCTGCTCGCATAACTCACCACGATGGGCCGGTTTCCCTTCGATGCAGCGCTGAACTGGCCCCAGTACGCATCTTCCCAGCCGTCAGTGACGAGCACATCGTTCTGCCTGAGCTGTTTCCAGAACTCGAGATAGCCTTCTTGACCGAAATGTCCGATCGTGGCCAGCAGAAATGCAAGGCCGGGCGAGGAGGTTGCCGGATTCTCCACCACGGTCAGTCCTTTGTACTCCGGTCTTATGAGGTCTTCGAGCCGTGCAGGCGGGCTCGTGGCTTTTTCCCTGAACCAGGCCTTGTCGTAGTTGAGGCAGACATCGCTGTAGTCAACCGGGAGCAGGCGGTTTGCCCTGTCGAGCTTGAGCGAGTCATCGATGGAGCTCAACAGGGGAGACTCATAGGCCACGAAGATATCCGCCTCCAGGGCGCGGCTCATGAAGGTGTTGTCGACCCCGTAGAAGATGTCCGCCAGGGGGTTTGCCCGGGAAAGGATTGCCTGGTTCAGTGCTGCCCCTGCATCGCCGGACTTGAGAAACCTGATCTTGATGCCCAGGTCTTTCTCGATGTCCGCAACCACACCCTCGCTGATGCTGAAACTGTCATGGGTCATCACGGTTATGGTTTCAATCCCGGGAGTGGTATTTTCCCTGCTGCATCCGGTCAGGCTGCTCAGGGAAACAGCCAGGATGAGAACTGTCAGGATACGTCTGTTCATGGGTATCACCTCTTCGCTGAAATAAAAAAAGCCATCCCCGGGGAGGATGACTTCTCGTGGTGCCTCCATTCCTCCGCCGGTATTATCCGGATCAGGTACAACGGGCGGATCCACAGCATGGCAGCAAGAATCCCTCTCAGCCCGGTTTATCCGAGCTCCCGATAAGGCGCTTGATCACTTTTGTAATGCAATAGTAATAAATGCCTTATCCCGGCCTGTCAAGGCGTTTCACCCCGGAGGTCCTCCCCTGGAGATGCGGGACGGGGAGATGAGAAAACCGGCTCGAGAATTCATTCTTCAGAAAAAATGTCTCCAGCATATTAAAAATAATAAGAAAATTTAAACATCATATTTGACTAAGGTGTCAGATTTGATTATGATTGGCCAAAATCTTGGAGGGGGGTTTGATATGTCAGATAATCTTGCTAATCCAGCACCACTTGGTTTGATGGGCTTCGGGATGACAACCGTACTGTTAAACCTGCACAATGCCGGCCTGTTTGAGATCAGTGCAGTGATCATGGCCATGGGTATTTTTTATGGAGGGATTGCACAGATCATTGCCGGGTGCATGGAGTTCAAGAAGGGCAACACGTTCGGCACCACGGCGTTCACATCCTACGGGCTTTTCTGGCTGACGCTCGTGTTCATCATCTATTTCAACGGGAAGTTCGGCATGCCGGCAAACACCCTGGGGTTCATGGGGTGGTATCTCTTCCTGTGGGGTCTGTTCACCTTCTTCATGTGGATCGGCACCTGGAAGGCCAACCGGGGGCTTCAGGTGGTATTTCTGTCACTGACCGTACTCTTCTGGATGCTCGCGGCCAGGGATGCCTTCGGGTGGTTCGGTACCTGGGCAATGGTGACCGGCTACGAGGGTATCTTCTGCGGTGCCTCTGCCATCTACTGCGCCATGGCACAGGTGCTCAACGAGAATTTCGGCAGGGTGGTGCTGCCGCTGGGCCAGAAGTAAGCGGATTTACCGAAGAGGGGGCAGGACATCGAAGGTGGTGTTCTGCCCCTTATTTCACAGGAAGAAACGTCCAGGCAGGTCTCAGACGATCCTCACGTTCGTTGACTTGATGATGGCGTAGAGGTCATCTCCGCTTACGAGGTTCAGACGCTCTATGGCGTTATTGGCCACCAGCACGCTGAGCCGGGTGTCGTTGACGCCGAGTTCCAGCACGCAGGTGCTTCCCTGACGTATGATGCCCTCTAGGCGTGCCGGGAGTATGTTGTGGGCCGAGATATCCCGTGGGTATGTCTTCGTGACGATGATGTCCTCCGGCCTGATGGCCACCTTTACCTCAGAGCCGGGTTGTGCAGGATCGAGACTGACGAGCCTGAAGCTGTCCACCGCGATAGTGCTCAGGCCATCAGTGTGTTCGACGACCTGGCCAACAAGGATGGTAGCGCCCACAAAATCGGCGATGAACTCTGTTTTCGGACGGGTGAACACCTCGTCCAGCGTGCCGAACTGGAGCAGCCTGCCCTGCCTGAATATGGCCACCTTGTTTGCCAGCGACCATGCATCCTTCATATCATGGGTGATATGAATCACCGTGGTCCCCTGTCTGGCGATCGCTTCTTTTAGAAGCGATCGTGTTTCCCTGCGGGTCTGCGGGTCAAGGGCAGAGAGCGGTTCATCCATGAGCAGGAGTTTGGGCTCGACGATCAGTGCCCTCGCGAGCGCCACCCGCTGCTGCTCGCCGCCGGAAAGCGTGGCCGGCTTCCGGTGGAGGAGGTGATCGATATTGAGAGAAGCGGCCATGTCACGCACCCTGGCTTCCAGACCATTCTTTTCCTTCTTCCTCAGGCCGTAGGCGATATTCTTGAACACCGTGAAATGAGGCAGCAGGGCGTAGTCCTGGTAGACGATACCGATCCGGCGCCTTTCCGGCAGTTCTTCGGTGATATCCCTGTCCTCCAGGACAATGTGGCCCGTATCGGGACTCCAGAAGCCGATAATGCTCTCCAGCAGGATGGTCTTGCCTGCACCGGTGGGGCCGATGACCGTGAGGTAGTCTCCTTTTTCCAGGTGCAATGAGATATCCTGGAGATGAAATTCCCCGAGATTGATGGAAAGCCCCTCGATCCTGAGAAAACTCACAGCCCCACCTCTGCCTTTTCAAACACATAGATGGCAAGGAAGGAGACCACCATGAGCACGATACCGCTGGTGAGGGCCATGCCCATATTCCCATACGAGATGTTGAGGTATAAGGTGATGGGGAGCACCTCTGTCCTCATATATGTCCCTCCTGCGAGGATCAGGACCGTGCCGAAGGTGCCGATGCACCGGGCAAAGGCAATCACTGTTGAGGCCAGAATGCCGTTTTTTGCCATGGGCAGCGATATGTTCAGGAAGGTCTCGAACTGCGAATACCCCAGGGACCTCGACACGAATTCCATCCGGGGATCGATGTAATCGAACGTGGATTTCATGATGCGGCTGGCATAGGGCAGTGCCGTGAAGAACTGGGCAATGACGATCCCTTTCTTCGTGAACACGAAATCCAGCCCTACAGCACTGAAGAGCCTGCCTACCCACGTGTTGCCGAAGAGCAGGAGAAGGCACAGGCCCAGCACCAGTTCGGGGAATGCCACCGGCAGGTCGATGATGGTCTTCACAAAACCTTTGCCCATGAAATCGAACCGGCTCAGTGTGTACCCGATGGGGAGGGAAAAGATCATGACGAGGGCCGTGGAGACGAGCCCTGTCATGATCGAGAGTTTCAGGGAGAACCGCATCTCATCGCTGAACAGGTTGTGCCACACATCCTTCAGGTCCGGGACGAGAAACAGGGAGACTATGGCGAACAAGAGCAGCAGCGTAATGAAGAGCGAGATAAGGATACAGCTCAGCTTGAAGATATTTACGTTCTTCACCGGTGCGGTCCCTCTAACATGGATCTACTGAGCGCACGGGGTGAATCCCCATTTGAGCCAGACCTGCATGCCTTGTTCCGACGAGATGTAATCATTGAATTTATAGGCCAGATCCTGATGCGGGGCCTGGGTACACACTGCTGTCGGGATGGTCATGATGATGTTCTTCTCAACGGGAATCCGCACGACCTCGAGTTTGCCCTTTCCCTCTGCCCAGGTCACCAGGTCTTCCCAGATGATCGCGGCATCGACCTGGCCCAGCGCGACATAGATGAGGAGCTGGTTCACCGTGGGTGCCAAAACACGGATGTTCGGCGTCACCTTCTCCCACAGACCGTTATCCGTGAGCATCTTTTTCGACACCCTGCCGATGGCTGGGGCCTTGGGGTCTCCGATGCTGACCCGTACCCCGGGTTTTGCAAGATCTTCGAGGCCGGTGATGTGTGCAGGGTTTCCCTTGGGCACGGCAATCACTGGCACGTGGAGGACGAGCTTCCTGATGGTGGATTCCACGACCCAGCCGTTTTTCAGGGCATCCTGCGTGTATTTCTCGGCCCCGGGGATGAGCACATCACAGGGCTGTCCTGCTGCCACCTGGGAGAATATCTCACCGGAACTGCCATAGTGGACCTCGACACTTATGCCCTGCAGGCTCTCGAAATTTGCCCGCAGCTCCTCCATGGGCTTGATCAGGCCTGCACCGCTGTAGACGACCAGGTCCGCGGCAAGGCAGGTTGTGGAAAGGAGCACCAGGGTCAACAACACGAAAAATCTCTTCATCGCAACACCTCTCAGGAATGATTCTGACTGCTCTTATATAATACAACTAGGCTAATATAAACATATAAAAAGGCATTGAAAAAGGGCGCACCGAGCAGATATGGTGCGCCCTTTAAGGAGTGTGCCTTTGTGTTCTTAGAAGTTGTAGCGGAAGTGCACGCCGACAAAGGTGTCGGTGCCGTACTCGTTCACGCCGTTTGCATCTTCGCCTTTGTCGAAGTAGGCAACTTCGGGCTGAATGAAGAACTGCGGGGTGAAGTTGTAGGTGCCGCTGACAAACAGGGCATAACGTGACCAGTCATCTTCCAGAGATCCATCTGGGGTTTCAGCCTGCTGATAGCCGCCGCCGACATGGAGTTTCACCGCGCTGACCGGAACGGTCACCTGGAGCCATCCGCCGTAGCTTGCAATGTCTTCGATGTCGCCAGCTGCCGTGTCAAAGACCGGAGAACCGAATCCTGAAGCTCTCACTGCGTCGAATGCGTCACAGAAGAGGGCCATATTCTGTCCGTACCACAACTCGGCATTGATCGTGACCTTGTCGATGGCATAGATGGTATCCAGTGCAAGGGCATAACCAAGCACGCTGATGTCATCTACACCTGCTGTACCGGAGGTCAGCTCGAACTGCTGGACGAGGAAGCTCGGGATGAGGGTCATGCCGCCGGTCTTGTAGATCATGTTTCCTGCAAGCGCCGGGAGGTACTCGTTGGATACAAAGCCTGTCTGTTCGACACTGTCGGTGTTCTCGATCTCGATGTTGAAGGTTGCGCCCTCGCCCTTGTGGGTGAAGCGAACCATGTTGATTCTACCGGAGTAGAGGTTGCCGTACCCGAACAGGGATCTGGAGCCGTTCATTTCCTGCTCTGCGAACTGGAGTGCGAGGACGGAGTAGGTCTGGCCGGCCAGCAGGCTGTTGCCTTCGCCCAGGTCATAGCTGAGGTATGCATGACGGGTATGGAGCAGGGATCTGGTATCGGACTCGTCCCTGACGCCGAGCTCGAGGAAGCCGGTCACCTTGTCATACTTTGACAGGATGCTGAACCGTGAGTTGCCCGGATTCTTGATGAAGAAATCCGTCTCGGAATCCTCGGTGCCGACCGGGGAGTCGCCCTTGTCGGTAATCTGATACGCTGCGTTCAACCTGAGGCTTCCGGCCAAGCTGAAATCTGCATCGCCGATCTTGAAGGTCGCGGCCGATGCCGGAATGGAAAGCGCTGCCACCAAGAGTGCTGCAACTGCTAAAGCCCAATACTTCTTCATTCGTTGTTTCCCCCTCTGTGCTGTGTATTTTTTTAGACCATTCCTGCCACCACGGGCCGGCAGTCATGATTTCACGCAGTTTTTTACTACCATATCAACAGGTCTAAATATGTCGGTGAAGACCGCATTATGGTTTGAGAGAATGCCGCTGGAAGCATCGGACAAGGACCGATAGGAGCAGCAGCAAAGTCCTACATGAGGTGTAGGCATGGGGAGTCACCGAACTGTTGAGATATCCCGGCTGGATGTGCCGGGGCCCAAGGCAGGAACCTTTTCGATTGCCGTTGACATTTGTTGACTAAATATATTTATACTGATAAAACTGAATTATGATTCACACATCAGAAGTTTATTCCAAATAATTATAGAGGAGGTAGTAATGGTCAGGAAAATAAAAAAGGCCTCGGTAATCGGGTCTGGAATCATGGGTGGTGGGATCGCCGCTCTCCTCGCCAGTGCAGGCGTTGATGTGTTGCTGTTGGACATCGTGCCGTTCGACCTGAAGGACGAAGAGAAGAAAGATCCGAAAGCCAGAAACCGGATTGTCGAAGCAGGGCTCACCGGTGCGACAAAGGCAAAACCGCCCCTGTTCTACTCAAAGGACGATGTATCCCGCATATCCATCGGTAATCTGGAAGATGATTTCGATAAGCTCGCCGAATGTGACTGGATTGTGGAAGTGGTCGTTGAAAATCTCAAGATCAAACAGCAGCTGTTCAAGCGGATCGACGGCATTCGCGGCAAGGATGCGATCGTGTCTTCCAACACGTCGGGTATCCCGCTGAAGGCCATGTCTGAAGGGCTCAGCAAGGGATTCAAGGAGCATTTCCTCGGAACGCATTTCTTCAACCCGGTGCGCTATATGCACCTGCTGGAGATCATCCCGGGCGAATCCACCAAGAAAGAAGTCCTCGAGTTTGTCGCCGATTTCGGTGAGAACAGGCTCGGAAAGGGCATCGTGTGGGCAAAGGACACCCCGAACTTCATCGGCAACCGCATCGGCATCCACGGCATCGGCAAGTGCATGCAGGTGATGCTGGAAGACGGCATGACCATTCCCGAGGTCGATGCCATCTTCGGTCCCCCGATGGGCCGGCCCAAGACCGCCATCTTCGCAACCTCAGACCTCGTCGGCCTGGATACCATGACCCACGTCATGAAGAACACCTACGACATGTGCGTCAAGGATGAGGAAAGGGCCGTCTTCCAGGTCCCCGAGTTCCTGCAGAACATGCTCAAGAACAACCAGCTCGGCAACAAGACCAAGGCCGGGTTCTACAAGAAAGAGATCACCCCCGAGTGGAAGAAGATCAAGAAGACCATCAATACGAAGACCGGTGAGTACGAGGAGTTCGAAAAGGCCACGTTCCCCTGTCTGGATGCAGCGAAGAAGGCCGCGACCCTGCCCGAGAAGCTCAAGGCTGTTCTCTATGGAAAAGACAAGGCTGCCAAGTTTGCATGGAAGGTTCAGGCAGGCGCCTTGATCTATGCCGCAAACCGGATCCCCGAGATCTCCGACACGATCGTCGAGATCGACAATGCCATGAAATGGGGCTACAACTTCGAACTCGGCCCCTTCGAGACCTGGGATGCCATGGGCCTGAAAGAGTCTGTCAAGAAGATGGAAAAAGACGGTATGGCCGTTCCCAAGAAAATCAAGAAGATGCTCGAGAACAAGGCCACCTCGTTCTATAAGCTCAAGAAGGGCATAAAGTACTATTATGATTTCAAATCAGGCACCTACAAGGAAGTCCGGGTGAGCAAGAAGGCCCTGAGCCTCGATTCCTTCAAGGCTGAGAAAAAGGTCGTTCTGACCTCTGACTCCTGCTCGCTCATCGACATCGGCGACGGTGTGTTCTGTCTCGAGTTCCATTCCAAGATGAACGCCATCAACAAGAGCATGGTCGACTTCATGTCCAAGGCCGGCGAATATGTCGACGTCAACGGCATCGGCATGGTCATCGGCAACCAGGCAGGGGGCATGCCCGGGGCATTCTCTGCAGGCGGAGACCTTGCCTATATGCTGGGCCTTGCCAGGGACAAGAAGTTCAGTGAAATCGATAAGTTCATCAGGAACGTGCATACAGGCATCATGGGCACGCGATATGCCAAGTATCCGGTAGTAGCGGCCCCGTATGGACTTGCCCTGGGCGGCGGCTGCGAGATATGCCTCTCGGCCGACAGGATCGTGGCACATGCCGACCTCTTCATGGGGCTGGTGGAGATCGGAGCCGGTCTCGTTCCGGGCGGCTGTGGTATGATCAATCTCTGGAGACGGTTCGTGGAGAGCAAACCCGAAGCAGGCAAGATCACCGATCTGGCAGGATTCTTCCTTCCCGCCTTCATGAACGTGGCACAGGCAAAGGTTTCCAACTCTGCAGCCGATGCCCGCAAGAACGGGTTCCTCAGGCCTGTCGACCGGATCGTGCCCAACAGGGACAACCTCATCGGTGAAGCCAAGAAAGAGGTTCTCAAGATGGTTGATGACGGCTATGCCCCTCCGATCAAGAAGGGAATACCGGTCCTCGGCAGAGAGGCTCTTGGCATGGTATGGGCCGAGATGTTCAATATGAAGGGCGGCGGATATATCACCCCTCATATGGAGTTCATCGCAAAGAAGATCGCCGTATGTATGTCCGGCGGCGATGTTCCCAACGGAACCGCAGTGAGCGAAGAACATCTCATGACGCTGGAAAGGGATGCCTTCGTGGATCTGTGGAAGACAGAAAACACCCAGAAGATGGCTGAAAACATCATGAAGACCGGAAAGCCGTTATTCCTGTAGAGGATACAATATTTATAGATATTAGGAGGAAAAAAACCAATGAGAGAAGCATATATAGTTTCGTCAGTAAGGACTCCCGGATGCAGGAGAAACAAGGGCGCCTTGGCGAAGACCCGTCCAGAGGAACTTCTTCAGACCGCCATCAACGGCGTGATGGAGAGGGCAAAGGGTGTGGAGAAGAAATATGTTGAAGATATCCTGATCGGATGCGCATTCCCCGAGGCAGAGCAGGGCCTCAATATCGGCCGTATCATCGCCCAGATGTGCGACTTCCCTGATTCCACCTGCGGTGCAACAGTGAACCGGTTCTGCGCGTCGGGTCTTGAGGCCATAGCATTGCAGTACATGCGTATCATGGCCGGCTACTGTGATGTTGCAATCGGCGGCGGGCTGGAGTCCATGTCTATCGTGCCCATGGGCGGCAACCTTCCCAGGCCCCATCCCGAGCTGGCGATGTCGAAACCCGAGTCCTACATCTCGATGGGTATGACCGCTGAAAACGTTGCCAACCGCTATAAGATCACCCGGGAGATGCAGGACGAATTCGGATTTCACTCCCAGATGAAGGCTGTTGCTGCACAGAAGAATGGCCGTTATAAAGAGATCGTCCCAACGCCGGCTTCCCGTTTCAAGGTGAAAAACGGGATAACGGTCAAGGAAACCTTCATGCAGGATTATGACGATGGTGTAAGAGATACTACAACGATAGAAGGACTGGCAAAACTCAGGCCAGCCTTTGCAGCAATGGGTACTGTTACTCCTGGCAATTCATCTCAGACCACCGACGGTGCAGCGGCATCACTGGTCATGAGCGGGGATATGGTCAAGAAATTAGGCGTCAAACCCATTGCCAAGCTCGTATGCTATGCCGTTGCAGGCTGCAGGTCGGACGAGATGGGTGTAGGCCCTGCCTACGCAATCCCCAAGGCACTCAAGATTGCCGGGCTGAAGGTTGAAGACATCAACCTTTGGGAGGTAAACGAGGCATTTGCATCCCAGTGTATATACTCTCTCCAGCAGATTGGCCTGTATGAAAAGAGAGATCTGTGGCTTTCTGACAGCGATAAGCGCATCATCAATGTCAACGGCGGTGCCATAGCCCTTGGCCATCCACTCGGATGCACAGGCGCCAAACTGTGCGCCCAGCTTATGAACGAGATGAGAGAACGCGGTGCCAAGTACGGCGTCGAGTCCATGTGCATCGGCGGCGGTATGGGAGCAGCAGCGGTATTCGAGCTGTGCGACTAAGGACACAATAATAATCAATACGGAAAGAGGCTGCCGTAAACGGCAGCCTCTTTCCGTGTCACTGTACCGGTTTTCCTGTCAGATAATACTGACACCCCATAAGCGGCCCTCAGGACCCTTTTCGTGCTCAAGGCCCTGCCAATATCGGGCTGCCCGTGGCCCTGGATTCAAATACCTTCCGGTTTTTACATAATTTTACACAATATCCTGGTTGTTTATGATATGTGTAAGCAGTAGGCTGGTTTTCCCGAAGCACCAACGAGGAGACTGTATGGAACTGCACGATATTTGAAATTGTTGCGAAACAAGGGGGTTATGGTCATGTTGAACTTTCTTCCTGGTCCCGTGATCGGCGGCATATCACTGGCGTTGTATGTCCTGAACACCCTGTTCTGGTGCGGCATATTATTTTTCCTTGCCCTGCTGAAACTCGCGGGCCCGAGCGAGAAGTGGCGGAACCTGTGCAATATGCTGCTCAATACAGTGGCCAACTGCTGGATCTCGTGCAACAACGCAAACATGGCGCTGACCAAGAAGATCACCTGGGACGTCAGGGGTATCGAGAACCTGGATCCGAAGGAGTGGTATCTGGTGCTCTCGAATCACCAGTCCTGGGTCGACATCCTGGTGCTCCAGAAGGTATTCCACCGCAAGGTACCGTTTCTGAAGTTTTTCCTGAAAAAGGAGCTGATCTGGGTGCCGGTTCTCGGCCTGGCGTGGTGGGCGCTGGAGTTTCCCTTCATGAAGCGCTACACGAAGGAATATCTCGATCGGCATCCACAGCACAAGGGAAAAGACCTGGAGATCACCCGCAGGGCCTGCGAACGGTTTAAGAAGTTGCCCATTTCCGTCATGAACTTTGTCGAGGGCACACGGTTTACTCCCCACAAGCACAGAAAGCAGGGATCACCCTATATGAATCTGCTCCGTCCCAAGGCCGGCGGCGTTGCCTTTGTCCTTTCCGCAATGGGTCGGCAGCTTCATCTCATCCTCAATGTGACCATACTGTATCCCTGCGGCGTGAAGAGCTTCTGGCAATTTATCTGCGCGAAGACAAACGAGGTCGTTGTCCGCGTTGAGGCCCTGCCCATCACCGGAGATCTCATAGGCGATTACGCCGGGGACCCGGAGTTCAGGGATCGCTTCCAGGAATGGCTCAATGCAGTGTGGCTCGAGAAAGACCTTGCCATCGAAGAATTTTCCCGTGAGAGAAGGAAGGCTGCATAAGCTGTTAGCAGGCAGGCAGGACGACTGCGCAGGATCGGCCAGTGCCGCAGCAGTCAGCACGATTCACTGCCTGAACTCTTCCCGATTTTAAGGGCAGCAACCACCCTGGCATGCCGTTGAGGACAGGAAGCGCTCCGACAGTGTCAGGGAAACCATAGTTGCAATTTCTCGAAAATCCCTTTAGAAAGACAACACATTTTAAGTATCCAAAGGAGTTGTTATGAAGATTGAAGAGATTACATTAGATCAGCTTGATGGGGTTGAATTCATTGAAGACAAGAGCCGTGAACTCTCGAGAGAGGTGGGTGACGGGCTTGCCATCAATGCCCTCTCCGGCGGTGTTGATTCCTCCGTGGTGACCATGCTCGGGCACAAGGCGCTGGGAAACAGGCTTAAGACCTATTTCATCGATAACGGCATCATGCGCAAGGGTGAGCCCGAACAGATAGCGCAGTGGTTCGGTGCGCTGGGGGTACCTATCGAGATCCATGATGCGAGGGAGCAATTCTTCTCCGCGCTGAAAGGACTGACCGACCCGGAAGAGAAGCGCGAGGCCATCACCCAGACCTTCTACAAGGATGTCTTTGGTGATCTCGTCAGAAAGAGCGGAGCGAAGTTCCTGCTCCAGGGCACCATATTCACCGATGTGGAAGAGACCGTGGCAGGGGTCAAGCGGCAGCACAATATCCTTTCCCAGCTGGGGATCGACACCCAAAAAGAGTTCGGCTACGAGGTGATAGAGCCCCTGATCCAGCTTCGGAAGCCGGGGGTGAGGAAGGTCGGGGAGGCGCTCGGCCTGCCCCTGGAGATGTACAACAGGCCGCCGTTCCCGGGACCTGCCCTTGCCGCACGGGTGATCGGAGAGGTAACACCCGAGAGGGTTTCCCTGGTTAGAGAGGCGACAGCCATCGTTGAAGAAGAGCTTTCCCGTACCGGCGCCTTCCAGTACCTTGCAATCCTCCACGAAGACAGGGTGACCGGCATCAGGAACGGCAAAAGGGATTACGGCTTCCAGATAGAGATCCGGTGCTGGAACAGCACGGATGCAAAGACCGCTACGCCTACGCGGCTGGACTTTGATATCCTGGAAAGACTCGCGCTGAGGATGACCGGTGAGATCCCTGGCGTCGTCAGTGTGACCTACAACATAACATCGAAGCCGACATCAACGATAGAGGCCATATAAGCATCACCTGAGAATCGATGGGAGAGAAAACTTCATCGGGCACATGCTGAGGAAACGTTATCATGATCACGGAAATGGAAAGGATTTACAGCACCCTTTTGAACAGGGATTACCCCCAGAGGCTTTTTGGCAACCTCGAGGGGTTCGAAAAGAAGGGCAGCGGCTACCTGGCTCGCTGCCCGTTCCATACTGACGAGCTCGCCACGCTGGTGATCTACGGCGACAGGCCCGAGTACTTCTGTTTCGCCTGCAGTGCCCGCGGCGACTGGCTGCGGTATCTGCAGCAGAAAGAGGGGATCGGTTTTCATGACGCCGTGGCAAATCTGAGCCTAGCCTCAGGGATTCCGGTTCAAGACAATGACGAGAACAGATGGAACGACGATCTGAACAGGACCATCATCCTGGAACAGGCCATGGGATTCTTCAATGCCCAGCTCTTTTCCCCTGCCGGGGAAGAGGTGCTGCACTACCTCTACCGCAGGGGATACACCATGAGCGAGGTAGAGGGCAGCTCGCTCGGATACTACCCCGGGTTTGCAGCGCTTCAGGAGTATCTTTCCACCCAGGGTGTCGCGCAGCAACTGCTCGACGAGGTGCTCGGCGCCATCTGGAGCAGGGATGCTGAGGATTGCCGGCTCGTTATCCCCTACCGGGATTCCTGCGGCAGACTCATGGGGCTTTTCGGAAGGAACAGTTCCCTCACGGGAGAAGCGGCCTACAGGCCGCTTACCGATCTCTCAGCGCTGAGGGATGTCCCCTTTCTCATGTACAAGGCAAGGATGAAGGATGAACTGATGATCGTGGAGGGCCTTCTGGACACGCTCCTCATCGACCAGATAGGGACCAGGCCGGTAATCGGGATCGGCAAGTCAGGCCTGAGTCCTGAGCAGCTCAACACCATTGCCTCGTACGGCACGAAGCACTGCATCCTCTGCCTGGGGGGTTCCGAGCGTCAGCAGAGATACACCCGGGATGCCGCAGGTCTCATAAGGGACCAGGGACTCGGAGTGTCTGTCCTGCCGCTCAAGGCCAAATATTCTGACATAGATGAATTTATCCGCTCCCACGACGTCAATGAATTCAGAAAACTCGTGAAAAAGCCCGTTAGCCTTGAGCAGTGGTCAAGGCGGAGACATTCCTGATTTCTCCTGGCTGAACCGGGGCTTTTGTAACAAGGTTGTCATGCGGGTGCGATGTACACGGTGGATACCGGACGATTGTCTCGCTGCAGTCTGATACCGTGAAATGGAGGTGAGGCATGGGGGGCAGGTACTGTGCTGAGGCACTGGTGATAGGAGCCGGTCCGGCCGGGCTCGGAGTGGCGCTCGGTCTTGCCCGCTCGGGCATCGATGTGGTGGTCCTGGAGGGGCAGGCCGGGGTCGGCTCAAGGCGCCGGGGCGAGACCATCCGCTTTGATAAGGACATGGAGAGCCTGCTCGGCCAGGGGTTCTTTGAACAGCAGGTCGTCAAGAGAATCAGCAAGAGGACCTATTTTTCGCATACCGGAAACTGCCTCGTGAACAGGGCCATCAGCAACCCCAACATTATCATCAACTGGGAGCACTTCCTTAATGCCATGGCCCATGAGGCGGAGTGTGCCGGTGCACGCATCTGGACGGGGGCAACGGTGGTGGACCTCCTGGAGGAGGGGGGGGGCATCTGCGGTGTCCGGGCAATGATCGGGGGGTCTGCAGGGGAGGAACTGCGCGCAAAGGCTGTCTTTTCCTGCGGAGGCTGTGACGACCCTGCGTCCCGCCACCTCCGGTGGGATCGTTCGAAGATTGATCTGCCTGTGGTCAAACAGCTGGTCAGCGGATACACAGGACCTGCGGACCGGCTCGAGTATCACTTTCACGTATCCGGTGGTGGTCTGACCATCGGCACTATCTTCCCGCGCGCCCGGGGAGAGGCCGAGATAATTCTCCTCGATGCCATGCCAACTGCGGGTTCGCAGCTCACGTTCGAGGAATTCGCCGCGCAGCATCCCCTGTTCGGAGAGCGTCTTGCCGGCACCGACCCATTCTATACGCTCGAGACAAGAATTCCCATGGGGGGCATGCTCTCGAGGGTATCTCCCCGAGCAGGACTCGTTATGGCCGGTGATGCGCTCGGGCATGTCCAGGCACGTGGCGGGAGCGGGATAAAGACCTCCTTTCTCATCGGGTTCGGAGCCGGTGAACTGGGGGCGCGTGCGATCAGATCCGGACCGTGGACGCAGGAGGTCAGCGACCGGTTCGAAAGACACATGGCCTCTCTGCCGCACCTGCGCTCGCTCTGGAGGCATAATTTCATATATTCGAAGCTGCGCAGACAGATCTTCGGCAGGTTGCACACGCCCGGTGATATGGACCGGTACTGGCCGTGCCTGAAGACGGTGCTCAGATGAGAACTGGAATGTTCGTGATTGAAGGCACGACGGGCAGGGTGGGTCGGGGACGAGCAGTGGAGCACAGGACTGCCTTTGCCTCGCGCCTGAGGCCCGGCGCCCAGTGTCTCCCATACACCGTGTATCCTCACAAAACCCTTGACGCATCCGCATAAATTGATAAGGGATAGACATGATCAGCGCAGAGAATCTCACCAAGAGCTATGCAGGGCAGTCGCTCTTCGAGAAGGTCAGTTTCAAGATCAATGACCGGGAACGGGTCGGCCTTGTCGGCAGAAACGGGCATGGGAAGACCACCCTTCTCAGGATCATCACCGGCGAGGAGACCCCTGATGAGGGGAACCTGCTCATACCCCGGAATTATCGGGTCGGTTATGTGCGGCAGCACCTGGATTTCACTGGGAATACCGTGCTGGAAGAGGGCATGAAGGGGCTTCCCGAAACGCAGAAAGACCACCACTGGAAGGTGGAAAAGGTGCTTGCAGGCCTGGGCTTTTCCCCGGATGACATGCAGCGTCACCCCGGAGAGTTCTCCGGCGGTTACCAGGTGCGGCTCAATCTTGCCAAGGTCCTCGTGTCAGATCCGGACCTGCTCCTTTTAGACGAACCAACCAACTATCTCGATATCACCTCGATCCGCTGGATCGAACGGTTCCTTGTGGAGTGGCCCCATGAGCTCATCCTCATAACCCATGACCGGAGCTTCATGGATAAGATCGTCACCCATACCATGGGGATTCACCGGAAGAAGATCAAGAAGATCGCCGGCAATACGGAGAAATTCTACGACCAGATTGTCCAGGAAGAAGAGATCTATGAGAAGACCAGGATCAATGATGAACGCAAGAGAAAGGAAGTTGAGCAGTTCATCACCCAGTTCAGGGCAAAGGCCAGGCTGGTAGGGCTCGTGCAGTCACGGATCAGGACGCTCGAGAAGATGGAGCGCAAAGACAAACTCGATAAGATCAAGACCCTGGACTTCTCCTTCAGCTCTGCACCGTTCATCGGCAAGTACGTCGTGACTACGAGGGATCTGAGCTTTTCCTATGATCCGGAGGTCGAACTGATCCGGGATCTGAATATCACGGTCAGGCCCGGAGAACGGGTGTGTATCATCGGACCCAATGGGAAAGGCAAGACTACCCTCCTGCGTCTCCTTTCAGGAAATCTGCGGCCGCAAGACGGCGAGGTGATCTGGAATCCGAAAACCATCAGGGGCGTTTTCGAGCAGACCAACATCAAGACCCTGGTGGACTCGAGAACCGTCGAGGAGGAGATCATCTATACCCATGGCGAGGTGGACCACCAGAAGGCGCGGAATATCTGCGGCTCGATGATGTTCGAGGGGGACAGTGCACTCAAGCGGATCGATGTGCTCTCCGGAGGTGAGAAGAGCAGGGTGATGCTGGCCAAGATCCTTGTAACCCCGGTGAACGTGCTGCTCCTGGACGAGCCCACGAACCATCTCGATATGGAGTCGAGCGATGCACTGCTCGCAGCGATCGACAGCTTCGAAGGGGCGGTCGTGATGGTGACGCACAACGAGATGTTCCTGCACGCCCTGGCCGAACGGCTCATCATCTTCTACCATGACACCATCGAGGTGTTCGAGGGGAGTTATCAGCGATTCCTGGAAAAAGGCGGATGGGGCGATGAAGAAGATCTCATGGCGTACCAGAAAAAGGCAAAGGACCCGGGAGATGCGAACGGCAAGCTCGATAAGAAGGCCCTGCGCAAGATGCGGGCGGATATCATAACCCGGCGTTCGAAGGTCCTTGGCCCGATCGAGAAGGGTATTGCCCGGGCCGAGACCGGGATCGAGGCCCACGAGGAGAAGCTGAAAGGGCTTCATGCAGCCATGCAGGAGGCCTCAGAGAAGCAGGACGGACAGCAGATCGTGAAGATCTCCCAGGCTATTCATGAAAGTGAGGAGGCTATCGAGACCTTCTTTCTGGAGCTGGAGGACCTGACAAGGTCGTTTGAGGAGCACAGCGCTGTATTCGACCGGGAGCTCGAGGAGATCGACCAGGGTAACAATTAAGGCACCAGGGACCAGGCGTCAGGTCTCAGAGCGCATGCCGCCGGATGCCGGTAATCCTGCTGCTCGAGGTTCTGAGCCATCGTCTCCGACCTGCCCGAAGATCAGGACCCTGCCTGCTTCTTATCCTCATCAAACGGGATAGTCAGTTCATAGGCGCCCTGGGAGAGGGTTGCCTGAATGGGGTGTCTCCCCTTCTCGAACACCTTCATCATGGGTTTGTTCGAGGCGAGCACATCTGCGGTAAAACCGTGAAGGCCGCGTTCCTTTGCCAGGCGGATGAGCATGTCGTAGAGGAACGTCGCGATGCCGACGCCCTGGTATTTTTCATCCACCACGAAGGCCACGTCGGCATACGGCCGCCTGCTGTCCTTGACGAACCTCGCCTCTGCGATGATCTGTTCCTGCTCGGAAGGTCCCACGAGCGCCACGATGGACAGGATCTTGTTGCAGTCCACGGTCACGTATTGCTGCATCTTGGCATGGGGCATGACCTTGATGGGGCTGAAATAGCGGTAGTAGACCGTCTTGTCCGAGAAGCGGTAGAACAGGCGGCGCATCTCTTCCTCGTCGGACGGCCGTATTGCCCTGAAGCGCACCTCGGTCCCCCCCTTGAAGGTGTGCTTTGTGGCGATCTCTGCAGGATACAGGTGCGCGCATTCGGGCAGATAGATCTGATCCTGGTAGAGGATCTTTTCGGCCTTTGCCTCTTCGAACAGGGACTGTCTGTCGTCCGGGTGGGCGATGTCGATCAGTGCCTGGGCCCGCTCGCGGACGGTTCTTCCCCTCATGTTCGCAACCCCGTATTCGGTAATGACCATGTCGACGGATTCTCTCAGGCTGAACAGGTTCGGGAATTTTTCCACGGACAGCCAGATATTGGCTTCGCCCCTGCGGTTTCTGCTGGGCAGGGCGAATATCGCACAGCCGCCTTCGGAGAGTTCTGCTCCATTGATGAAGTCAACCGCCTCTCCCGGGCTCGCCGTGACATTTCCCTTGCCCGTATGCAGGGCGATCCTGCCGGAGAGGTCCACCTTGCGGGCGGGGATCACGGTGACAAAGCACGGATTACGTCCGATCTGCACCGGGTTGAAGACCGTATCGATGCCCTGAAACTCCACCATGGGGTTGCGGTCGAGCCAGGTCATGAGTTCCCGGGAGCCGAAGGCATAGGACGTAAGCGCCTTTCCCCGGTATACCCCCTTGTTGCGGTTGGTCACGGCACCGCTCTTCATGAGGTCCATGAGGGCATCGGTGAAGAACGGCGTGTGGATGCCGAGCCCCCGCTTGTGGACCAGGTGCCTGCTCAGGGCCTCGTAGATGGGGCCGATGGAGAAGCAGATGCAGCTCCCGTCTTCGATGACCGAGGCGACGTTTGCAGCCACCTGGTCGAATACCTCATCCACGGGCCAGCGCTCGAAGTATATGGGCGGATCATCGGAATACACGAGCATATCGAAGTCGGAAACCGGGACAAAGGTATCACCGAAGGTGCGGGGAATCCGGGTATTGATCTCACCGATGACGAACTTTGCCTGTTCCATGGCCTGCCTGGCAACGTCCACGGCAACGCCGAGACAGCAGTAACCCGCCTCGTTCGGCGGGGTGATCTGCACAAAGGCGGCATCGATGGGAAGCTGTTTCGATTCGATGAGTCCGGGGATCCTGGCAAAACGGCTCGGTATCAGGTCTACATGTCCCTGGGTGATGGCCTCGCTCGCCACCCATCCGGAGAAAAAGGTCTTGAGCCTGAACTTCTGGGTCTGGAGCTCTTTCATGGTGATGACATCCCCGAGGCTCACGAGCTGGATCAGCTCGAGATCCTGGAGGTTGGTGGCAGCCGATGACATGAGACACTTGACCAGGGATCTTGGCTCGGCCACCCCGGTGCCGAGAAATATCTTCATCCCCGGCCTGATGCATTTAAGGGCCTCTTCGCACGATACCACCCGCTCCTGCCACTGGTCATTACCGAAAGACTCTGTCATCTGGCACCTGTCCTTGTGATTGTATGAGAGTTCTTGTTGCCGGTAAATATACTGACAATGATATCATTTGGAAAGGCTATTTTCTCATCTCTCTATTCAAAATCAGAATCCTTGTCCGGCAGCGTTCACCCCGGCATCTTCAGGTACTGCATGGTGCCGTCCTGGATGACCGCGACCTTTGCCCCTTGAGGGTAGTCCTGTTCCAGGATGCCGAGCACCTCTTCCCAGGTCTTTACCACGGTTGCATCATCGGCGTGACAGACGAGGTCGAGACCGGTCCGGTCTGGGTGAGGGTTCATGACGATGAGCCTCTTCATGAGCAGCTGCACGAATCCGGGCGACCTGGGGGTGAAGTGACGTCCGCCGTACCCGCTTCCCCAGGAACGCATGACATAGTGCGGCACCTGGCCTTCCGGGGCATCCGAGATGAGGACCGCGGTTCCCTGCCCACCCGGCTTCATGGTCATGAGTGCGAGCAGCAGTGCGATAGCCGATTCGTTTGCCTTGCCGTAGGCATTGCAGACCACGATGTCGTACCCGCCGGCAAAGGGGATGCCGTAGTGCTCGGAGCCTTCTGCAGCCCCTGCTTCATGGGTTGCCCTGAAGGGACCCGCGAAGAGGTTCGCTATCTCGCCACGCCTGTTGATGAGGCAGTCCACCTTGAAGTTCAGGCCGGCCAGATCACCGGCAGCGTCACACTCGGCACGCATGATGTTGCCCTGGAAATTCCCGAGGCCGGTACGGCTCTGGTCGCGGAAGAGCTGATTGTGGAACTGGTTGATGGTCTCGATCCCGGAAATCCCGGGCATGATGATCTTGGCACCGCCGCCGAAACCCACGTGTACGTGAGCCGTTATGCACCCGATGCCGATTCTCAGGTCACACGCCATGAATTCGCGGTTCACCCAGAGCTCGACACCGGTTGGGGTCCTCCCGAGGCGCACCGTGTTCTGGAAGGGGTCGTGATTGTACACCGCGTAATTTTCCACGATTTCATCGCCGAGTTTTTTCCGGGCATTGATCATGTCATAGGCACCGTGAGAACCGAGCGCCCAGATGAACCTGATCTGGTCTTTCTTCATGCCGGAGCGGTGCAGGCTTTCCAGGACAAAAGGCGCAACATCCTTCACCGGCGTCGGCCTGGTCATGTCGTCAAAGACGATCACGGCCTGGTTCCTGCCCCTGGCGAGTTCCTCGAGCGTCGGGCCTTCAAGGGGGATTTCCACCCTGCGCCGGATCTCCTCAGGGCTGAGGGCCGGTTTGTCGAACCCGGGTGAGGTGAGATTGTCCACCTCCCACCTTCCGGGGAAGGTCAGTTCGCGCCCCTTGTTTTCATACCAGAGTCTCGACGGCACCGATATCTTCTTCATAAGAACCCCCTCCAAACAGCTCAAGCCACACATTCAGGCCATGTGTACACCGTAAATAGTACAAAGAACCGGTTACCATAAGCAAGGACAATATCTTGTATGATAATATTATGAGCTGTTTTCAATTGAAAGAGGTGTCCGGGTACTGTTATAATCCCCTCGTACAGGGAGAGATTGTGATCTCTCCCTGCAGCTCCACCTGATATAACTGATAAAATATATGATTATTATGTAACAGGAGGGTGTCTGTGGCTGCCAAGAACGTTGGTGTATCTGCAGTTGAACCGCACTACATGTCGATGAACCGGGAGAATATATGGAGAGCTTGAGAGAATTTCATGAAGTAGCACAGAATCCATACAGGTATGCAGCAGAACTGAAAGATCGTGGCAGGAAGATCCTCGGGTATTTCTGCTCGTATACCCCCGAGGAGATCATCTATGCTGCCGGTCTTCATCCCATGCGCCTTTTCGGATCAAAGGAGCACATACACCTTGCAGACAAGCACCTGCAGTCGTACAGTTGCTCGCTCGTCCGCTCTGCCATGGCCGATGTGATGGCCGGCAGCCTGGCGTTCCTCGATGGGACCGTGTTCCCGCACACGTGCGACTCCATCCAGCGCCTCTCAGATATCTGGCGGCTCAACACGAACCTCGGCTTCTTTGCCGATGTGGTGCTGCCGGTCAAGCTCAACACCGAGAGCGCTCGGGAATACATGATAGCGGTGCTCGCCAGGTTCAAGGGAGAGCTCGAAGAGCATTTCAGCCTGAAGATCACGGACGGGAACCTGCGGAGCGCAATCGTACGCTACAATGAAATCCGCGGCTGCCTCACCTCGATATACGAACTGCACGCGAAAGATCCGTCAGTGATATCGGGCAGCGATCTCTACGCAGTCGTGAGGGCCTCCATGATCATGGACCGTGACGACCTCGCCGTGAAGCTGGCAGCTGTCCTGCATGAACTGAAGCAGAAACAGGGCACTGGGCGCAACTCCGGCAAACGCCTCATGCTCGTGGGCAACATCTGCGATCACCCGGATATCTACACCCTCATCGAGAGATCAGGGGCTGCGGTTGTCTGGGACGATCTGTGCAGCGGCACCAGGTATTTCGAAGGGAAGATAGACCCGGACACCGAGCCCATGACTGCACTGGCGAACCGGTATTTCACCAGGCCGGTCTGTCCGGCAAAGCACGTCTCGCCCTTTGCACGGGGAGAACACCTCCTCGGGCAGGTCAGGGAGCACCGGGTGGACGGCGTGATCTTCTTCCAGCTCAAGTTCTGCGATCCCCACAGTTTCGATTACCCCTATCTCAAGGAGTTTCTCGACAGGGCAGGCATTCCGAACATGATGCTGGAGGCCGAGGACCAGCTTCCCCCGGAAGGGCAGCTCCTCACGAGGTTCGAGACATTTGTGGCGATGTTGTAGACACTGGGAAAAATTGAGGAGTGGGTGATGGCTCAGATAGACGAAGAGAAGAAAAAGAGAAAATTCAAGTCGGCCGGTAAGATGCGGGACATCATGTTCGAATACTACGTCGAGGCCAAGTCTGCCGGTGACAATGGAAAGAAGGTCGCCTGGATCACGAGCGGCGGCCCTGTCGAGCCGCTCATCGTCATGGATGTGATCCCGGTGTACCCGGAGAATTACGGTGCCATGATCGGTGCATCCCATATGGGCGGGGACCTGTGCGAAAAGGCAGAGGCAATGGGGTACAGCAGCGACCTCTGCTCCTATGCCAGGGCGGACATTGCATGCGCACCGGTTAACGGGGGGCCCATTGGCGGGCTGCCCAGGCCGGATATGCTCGTCTGCTGCAACAACATCTGCGGGACCGTGCTCAAGTGGTATGAGGTGCAGGCACGCTATTTCAACGTTCCGCTGTTTATCTTCGATACCCCGTTCTGCCACACCGGGTTCTCGGATGAGGCCCGCACATACGTACGCAGGCAACTCAATGAGTACATAGCGTTTCTCGAAGGGGCCTGCGGCAGGAAATTCGACTTCGACAGGAGCATAGAGGTGGGCAGGCTCTCCCTCCAGGGGCAGAGGCTGTGGCAGGAGGTGCTCGATGCCGCGGCGCACAAGCCGTCTCCCATCACTGCGTTCGATGCCTTCTTCTTCCTGGCACTGATCGTGACGCTTCGGGGAACACAGACTGTGGTCGATTTCTACGCGGAACTCCTCCATGAGATGAAGGAAAAGGTCGCAGCCGGCATCAGTGCCGTCCCCAGGGAACGCTACCGGCTCCTGTGGGACAATCTGCCGGTATGGTACCGGTTGAAGTGGCTTTCCGACAAGTTTGCATCTCACGATGCCTGCCTGGTTGCAGACACCTATACCACTGCCTGGTGCGGTTCCATGAAGTATATCGATGAAAACGATTTTCTCTCTTCCATGGCCGAGGCCTATACGAGGATCTATCTCAACATCGGCGTCGATGAGATGGCCAAGACCGTCTTCGAGATGATCGACAAGTACGATGTCGACGGCCTGGTCATGCATTCCAACCGGAGCTGCAAGCCATACTCCCTGGGCCAGTACGACATTCAGCGTATGGTGCAGGAGCGCAAGGGGATCCCGTGCATGATGATCGAGTCGCACATGGTCGATGAACGGAGCTTCTCCGAGAGCCAGATCTCAACCCGCATTGATGCCTTCATGGAGATCATCAAACAGCACAAGGGCCATGTATGAGATCGAAACCATGATGAAAAGGAGAACCATGCAATGAGTACCCTGAAATATGGCCTTGAGGGCAAGGTCGTCGTGGTCACCGGAGGGAGCAGGGGGATCGGGCTGGAGATCGCCCGGGAGCTCCTGGTACAGGAGGCAAAGGTCGTCATCTGCGGGAGGAAACCCGAGGCGCTCGCCGAGGCCGCTCAGCAGCTCGGGGGAACGGGCCTCATGACCATGCAGGCGCACATCGCAAAAGAACAGGACGTGGAAAATCTCTTTGCAGCGGTCATGGATGCCTGCGGGAGGGTCGATGTGCTCATCAACAATGTCGGCATGAACCTGATAACCCCGTTCGTCGCAGACACCGAGTTTTCCCTGTGGCAGAAGATCATGGACACCAACCTGAGCGGCACCTTTCTCTGTTCCCGGCGTGCCTCCCGGATCATGAGGGAGCAGAAGGGCGGCAAGATCGTGAATGTCTCGTCCATTGCCGGAAGGAAGGCATCTCCCGGCATGGGTATCTACGGCATAGCCAAGGCCGGCATCGAGATGCTCACCAAGGTCCTGGCTTCGGAACTGGCGCAGTTCAACATCCAGGTCAATGCCGTGGCCCCATCCATGGTGCGCACGGAGTTCAGCAAGCCGTTCTGGTCGAACAGCGATATCTATGAGCAGATTGTCAGGACAATTCCGCTCGGAAGGATTGCAGAGCCCCTGGACGTGGTCCACCCGGTGCTGTTCCTTGCCTCGGATGCAGCAAACTTCATTACGGGTCAGACCATTGTGGTTGACGGCGGCGCGACAGCGATATGATGTGTGTGGCTCTGGGCACTAGGCGCTGGGTGCGTGGAAAAACCGGGTATAAGGTCTGAGGTATAAGGTAACTGGTGAACAGTGAGCAGTGAATGGTAAGGGGAATATGAGGACAGCGGGGATCGACATCGGGTCTATAACGACCAAGGCTGCCATTGTTGAAGACGGGCGAATACTCGGCACGATGGTTTGTTTTTCGGGCTATAACGCGAGCCTTGCAGGCACCACTGTGTACCGGAACCTGCTCGATGATCTGGGGTTCGATGCCTCCTCCATCGACAGGATCATTTCCACCGGCTATGGAAGAAACAACGTTGATTTTGCAGACAAATCCATGACCGAGATCATCTGTCACGGCGCAGGTGCGCACTTCCTCAACCCGGACATACGCACGGTCATCGATATCGGCGGACAGGACAGCAAGGCACTCGTCGTCGATGCTGACGGCAGGGTCAGGGATTTTGTCATGAACGACAAGTGTGCCGCAGGAACAGGAAGGTTTCTCGAGGTCATGGCCCGTGCACTGGAGGTGGACCTCGATGATTTCGGAAGCCTCTCGCTCAGGTCAGCCACCCCCGCGAAGATAAGCAGTATCTGCACGGTGTTTGCCGAGTCGGAGGTCATCTCGCTCATATCCAAGGGGGAGGACCGGGAGAATATCATAGCGGGTATTCACGATTCGGTGGCCTCACGGGTCTTTGCCATGGCCCAGCGGGTAGGGATCCCTGTCCCGGTCATGATGACCGGCGGGGTTGCCAAGAATATCGGCGTGGTAAAGGCACTGGAAAAGAAGATAGGGGCAACCCTCGAGGTAAACGAGTTTGCCCAGGTTAACGGCGCCATCGGGGCAGCCGTGCTGGCGGCAAAGATGGGGTGAAAGATGGCGCTGGGCAACGGGCGTCAGGGAAAGAAATGACACGTTCCCCTCTTTGAATTCTCCGGATAACCAACACACCTCAGCCTGTATACCTTAAACCCTGATTTGCCAAAGCTCCTGCCTGAAAAAAAACGGTGAGGAGAACAATGCCTCCTCACCGTACTTCGGGCTGATTGTCATGTTAATCAGGGGGATACATGTCCTCGATCTTGTTCGCGTACTTCTGGTTGATAATCCTGCGTTTCAGTTTCATGGTCGGGGTCAGCTCACCGGTGACCTGTGACCATTCCGTCTCGAGCAGGGTGAACTTCCTGATCTGTTCCACCCGGGCATAGTCTTTGGTATTCGCATCGAGCTCGCTCTCGATGAGCTTGATCACCTCTCCGTTGGTAAGGAGGTCGCTTCGGCTGGTGTAAGAGATGTTGTTCTGCTTTGCCCAGTTCTCCAGTGATTCGAAGGCAGGCACGATCAGCGCGGAGAGATATTTCCTGTTGTCGCCGATAATGGCCACCTGCTCGATGTATTTTGATGCCAGGAGGCTGTTTTCGATATTCTGTGGTGAAATATTCTTTCCTCCCGAGGTCACCAGGATGTCCTTGATCCTGCCGGTGATCTTGAGGTATCCGTCATCGTCGAGCTCACCGATATCGCCGGTGCGGAAGAACCCGTCTTCCGTGAAGACCTCTTTTGTGGCCTCGTCGTTCTTGTAGTAGCCCTTCATGATCTGGGGGCCTTTGATGAGTACCTCGCCGCCTTCCCCGATCTTGATGATCGTATCCTTCACCGCCGGGCCCACAGAACCCGCCTTGATCTTGGTGGGCTTGTTTCCGGTGACGACCGGGGTGGTCTCGGTGAGACCGAAGCCCTCGAGTACCCGTATGCCCATGCCCAGGAAGAATTCGGCATCGGATACGGACAGGGGTCCGCCTCCCGATATGGCGCCCTGGAGGCGGTCCATGCCGAGGGCAACCTTGAGCTTCGAGAAGATGATCTTGTCTGCCAGGTTGTATTTAAACCCGAACCAGCCGGTTCGCGGTTTGTCGTTGCTGATGTAGGGGAGGTTCTCACGTGCAAGGCCCATGGCCCAGTTGAACAGGGCCTTCTTTACCGGAGGCGCAGAAGAGACCTTGGCAACAATGCCCGCATGGGCCTTTTCGTAAATCCTCGGCACGCTCACCATGAAGGTGGGCCTGATCTCCTGGAGGTTCTGAACCAGTTTGGAGACATCCTCGGCAAAGGCCACACGGTGTCCCAGGAAGATCGGGGTGTAGTAGCCCACGGTCCTTTCCAGCGAATGGGCAAGGGGGAGGAAGGACAGGAAGACATGATCGCCTGAGAGGAAGTCGGGGTCGACGGCCTGGAGCTGGTTGACGTTGGAGACGAAATTTTTGTGCGTCAGCATTACGCCCTTGGGATTTCCGGTCGTTCCAGAGGTATAGATGATGGTGGCCACATCCTCGATGTTGATCGGTTTAAGCCTCTCGTCGAACTCGTTCTTGTTCGGGTAGGTGCTGCCTTTGGCCATGGCATCGGCGAGGGTTATAACCCCTTCTACCGGGCTGTCAAGATCATCGAAGATGATCAGATCCTTGAGGTTCGGAAGCTTTGGTTTGGCCGCGAGGATCTTGTCCAGGTGTTCATTGGTCCCGGCAAAACACATGATCGTATCGGAGTTGTCGATGATGTACCGGCACTCCTCGGATGAGTTGGTGGCATAAATGGGCACGTTTACCGCCCCGATGGAGAGTATCGCCATGTCGGCAATCCACCACTCATACCGGTTGGGCGAGAACAGGGCAATCTTTTCCCCGGGTTTCACACCCTTGGACAGGAGAAAATACCCGACATTGCGAACCTTCTCATTCATCTGATTCCAGGAGAGGTCTTCCCACAGGCCCTGTTTATTCTTGAAAGAGACAAGAGGCTTATCCCCGTACTGCTCGACACGGTTCTGGAAGATCGCTCCCATGGATGTTTCCTTGAACGTAGACATGATTCCCTCCTCATCAATAAATTGGACCTGGTTAGAGAAAGCAGATCCAGATTCTTTATATTATAAATCAGAAAAGTCCATTAAACAAGATATATCTCTATATATGAATTAGGTAAAAGTAAATGAGATAAGGGGTGTATCCTGCGCTGTCCGGATTAAGCCGGCATACGGTCTGATCCTGATCCTTCGGGACAGGAACATCGGCAGAGAACAATCTCTTGAATAACAAAGGAGATGCGATTCAATAGGAATGACAGATACTACAATCGAGGAATCTGAGTTGATGGGGAGATTGCAACGCGGGGCCCATGGAAGGGATGAGGGGCAGATGCCCCTCATCCCTGTGCGGACTGATTACTCGGGGGGGTACATGCTGTCTATGATGGAGGCATACTTCTGGTTGACCACCCGTCTCTTGAGCTTGAGGGTCGGGGTGAGCTCGTCGGTTTCCTGCGACCACTCGGTATCGAGAAGCGTGAATTTGCGTATCTGCTCGACCCGGGCATAGTCCTTGGTGTTCGCTTCCAGTTCGCCGGCAAAGAGTTGCCTGACAGCCTCGTTCTGGATGAGTTCCTTCCTGTCGCTAAACGCCAGGCCCTGTTCCTTTGCCCAGCTCTCGAGGTCGGCAAAGGAGGGCACGATCAGGGCCGAGAGGTATTTCCGGTTGTCCCCGATGATGGCCACCTGCTCGATGTAGGGTGATGCCTTGAGGCTGTTCTCGATATTCTGTGGAGAGATGTTCTTTCCGCCGGAGGTGATGATGAGGTCCTTGATCCTGCCGGTTATCTTGACATATCCGTCCGAGTCGATATCCGCGATGTCACCCGTCCTGAAGAAACCGTCATCGGTAAAGGCCTCTTTCGTCGCTTCATCGTTCTTGTAGTAGCCCATCATGACCTGCGGGCCCTTGATAAGCAGTTCGCCGCCCTCGCCGATCCTGACCTGGGTGTCTTTCACTGCGGGTCCGACCGTCCCGGCCTTGATCTTGGATGGCTTGTTGGCATTTGTCACCGGTGTGGTCTCGGTGAGGCCGAAGCCTTCCACAACCTTGATGCCCATGCCCAGGAAAAATTCAGCGTCTGAAACAGACAGCGGCCCGCCGCCTGAGAAGGCGAACTCAAGCTTGTCCATGCCCAGTGCATTCTTCAGCTTGCTGAAGATGATCTTGTTTGCCAGGTTGTATTTGAATGCAAACAAGCCGCTGCGGGGTTTGTCATTGCAGATATAAGGGAGGTTTTCTCGTGCAACGCCCATGGCCCAGTTGAACAGGGCCTTTTTTACGGGCGGGGCGCCGGCCACCTTCGAGACGATGCCGGTATGGATCTTCTCGTACAGCCGCGGCACGCTCACGATACAGGTCGGCCGCACTTCCTGGAAGTTTACCAGAATCCTGGCAAAGTCTTCGGCAAAGCACACCTTGATGCCGAACGACAAGGGCACATAGTAGCCCACGGTTCTCTCGAATGAATGGGCAAGGGGGAGGAATGACAGGTATGTCATCTGGGCGGCCCTTTCAAATATGGGGGGATCGACGCTGTAGATCTGCCGCACGTTGGCGAAGAAGTTGTTGTGCGAGAGCATCACGCCCTTGGGGTTTCCCGTGGTGCCCGACGTATAGATGATGGTAGCCATTTCCTTGCTGTTGATGTTTCTGATCCTGTTGTCGAACTCGGCTGCATTGGGATTTTCACTGCCTTCTTTTAAGGCAGCCTTCAGCTCGATGACACCTCCGTTCGGGCTGGCCAGATCGTCAAAGCTGATGATCTCCCCGAGGTTCGGAAGCTTGGGTTTCACTTCAAGGATCTTGTCCATGTGTTCCTTGGTGGCCACAAAGCACATCTTCGCGTCTGAGTTTTCAATAATATAGCGCGATTCCTCGGGGGAATTGGTCGCATAGATCGGCACATTGACCGCACCGATGGAAAGGATCGCCAGGTCGGCAACCCACCATTCATACCGGTTCGGAGAAAACAGGGAGACCTTGTCGCCAGGCTTCACGCCCCGGGAAAGGAGGAAATAGCCCAGGTTGCGGACCATCTCGTGCATTTCTTTCCAGGAGATGTCTATGTAGACGCCGTCGTGGTTTTTATACGCGACGATTGCCTTGTCCCCGAATTTGTCAACGTTGTTCTGGAATACTGCCGGGATCGATGTTTCTTCGAATCTTGCCATGAATACCTCCTTCAATTAAGAATATGTGATAGTTGAATGTTGGTAATTTAATTAACTGGCAGTATAGAAACTATATAGAAATTAATCAATCTTTTTTTAAAGGTATTTCAAAGCTTTTCTTGCACTTGAGAGACTGTGGGTTTTATTATATAATTTAAGTTGGTCCTTTTTAAGAAAGGGAATTGTTCACATGAAGATTACCGACCAGGAAGTGCTCCATGTTGCAGGGCTCTCACGCCTCAAGCTCGATGAGCATGAGTTGAAGCGTTTTCTAAGAGAACTCAATGCCATTGTCGATTATATGGACATGCTCGCGCAGATCGATACAGCAGGTGTCCCCGAGACCGTCCATGCCACCATGCTCACCAGGGCGCTCAGGCAGGATATCCCGGAGAGATCCCAGGAGAGAGCTGCAGCACTGGCAAATGCCCCGAGTCAGCGTGAGGGTAAGATCGTGGTGCCCAGGGTGATCGAATGAGGGGTGAACATGTTTGAGATCGCCCGCCTCTACAGACGCTTCGGCCTGCGGCCCGTCGAACTGCTCGAGGAACTTCTCGGGACGATCCGCCGGGATAATCTCAATGCCTATATCACCGTCGATGAAGAGGGCGCACTCAGGGATGCGCAGGAGGCCGAACAGATCCTGGCACAGGGGAGCGACGATGTTCTCGCCGGCATCCCCCTTGCCATAAAGGACAACATCTGCACCCGGGGCATCAGGACCACGTGCGGCTCGAATATCCTGGCAGACTTTGTGCCTGCCTACGACGCGACCGTGGTGGAGCGGCTCAGGAAGAGGGGGGCGATCATTATCGGCAAGACCAATCTCGATGAATTCGCCATGGGGTCCACCACCACAACGAGCAATGCAGGCCCCACAAAAAACCCCTTCGATGAAACCAGGACACCGGGAGGATCGAGCGGGGGATCTGCAGCGGCAGTTGCCGCTGACCTCTGCGCAGGGGCGCTGGGTTCCGATACCGGGGGGTCCATCAGGCAGCCCGCGAGCTTTTGCGGGATCACCGGTCTCAAACCCACCTACGGTTCGGTATCCAGGTTCGGCCTGGTGGCCTTTGCATCGTCCCTGGACCAGATCGGCCCCATGGCGCACTCGGCGCGTGAGACAGCAGTGCTCTTCGACGCCATCAAGGGCCACGACCCGAAGGATTCGACGAGCGTTCCCGGGGAATATGCGCCCATAGACCTCAACGCCCTCGACATGCACGGCATCCGCATAGGGGTGCCCCAGGAGTTCTTTGCCGAGGGGTTGTCCCCTGATGTGGAGCGGGCGGTCCGCTTCGGCATCACCGCATATGAAGAGCTCGGCGCCAGGATCGTCCCGATCAGGCTGCCTCATATCCGGTACGGGGTTGCGGTATACTATGTCATCGCCACGGCCGAGGCCAGTTCGAACCTCGCACGGTACGACGGGGTGCGCTACGGGTTGCGTGCCGATGGTGCAAAGGATCTCACCGACATGTACCTGCAGACGAGATCCCAGGGATTCGGCGCCGAGGTCAAGCGCAGGATCATGCTCGGCACCTATGTGCTCTCGGCAGGATACTACGATGCCTACTATAAGAAGGCATCCCAGGTGAGGACGCTTATTGCCAGGGATTTCTCGGAGGCCTTCGGGCAGTGCGACCTCATTGCAGGGCCCACCTCCCCGGTGACCTCCTTCGGGCTCGATGAGATGATGGACGACCCGCTGAGCATCTATCTGCTCGATATCTATACCATCCCGGCAAACCTGGCCGGGCTCCCCGCCCTGAGCATCCCCTGCGGGTTTGCCGAAGACGGCCTGCCCATAGGAATGCAGCTGATGGCGCCCCATTTCAGGGAAGACCGGCTCCTGGGAGCCGGCATGGCCTTTCAGGACTGCACGAGGTTCCACAGGGTGAAGCCGTGAGAGACTACGACATTGTTATCGGACTCGAGGTCCACGCACAGCTGCTCACCGAGACGAAGATATTCTGCGGCTGTTCCGCCAGGGCAGGTCTCGCCCCGAACTCGAGCACCTGTCCCGTGTGCATGGGCATGCCCGGGGTGCTGCCGGTCCTGAACAGCAAGGTGGTGGAGTTCGGGATCAGGCTCGGGCTTGCCACCGGCTGCACCATCGCGCGAAGGAATGTCTTCGCCCGGAAAAACTACTTTTACCCGGATCTCCCGAAAGGGTATCAGATCACCCAGTACGACAGACCCCTGTGCGAGAGAGGTTTCCTGGAGATTGAGATTGCCGGCACGAAGAAGAGGATCGGCATCACCCGCATCCACATGGAGGAGGATGCCGGAAAGAACATCCATGACGAGCACGAGCCTGTCAGCTACATGGATTTCAACCGGGCAGGGGTCCCCCTCCTCGAGATCGTCTCGGAACCCGATATCGCCGGCCCGGACGAGGCCGTAGCCTACCTGAAGGAACTTCGGCAAATCCTCATGTTCCTCGATATCTGCGACGGCAACATGGAGGAGGGGTCTTTCCGGTGCGATGCCAATATTTCCGTAAAGCCGAAAGGGGTGGCTGCCTTCGGCATCCGCACGGAGCTCAAGAACATGAACTCCTTCAGGAATGTCGGCAAGGCCCTTGAATTCGAGGTGGACCGGCATATCGGCATCCTTAAGGCAGGCGGGAGGGTGGAGCAGGACACCAGGCTGTGGGATGTGGCCGCAAACAGGACCCGGTCCATGCGTTCCAAGGAGGAAAGCCACGACTACCGCTACTTTCCCGATCCCGACCTGGTGCCCCTCGAGGTGGATGAGGCCTGGATAGAGGAGATCCGCTCGAGTCTCCCCGAGCTTCCCTCTGCAAAGAGAAAACGGTTTCAGGAGGAATACGGCCTACCTGCCTATGATGCCGACGTGCTCACCCAGACGAAAGCCCTGGCCGACTACTTCGAGCAGTGCTCAGAGCTTCTGGACTCGCCAAAGGAGATCAGCAACTGGATCATGACCGAGGTGCTCCGGGTGCTCAACGAACAGGACATCGCCCTGCCACAGCTCAAGGTTACCCCGGGGATGCTCACCGCCATGCTCACCCTCATCAGCACGGGCACCATCTCCATCAGCATGGCAAAGGAGGTCTTCGCCGAGATGGCATCCTCCGGCAGGACAGCCGAAGATATCGTGCAGTCGAAAGGCCTCAGGCAGATCAGCGACGAAGACGAGCTTCTGGGTCTGGTACAGGGCATACTGGAAAACAATCCGGCAGAGGTGAAGAAATACCGCCAGGGAAAGACGCAGCTTCTGGGTTTCTTTGTGGGACAGCTCATGAAGGCGACGAAGGGCAAGGCAAACCCGAACCTGGCAAACTCAATTATCAAGGAGATGCTCGAGTCATGAAAAGGCTGCACATAGCTGATACCGATCAGGTGCGCTCGGGTGAGGTCACCGATGTCTATTTTCTCCGCACCGAGAAGATCCTGAGGGAGAAGAATCAGTCGAAAAACGTCTGCATGGAGGTGTTTCTCAAATCGTTTCCCGACAGGAGATACACGTGGGGCGTCCTGGCAGGCCTGGAAGAGGTGTGTATCCTCCTGGAAGACAGACCTTTGACGGTCCACGCACTGCCTGAAGGGAGCGTGTTCGACAGGAACACCCCGGTGATGATCCTCGAGGGGAACTATCTGGATTTCGGCGAATTCGAGACAGCCATACTCGGCTGTCTGTGCCAGGCATCGGGCATTGCCACCAAGGCGTCCCGCTGCAGGGTTGCCTGTGAAGACAAGGGCCTCGTGAGCTTCGGTGCACGGCGCATGCATCCCTCCATCGCCCCGATGGTGGAGAGGGCCGCATTCATCGGCGGGTGCAACGGCGTCGCCACCGTTGCCAGCGCACGGCTCATCGGCGAAAAGCCTGTGGGGACCATGCCGCATACGCTCGTCATCCAGATGGGGGACACGGTACAGGCTGCCCTGGCCTTTGACGAGATCATCGAGCAGGAGGTCCCCCGGGTGGTACTCATCGACACGTTCCAGGACGAGAAGTTCGAGGCGATCCGTGTTGCCGAGGCACTTGGAGAACGGCTCTTCGGTGTGCGGCTCGACACACCCTCATCACGGCGGGGAAATTTCAGGGCCATCCTCGAAGAGGTGAGGTGGGAGCTGGATACCCGGGGGTTCGATCATGTGAAGCTCTTTGTATCCGGCGGGCTCGACCTGGATGACGTACTCGATCTGGCAGGGGTGGCGGATGCCTTTGGCATCGGCACGCAGATATCGAGTGCGGCGACGCTCGACTTTTCCATGGATATCGTGGAGTCCGGCGGAATGCCCCTGGCGAAGCGGGGAAAATGCTCCGGTAAGAAGAGCGTTGTTCGCTGCAGGACCTGCATGAAGGACTATGTGGTTCCCTATGGAGAACACCGGGCGTGCGACTGCGGAGGCAGGACCGAACCTGCTCTCGTCAAGGTTATCGACCGGGGGAAGATCGTGTACGATCTTCCGACAGCTCGTCAGATCCGCCGGCACTGTCTCGATGAACTGGCAGCGCTTCGAAAAGATACACCGGCACAACAATTCCTGGGGCTTGTATGATAAAACCATTCTCGTATAAAGACGGCATCTTCTCCATCCTTGACCAGAGACAGCTTCCCCACGAGGAGGTATGGATCGCCTGCACTACTGCGGAGAGGGTGGCGGATGCCATAAAGACCCTGGCTGTCCGCGGCGCACCTGCTATCGGCATTGCAGCCGCCTATGGTCTTGCCCTGGCAGCCCCCTTGGGGAGAGGTGCACTCGAAGAGGCAGCTGGAATCCTGCTGAGGTCCAGACCCACTGCGGTAAACCTGGAATGGGCCCTCAGACGGGTCCTCGCTGCGGTGAACTCATACCCCGGGGATGATCTGTCCCGGGCAGTCCTCCTGGAAGCGCAGGAGATATGGGAGGAAGAGATCCGCGCTAACGAGGCCATGGCAACCCTTGGGGCGGGGCTTTTCCCGGACGGCAGGAGGTATGCCGTACTCACCCACTGCAATGCAGGCTCTCTCGCGACCGGCGGCATGGGGACGGCCATCGGCGTCATCAGGAGGCTTCATGAGCAGGGAAAGCTCGAGCGGGTCTATATGGACGAGACGAGGCCGCTTCTCCAGGGGGCCCGGATCACCGCATACGAGATGAAATCCGACGGGATCCCTGCGACCCTCATCACAGACAACATGGCCGGGTGGCTCATGAAGCTCGGCCGCATCGATGCCGTAATCGTCGGCGCCGACAGGATCGCGAAAAACCTCGATGCCGCCAACAAGATCGGCACCTATTCGCTTGCAGTCCTTGCCGATGCTCACCATATACCGTTCTATATAGCGGCACCGAAGTCAACCTTTGACCCGTATACCGCAACCGGAGAGGATATCGTCATAGAAGAGCGGGACGAACACGAGGTGCGCTGCTTTAAGGGCGTCCCGTGCGCACCGGATGTCCCGGCCTTCAATCCTGCATTCGATGTCGCGCCGCACGAACTCATCACGGCCATCATCACTCAAGAGAAGATCTTCACGCCGGGTTCATCTGCCGGTACGGGAATGTCCTGACCTTCGCTAATCGCAGTCGCCGGTATCGAGATCCAGGATCTGCTGCAGCAGCGCCCCGGTTTGAGCAGAAGGGGCATCCTTGATGGGCAGGCAGCTCAGCACACGCCAGATCCTCTCGCCCTTGCGCACCACACGCTTGACATTGAGGGGAAGGGCAGGGCAGCCTGCAGTGAGAGACTTTTTCAGTGCGTTTTCGGCCTGCAGCAGTGCAGAGGGCAGTTTCGTGAGATCGCTCACCGGTTTCAGGACTGACAGGCCGGTAAGCATCGAATTGTCAGAGCCCTTGAACACACTGCGGCGATCGTTCTTGAAGAGCACCAGGGGCCTGCCTGCCGCAAAGGCCATCCCCGCTTCTGCAACCGCACCCTCGTCCGGGACCCTGCCGTTCATGTTGAGCACAAAATACTCGCACCGGCGGACGATCTGAAACACATCGAGGGCGAATATGGCGCTGTCGATCATGTCCCGTGCCCAAAGGAGGTTCGTGTTGAGCGGGGTGTTCACGAGGCCCAGGACATGGCGTTCCAGCCCGTCACGATGGGGGAGAAACGTGCCGAACCCGGCCTGTTGAAGGACCCTCTCAATGGCGCTCATGCCTGCAATCTCTTCGGGGCAGAACAGGGGGCCTGAACAATACACGAATTTCATGGAAGGATTCTACCCTGATACAACCGGAAGATCAAATGAATGATTCGTTGCAGCGACCGGGGCACGGCTCAATTCCCCCTGTGCATGGGCATGCCGGGTCCCATTCGCCAGCCCATCTGCACGGCATGGGAGAACATGGTGTAGTGCATGCGGGTCTGCAGGAGAATATAGTCCAGGAGATCCCGGGAGTCGGGATCCTGGGCGTTCCTGACGAGCCAGTCGTAGTGGGGCATCAGCTCTTCCTCGAGATCCATGGCAATCTCATAAGCCTCGGTGAGTGTTTTCGATTCCCTCGGTGCCGGTGTTTCGACCTCGGAGGAGAGACCATAGGCCGAGAACAGCCTGCTGATCCAGTCGATATGGGCCTCTTCCTGGAAGAGAATCATCCGGTAGGGCATGGTGACCTGGTATTTCCTGCTGTCTGCCTCATACTGCAGCCGGGAAAGCTTCTCCATGGCGAGAACGGTACGGAGACGCTCTGTCCAGCCTTCATTCACGGGTGAGGGCAGCTTTTCCGGGATGCCCGGCTGAAATCCTGGAGAACCGCCGCAGCCCTGGCCGCAGAAGGGACAGAATTCCGGTCCCTGGCCTCGGCCTTCCATCTGGGCGAAGGCGCTTCCCATTCCAACGAGAAAAACCATGGATACCGAGCAGACAATGGCCACGAACAGGTGTTTCTTCATAGAACGCTCTCCCTCCCATCGCACAGTGAGCAGTTGCACCATAAAGAAAAACAACTGCGGCAATGATATAAAATTACGCTTGTTCGGATGAAAAGCAACAGAAAACTGCAAGAAGAACTGCCTGGACACCACGTTCCTGAAGAGTTCCTGGTGTTCAGTGAGGCAGCGGCTTCTGTGCCGGGCGGCGATCTGCGGCACCGCCCTGAAGAGGAGGCGGTGACCCTGCCGGGATCACGTCTGATCGGGGTGAGAAAGACGGCTGCCCTTCCGGTTGGGAATGGGGTGTGGCGTCCTCATTTCGCTCTTTTTGAGGGCGAACTTTTCTGCCCTTGTTGCCATGCCGTTTTCCAGGGCGGATATGACCAGATGGTATTCACCCTGGAACCAGTTTCTCTTGATCAGCCGGTTTTCTGTTATGCTGAGGTGTTTTCTGTCCATGAGGGCGGCGAAGTCGTTGTGGTAGGTCACCCTGCCGAAATCGACGGTGGTGAGGTATTTCAGCTTGGGCTTGATGAACTCCATGAAGAAGGATCTCTTGCGGAACATGGTCTGGAAGAAGAGGACCCTGCCGCCGGGCCTCAGCCAGGGCCGTATGCGGTCGAGGACGAGCGGCTGGTCTCTGAAGAGCATGAAGCTCATGCTGAAGAGGATGAAATCAAAGAACTCTTGTGCCGGCGGCTCGTAACTCTCCACCGGGGTATGGAAGATCTCGATATGATCTTCGAGCTGCCACTGGCTGATGAGCGTGCTGCAGTGTTTCAGGTAGCTGCTGTTGATATCGATCCCGGTTATCCTGAGCCCTTTGGTCCTGATGAGGTTGTGGAACCGCCGGATCATGATGCCGTTGCCGATGCCCACATCGAGGATTCTGGAATGGTCGGGGAAGTAGTTCAGGCAGTTCTTGTAACACAGGCCGGTCACATCATCGATTATGAGCTTATAGAGATAATTTCTCATGATTACGTTTTCCTCATCATCCGGAAGCTGGCCACCACCATCGGGAAAACGTGCGGCTGCGTCTCTTGAGACCACCTCCGGGTACCGGTCAGGCTGCCGGGTCATGGAAATCAGTGATCGGCGCCTACCTGCACTAGGTGAAATATTAAGGTGTGTGGCGGATAAGACAAGGGCAGTGGCATCACTGATTGAACAGGTCGTTTTCATGCCCGGTCAGGAACCCTCTCAGGTATGCTCAGACGCCGTACTCGGCTCGTTCGATAAGTTCGACCTGCATCTCCCTGTTCAGGGTGACAAAAGACCATTCACATCCCGGGCAGCACCAGGCTCCAGAACCAGAGAAACCCCGCTGCAAGGGCAAGGGTGAGGACCGTGACCGTGACCCCTACAGGTGCATGTTTGCGCCAGTCGATGGTGATGCCGTTCTGGGAGGCGATCTCCACAACGATGATGTTGGCGATGCTGCCCACGATGAGGAGGTTGCCCGCGAAGGTGCTGCTCAGGGCAAGCACCGGGCCGGCCATGGGATGCTGGGCAAGGGGCAGGAGCAGCATGGTAGCGGGAACATTGGAGACGGCATTGCTGAGGAAGACCGTTATGGCAAAGAGCCATCCCGGGTGTGTGGGGTCAATCCCCGATTGCACGAGGTCAGCCACCACGGTGTCCGGTATGTGGGTCAGCTGCAGGGCATGGTTCATGACAAACAGGCCGCAGAAGAGCACCAGGAGCTGCCAGTCCACGAGCCCCAGCATGTGGCGCGAGTGCATCCTGCGGCTCATGAGGAGGATTCCCGCCGCACCGAGCGCCAGGATGTCCCTCGGCAATCCCCCGGAAAGGAATGCGGCAAAGAGAACTCCGGTGATGATGAGCGCCTTGCCGGACTGCCAGTTGTTCCAGGCGGGAAGGATCGGCATGGAACCTGGAGGAACGGCCTGTTCCTCTTTCCATCGGCCCCGATAGAACAGGGCGATGACTGCCCAGGTAACGAAGAGGCCGAGAAGTGAGGGTGCCGCTGCAATCAGGAGATAGTTCGAAAAGGACAGGTCGAGCGCCTGGCCGATGAGAATATTCTGTGGATTGCCGATGAGCGTTGCCGCAGAGCCGACGTTGGCTGCGCACGCCACTGCAAGGAGAAAGGGAACCGGATCGAGGTTCCTGCGCCTGCACGCCTGGATGAGCACGGGCGGAATGGCCAGGCAGATGATGTCGTTCATGAATACGGCCGACAGGATACCTGCCAGCAGGATCACTGCCAGGAGGAGCTGCTGCGGCGATACCCTGAGGTCTGTCACCACCTCGGCCGCCTTTGTGTAGAACCCCCCGAGCCGCAGTTGTGCGGATATGACCATGAAGGCAAACAGCAGCGTGATGGTGGATATATCTATGGATCGTGCCGCATCGTCGAGGCTCAAGGCGCCGGCAGAGATGAGCACGATGGCGCCGAGCAGGGCCATGCCCGTACGGTCGAGCTGCAGGTGCGGCAGATGCCCCATGATCATGCCTGCGTATACGATGAGAAAGACGAGCAGAACCATCCCGGTCATGGCGGCATACTATGCCTGTTTGCGGTGCAAGGCAATACTGGAGCCAGGGGTTTGCGTCAGGTTCTGGAGCCGGAATCAGAACCGGGCCTGTATGGTTCGATATGGATGGAAACGAACGATTCCTGGCCGAACCTTTCCCTGAGCCCGGCCTCGACCTGGGAAGCGATATCGTGGCCATGGGTTACGCTCAGGTCTCTGTCGACGCGGACATGGAGATCAATGGCATAGCTGTTTCCGATCCTGCGGGTCCTGAGATTGTGAGGCTCGATAACACCAGGAATATTCTTCACGATCGAGAGTATCTCCCGTTCGTCCCGGTCGTCGAGTGATTCTTCCGTGAGCTCCCGGATGCTGCTGATGGAGATGCTCATGGCGACCTTTATGATGAAGATGCTCACCACCACCGCAGCGATGGGATCGAGGATGCGCCACTGCTCGCCGAGCAGGATAGCCCCGCCGATGCCGATCATGGTGCCGATGGAGGAAAAGGCATCGGACCGGTGGTGCCAGGCATTGGCTATGACGGCCTGGCTGTTGATCTCCCTGCCTGTCTTGACCGTGTACCGGTAGAGCCATTCCTTTGTGATGATGGATATAACGGCAGCGATAAGCGCGATGATACCGGGTCTTCCCAGCGGCACACCCCTGAAACTCATGAGTATGTTCCTCAGACCGCTCACCAGGATGCCCACGCCCACGAGCAGCAGGGCAATGCCCACAACGGTGGTGGCAAGGGTCTCGAATTTTCCGTGGCCGTAGTCGTGCCCCTTGTCTATGGGCTTTCGTATGATGCGGAAACTGACGAGCACCACGATATCGGTGATGAAATCCGATACCGAATGGACTGCATCGGCAATCATTGCAGCGCTGTGTCCGAAGATCCCGGCGGCAAACTTGAAGAGGAACAGGAGCAGATTGGTAGCGAACCCAACCCAGGTGACGCGGTCCGCTCTCAGTGCCCTATCGTTCGTGATACTCATAGTGGATAGTATAATCCTTTCGGGCCGGAGAAAAAGGTGAGATCTCCAGAACCGGTTGCAACTATCATCTCCTTACCGTGTCCTGCCGGCCGTGCCGGAAGGTGCGCTGCACCCACCTGACTCAGCCGTGCTTCTTTCCTGGCCGGTCGCCTGCGGCCTGACGACCTTGAGAGCATATACCCCGGATCCTTGGACGCGAAACCGCCGGTCAGCCTGTCTGCTGAGGCAATGCCGACCGCTGCGGCACCAGCGGACCGTGCGAGCCGTCGTATCTCTGTTTCCATGGCAGCTCCTGTTGACCGGTCTTTACCGCCGCGCATCCCTGGTCTGATTCCAGACCAGTCCGGGCGTGCGGGGAATCGCACCGGCACATCTGTCGGGGTAGTCGCGCGCGATAAACTGCCGCAACCCCTCAGGCCGGTTGAACCGGATGATGGTTATGCCGTCATGTTTTTCGCAGGCTATATCTTGGAAATACATGAGCTTACACCCTCCTTTGTCCCTCGATTCCATGAGCATGACGCCTGTGCATGCTCGCAACCATGATGCCGATAGACTGCAGGAGCTGTTTGGCCGGCACAGCCCCGGCTTCCTGAAGTGAGAGCTGCTCCTGTCGAGCGCATTATACACGACCTCATCTTCAGGAGTACACATGAACCTGGAATGCACTGCTTTGGCTGTGTTGTATCCGGCGTTATTCCATAGAGTTGCAGAAGATAATTTATCACGAGCATCGCCCGGGGCGGTCCAGTGCTGTCAGGCAGGTGGCTCACGATTCCGGCACGCCCGTGCCCGAACGGACCTTGTCCAGGAACTCCATGACCAGGGTGCTCGGTATGGAAAAACCGATACCCGAGGCCATTGTGGCACCCATGGTGTTCACCCCGACCCATGAACCGGCAAGCGTAATGAGCGGTCCACCGGAAGAGCCCGGGTTGATGGCTGCATCGGACTGGATGAAGCGGATAGGGCTTGCCTCCTCAATGGATACACCGGAAAGGTCGCGGCCGGTCTGGGAGATGATCCCTGCTGTCACCGTATGCCCGAGGCCCAGTGGATTGCCTATGGCGATCACGAACTCACCCGGGCCCACCAGGTCGGCATTGCCCATGGGGAGTACCGGAAACTTCCTGTCCGTCCCTGAAATCTTCAGCAGTGCCAGATCGGATACCCGGTCGCGTGCCACCACGACCACCGGATAGTCCTTGTCATCGCTGGTCAGCACGTGGATCTGGGCAGCATTCTCTATGACGTGGCTGTTGGTGAGGATGTATCCGGAGGGGTGGATGAAGAAACCCGAACCCAGGCCTACGCCGGGGAGATTCACCCTGAGACCTGTCCCTGGGATGCGGATCGGGAGCAACCTCACCCGGTACGGGGTGCTTGTCTTTACGTAGATACTGACCACTGCCTTTGCAGACTTTTCCGCAATCCGGCGGAACGTCTGGGCATGGATAGTCTCGTCCGTCACGGTGCTTTTCGCCCTGACGACAAGGGCTGCTGATTTAAGCCCTTTCAGTTCGTCTGCAGCAGGTCCCAGCAGAATCGGCTCATCCTGCGGGATGAGTTGTTCTTCCAGGGTTGCGCAGCCGGTAGCCAGGAGAATCAGCCCCAGGAGAAGTGCCTCTATGCAGCGGATCGGGAACACGCTTAAGGAGACGTGACGAGAAATCCTTTTCAGAATCATCTGCATGGTATACCCCCCATGGAATTACATGTACTCTTCGAGACCGCATCGGGAACAGACCCGGATTCTGTCGTACGATTTACCGGTTACCCTGGTCCACTCGCTGAATTCATGGTGGGTCTGTTTCGACTTGTGTCCGCACCGAAGACAGATCCGTTCCTGCTCGCATGCTCCCTCCTCCCGGTACTCCCAGCTGGTGTAGTCATGGGGGGATGAACGGCATTTCTTATACGAGCATCGAATGCAGACCCTGTTCTGGACGCAGATATGAGGATCTGAGTAGTTCCACCCCTCGAACTTGTGACCAATCAGAGAGCATATCTTCATTACATGTCCCTCCAAGGCGGACTTGGGAGGATACAGCCGATACGTCTTTATAGACTATAATTATAAGGCGATCCTGCCTGAAAGCAATATGGCAGACGGTTGGTTCGTGAGATGGCGCATGAGCACGGCAGCGATCAATGAGCCGTGACCACTCCTATGCTGCAGTTTTTCATAGTCCTCGAGGCTCCATTCATTCCGGCAGCCCTGTTCCGTCACGGGATCCGGCTGATGAGAGCCCGGGATTTATCGGCTGTCGGCCCTGGAGAGTATTTCGGTTACATATTGTGAACGGGCCTCCCCGTTTATGGGCAGCCCTTTTTTCCGGCACCAGGCTTCCAGTTCATCCACATCGACCGGGACCTTCAATGCGTTGATTCCTGATTTCTTCAGCGCGGCATTTCCCCTGTTAAAGACCTCGACCCATTCTTCATAGGTGTCTTCGAGCGATTCCGGATCAGCCGCCACAGCGCAGAGTTTGTACCACTGGTCTTCAGAGTACCAGCCTATTCCCACGATAGGTGTGGGCAATGAGTTCTTCCTGTTCATGATCTCTCCCTCCTATTCCGTGCCCTGATGTTCGACCCCTTGCCGGCATGGAATCCAATCTCCCGGTAATTATTGTCCGGCCGGTTCACATCTCCTCGAATACGATATCCTGTGCACCCTGCCAGAGTACCAGGTTTCCGACCTCCCGGAGGTGCTCGCGTCCGTCGACGATCGTGAGGAAATGATTACCGGCGAGCTGTCCCAGTTTGCTGGCAAAGTGTGTGGCCCCATAGGGAAAGAGGATCTCGGTCTCGCTGTATCCGCCGGGATAGAACAGGATTTGGCCCGGTGCGGGGTAGCTCGTGTGGTTTTCGAACCCTACATCGAGCCGGAACTCTCCCAGGGGTATCCAGCAGGCTTCACCGCTCCACCGGGCATGAATGAGCTTCTGACGGTACGGCAGCAGCCTGCTGAATTCGGCACAGGTCTGCGGCGCATCAGCCTCTTCCATGCGTGCCCTGAATTGAAACCGTGCAACCGTGATGCGTACGGAGGTCATGACTTCTCCTTTTCAGCGATATAGTCAGCAGCAGAGCAACTAGTTCCTTTTTGTCTCATGAGCCCGGGAAATGCAACACTGAATCGGGCAGCATGACGAGCCTGCCGGCACCCGCTCTGGGGTTCGTGATGTACGGCCCGGCTCAGGACCTGAACAGTGCCGCGCTGTGGCAGCTTTCCAGGGGATACATGCCGATTGCGGTCTCGTCGGACAGCACAACGCCTGCATATCCCGCAACCAGTGCATCGTAGAGACAGCACATCTCGGACCGGGTAGGTGTGGCACAGCGGGTCATGTGTTCCAGCACCTGACCTGCCAGGTGAACCGGTCTGGGTATATCGCCGACCTGATTGGAGAACCGGTGTACTGCCTCGGCCATGGCTTTCAGGCCGAGTTCCGCACCGAGATCACCGCGGCACAGCCAGAGTTCCTGCGCATGCTCAGCAATCAAGGCCGCCTCGGTGACTGCCGGTTCCCGCTCGAGTTTGGCAATGAGGTATGCACTGCTGCCCAAGGCTCTCCGGTATCCAGACATCTCGCGAGCATCCCTCACATACGAGATCGCATACCGGATGAAACCCAGGCCCTTGGTCTGAAAGATGATCTCCCGGTCTCTCTCGTTCAGGGATTCCCTGCGGTACTCGCACGAGGTGTAGGTGATTCCCTTTTTCGAAGAGATGGTTCCTCCCCTGGTAACACTGGCGATAATCGAATCCGCTGAGGCCGTTTCCACTGCCAGGTATACCCTGGCATCGTTCAGTGCGATCTCTCCGCTGGATACCTGAGCAGCCTCAAAGAAATCGGGATGGGGCACTGGCAATACACCACTGCGGTCTGTGGCTGCTGCACAGACCAGCTCGATACGCTGGCCACAGGCGGGATCAAAGGCCGGGAACCGCCCAAGCCGCCATTTGCTTCCCTGGAGGTCAAGCACGAGCAGGGGCTGAGGATCCAGGGCAGAAAAAAAGGTGCCGATCCTGTCGAGCCATGGAACAAGCTCTGGCAGATCGAGGTGAGACGTGTTCAGCCGGAAGGCAGTGACTCCGGCGGCAAGCATGGTTTTCCACAGGGATTCCCTGGTGCTGCCAGGACCCAGGGTTGCTGTTATGTCGTAGTTCATAGCGGTACGATCACCTCTTCTCATGGAAATCCACGGCATTCTCCTGCTCAGAGTGCGTTCATCTACTATTGAAGGAAATCCGGGCCGGTGTCAAATGTCATGTGCCTTCTGAGAACAGTCTGATATCCACGGGTAATATCAGACTGTCCGGTCAATGTACGAGGAATAGTCTTTCAGAATCGGCTCATACTCGGCATCCAGAAGGGGTGATGAAACGATAAAGTCTGCCGTGGAGCGGTCGCACGCGGTAGGGATGTTGTACAGGACCGCGATCCGCAGGAGCGCCTTGACATCCACATCATGGGGCTGGGGCTGCATGGGGTCCCACAGGAATATGAGCACATCGACCTTTCCCTCCACGATCAATGCCCCCATCTGCTGATCCCCGCCGAGCGGACCGGATTTCAGCCGTGTCATCCTGAACGTGTGAGATTTCTCCTCGCCGAGCCTTTTCCTGAGGGCCTCTTCCACCAGCCTGCCGGTCGTGCCGGTAGAGATCAGGGTGTGCCGTATCAATCTCTCATAGTTCCAGTCAATCCACTCCAGGAGATCCTTTTTCCGGTTATCGTGGGCTACCAGGGCTATTCTTTTGATTTTCTTCATTCTTCATGCTCCTTAACAAAAGATTCCGCCTACTCAAACAACAACCATGCCCGGATGTCAAGACAGTGCCTCCTGGGTCAGTGGAGCGTCCGGCCGCAGCCGTAGAAGACCGTGCCATCGAGGATCACCCTCACCGTGGTCTCGAACGATTCACCGGTTATCGAATCCCGGCACGGCCGGCCTTCCAGGACAAGGGTCAGCTCACGGGCGTCATGTGGTGCCGTATACACCGTCATCGGTTCCAGCTTGCTGACGAGCGGAGCAGGCGCCCTGAAGTCGTGGCGGTTTCCATTGTCGCCCGTTACGAACACAATCGTGACACCGGAGATCGGAAGAGCG
>JAHDOV010000053.1 GCA_018434685.1 Deltaproteobacteria bacterium
CCACTTCCCTGATTACGGGAAATCCTTCGAGAAGATCTGTTCCCAGGTGCGCAGGGTTATCTGGCTCAACCCGCAGCCAAAGAGCGAGTGGAACACCAGGGACAATATCATGAACGTGTACACGGCACACTGCCACGAGGTTTTTGAATGTAGCACCATCAGACAGCTGGAGAAGGTGATGGATGAACTGCTGTGATAACAGGGGAGGTGAATGCCCCTGTTATCGCTGCATACTGTGCCGGGATGGGTCACTCATGCGTCCTGATATCTGAACTGAAACAGGATACAGGCTCTGGTGTTTTTATTCGATGAGGTGATTCTCCACTGCGTAGAAGGTCAACTGGGCATTGTTCTTCATGTTCATCTTCTCAAGAATCCTGGCCCGGTAGGTGCTTATCGTCTTGACGCTCAGGTTCAGATCCTGAGCTACCTCTGTCACGGTCTTGCCGGCGGCGAGCATGAGCATGACCTGGTACTCGCGGTCAGACAGGCGTTCGTGCGGCTGTTGCGGGGTGTGCTGGTCGATCTCGGAGGCCAGGATCTCGGCAAGAGAAATGCTGATGTACTTCCCCCCGCTGAGGACCTTGCGCATTGCCTTGATAAGCTCGTTGGGAGCGCTCGCCTTGGTGAGGTATCCTGAAGCGCCTGCCCGCAATGCCCGCACGGCATACTGTTCCTCGGGATATATACTCAGGACGAGGATCGCGATGTGCGGCTGGATCTGTCGGATCTCGTTTATCACATCGAGGCCGGTCCGTTTCGGCATGGCAAGATCCAGCAGAACCAGATCGCAGGGATTTTTCATGAGAAATTCGAGCACTTCGCTCCCATTGCTCGCCTCGCCGATAATCTGAATATCCGGTTCGTCAGCGATGATCTGCTTCAACCCGGTTCTGACGATTGGATGGTCATCAGCGATGAGTACCTTTGGCATGTTAACTCCCTTCAGCGGGCCAACGGTTATTTCAGATGCACCGTTGCCCGTACTGGTTCTTATTTCAAATACATCTTAGTACCCTATATATAGTTTTTACATAATTTATCAAAGGGAATCTCGTCTGTGAGCAATATTTTTCAGTTTCTCTCGTGAATCATGACGATGTGAGAGTTTGAGATCCAAGGGCAGGGCATTACCGACTGGCGAGGGGACAGGCGGCAATGCCCTGCCGTGGCCCTGGGAGTGAGGTGTCGGTAAACATCTGACAGGAAAATAAGACAATTACCCGTTTACCACCCGGAAACACCATGGTAGAAAAAAAATCGGATACGTATGCACACATGGTTGTCTGCGGACCGAATACAGATACAGGAGGACCTCCTCAATGAAGATTCAGGCAAAATCGTTTTTTACAGTGCTCTCCGGAGGGAGGCCCACTATTAAGACACTCGACTTGCCGGAAGGGACGACAGCTGAAGATATCATGAACGAGATGAACATCGACTTCAGTGATGGCGTGATTGTTCTCATCAACGGCCGCCCCTCCAATGAAAAGACTGTCCTGGTTGAAGGGGATGATTTCGCGGTCATGCCTCCGGTATCCGCGGCGTAGCGAGAAACCCTGCCGCCGGGAGCGAGCGTGATGAAAAGAGAAGATGTTTTTGCCAGAAACATTGCATTGTGGGGCAAGGAGCAGCAGGATTTTCTCGCTGAGAAGTCTCTCTTCATCGGCGGGGTCGGTGCCCTGGGGTGTATTGTCGCGGAAATCCTCGTACGCTGCGGGGTAGGCAGGCTCATTATTGCTGACAGGGGCATTATCGACCCTCCGGACCTGAACAGGCAGGCGCTCTATACCCTCTATGACCTTGGCCGGCCCAAGGTGTATATCGCGGCTGAACGCCTGAAATCCCTGACCGGTCAGACCGAGGTCATCCCGATGAACGTATCCATCGGCGATGACGATATAGCCGGTGTGCTTGCCGGCTGCGATGGTATTGCGGATTGCCTCGACAACTTTCCCAGCCGGTTTGCCCTGGAAGAAGCCCAGCCGGGGAATACCTTCATGGTTTCCGGGGCGCTTCTGGGTGATTACGGCCAGCTGACCTCGGTTATACCGGGACGGACCGTGCGGCTGCAGGAACTCTTCGCAGGGCTCGGCAAGGCCGCCAGGACAATCCCGGTCACCTCGACCATTGTCTTCGCCGTGGGCAGCCTCATGGCCCAGGAGGTTCTCAATAACCTCAGGGGAAAACCCCAACTCGCAGGTGAGCTTCTCGTGGTCGGCATGTCAGGATTTTTTCTCGAGCGCATTGCGGTCAAACCCGCTTAAAAAAACCTTTGTCATCGGCTCATCGCAGGGATGCCCTGGCAGTGCACCGTTGGCAGTGATCAGTAAGGATTGCTGAAAACCACGAAAAACCCTTAACTTGACCTTGACATGAAAAGAACATCAGGCTAAACTCTACCAAAACAGTAGACAAACTAGACAAGGAAAACTGCGCAGGAATGAAGCTCTCTACCAGAGGCCGCTATAGTGTACGGATCATGCTCGATCTGGCAATCCATGATAACGAGGGGCCGGTATTCTTAAAGGATATTGCACAGAGGCAGCAGATTTCGGAGAAGTACCTCTGGCAGCTCATCAATCCCCTGAAGGTCATGGGGCTCATAAAGTCTGTCCGTGGCGCCAATGGCGGGTACAGCCTTGCCAGGCGCCCCTCTGAGATAACGCTGAGGGATATCATACAGGTGGGAGAAGGTTCGCTCAGCCTCGTGGAGTGCGTGGATAATGCTCTCGGGTGCGACAGATCGGACCTGTGCGTGTACCGCGATGTCTGGATGGAGGCGACCAGGAAGATGCTCGAGACCTTCGAGTCGCTGACCCTGGAAGATATGGTCCTCCGGCATCATGAGAAGTTCCGGAAGATAGCTGAAAAAGACCCGTTGTGAACAGCATCGACAACATGACCATACCCGGCATGGATGCCGGGTGATGAAAAACATCGTTTACTGGAAAACAGCGTTGTATCTCACTATTTAATATAGGTAGTGCGTGTACGGGACGGGAAACTCCGGGCACAAACAAGCGGTGGAGGAAGAAATGGAGAAACCAATGATTTATTTCGATAACAATGCAACCACCCCGATTCATCCCGAAGTCAGGGAGGCGATGATAGAGGCCATGGACGTCTTCGGCAATCCCTCGAGCCTCCATGGTTTCGGAAGAAAGGCGAGGATGTATGTCGAAGAGGCAAGAGAAATGCTTGCGAACTTCATCGGCGCATCCCCTGATGAAGTGATGTTCGTGGGCAGCGGCTCGGAAGCGAACAATACCGTCCTGTCCGTGCTTACGGGCTCGTGCCGGGAATGCCGGTTCGGCTGCACAACGGGCCGGGGGCTCGTCACCACGACCATCGAGCATCCCTGCATCCTGGAGGCCTCGAAGTGCCTGAAAGAGAAGGGGGTCGATGTATCGTACATCGAGGTGGATCAGTACGGAAAGGTCGACCTGGAACAGTTGCGCGATGCGGTCAATGAGAGCACCGCACTTGTTTCTGTCATGATGGCAAATAACGAGATCGGCACGATCCAGGACATCAGGGCCATTGCGCAGATCGTGCACGAAAAGGGGGCACTCTTCCACAGCGATGCCGTTCAGGCCGTGGGGAAGATCCCGGTGAAGGTCAGGGACCTGGGCGTGGACTTCCTCACGCTGTCCGGACACAAGATCTACGGTCCCAAGGGGATCGGGGCACTCTATGTCAGGAAGGGCTCGCCGTTCTGCCCCCTAATACGGGGCGGCCACCAGGAGAGAGGCCGGCGGGCCGGCACCGAGAATACGATCGGCATCGTGGGGCTCGGAAAGGCCATCGAGATGCGCGAGAAGGAGATGGATGCAGAGGAAACGCTGCTGCTTGGCCTGAAGAAGAGGCTGCGCGAGGGGATAGCGCAAACAATCCCTGATATCCGTTTCGTGGGACACCCCACCGACTCACTGCCAGGGACCCTCAATGTCTCCTTTGACGGGGCAGAGGGCGAGGCGATCATTCTCTATCTCGACCTGGAGGGGATAGCGGTATCCACGGGTTCTGCATGCGCCTCCGGATCCCTCGATCCGTCCCACGTGATCCTCGCCACCGGGCTTCCGGCAGAGTGTGCCCACGGCTCGATCAGGATCAGCCTCGGCAGGGAGAACACCATGGCGGATATCGAGTATATGCTCGAGGTGCTCCCGCGGGTCATAGGCAGGATCAGGGACATGTCGACAGCATACGCGAGGAGGCAGTAATGGCCAAGGAACAGTGGTTATATACAGACAAGGTCCTGGAGCACTTCATGCACCCCAAGAATATCCTGGTGGATGAAGATGCATACGAAGAAGACGGCAAGGGCATGACCGGCAACATCAAGTGCGGCGACCAGATGGTCGTGGTCATCAAGGTGGACCGGGACAAGGGGGTCATTACCGACTGCAAGTGGAAGACCTTCGGGTGTGCGAGCGCCATAGCGAGCACCTCTGCGCTGTCCGAGATGGTCAGGGGCATGACGCTGGAAGATGCCTACCATGTCTCTGCCAAAGACATCAATAAAGAGCTCGGCGGGCTGCCGGAACACAAGATCCACTGCAGCGTGCTCGGAGACAAGGCCTTGCGGGCCGCCATAAACGACTACTACATGCGCAACGGTATGGAGGACAAGGTAAAGAGGGAAGAAGCACGCATCGTGTGCAACTGCCTGAATATAACGGATCACGAGATCGAGGAGGCCGTGCTCGAAGGGGCGAGGACCTTCTATGAGCTCCAGGAGATGACCAAGATCAGCACGGTCTGCGGTGAGTGCGAAGACGAGGCGACCAGGCTGGTGGAACTCTACAAGAACAAGCATTTCTGCGAGGTGTGAGGGGCAGCGACAGGAGGATATTCTCATGCCGGAAGGGAACTCTCTGCCCTCGGATGAGGCGAACCGTACACCTTTGTGAACCTCCTGGTGATGGATGCGGCTTAAAAGGCCGGGAAGAGGAGAGAAGTCATGAACATTGCGTCAGACATGACGGACTTGGTGGGCCGCACACCGCTGGTTCGGCTCAACAAGGTCGCCCAGGGGTGCAGGGCCGAGGTCGTAGCGAAGCTCGAGTTTTACAATCCGTGCGGTTCGGTAAAAGACCGCATCGGGCTGAACATGATTCTCGAGGCGGAAAAACAGGGGCTTGTAGACGGCAAGACCGTAATCGTGGAGCCCACAAGTGGCAATACCGGTATAGGCCTGGCGTTTGTGTGTGCGGTGAGAGGCTACCGGCTGATCCTGACCATGCCGGAGAGCATGAGCATGGAGCGGCGCAAACTCCTCACGGGATTCGGGGCGGAGCTCGTGCTTACCCCTGCAGACAAGGGGATGCCGGGCGCCATCGACAAGGCCATGGAGCTTGGCCGGGAGATACCGCACACCTTTATTCCGCAGCAGTTCAGGAACCCTGCAAACCCGCAGATCCACAGCCGTACGACGGCGCAGGAGATATGGACGGACACCGACGGGAAGGTGGATATCTTCATTGCCGGCGTGGGAACCGGTGGAACCATCACGGGCGTGAGCAGGGTGTTGAAGGAGCGCAGGCCCTCTTTGAAATCCGTTGCCGTGGAGCCCAGCGACTCGCCGGTCCTCTCCGGTGGACACCCGGGAAAGCACAAGATCCAGGGAATAGGGGCAGGCTTTGTCCCTGAGATCCTCGAGAAGGACCTCATCGACGAGATCTTCCCTGTCTCCAATGAACATGCCTTTTCCATGGCCAGGAGGCTCATCAGGGAAGAGGGGATCCTCTGCGGGATCTCGTCCGGTGCCATTGCGCACGCAGCAGTGGAGGTTGCCAGACGAGACGAGAACGCAGGAAAACTCATCGTATTCATTGTCTGCGACACCGGGGAGAGGTATCTGAGCACCGAGCTGTTCGGGGAATAATAATTGAATAGTGAAGTCAGGGAGGAATGAACATGGACCGCGATCCTGAAAAGAGTGCCTGCCGTGAAGATACCTTCATCAGGAGGGTTGTCGATGAGCTGTGCCGGAGTGAATCCTACGACACCGTCTACCACCGACCCCCTATCAGGGGGGTGATGCCTTCCATCGATGCCCTCATCGAGGCTGTGGACAGGCTCAGGAGCGTTATATTCCCCGCGTACTTCGATGATTCCGAGATGACCGCCGAGACCATGCCCTTCATTATCGGCAGCCACATCGAGAAGATCGAGCGGCTGCTGGCAGAGCAGATCAAGAGGGGGTATGGCTTCTCCTGCGAGATCCGGGACCGGCAGGCCTGCCTGGAGTGTGAAGAACGTTGCGAGGCCCTGGCGCGCGAATTTATAGCGACTATTCCCGGGATCAGAAGGCTGCTTGCATCAGACGTTGTTGCCGCCTTTGAGGGAGACCCTGCGGCAAAGAACACCGGAGAAGCCATATTCTGTTACCCGAGCATCAAGGCAATGACCAATTACCGCATTGCTCATGAGCTCTTCACCCTCGGGGTGGCCGTCATCCCGAGGATCATAACCGAGATGGCCCACTCCGAGACCGGTATCGACATCCACCCCGGGGCCACGATCGGGGAACGGTTTTTCATTGATCACGGCACGGGGACTGTCATCGGCGAGACCTGCGAGATCGGCCGCAATGTCCGCCTCTACCAGGGGGTGACCCTGGGGGCCATAAGCTTTCCCAAGGACGATACGGGCAAGCTCGTAAAGGGCATACCCCGGCATCCCATTGTGGAGGATGACGTGATCATCTATTCGGGCACGACAATCCTCGGCAGGGTGAGGATCGGGAAGGGATCGATCATCGGGGGCAATGTGTGGCTCACCCACGATGTGGAGCCGGGTACGCGTGTCGTGCAGGGCCGCCATGCCGAGCCGGTCATCTTGAATGACGTGAACGCCGGCAGATGATCCGCACGGAAAAGTCCGAGGACCGTTTGAATGTGCCCAGGGGTGCCCCGATGCTCCTGGTGATTGCGTGTCTGTTCTCGGCCTGTCTTGCAGGCGAAGCCGCAGGTGAATCGGGGCAGGGTTCAATCTTTCTCTGGTCCATCACATCCGGGAAAAACAACCTGTACCTGCTCGGTTCTCTGCATGTCCTTACAAAAGATGCCTACCCCCTCGATGAGCGCCTGGAGAGGGCATACCTCCAGAGCACCAGGGTGGTGTTCGAGGCGGATATGGCGGAGGTGAACAACCCTGAAATCCGCTCGAAGATGCTGGCCTCGGGAATGTACCGGGATGGGACCAGCCTTGCGGACCATATCTCGAAAGAGACCTACAGCCGTTTCAAGGCAGAGGTTGCCAAGACCGGATTGTCGATGGAACAGCTCGATCTCTTCAAGCCCTGGCTCTGTGCCATTACCTTGGGCGGCGTGGAGATGAAGCGGCTGGGATTTGTTCCGGGGCTCGGCCTCGAGGCCCATTTCTTCACCATGGCCCGCCGGGACAAAAAAGAGATGACCTTCCTGGAGTCAGCCGGTTCTCAGATCGATCTCGTCTCGAGCCTGCCCGAAGACACCCAGGAGGACCTCCTGAAGCAGACCATTGCGGAGCTCGGGGTTATCGGGCAGAGGTCCGGTGACCTGCTGGATGCGTGGAAAAGAGGCGATACACTCAAGATGGAATCCATCGTGAGCATAAGCCTGAAGGAATTCCCCGAGATTCGTGACAGGCTTTTTGTGCAGCGGAACACCAGCTGGGTGGACCGGATCGAAGAGCTCCTGAAAAGCGATGAGGCTGTCCTGGTGATCGTGGGTTCCGGCCACCTGGTAGGAGACAGGGGTGTGCTGGCCCAGCTCAGGGAAAGGGGATACACGCCTGTTCAGCAGTGACGTATCCGGTCTGATGAACCGGCCGGGCATATGACCCGAGGGGAGGGTACTTCTCCCCGTCCCCTCGTGATGCAATCCAGTCTAGGAAAGATGCTCCAGCACGATCCGGAGTATCCGTCTGATGGGTTCGGCCGCGCCCCACAGGAGCTGATCGCCCACCGTGTAGAGGGTGAGGTATTCAGGTCCGATATTGAGCTTCCTGATCCTGCCTACGGGGACCTCGAGCCTGCCGGTCACTGCCGCAGGGGTGAGGTGCCTCAGGGTCTCTTCCTTGATGTTGGGAATCACCTTCACCCAGTCATTGGCGCCGGCGATGATTGCGGTGATCTCGTCGAGCGGCACATCCCGGGTGAGCTTGATGGTGAGTGCCTGAGAGTGACAGCGCATGGCGCCGATTCTCACGCACAGACCGTCGATGGGGATGGGTTTTTTCGTCCCGAGTATCTTGTTTGTCTCGGCAATGCCCTTCCACTCCTCCCTGCTCTGGCCGTTTTCCATGGCGCTGTCGATCCAGGGCAGCACGCTCCCGGCAAGGGGGAAGCCGAAATTCGCCGTGGGGAAGGAGCCTTCTCTCATGGTATCTATGACGCGTTTATCAAGATCGAGGGCGATGCTGGCCGGATCGTCGAGCAGGTCTGCCGCTGCCTTCCCGATACAGGCCATCTGCTCGATGAGTTCGCGCATGTTCTTGGCCCCGGCCCCGGATGCCGCCTGGTAGGTCATGGAGGTGGCCCACTCCACGAGCCCCTCGTGGAACAGCCCGCCCACTGCCATGAGCATGAGACTCACGGTGCAGTTGCCGCCGATGAAGTCTTTCACCCCGCTTTTGAGTGCCCGGTCGATGACATCCCGGTTCACCGGGTCCAGGACGATCACGCTGTCATCCTTCATCCGCAGCGACGAGGCCGCATCGATCCAGTATCCCTTCCAGCCCTTTTCCCGCAGCTGCGGGTACACCTTCTTGGTATGGTCGCTTCCCTGGCAGGTGACGATGATGTCGGCGGTAGTGAGTTCGGTGATATCGTAGGCGTCCATGAGCGGCGGAATGTCCATGCCGATATCAGGTCCCCTGAGCCCCACCTGCGATGTGGTGAAGAAAACGGGCTCAAAGCCGTTGAAGTCGTTCTCTTTGATCATGCGATCCATGAGAACCGATCCTACCATGCCACGCCAGCCGATAAATGCTACCTTAATCATGCGACCATCCTCTCTTTGGTGTATTTTTCATGTCCTGCGTTGTCCCTTCGCTTTCCCTTGAACAGGACACGTGTGCATCCTTGCGGGTACACTCGCAGGCTCCATGCCATTGACAGGTGATGTTCCCTGTGTGCGCCCTGCCTGCAATGCATATCAGTCCAAAGCGCACATACTCTACCCTGCGCCAATGTGTTCTCAAGATATCCATACCGGGAAATTCAGGGCGCGTCAATGAGTAATACGGTAAGTAATTGCCGAATAATGCACATGATTACCGGGTGTTGTCAGTGGAATTCCGGCCGCATGACAGGGAAGAAAAGAACAATAAATGCTATGTGTTCCGGGGGAGAGAGCGGATCACAAAAGTAAGAGAGCAGGGCACATAATAAGGAAAATGCATCGGCAAGTCAACGAGAAGGGACTCATGCCCGGAGGCCGGAGGGGCACTGGGTTTACCGCCCTGTAGCCGGATGGGGAACAGGGTCCGGGATCCGTCCCGGGGAGTCTGTCATCGAATGCCGCTGACTGCCTTCTTGTTCCGCTGCGTGCCCAAGGCTACAGACTCTTGAGTGCCAGCTCGATCCTGTTGAGTCCCTCTTCGATCTTTTTCTTGTCCAGCGCATAGCTCAACCGGATACGGTCGGGAGCCCCGAACCACTCGCCCAGGTAGGTGATGACATTATACTTCTTGTAGAGGGTCCAGAGCAGTTCTCTGGGTTTGTCGACCTTTGGCAGGACATAGAATGCCCCCTCGGGTTTCCACAGGTCCAGTCCCAGATCGCAGAGCCCTTTGTAGATGAGGTCTCTTCTCTCCCGCCAGATATTCTGCTGGGCGAGGATGTATTCATGGGGGGCCTTCATGGCACGCAGGGCCATGTCCTGGGCAATCAGGCTCGTATTCATCGAGGTGTGGGTCTTGATCTCGATGGCCTTGTTCACGAGGCTCTGGTCGCTGCTCCACAGATATCCGACCCTCACGCCGCACATGGCATAGGTCTTTGAAAAGGAGTTGACGGTGATGACCTGGTCTCCCTGGATGTGATAGTTCTCCCGTTCGTAGATCAGATCCTTGTACACCTCGTCGGAGATGACATAGATCCCTTTCCTGCGGGTTATGTCCTCGATCTCTTTTAAGGTCTCGATAGACTCGATTCTCCCGGTAGGGTTGGAGGGCGAATTGATGAGCACTGCCACGCAGTCGTCGATCTTTCTGTTGAAATCGTCCAGGTCGATCCTGCCCTGGTTCAGTTCGGTATAGACCGGCTCCATGCCTGCCAGCTTGATGATGGGGGGGTACGAATAATAGTAGGGCCTCGGCAGGAGCACCTTGCCCTTCCCGATTGCCCTGAAGATGAGGTCGAGCCCTTCGGAGGCACCGTTGGTTATGACGAAATTCTCGGCTGTGGATTTCGGGTATTCCTTTGACAGGGCCATGCGCAAATCCGGCTCCCCCTGGATCAATCCATAGCGGAGATCATGCCTGAGGAGGTTGATGCCCTCTGTCGCCTCCCGGGGCGCGGGCAGGTCAGGCTGGCCGGAACCAAAGCTGATAATACCGTTTTCTCCCTGGCGACCAATGAAGATCGAAGGGCTGGTTAAATTGTCCAATTCACTCATATATCGCTTCTCCAGATAAGATGGGTATCTACTAGAATACTTTTTCTTGCAATGCAAAGGGATAAAATAAGGAAAAGGGATGTCCCCTTTCCCCAAACTGCTTGACATCGTTTTTTAATGTAATTACAATGTGGATACTTGGTAAAGGAGGCTTCTTATGAGGGGACGAGTTGTAAAGATTGGAAATTCTCAAGGCATACGTATCCCTAAACCCCTACTTGAACAAATAGGTATCGTGGATGATGTAGAGCTGGAGGTGAAGGATAATAAGATCATTATCCATCCATTATCAAGCCCCAGACAAGGATGGGAAGCTGCTTTTAAAGAAATGGCGGAAAATGAAGATGATGTACTTGTGATGGATTCTGGTAGTATCACCCATTCATGGGATGAGGAAGAATGGAAATGGTAGTTAACAGATTCGATGTCTATCTGATTAATCTTGATCCTACAATTGGTTCTGAAATTCAGAAAACCAGGCCCTGCCTTATTATTTCACCTGATGAAATGAACAAATATATCCGCACAGTCATAGTCGCTCCAATGACTCCAGCAGGAAAAAAATATCCTACACGTGTTGTCTGTAAATTCAAAAATAAAAAAGGTCAGATAGTTTTGGATCAAATACGGACTATTGATAAAGCTCGTCTAATTAAGAAACTCGGTTCAATTGATTCTAACACCCAGGCTGAGGTCATCTCAGTTTTACAAAGACTTTTTGCATATTGATCAAAGGAAGTTAGCAAGTTGGAGCGAAAAGGGGACGTCTCTTTTTTCGGGGAAAGACAATCGTGAGTATTTCCCTGCTGCGAATCAGTTCGGCGTACAACAGCCAGATAAACAGATAGTCACGAGTTGCCCCAGACCGGGTGTCTCCTGGCTGCCAGCCGGATGATGTAACTGCCCATCTCACCATAGGTGTAGCCGGCGAGCTCGGCGCCACAGGCCATGCTTGGCAAGTAAGGGACGTCCATGAAATATGGCAAGTAAGGGACGTCCATGAAATATTGACATTTGCTGTCTGGCGGTTATTGTTTTGATATGCCGAGAAGAGCGCGAATAGATGCTGCCGGAGCATTACACCACATAATAATCAGAGGGATAGAGAGGAGAGAGATATTCAGAGACGATCATGATAAGGACGTATTCATAGATCGTCTCGGGAATATTCTGCTTGATTCCAAAACCAGATGCCTTGCCTGGGTATTGATGAGCAACCATGTTCACCTGTTGTTGCAGACCGGCAGAGAACCCATTGCCACGGTAATGAGGAGACTGCTGACCGGTTATGC
>JAHDOV010000005.1 GCA_018434685.1 Deltaproteobacteria bacterium
GTGTTAAGTGTTCATGATCTCGATGAGAGTTTGTTCGTTTGCTGCACATTGCAAAAGGCTAAGCAGTAGAGCTCCGGACGCAGGTCTACATCGACTCGGAAATAGGAGTCATCGATACGAGTCAGAAAAATGTACTCAAGGATGAACTCGTCAGTATCTCATCCATGCTCCAGTCGCTCATAAAATCAATACAGAAATCATCAAGTAAAACGAAATAAGAAGTTTTTTGCCTAAAACTTAACACGTAACACTTAAAACTTTTCAAACATATTCCCGATCATGCATCTATCTCTTGGAACGAAGGAGGAACACCTTTTTGACTAAACAAGACAAAATCCAAATAGCCGTTGTCGGTGCAGGGTATTGGGGCAAAAACCTGGTGAGAAACTATGCCCAGCTTGGAGCGCTTTCAGCGATATGCGACAGCAACCAGCAGTCCCTGGCAGCCTTCAAACAGAACTACCCGGATGTTAAGTGCATTACGAATTTCCAGGAACTGCTTCAGGATCAGGATATCGACGGCATTGCCATTGCGGCACCTGCGGAGATGCATTTTTCTCTTGCCCGTGAGGCCCTTCTCTCGGGCAAGGATGTGTTTGTGGAAAAACCCCTCGCGCTCAATCTTTCCGATGCGCAGGAGCTCAGGGAGATTGCCGGAAAGAATTCACGGATACTCATGGTGGGACATCTCCTCCAGTATCACTCTGCCTTCATCAGGTTGAAAGAGCTCATCAGGCAGGGAGAACTGGGCAGGATCCATTATATCTATTCCAACAGGCTCAGCTTCGGGAAGATCAGGCGCGAAGAGGATATCCTCTGGAGCTTTGCGCCCCACGATATTTCCATGATCCTGTCTCTGGCAAACGAAGAGCCCGAATATGTCATGGCAACCGGGGGAAACTATCTGCATAAGAAGATCGCAGATGTCACCACGACGCACCTCGAGTTTCCCAGCGGGCTCAAGGCCCATGTCTTTGTCTCGTGGCTCCATCCCTTCAAGGAGCAGATGCTCGTTGTGGTGGGCGACAGGAACATGGCGGTTTTTAACGACACGTTGGCGTGGGGTGAAAAGCTCCTGCTCTATCCTCACAACATAAACTGGCACAACGGTATTCCTGTGCCTGACAAGAAAGAGGCAAACAAGGTAACGGTGGAACAGAGCGAGCCCTTGAAGGCGGAATGCGCGCATTTTATCGACTGCATCAGAACGAGAAATACACCGGTTACCGATGCCATAGAGGGCATCGAGGTGTTGAAGATCCTCAAGGCAAGCCAGGAATCACTCAACAGCAATGGCAGGAAGATCTTCCTCAAGGAAGCGTATCGCAAGTCCGACGGCTATTTTATCCACGAATCCAGCTACCTGGATGATGACGTGACTGTCGGGGCAGGGACAAAGATCTGGCACTTCAGCCATGTGCTCAAAGGGTCAAGTGTGGGGAAAAACTGCAGCATCGGCCAGAATGTCGTCGTTGGGCCGGATGCAACCATAGGAAACGGCTGCAAGATTCAGAATAACGTTTCCATATACAAGGGGGTTACCCTCGAGGACGATGTATTCTGCGGGCCGTCCATGGTCTTTACCAATGTCTTCAATCCGCGGGCCCATATCTCGAGGATGGACGAGCTGAGGCCGACCGTTGTGAAGCACGGCGCAACCATCGGGGCAAACGCCACCATCGTCTGCGGGCACACCATCGGTGCCTATGCCTTCATCGGTGCCGGAGCCGTGGTAACCAGGGGTGCTCCAGGTCATGCCCTGATGGTGGGCAACCCCGCCCAGCAGATCGGCTGGATGTGCGAATGCGGCAACCGTCTGGATGAAAATCTGCGGTGCTCTCATTGCGGCAAGGCATTCGAGAAAAGTGCCGAGGGAATACACATAATTTCTCAGTAAGCTTTCATCAAACAAATAAACATCCAGGGAGATTTTAATGGCAGCAGAGAGAGAGGATCGGATCTACGATGATGAGCTGGACCTGAGAGAGCTTTTCTCGGTCTTATGGCGGAGAAAATGGATAATTATCGGTATGGTAATTATCATGGTCCTTCTCGCCTTGGGCTGGACAATAGCTACCTCAAAGAACTATACCGAATCGCTCATCCAATTGAATTTCTCGGGCATAGACAAGCACCTCTACCCGGATGAAACCCGGTTCGAGATGCACGATATCATTGCACAGGACATTCTCTCTGTCGCGGCAAATGCACTCGATAACGCCGAGCACAGAGAATTGTTCACGAGCAATCCGAGGAGCTTCATCTTTATTGACCCCTTCATCCCAATCGAGGTGAAGGAAAAGATGAAGGCTATGGAGCGTGACAAGCAGACCTATGTGTACCTGCCAAATCAGTTCTTTGTTCGATTCGTTCAGCCCAGAGGCGAAGTGTTCTCTCACGATGAGAGGAAGAGGGTATTACTGGCAATCAACAGGGCCTATGAAGACAAGTTTGTAAAAGAATATGTAAATCAGAAGCTCGTGGCGTTGAACCTGACTCCCGATATACTGGATGGGTATGATTACGGTGAAGTGGTTGATATCTTTAAATCATATGTGGATACCTATATATCATACCTGAACAACATGACCAAAAATGCCGGGCTCTACCGGTCGTCGCAAACAGGCCTGTCGTTTGTCGATCTCCTGGATTCTCTTGATAATATCAGGAAGATTGATCTCTACGAGATAGAGTCCATCCTCAAGGTCTCCCTCGAAACAAAACAAAAAGAGGCCCTGCTCAAGAAATATCAGTATCGGATAAAATCGCTCGACAAGGAGATGCAGAAAAAGCATGAAGAGGCGGCGAGTGCAAAGACGCTGCTAGATGAGGTCTGGCGGCAGGAAAAGGGCGGAAATTCCTTGGATATCGGATCGACCAGTCAGACAGCGCCCCAGATCCTCGTGGATGCATCAGTGCTGGATAAGCTTTCCGGCAAAGAATACAAGGCAGTGCTTCTTCAGAGAGCACTTGATTCAGAGGTTGCCGCAAGTTCGCTCAGGATAGACAAAAAATTTCTCGAAGATGAAATAACTCTTTTGAAGAGCGAGAAAAACGAGGGCAGTAATCCGGGCATCTCGATTGAATTCATACAAAACTCCCTGGAAGGCATCAGAAAACATATCCTGGCCCTTGGGGGAAAGGCCAATGAACTCAGCGCTGAATTTCTTGCGAAAAGATACTCGGGTATTATCAAGGTCCTGAAAAATCCTGTCTCTGCTACTCAATATGGTAAGAGTCCTGTTGTTGTTTTCGCCTTGAGTTTTGTGATGAGCTTGATTCTTGGGATTTTTATTGCATTTATAGTAGAATATGTAAGGACGTCTCGAAAGGAAACAGAAGCCGGCAATTAACAGGCAGAGTATAAAGCAATAGAGGAGAGCTTTTAATTTTTGAGATGATGTGTTTGGATTATGGGCGTTGTTTTACAGGTGTTTATTAATACATACATTTTTGAAATGATACTTTGGGGGCATTATGAGAGAGGATTTCGATCAGTCAGCCTATGATGATGAAATAGAATTAGCCCAACTGTTCCTTGTGTTGTGGAAGCGCAAGTGGATCGTTTTAGGCATCAGTTTGCTGATAGTGGCAACCACAATAGCTGTGACCCTCACCCTGCCAAAGATTTATGGTGTCTACATTGTATTTGAACCCGGAGTGGTGGATGTGGCGACGGATGGGAAGTTTGTCTACATGGACAGTGTTTCAAACATTAAAGGCAAGATCGACAGTAAAGCTTATGGTCAACGATTGATAGCAGCGCTGGGTGCTAATCCATATAATAACAACTCGATTGAGTTGAGAACAGAACTACCTAACAAAGCAAATATTATCAAGGTGAGCTATGAAGTAGAGAAAGATGAGATAGACAGTGGAGTGAAGCTTTTAAACCAGCTGGTGGAAGAACTCCAAATCGATTACACCGATGATATTCAATTGAAAAAAGATGAATTCAACAACCAGCTTTTTTTGAAGAAGAATAAGTTTCACATGCTCGAATTCCGAAGAAAAGACCTGATCAACCAGATACTGATAAAGGAAAAGCTCATCAAGGATAAATATGAAGAGATTGAAAGACAAAAGACAAATGTAGATTCTTGTGATCAAAAGATTCAAGAGCTGCTTCAGGGATTAAAAAATGCAAAAGAGAACACAGATAGTGTTGTTCTCAAGCGAGATACATTGCATAACAAAGACACACAGGGTTCCGAAAATGAAGTTGCCGACCTTTTCTATTCTGCAACCATCCAGCAAAATGTCGCATTCTTTAATGAGTTAAAAAACCAGATCAATTATCTCCGGACAGACAAAGAGAGTTCCAAGTACTACATGGAACGATTGCAGGAAGATATTGATGAATTATATAGTGATATTGAGAGAATAACTAAAGAAAAAGACGAGACTATTCAATCCGAGATGGATTCACTGCAAGCAGAGATCAATAAATTAGAAAATAAGGTTAATTATATCCAGGCCATTAAAATTATAACTGACCCAACTGTAACTCCCTATTCCATAAAACCCAATGTAAAAATGAATCTCATTCTTTCACTGTTCATTGGGCTGATAGTGAGCGTACTCATTGCTTTCATTGTTGAATACATATCAAATGCAAGAAAAGACCTTCATGTATAGATACTTTGTATATGGGAATATAATTTATGTGTAAGGAGGACGCTAAGATGGAATATTCAGTGAGCCCCGATGGCAAGGAGTACCCCCTTCCTCTTGAGGATGACTACGAAAAAGAGTTCGACCGGCTCAAAACCATTACCGATACACAGCGGGGACTCGGTCGGGAGATCGTTGTGGTCATGGGCCTGGGTTTTGTTGGGGCTGTCATGGCTGCGGTTGTTGCCGACAGTACAGACAAGAAAACAGGAGAAGCAAAAAAGTTTGTCATCGGCATGCAGCGACCGAGTTCCAGGAGCTACTGGAAGATTCCAAAATTCAACAGCGGCGTCTCTCCAGTCAAGGCTGAAGACCCGGAAGTCGAGGAACTCATCCATCGCTGTGTCCTTGAAAGAAAGAACCTCATTGCAACCTACACCTACGATGCCCTGTGCCTGGCAGATGTGGTTGTTGTGGACGTGCAGTGCGATTTCCTCAAGCAGGAACTGGGCAACTGTACGACCGGCAGGGCCGAGATCGCTGCCCTGGAAGAATCCATGAAGGTAATCGGTGAGAAGATACAGCCAGGGTGCCTCGTGTTGATCGAAACAACAGTTCCACCCGGAACAACTGAATATATTGCCTATCCCACTATCAAGAAGGCATTCAAAGAACGCGGCATAACGTCAGAGCCGCTCCTTGCCCACAGCTATGAAAGAGTCATGCCGGGCAAGGATTATGTCAAATCGATCAGAGACTTCTGGCGTGTCTGCAGCGGAATCAATGAAGAGAGCAAAAAAGGGGTCGAGCAATTTTTGTCCGATGTGCTCAATGTAGATGACTATCCCCTCACGGTACTCGACAAACCTATCGAGAGTGAAACAGCTAAAATCGTGGAAAACAGCTACCGTGCAACCATCCTTGCCTTCCTGGATGAGTGGAGCAATTTCTGTGAGAAGAACGGTGTCGATCTTATCAAGGTCATCAAGGCCATAAAGGTGCGTCCCACCCACAGCAATATGATCTTCCCGGGCCCTGGTATCGGGGGATACTGCCTACCCAAGGACGGCGGTCTCGGCGTATGGTCATATCGGCACCTCATGGGTTTTGAAGACAATAATTTCAAGATTACGCCAGTTGCCATTAATATCAACGATACAAGAGCCTTGCATGCAGTCCAGCTCGTCAGGGATGCACTCAGGAACATGGGCAAGATCGTTGCTGCCTCCGTTGTGACTGTACTTGGGGCATCTTATCGAGAGGACGTCGGAGACACCCGTTACAGTGGCTCGGAGCTCATTGTCAGGAAACTAACTGAAATGGGGGCAGACGTCAGGGTGCACGACCCGTATGTCGAGCACTGGTGGGAATTTGAGGCGCAAGATACTTATCCGGCAGTCGGTGCAAGCTGGTCAAGATTCTTCAGGAATCAGGAAGGACTTAAACACCTGCATCTGAACAATGACCTTGAGGCGGCAATAAAAGGGGCAGATGCCGTAGTTATGGCGGTCAGACACTCAGACTACCTTGATCTTGATCCTGATACGCTGGTGCAGATGATAGGTTCTTCTGCAGCGATCATTGATTGCTTCGGTATCCTTGATGATGAGAAGATCAAGAGATTCTTCGAGCTTGGCTGTGAAGTAAAAGGTCTCGGGCGGGGTCATATCCAGCGGATTAAAGAGAGTGTTCGTTCTGGGGAATAGGCCACTATAGTCAGTTGAACCGGGAGTTTCAGCATATCAACGACATCTCCGATGGGATAATACGGAAAGATGAGCGGAACGCGAAGATTACGGAGATGGAGATAATGAGGATTAAGATGATCTCGAAGGTGAGATACGAGATTGAACAGTATCTCGGAGCGACGGTGTTGCACCAGGGGGCATTCCGAGGCCGGTTCACTATTTTGCCAAAAAGGGTTGGGACCGGATCTGTCAGGTAATGGCCTTCAACCTGAAGTGGTCATACTGTGCGGGGTTAAAGGAACCGGCGAATACAATGGCGACATAGGGACAGGTGTGTTTGGGGCATGGAAATTCAGCCGGATATGAGGGGAATGGAGATGAATCAGTCATGAGAATGCCCCCTTTTCCTTGATAGTTGGATGAAAAATTATCAATCAAACCTAGATGAACGCCTTCTGCCGGATTACGCAAAGGTCTCCTCTTATGCTACTACGCCATAGTATTTATTATCTGCTGGCTCGCGGCATACCGGGGCTGGTCAACGTCGCGGCTCTCGCACTTTTTACCCGTCTTCTGGCCCCTGATGAGTTCGGAAGGTATGCATTGGTTATCATTGGCGTGGGATTGGCAAATGTTGTTGTTTTTCAATGGCTGCGTCTGGTGCTGGCGCGATTTCTCCAGGCCAGCCGAGATGATTTAGAACGTTTTCTGGCTGGCATACTCAGTCTGTTTCTCACACTCTCTGTAGTGGTAACGGGCACGGGATTTTTGCTAGGGGTTTTGTGGCCTGATCCAGTATGGCAAAAACTGCTGATGTTGTCAGTTCTCTTGCTAGTTACTGAGGCTTGGTTCGAACTGAACCTGTCGATTGCACAAGCCGAGGTCAAGCCTGTCCAGTACGGAAAGCTTCTTGGCAGCAAGGCCCTGCTTTCGCTGGTGGTAGGAGGGGTGTTGGCTTGGTTTGGTTTGGGCACTGCGGCCCCGATCATGGGGTTGCTTTTCGCGTATATTGCATCCTTCATGTTGTTTGCATTGGCTGCTTGGCATGGAAGTTCTCCCAGATGGCCTCAATCTGATGTATTGCGAGCTCAGTTGCGTTACGGATTGCCTTTGATAGTCACCTTTGCTTTGAGTTGGGTGGTATCCGGCTCTGATCGGCTGATGATAGCATGGTTTCTCGATGAGACTGCGGTCGGGATGTACGCCGCAGGCTACGATCTGGTATTTCAAAGCCTGATTCTACTATTAAGCATTATCAATACGGCAGCCTACCCTTTGGCTGTGAATGCAATGGAGCACGGAGGCAAAGATGAGGCCTGCAAGCAGCTTGAGCAAAATGGCCAATTGATTATTGCAGCCGCACTTGCGGGTGGCATGGGCCTTATTGTTCTGGGTCCACACCTCGTTGCCATTATGATTGGTGAGGAGTTTCGTGCCGCCTCGTTGGCTATTCTGCCATGGGTGGCTGTGGCTGCTGTCGTGGCGGGTGTTAAGACGTACCACTTTGATCTGGCTTTCCAACTCGGCTATGCGAGCCACTGGCTGGTCTTAACAAGTGGTGTGGCCGCAGTGTCAAATGTAGCATTGAACGTGATGCTTATCCCTTCTTTTGGGATTGTTGGAGCAGCATGGGCTTCGCTAGCGGCATTCAGCATTGCCGCCATCACCAGCGCATGGTTGGGATCTCGTATCATCACCATGCCAGACTTAATTCCTATGTTTATTAAAGCTGTAATCGTGGCCGTCCTAGTCGGCAGCACGGCATGGCTTGGTGCCGGCTTAAGTGAAGTGACCTGGAAGGCACTACTTCTTGGTTCATTGTCCGGTACAGCTATGGCAATTTTAGCCAGTCTGCTGACAAATCTATGTGCCTTCCGGACGCTAGTGATTACTCATGCGCGAGGCCGTTTTATAGAGGCTGACAAACGATAAAATTGGTTGAAATAAAGATGACTTATTAAAACCGTTGAACAATTCCAACACCAGCAGGGCTGGTCAAGGTACTGATTTTCAGAGATAAAGATATTTAATCAAATCGGGTTAATTCCCCGCAGCTAGTTGCGGGGTAGTTCATTAGAAAATCATGGTATACTCCTTTTCATCATATAATACATATGGAGGTGGAATAGCGTGGTATGTGCAGACGCGAGACGGATTTCTAAGTTGATCTTGGCAGCAAATGTGCCTGGGATTAACAGTGAAATATACGGGGCGGGGGATGTAGTGGATCATATACCTCACAACATTGTTTACACAAAACAAGCTGCTGCTTTTTGTTGCAATAAGGCACGAATGGTATGAAGATTGCGTTTCTTGGTGATTTAGCTCTTTTTGGTCGTTTCTGTTTGAAACAAAATCGTGATGTTTTTATTTATCTTGAAAACGTAGCTGAATATCTCAAACAACATAATCTTGTTGTCGCAAATCTAGAGGCACCTTTTTCAGAAGACGCCCGGGCCTATGGTGCAAAGTCGGCACATATCCGATCAGCGCCAGAAAATATCGATATTCTGAAGTATCTTGGGATTACTCATGTTTCCCTAGCTAACAACCACATGGGTGATTTTGGGCTAGAAGGATTTGCAGGCACTAAGAATCTTCTCGAAAAATCGGGAATTGTTCATTTTGGGACAGGTGGGAATCAGGTAAAAATCGATGGTGCTGATGCTCGGGTTGCACTTATGGGCTACTGTGCTTATAACACGAACCCTTTGCTTACCACTGATCACTTCAAAGAGGGTGTAAATGTCCTAGATGTGAAACACGTCATTGACGATATGGACGCCAATACGCTTGAAGGTTATGTGAATATTATTTCAGTTCATTCGGGGCAAGAACATGTGCCAATGCCGAGCCAGGAAGATGTCCGTTTTGCGCGTGGGCTTGCAAGACGGAGTCCGTACGTGTATTTTGGCCATCACCCACATGTTATTCAAGGCGTGGAAGAATGGTTAGGTTCAACAATTTTCTACAGTTTAGGGAATTTTCTTTTCGATGACATATACACTCCACGCAATGGTACAAAGCCGTTAATCACTCTATCCGAAGCCAACAAAACCGGGTTGATTGCTACCGTAGAGATTTTGGGGAATCGCATAACAGACTGGAGCTTTATTCCGTTATACCTAGGGAGAGAACGCCTTCTTATTGAAGATGAAGTGAGCAATTTTGATATGCAAGAAATAAACGCTCATTTAGCCGATGTGTATGGCGTTGAATATTCGAATAAGCGCGCACTCTGCATCTCTGAATATTTATTGGGACGTAAGGCGAAGCGAAATCTAAGTTGGTATCTCCGTCGTCTTAACCTCAATTCGGTCGGGATGATATTGAATGCACGTAGAAATAATTATTTGCAGAAGATACATTTCAAGTCGCAGCTTGGATTTCTTGATTAATTAAGGAGAAACCAAGGATGTCTGGTGCTATCGTCAAAGATGATTTCTACGGTAAAACACAGCACCTCGGAAAAATGTTTGAGTTCTTTCTTATGCGCAAGCCAGGCTGGCCATTGTCAACGGAACGTTAACCGGAATCGTGAGCAAGACCGTAAAGTCCATGCCAGTGTTTGCTTGGGAGAGTCCAGCCGATACTCCAGGGTTTTGATCGTATGAATGCGTGGATTACACAGTGCTACAAGCCAACAATGACGCAAGGATGTGTTCCCAGCACCTATAATGAACAGGTACAACTCTACGATTTCTCCGCCATTACCTGCAATTTGCGCAGAGTAATGCAAGGCATCATAAAATGATCGCAACGCGGTTAGAGCCTTTTAGGTTTTCTTCATTTGGCCTTGTCAGAAAACTCCTGATAATTTCTTGTGTGTTTATACCGTTTACCGAACTGCGTTTCGGAATGTTTGGTATTGGCGAGCTTTTTCTTGGCTTTGCCTTCTTGCTGCTTATATATACCACGCATTTTAGATTGAGGTTTTATCGAGGACAAAAGATTTTTTTGAACTTTTGGGCTTTGTTTATATGCACTTGTATCGTTGGATTTTTATATAATTATTTCATGCTGGGGCATACCAGCGGTACAATAAAAGGTGCTGTATTTGATCTGACCGCTTATCTTACTGTGTTACTATTCTTTCTCATTGTTGGTGAGCGTCGGATTTTTGGGTCGGGCGGCCCGGTATGGTTTTGTTTCCTTGTCTATTGTATCTGGTTTGGCATCTTCCTGTTTTTGTATTGTGTCAGCTTTTACTCACCTTCGGTCTTCGGGCTGCGCCTTCTCAGTGATGGCATGAACTTTTCCCCTCTTGCCTCCAATATTCACCAGACTGCAATGTTGTTTTGCTCCTTGCCTTTTCTCGGCTTGTACCTTTTGACAGTTCACAAAAATATTTTGGGAAGGTTATGGGTTGCAGCGAGCATACCTATGTATGCTATCATGGCGCTTGAAAGCGGGTCCACCAAGGCTTTGATAGCATTAGTTTTTGGGACGTGTGTTATCGTGATGTGGTTTTTTGGCTATCGTACCAAAGGTAAAAACAGGGCATATGTGAACCTTATTACGTGTCTGCTCTTTCTTTCCGCTTTGTTGCTGATCTTATGCACTTATGGAGAACAAATTGCTGCAAGTTCCATCGCATTCTTCAGAGCGGAAGATAGGGGCCAAGGGCGCGAAATTATGTATCTTTATTCAATTAATCATGCCCTCGATTCTTTTATTGTGGGATATGGACCCGGGTCACACGCTGTTTACTTTGAAGGGCGCTACTCCGATGCTCATAATACTGTTTTGACGGTTTTTCTGCAGGGAGGCGCAATTGGTGTTATACTGCTGGTGACGTTCGTTGTCAGGTTCATAAAGGTTGTTTTTTCTTCAGCTGCGTTGATGGCCTTCTTTGCCGCAATAAGCATTTACGTTATTGGCGGTGACATCCTGCGCCGTGTGCCTATCTGGATTGTCATGTATTTTGCTCTGGTACTCGCAGACAGTTCTCAGTCAAGAAGTCGGTCCGACGTTTCCCCTAGACCGGTTTAGCAATAAGAGGGAGATCTTTTAATGGGATTACTCGAACGCATATATGATAACTCACCAATTTTCATCCAAAATGTGATGGTAGGTGTATCTGGTTATCAGCGAAATTTAACCCGATATGGAAAGATCTATTATGAGTATCTTAACTTTTTGGCAGATTTTGATACGTGGCCATTGCAACGAAAGTTAGAATATCAACGAAACGAGCTCATTCGTTTTATTCAATACGCAGTAAAAAATAGTAAATTTTATAATGATCTTTACAAAAATATAGATATTACATCTATTCGGGATATTGATGACCTTCGAAGACTCCCCATCGTCGATAAGGAAATGGTCAGAAAAAATATATCAAATGTAATTACAATATCAAATAAAGGGGCTGTTGAAGGCCACACAGGTGGTACAACGGGGAAATCATTAGTTGTTCTATACACTAAAGAAGACAACATGAAAGCGCATGCTTTACTTGATCACTTCAAAAGGCGGGTTGGATTTCAACATCGAAAAATGAAGCGTGCAACTTTTAACGGAAAACATATCATCCCGCCGCATCAAAGAGCGAAGGTTTTCTGGCGTTACAATGCAGCCTGCAGGCAAATGATTTATTCTTCGTTTTATATAACAGAAGAAAATATGAGATATTATGTAGAAAGTCTAAATCGATATAAACCACAGGCTATTGACGGTTTTTTCACGTCAATATGCGATATTGCAGGATATATTGAACGGCACAATATTTTATTGTCTTTTGTGCCAGTTGCAGTTTTTCCAACTTCTGAGACACTTACAAAACAGGGTCGTGAATTAATAGAGCGTGTATTTCATTGCAAAGTCTTCGATCAATATGCTTCAAGTGAAGGCGCGCCCTTCATCACCGAGTGTCGTTTTCAAAACAAACATGTCGAATTAAACTCAGGTGTATTTGAATACTTCGAAAAAGGCAATCATGAAGTACTTATAACCAGTTTTTTTACACATGGAACTCCCTTGATCAGATATAGGATTGGGGACAGTATGAAGTTTACCGACAAGATGACGTTATGCAACTGTGGTTTACATGCGCCGATTATTCAAGAAATTGAAGGTCGAAAATTAGACTATTTATACACCTCCGATGGTGCAAAAATTAATTCTGGGAATGTTGCAAATCTATTTAAAAACATGCCTAACGCCGTGATCCATGCGCAGGCAATTCAAAACAAAATAAATGAAATAAAGATTAAGCTTGAAGTGGATACTAATTTATATAAAAGTGAATATGATGACTTCTTGAAAAATGAATTTATTCATAAATTCGGAACAAACACAAAAATCATAATTGAACATGTCGAGATGATTCCACGTGAGCCAAATGGGAAGTACAGGTTAATAATAAATAACTTGAAGAGTTTGCACTGATAGAGGCTCAAATTCCATTGCCACATCCGAGGATTATGGTCAATCTGTTCTGAGTATGTGAGAATAAACTGCGGGGAGCCGTGAGTCGGAAATCTGCAAGCATGGTTCTGAAAGGAGTGGGGGACAACTGTGGTGTGGTCAAAATCATATGGTGCCGTCGGGAAACAGAGAACACAAACCTTGACCTCTAGCTATTGGAGCAATCCATCAACTCGCTCCATATCTCACAAAAGGCTCTTTATTTACCCAAAGGAAGTGTTTAAGCATTTAAATCAATCATGAATATACCTGAAGCCTATAGCATAGTAAATATTACATCTGAGACAGTCAGTTTATTTAAAGATTGTTTTGATCGAAACGGCGGGCTCAAGCAGGAAGATAAAATCAAATGGCAATTTCTGCAAAATCCGGTGGATAAACAATTTGTCGATATAGCAATAGATCGTGCCAATCAAGTGGTGGCCGCCATATATGCCATTATTCCTGTACAGTTCAAAGCAGGAGATCAATATTTTGAGGGTTCCCAATCCTTGAATACCATCACCGATGTGAATTATCGAGGGAAAGGATTATTTGTCAATTTAGCCAAGGACGTATATCAGAAAGCTGTGAATGACGGCATTCAGTTAGTATACGGTTTTCCTAACGGAAGTTCCATTCACGGGTTTGCCAAAAAGTTAGCCTGGAAAGTTTTAGATCCCGTACCATTTTTGATCCGTCCGTTAAATAGTCATTATTTTACCCAAAAGATTAGTTTATTGAAATGGTTACCGAATGTGAAGTTAAAATGGGGTGGCTATAGGGATAGCAAAGAATATATCATTAAATCGATTTTGGAGTTACCGCAAGAAACAGATGTGATTTGGAAGGCATTTGCAAAGACTTTTCAAGTTGGTGTAGTACGCGACAGGCGTTATTTGAACTGGCGTTACCTGCAAAAACCTGGAGAACAATACAAATATGCAGCTTGTTATAGCCAACAGCAAGAGTGCTTAGGATTTGTGATTTATACTGTTGAAAGAAAGCATGGCGGTAAAATTGGGTATGTCATGGAATTAATGTACGTCCCGGCATATCAAGATGTGGGTAAACAGTTGTTGAAATATGCTACGCATCAAATGAACAAGGCCGGAGCAGACTGTATTTTAGCTTGGTGTTTGGAACATTCAGCAAACTACTCGGCTTATACGGCAAATGGCTATATGACTTTGCCAGAAAGAATTAGGCCGATTGAATTACATTTTGGATGCAGAAGTTTTAGTGGTGATGACAAATTAATGGAAGATCGCTCAAATTGGTACTTAAGTTATTCGGACTCGGATACGGTTTAACATGGCGGGCAGTTTTATCTTTTCACTGGATTTTGAACTGCATTGGGGAGCTGTAGAAAAAGGGGATTTGTCTAAAACAGAGGCGTATTTCACCAATACTCGGGCGAGTATCCCCCGCGTGCTGGAGCTATTCCAAGAAAAGGGAATTCGAGCCACTTGGGCCACTGTAGGGATGCTTTTTGCATCGAACCGCAAACAGTTGGAAGCTTATTTACCGAAAGTTCGTCCGTGTTATGAATGCGCTGCTGAACTTAACTATTATTCACTTTTTGATGACGATAAAATCGGGCCAGATGAGGTTTCGGATCCTTTTCATTTCGCGGCTTCCTTGGTAAAAAAGATATTAGACACGCCCGGGCAAGATTTGGGGACCCATACCTTCACCCATTATTATTGTAATGAACCAGGACAAACCATTGAACAATTCGAGGCGGATCTTGAGGCGGCTCAGAACATAGCCAAAAATCTATATGATTGTTCATTACATTCCTTGGTATTTCCGAGGAATCAGTTCAATGCAGCGTATGCAGAGGCAGCGCACAGGGCAGGGATTAAAGTAGTCCGTACCAATCCGGCAGTCTGGTTTTGGCAACGGCCCGTTCCTATGGGTTCGCTATTCCGGGCTATGGACACCTTGTTCCCGATAAGTTCCAAGTTAACCTTCAAAAAACTTGAATTGACCAACGATGGTGTACTTTTGTTGCCAGCCAGTCGTTTTTATCGGCCGTACAAGCCTAAAGAGAAAGTGATACGTTCGCTACGCCTAAAACGAATCAAATCAGAAATGTTATATGCAGCTAAGAATAATCAATACTATCATCTTTGGCGTCATCCACACAACTTTGGTTATGCAGTAGAAGAAAATATGGCGGAACTTACAGAAATACTAGACTATTTTGAGGAGCTAAAAGCGCGGTACGAATTTCAATCTCATCACATGCTGGATATGTGGGAAAAAGCTCAAGAACAAACTAAATCAAATTAGAGAGTTCAGTTAAGGAAAGAATATTCAGACTGTTGTCACAAATAATTATCTAACCCTATATGCAAAAAAAACATAAGAATAACCAGGGTACTAGTTTCCTTTCGTAGTTTGTTGGAGGGATAAAGTCATGACCAGATCTGTTGATGGCGCCGAAATGAATTGCCCCATCCACAGGCCGGGGTATACAAGTTTACCTTCCATGAATTAACGAGGTGTAAGATTGAGTCGTGTTGTGTTGATAGGCGCATTACCGCAGTCTTTAATAAATTTCCGGGGTGATCTTTTGAAAGCGTTGGTGGCGGCGGGCCATGAGGTTACAGCCATGGCTGATCGATCAGGAGATGCTGTCGGCGAGCAACTTGCCCTCTTGGGGGTAAGCTTCCGGACTTATCCCGTACAGCGTAACGGCTTGAATCCGATCAAAGATATGCACACCTTTTTTGCACTTTCCAAGGCACTAGGTGAATTGAAGCCAGACGTAGTTTTGGCGTATACGATCAAACCCGTTATTTGGGGAGGCATTGCCTTAAAAAGAATGCCTAATCCTCGATTCTATGCCCTTATTACCGGGTTGGGATTTTCCTTTCAGGGAAATCGTAGTGTTCTCCGCAGAACGTTGACCTCACTGGTCACGTGGCTTTATCGCGTTTCACTTTTCAGGGCTTCCCGGGTCATTTTCCAGAACTCGGATAATCGAGATTTTTTTATTGCACGGAATATAATTGGTAAAGATAAATGCTCCCTTGTGAATGGGTCAGGTGTTGACTTAGATCGGTTTTCTATTACACCTTTACCGCGGGAAAATGACAGAATTGTGTTCCTTACAATAGGTAGGATGCTCGGTGAAAAAGGTTTTCGCGAATATGCAGAGGCGGCGCGACTGGTAAAAGAGCGTTATCCTGAAACAATCTTTAGGATGGTTGGTCCTGAAGATCCTTCACCGGATGGTATCGTATTAGCTGAAATTAAAGATTGGGAGGCCAAGGGATGGGTTGAATATCTTGGCGAAACTAAAGATGTTAGACCTTTTATCTCAGATAGTCATATATTTGTATTGCCTTCTTATCATGAGGGTATGCCACGTACTGTCCTGGAAGCAATGGCGATGGGGCGTCCTATTTTGACAACTGATGTTCCAGGTTGCCGTGAGACGGTGGTGCCGGGTAAAAATGGGTATTTGATTCCTAAGGGCAATGCTGTAGCATTGGCCGAGCGAATGCAATGGTTCATTGAACATCAGCAAGCATGGGTAAAAATGGGTGCACATAGTCGCAAGATAGCAGAGAGACGCTTCGATGTTCATAATGTGAATCGCGACTTGTTGAAAGTTATGGGTTTATTGCAACAAAGTCATTCAAACACTGCTTAAGTCATTATGATAATAAATAAAAGAGTGTTAGATTTATTTTTGGCGGTACCGGCATTGATCGTCCTCATGCCGCTGTTACTGATTCTTGCAATCCTGGTCAGGTTTCTTTTGGGGTCCCCAGTATTTTTCAAACAGAAGCGGCCTGGATTGCACGGCCAACCTTTTTTATTACTGAAATTTAGAACTATGACAGATTCACGAGATGCCGGTGGTGACCTCCTGCCCGATTCAGAACGGTTGACATCATTTGGGCGCTTTCTTCGTGCTACCAGTCTGGATGAACTGCCAGAATTGTTCAATGTACTAAAAAGTGATATGAGCCTTGTTGGCCCAAGGCCTCTTCTCATGCAGTATCTTGAGCGATATAGCCCTGAGCAATCGAGGAGGCATGAAGTAAGACCCGGTATTACTGGCTGGGCCCAGGTGAATGGTCGAAATGCACTAACATGGGAAGAGAAATTTGAATTGGATGTCTGGTATGTTGATAACTGGAGTCTCTGGCTGGATATCAAGATCCTCTTTATCACGGTGTGGAAGATTCTCAAGAGAGAGGGAATAAATCACCCAGGCCATGTCACTATGGAGGAATTTAAAGGATAATGGAATGAATGACAGATTTGATGAATGGAGATATCCTGATATCGAGGATGGTAAACTTACAAAATATTGCTGGATGGTCCAGCATGTGGATAACTTCAAGCTCGGTTATAGAACAGATATTGGGGCTTTTACCTATATTAATGCAAAGTATTCAGTTATCATCGAAGACCATGTTCAAATTGGTTCCCATTGCTCGCTTTATTCTGTATCAACAATTGATAATAAAACAGGGCCGATAGTATTGAAAAAGAACTGTAGGATAGGGAGTCATACTACGATCATGCCTGGAGTAACTGTTGGGGAGAATTCAATTATTGGTGCTCACAGCCTTGTCACACATACTATACCCGATAATGTCATTGCTTTTGGTGTACCGGCAAGAATCAAAAAAATGGATAGTTGCAGATGAATCAATCTATATTCTCTCCCTGGCCATCTTTTCAACAAGATGAAATCAGAGCTGTTTTAGATGTTCTGAGATCCGGCAAGGTCAATCAATGGACCGGTTCAGAAGTTCGCACCTTCGAAGATGAATTTGCCCAATATCTTGGGGTGAATCATGCCATTGCTCTTGCCAATGGGAGTCTTGCCCTGGATCTTGCTCTTATAATTTTTGAAATCGGCCCGGGTGATGAGGTAATTGTCACACCACGAACGTTTGTGGCTTCAGCAAGTTGCATAACTCTTCGTGGTGCTGTTCCTGTTTTTGCGGATATCGATCCGGTTTCACAGAACATATCCGTTGAATCGATAAAGAAGTGTATATCTTCCCGAACAAAGGCTGTCATTGCTGTACATCTAGCAGGTTGGCCCTGTGAGCTAGATAAACTAAGGGAACTCTGTGATGAGAAAGGGTTGTTTCTCATAGAGGATTGTGCACAGGCTCATGGTGCGCGATATAATGGAAGACCAGTGGGCAGCTTTGGAGATTTTGCTGCATTCTCATTTTGCCAGGACAAGATTATGACCACCGGCGGGGAAGGGGGCATGCTGGTTACAAGCAATGAAGAATTGTGGAGAAGAGCCTGGAGCTACAAGGATCATGGCAAAGACTATGACGCTGTTTTTCATGATGAACATCCCCCCGGTTTCAGGTGGCTGGTCAAATCTTTTGGAACCAATTACCGTATGACTGAGATGCAGGCGGCAATTGGGCGGATACAACTCCGGAAACTTGATGCATGGGTTGAAAAAAGAAGGCATCTGGCTTCCATTCTTACGGAAGGATTCAAGCAGTTCGAGGCGTTGAGAGTTACCTGTCCTCCTGAGCATGTATACCATTCCTATTACAAATATTATGTATTCGTGAAACCGGAAAGATTGGGCAAAGACTGGTCGAGAGATAAGATTTTAATGTCAGTGGGAGAAAGGGGAATCCCCTGCGGCACTGGAATATGCCCTGAAGTATATATGGAAAAAGCTTTTGATAACTATGAATGGAGAACGTGCGACGGCGATAAGAAACGACTGGAAGTTTCAAAACAATTGGGCGAAAACTCCATGATGTTTCTGGTTCATCCCACGCTCGAGGAATCAGATATGCATTATATTGTGGAACAAATGGCCTGTATAATGAAAAAGGTCACATGATATTGCCATTCTTGACTTGAACATTATAATAGTTCGGGTATACCTGTGTAATAGTCTCAAGAAGAGATTGATATGTCTATTAGATCATGAATCGGAGGTAGGCTAAAAAATAATGCAGTTCTTTCTCAAGAAGAATTTCTGGATTATTTTTCTGTTTGATCTACTCCTGCTCTCAGCTTGCTACTACCTTGCATACTGGTTGAGATTCGATGGAACCTTGACTCCTGTCATCAAGAATAAGATCCTATCAACCATTATCCCGCTATTAGGTATAAAAATAAGCTGTTTCATCTTTTTTGACCTGTATAGAGGCATGTGGAGATATGCTGGCATAAAGGATCTTATTAATGTAATCAAAGCGTCCATTGCCGGGACCTTGATTTTTATCGTCTACCTTGCATCTTTTCATCACTTCTCAGGAACCTCTCGGGGAGTCTTGCTTGCAGATGCAGTATTGACAATAGTTCTCATCGGCGGAATGAGACTGTTGATCCGGTTATACTATCAGCGCGATCAGGATTTCTTTGATGAAATCATCTTTTGGCGTAAGGCTCCAAAAGCAACCACGAAAGTCCTTATCATCGGAACAGGGCATCTTGCAGAAAGTCTGTTGAGAGAGGTCCGTGATCAGAAAACACTTAATTACAAACTGATAGGCTTTGTGGATGATGATCCAAAGAATAACGGTATGAAAATACATGGGGTCCCCATTCTTGGTGCCTTGAAGAATATTCCTGAACTGGTCGAGTATTATGGTATAGAAAATATACTCATTGCCGATGTTGAGTTGAAGGCTAAAGAGATTGCGGAGATCATTGAGTCCTGCGATGGCTTGGGTGTCCACTTCAAGGTTATTCCATCGTTTTCTGAGATGATTGCTAATAACGTCACTGAAAATCTCAGGGATATTAAAGTGGAGGACCTGCTTGAAAGAGAACAGGTTTCTCTTGATATGCATCTCGTAAGGGCTGAGATAGAATACCGGACTGTCTTGATAACGGGTGCCGGCGGGTCGATTGGGTCGGAACTTGCCAGACAGATCCATGCATTCAATCCACAACAGCTTATTCTCTTGGATAACGCAGAGACGCCATTATACCAGATAGATATGGAGCTCCGGTCAAGAGGTGGTGAAACTGAAGTTATACCTTGCATAGGTGATATACGGAGCAGACGGGGGTTGGACCGTGTATTTTATAAATACAAGCCGCAATTCGTGTATCATGCAGCTGCCTATAAACATGTGCCCATGATGGAATTGTCACCCATGGATGCGGTCAACAATAATATTATCGGGACATTCAAACTGGCAAGTGTTGCAAGCAGATATCATGTCAATAAATTCGTCATGATATCAACAGACAAGGCAGTGCGGCCTACTTCTATCATGGGTACAACCAAGAGAATTGCTGAGATGGTTGTGCAGTCTCTCAATGGAAACGGTACACGGTTTGTGGTGGTGAGATTCGGGAATGTTTTAGGAAGTAATGGCAGTGTTGTGCCTCTGTTCCAGAAGCAGATAGCCTCCGGAGGGCCGGTAACGGTCACCCATCCTGAGGTCACCCGCTATTTCATGACGATCCCGGAGGCGGTCATGCTGGTGCTGCAGGCCGGTTCCATTGGCAAAGGCGGGGAATTATTCCTGCTTGATATGGGTGAGCCGGTAAAAATAGTTGATCTGGCAAAGAATATGATACGCCTGGCGGGGCTCGTTCCCGATCGTGACATCAGGGTAGAATTTATCGGACTGCGACCTGGTGAAAAGTTATACGAAGAGCTGCTGATAGATGGTGAAGGAGTGCTCGATACAGCATTTGACAAGATCAAGGTGTGCAACAATGCAAACGGGTTCGATGAAGCGATACTGTATGAGGCCATCGAGCATTTCAATCTGTTGCTGAAAGACTCCAGAGACAATGAAGCTGTTATAAAGGTGCTGAAGAAACTCGTACCAGCTTTTCATTGGGATGACCGGGTTCGAAAGATGGAAGCACAAAAAGAATATACATATGCAAAGAATGATAAGAACATTGCGGTAGAGGGCAGGGTACACTAAAAAAATTCTGTAACTGAGATCGTGAAGATTGCCTCAAGATCTTAAAACCCTGTAATAATCAAAGAAGAAGCCATCGCTTGATGATACCTGCAAGTTGATTGTCGGCCTTTTAACAGTAAGTACATTCCTTTGAAGTCGGATCTCCAAGAAAATGCTTGGCCCTGTTTTTTGATTCCCCATGCTTGGAAATGACGGAATATAGATTTGTTGGAGTTAAATGGCAAGAAAGCAAAAGTGAGTTGTCGGGAATTAATCCCTGAGAAAGACTAATTTGACGAAGAAGATCCTGATTACAAATTTCAGTGCACTTACAGTTATGCAGATAGTGCAATACGTTGTGCCGCTGATTGTGCTTCCATACCTGGTGAGGGTTATCGGGCCGGCGAAATTCGGGATTATTTCATTTGCCCAGGCCATAGCATATTATTTTGCACTGCTGCCGGATATTGGCACAAACCTCTATGCGCCCAGAGAAATCGCCTTGATAAAGCAGGATCAAAAAGAGCTGTCAGTTTTTGTCACGGGGGTTCTGGCATTGAAGGTTCTGGTGCTGATGTTGACCCTGCTGCTCTATTTTGCAATGATATCATTTGTGCCACGTTTTCAGGATGAATTACTGGTGTTCATTTTCAGCGCTGGGTACATTATCGGAGAAAGTTTTATCCCGGTGTGGTTCTTCCAGGGTATCGAAAAGATGGTAAATATTACCACCGGCATTTTTTTTATCCGGATCCTGGGCCTGATATCGATATTTATTTTCATAAGGCAACCTGCTGATTATGTATATGTACCCCTGGTGAACTCAGGGGCATTGATCATCGGGGTGATTTTCATGTATTCGCTGGTATTCTTCAGGGAGGGCGTCAGGATCTATACGCCGAGTTTCAAGCTGCTCGACAAGATCATCAGGGAATCATTGCCGCTGTTCGTTTCCAACCTGGTGAGGAATCTCCATGTCGGGATCAATGTAGTTGTTCTGGGCTTTTTCACCTCCAATACCATAGTCGGGTACTACTCTGCTGCCGAGAGGCTCATAAAGGTGGGCATGGGGCTTCTGGTTCAGGTGAGCAATGTGTTCTATCCCTACACATCAAGAATGCTCAAGGTGTCGCGGGAAGCTGGAGTGGCGTCTATGAGAACAGGGATTGTGGCCGGAATGCTCTTATCAGTACCTGCAACCATATTTGTCGTAACCTATGCGGAGTTTATTGTTTCGGTAATGTTCGGGAGTGATTTCACAGGAAGTATCCCGTCTCTGAGAATACTAGGCATGCTTTTCCTGATAACAGGCTTGGGCAACATCCTGGGGATGCAGATACTGCTACCGCTCGGAAAGCGGCAGATGTATATGCGTCCAGTCCTTGGTGGATTCATTCTGCACCTTATCCTTGTCTTTATGCTTGTACCGTGCCTTCAAACGGTTGGTGCTGCCATGGCCTTTGTTATGGCTCAAATTGCGGCAACGCTTTGGATGAGTTGTTTGGTCAAGAGACTTTCGCTTGGGATTGTTTCTGTATCAGCAGGTTTGAAGATGATGGGTCTATCCACGGGGTTGGTGGTGTTCTCACTGATATCATGGTTCATGGATATCAATACTATTATAAGCATAGGAATCTTCTGTGTTATTTATATATCCTTGGTCCTGGCGTTACGAATCGTAGACCTGCGATCCTGGTCGATAATAGTGTGAGGTTCGATGATGAGAGATAAACGAATCTTTAAAGAATAGTAGATAGATGTCGAGAGTTCATCTGATGAGATTATCTTCCACTGAGAGAGAGTATGTTATAGAGGGGGTGACCAAGCGGTATAGTAACTGGCTGGCTGCCTCTTTTCTCGTTGTATATTTCATAGCAATGATTCTGCTCTTTCCCCCATTACATGAGCTGAGTGTGTTGCTCTGGATGTATTGTGTTCTCTTCATGCTGTTAATCATATATTCCCCCAAATGGTGGCTCTGGGGTGCCATCATTACCATATGCTCGCTGGGCTTTGTCCCCAATCTGTATGGGGTTTTCAATAAACAGGTTATTGATGGTTCTGTTCTCAGTATAGCTTATATACAACAGATCCAGGCCTCGGGACTGAAAGACCGGGTTATTTCTCTGCCGCTCCTTGGCCTGCCCCCAGGCATTCTCATATGGTGGTTAAGGAACCCGAAGATTATTGTTCCCCGGTCATTCCTTTCGATTGCCGGTTTCTGTGTAATGATGATCGGTTCATCTGTGTATGTCTGCATGAAGTACATTCATATCTCATTCATGCCGCTTGATTTCACTATAGCCGTACCGGAGATCTTTGAGAAACTACCCTATGCTCGGCAGTGGTGGCAGGCAGGTATGCCCTATACCTTGATGTCCTTCACCTTAACGCTTACCTTCGCCAGTTTGATGGGGAGTATGCTCCTTCTGGTCGTTTATAACCTGCTGCGGAAGATCGATTTTTTGAGAAGTGCTTTTTCCGCTCTGACTATTGCTGCCGTAATTAGCGTTTGTTACGGTCTTGCACAGATGAAAGGCCTGGTTCCTGTCTTCACTCCGGGAGGAAGCCTTGAATCGACCTTTCAGAGCCAGGGCAGTTATGGGGTTTTTGTCGGCATAGGTTGTGTTCTTCTTTTTAGCAGGTTGATTCTCTCAAGGAATAGGGCAGGTATATATGGGCTATTGTTTGTATTCTCCCTCCTTGGTCTGTTCATAAACCAGACGCGGACGGCCCTGGTTGCTCTGGCAATTAGCCCGCTCGTAATCTATGCAGGATACCTGTTACTTCGCCGTCAAGGGGTGTATCTTTTCAATAGCTGGAAGAAAAAGGGATTAATGCTGCTTATGGCGGTGATAGTGGTGTCAGGCTTTGCATTAAGTATCCCTGATATTAATAAATATGTTCTCCAGAACTGCCGGAATCCTTTTATTGTGCGTACGGTACAGTCTTTCGATTTCGACAGGGAGCTCGATAAAACATTCTCCGGGAGAATGCATATCTGGTCTGAATGCATGGAGATCTGGCATGAAAAGCCAATTTTTGGCTGTGGGCAGGGGCAACTCTATTGGGAGTTGAAAGCTCGTCGTACCGCGGATACTGCTGCAAACCAGTTCATTCTTGTGCTGGCGGAGTTGGGGATCATCGGATTGGGCCTCTTCCTCTGGGTGATATTCTCGATCTTCAGGGATCTTGCCAGACCTGTCTTCTCAAAAAAAGATGAGTATGATTATGCCTCATGGCTCATATGCTGCTCCCTGGTGGTGTGCATTCTCGTGCAATCATTCACTGTCCATGTGCTTCACTTTCCAAATCTGCCGCTTCTGGTCGGGGTTATAGTTGCCATGGCGCTTGCCTGCTCGAGGCCATGCCCTGATTCATCAGAGAATAACTCCGCTCAAGCAAGTTTACCAGAAGGAACGATAGAACCCTGAAATGGTTAATACACCACATTGCAGGAGTTGCTTCAGCTGCAACATTTTCCGGGGGTAAGGGAACATGTCACTGAAACTATCAGTTATCATACCCACTCTGAATGCCGGTAAATATCTCCCGGTCCTGCTTGGGAGGCTTTCTACCCAGACAATTTCTGATAAGGAAATAATTATCGTAGATTCGGCATCGGATGATGAAACAGCGGAGGTTGGCCGTTCGTTCGGTGCCTCTGTCAAATCCATAGCTCGAAACGAATTCAACCATGGGCGAACCAGGAATATGGCTGCCAGAGATGCTTCAGGTGAATTTCTTGCATTCCTCACACAGGATGCGCTCCCGGTCGATGATCTGATGCTTGAGAATCTTATAAACCCGATGGAGAGAGATGAAACAATTGCGGTTACGTATGGCAGGCAAATAGCCTATATGCACTCCCGTCCTGTTGAAAGGTTCATCCGCTCTTTCAATTATCCTGAAGTGAGCAATACCAGGGACACAACAGACATCGAGCACCTCGGGGTCAAGACCTTCTTCTGCAGCAATGCCTGTGCTTCATACAGGAATGAGACCTTCCGGCGACTCGGCGGCTTCAGGGATGACACCATCATGAACGAGGATATGGAATTGGTCTTCAGGTCTGTAATAGCGGGGCACAGGGTCCATTATGCCGCGGATGCACAGGTGTGGCATTCCCATGACTATACGCTGAGGGAACAGTTCCGGCGCTACGTGGATATCGGGGTGTTTTTTGCGGATAACAGGCGACTGGCACGCTATGCGAGAAATGAGAGCGAGGGAAAGAAATACATCGTGCAGGCCGCTCGGTACTTGATGCAGAACAAAGAGCCACAGGAATTGCTGCACCTTTTTCTCGACAGCGTTGCGAGGCTTATCGGGTACAGGGTGGGGATTAAATATAAGGCCCTGCCGAGGTCATCGATGAATTACCTGTCGATGAACAAAAAATACTGGCTGCCGTAAAACAGACTATATATAACTGTTGGAAAAAATATCTTAAAAGAATACAATACCAAAGTTGCTATTGTATTGTCATCTCGCTGATACGTATGGGAGGGACCCTGAAGCTATTCGAATTCCGGATTTCCGTTTTTGCAGGAAAGGCAATCTGAAAACAATCATTGCATCCGGCGATTGGCTCGATGAACATGATAAACGGAATCATTAAAAAAGCTTTTCTTTCTCTTACCCTGATTGTCGGCGATATGTTCGCCATTTTTATGAGCTTTGTCACGGCCTTTTACATCAGGTCATGGCTTCTTGCAGAAGTATTCGGTTTATTCCCGAAGATGATTCATGGCCTCGATGTATACCTGAATGCATGGGTGCTGTTTTCTCTCTGGCTGCTCATATTTGGTTATGAAGGCCTCTATCCTTCAGTGGGGATGGGATTTTGGGATGAGACGAAATCTCTCCTGAAGGGTAATGGATTGGCCTTTATCATCATAATTCTCCTCACGTTCCTCACGAAGACATCGATACAGTACTCCCGGCCGGTAATCTTCCTGGCCTTCATATTGTCAGTTGTCCTTCTGCCGGTCATGAGGCGGAGCGCACGGTCTATCCTGAGACATATCGGGTTGTGGCATAAGGATGTTCTCATCGTTGGTTCCTCAGAGACCGTCAAAATCGTGCTCTGCAATCTCAAAAAACATCCTGACTGGGGCTTGAAGCCAATGGGAGTGGTCATGCCCGGGAGTCAGAAATCAGGTATTCCAAAGAGCCTCCCGGTTTATGGGGATATGGAACATATTCCCTTCAGGGTCGAAGAGGTTATTGTTGCCATGCCGGAGTTATCACGTGCAAAGCTCGTTGAGGTCGTCGAGAATGCCATGAAGATCGCACCGGTTGTCAAGATGTTGCCCGATCTCTATGGGGTTGTATCCGTAGGGGTCAAGACCTACGACCTGGATGGCATGCTGCTTCTGGAAATGGAAGACAGGCTGGCGCTGAGAAAAAACGCCTTCATGAAACGTACCTTCGACATTATATGTTCGCTGTCCGCAATACTGTTTCTCTCCCCTTTGTTTGGGCTCATTATGGCTCTGATAAGGCTTGATTCTCAGGGGCCCATCTTTTTCGGGCATAAGCGCCTGGGAAAGAGTGGTCGACATTTTACATGTTACAAGTTTCGAACCATGCTGCCCAATGCCCAAGAGATCCTCGATGAGCTTCTTGAAAATGATCCTGAGGCGAGAGCACAATGGGATAAGGATTTTAAACTGAAAGATGATCCACGGATTACGAAAATCGGGCATTTTCTGAGAAAGACAAGCCTCGATGAACTGCCGCAGATCTGGAATGTGCTCAAGGGGGATATGAGTCTGGTGGGGCCGAGACCCATCGTGGATGAAGAGGTTGAGAGGTATCGCGATAAATCCCGGTATTTTTTCAGGGTAACACCAGGGATAACCGGGCTCTGGCAGGTTTCCGGGCGCAATGATGTGGATTACGACGAACGTGTTATCCTCGATGAGTACTATGCAAAGAACTGGTCGCTCTGGCTTGATATTGAGCTCCTGATGCGCACCTTCGGGGCGGTAGTGAAAAAAAAGGGAGCCTACTGAGTTGTTGTCACAGACCTTCATGTCTCTGAACAGGAAGATGGAGAACATACCCTCAGGAAAGCTCATGCTGATCGTGGGTACTGGGGCTTTCCTGGCACTCCTGCCCGCCTGGATAAACTATGACATCATATCGAGGGACGGGGCCTTTCAATATGTACCTGCAGCCAAGGTGTTTCTCTCGGGTAATTTCCGGGAAGGATTTCTGAGGCCCGAGCTTCCGCTTTTTCCCCTGATCATAGCAGGTATAACAAAACTGACCGGATTCAGTCTTGAGTTTTCAGGTCGGGTTGCTTCATACCTGGCCTTTGTTCTGGCCGCCATAGGGATGTTCAAGGTGGGCGAGGTTCTTTTCAAGAATCGGGGCATTGCTCTTCTGGCGGTTTTATTTCTGATTACAAACCGTGAGTTTGTCGATTGTTCCGTGGACTGTCTCAAGGAGGCACTGCTGATTTGCTGTATTCTCTGGGGCAATTACCTGATTCTCAAAGGAATCGCTGCTGCAGGAGAGAAACATACATATTATATTCTTGGTACGATAACTTTATTGGCAGGGGCATTATTTCGGAGCACGGCGCTCGTTTTTCTCTGTGCATGGATTATAATATGGGTATTCTATAAGAAAGAGGAAAGATTTATCCGCGCAGCTTTGTTTCTTATTCCCGTGACGCTTGTGCTAGTCATATGGGTGATAAATCCAGATCTGCCGATATTCAGGAAGAGTTTCCAGTTCGGGTATTTCTTTATTTCTTCCCATAGTGCCATGGACATATTCAAATCCAGTGTGAATGTTATTATGGAATTCTTTTCCAGAGGCAATGCGTTCATTATTCTTTTTGGGTTGTTTGGGCTTTATCACTACACCAGAGACTATTACTACATGCATGTATGTCTTGTGTTGGGGATGTTTTTCCTGATTTTAATAATGTGGCTGTTTGCCTCAGGGAGATATTTTCTGGCACCGATCTCCTGGATATATCCCCTTGCTGCGTATGCAGTGGCCCGGACTTTTCGATTAGCATCGAACCCCTTGAAGGCTATTGCATTCCTGACAGTTGTTTCTGCCATTGTCTTATGGGCTGATGTTGCCTTTACCCCTCCGGATCAGGACAAACTAGCGCGGAAAGATGCTGGTGAGTGGATTCTGGCCAGTCTCGGTCAGGATCAAGAGATTATCAGCAACAGAGATCGGCTTGTCTTTTATGCCCAGGGAAGCTATATTCCCCTTTCAGATTTTCAGGAGACTGATCTTTTCAGTCGGGTTATTGCAATCGATACCATGCTTGAAGACGCCAAGCTTCTTCAGGAGAAGATACGTTCGCGGGGGATTATTCCGGATAAACAGTTTCGGTCCATCTCGGTTTACTTGGCAACTCCCCCAGGTTCTTGACTAAACAGGGGCTTAATGATACATGGCTCACTTGGACGACTGCTCTTTGATGAAACTGGCGCTGGAAGAGGCGAGAACCGCAGCCAGCCTCGGTGAGGTTCCGGTGGGTGCCGTGCTCGTGGCGGGTGATCTTGTCGTAAAGGGTCACAACCGGGTAATCAGTGATGCCGACCCGACTGCACATGCAGAGATTGTCGTAATGCGCGAGGCCGCACAAAGGATCGGCAACTACCGCCTGGTAGGTGCAAGCCTGTACGTGACCCTGGAGCCGTGTATCATGTGTGTCGGTGCCATCGTACAGGCTCGGATCCAAAGGCTGGTGTATGCGGTGCAGGATCCCCGGTACGGCGCTGTGGAATCGATGCTGAGGGCATTCGATCTGAACGTGAACCACAAGCCCGAGATCTGCTCGGGTGTTTTGCACGAGCAGGCAGGCTTATTATTGACGAAATTTTTTCAGGCACGAAGAAAAGGAGAGGTACCGAAGTGGTCGTAACGGGGCCGACTCGAAATCGGCTGTCCTTGGAGACAGGGACCGTGGGTTCGAATCCCACCCTCTCCGCCATAAAAACATTTACAACAATAAGTTGAAAGTCTTCTTCAGCCGGTAACGGCTTCGTTTTATATCCATAGTCTTTCCTCGAAACCCTCCTGTAACCGTGTCGTAACAATTCCGAGAGCACCACTTACTCCACTTCTGCATTCACCTGTTGAGCGGCAGAACCTGGGCTGCGACAGGAGGGTGCATGCCCTTTTTGGGGGATTGCCCCGTGATTTCTCTCAGACGCCTATGCATGGGTGGTTGAACCGGATCACCATATCCTGTAGGATGCCGCCCAGCGTCTGTTCCCGGCAGGACACTGCTGGTGTAGCATTGGGTGTGCGGGGCAGGCCGGAAAATGAACTGCTAAGGATGTGCTTTGTCGCTGGTAAGTGTGATCATTCCTACGTGCAACCGCCTGGAAGAACTGAGGCGCGCCATTGCGAGCGTACTTGCGGGATCCTACCCGGAGTTTGAGATCCTTGTAGTCAATGACGGTTCAGAGGAACAGCCGGTACAGGATATACTCGAGAGTTTTTGCGATACGAGGATCCGTTACCTCAGGAATCAACATTGCAAGGGGTCGAGCGGTGCGCGCAATACCGGCCTGGATAATGCTCTGGGACACTACATTGCCTACCTGGACGACGATGATGAGTGGCTGCCCACCAAACTGCAGGCGCAGGTCTCCCGGCTTGAGAGCCTCGATGATTCCTGGGGCGGGTGTTACTGCGGTTATCTCCTGCGGGAGGGCAAGCACTGGAGGAAGGTCCTGCATCTGCGCCAAGGGAGTTTTCTCAGGAAATTCCTCCTCATAGAGAATTCCATTGGTGCACCCTCCACCCTCCTCCTCAGGCGCGGGGCTGCCGAAAAGGTCGGCCACTTCAATGAAGACCTGGCGAGACACGAAGACTACCTCTACCTGATCAGGTTCTTCCGCGAGTACAGGCTGGCCTTTGTGGATGACATCCTGGCCAGGATTAACGGGCATAATATCCCACGCTCAGTCGACGCTGAAGAGGCAAAAGATAAGCTGTTTCAGCTCATACGTGATGATCTGGCCACGCTTGATCCCCGCGACAGGAAGCGGTATTTCGCCCTCCAGTACCGGGAACTTGCCATGCTCTGTGCCGGTGAGCACCAGACGGCCAGGAGTATGGCCTATGTACGGAAATCGCTCGGGTCGGCGCTCCTTCCGCCCATCCGGTATGTGAAGATGTTCCTGGCCATTATTGACAGCCTGTTGCGGATCCACCTTGTTGACCGGTGGGAAGAACTCTCGACATGGGTAAAGATAACCCTATTGGAACGAGGGCAAAACTCGCATAGCGGGTTGCCGAGGGCGTAGCCATAACATGCTCGAAAAGATACGATCACGAACGCTTGTCTGGGATACCATCACCACCACGCTCTGGAGCACGCTGGGTAAGGCCGTCGGTTTCCTGATCCCGTTCTTTCTGGCCGCATGGTTCGGGGTAAGTGCCGAGACCGATGCGTTCTTCTTCGCCTATGCCTTGATCCTGTTTCTCGCCGAGATCTTCTCCATCGTGGTTGAACGGGTCATCGTGCCCTATATCGCTGAATTGCGGGCAAAAGACGGAGACGTGGGCATTTTTGTGGGCAGGATCATGACTGTCAGCGGCATCGGCCTGGGATGCCTGGCTGCTGTCTTTCTGCTCCTCGTACGACCGCTGCTGCCGGTGATCACTGATTTCGGGGCCGCGAAAATCGGCTTGATCTCTAAGCTGCTCCTCGAATTCTCCCCCCTGGTGGTACTGCTGGTGTGGACGAGCATCCTCGCGGGGACCATGAATGCCCATAAAAGATTCGCCATCCCGGCTGTATCCCCCGTGTTTCGGGCCCTGATCAACCTGCTGGTGATCTATCTCATGAAAGACATATGGGGCGTTCATGCGATCGTGTTCGGATATCTCGCCGGTGAGGTAGTGCGTTTCGGGGTCCTGCTGGGCGTCATACAAAAAACGGGGGTGTGCCGGGTGCGTCTCGACCTGCATCTCGATGACAGGATGCGGAACTTCATCAGGACCGCCTCCTACCAGGTGTTCGGCATGGTCGCGGTGGGGATGAATCCGCTTGTCGACAAGACCATGGCCTCCTGGCTGGGGGAGGGGAGTGTTTCCATCCTTTACTATGCTGACCGGCTCTACATGATCCCTGTCTCATTTATCATATCGGGCCTGATGGTGACGCTGCTCTCGCACTGGAGTGGAAAATTCTACACCAACATGGATGCCGCCAGGCTGAGGAAAGATGTCGGCAAGGCCGTCGGGTTCATCATCTGTCTGACGCTTGCGATGCTGATCGTTCTCGCCGCCGCCAGTCGCCCCCTGGTGTGGCTGGCATTCGGGGGAGGGGCATTCGACGTGGCCATCCTCGATGAGGTGCGCTGGGTGTGGATCTGTTACCTCCTGGGTTTTGCACCCCAGATGGTGGGGCGCATCTATATCCAGGCACACCTGACCCTGAAGAACACGATCGACCTCATGCGCAGCGGCATTATGGTGTGTTTCCTGAATGTGGTTTTGAACTACCTCTTCATGGGCCCCTGGGGTGTACAGGGGATCGCGCTGGCCACAACTCTCACCTCGATATGCTCAATGACCTTCCTGACCATCAGGTTTTACCGGAAGACTGCCCGGTCGTGAGATTCGATCCCGGAGCTTTGGATATTAGAGGGGAATATTGACAGAATAGTGCAGTGGGTGCTAGTTCACTGGCTGGCGCTGCCCTTATAACGTCCGGGCATTTCTTTGGCGGGTTTGGTGATCTCTGAGGTATGACCGGGGCGTTGGGTACAGGCATAATATCTCATCATCGGAAGAAGGGCAATGAAATGCTGTCTGGGCAAACAGAGAATCTTTGCAGGGTGGTCGTGGCCCTGGACCCATTGTGCGATGTCGGAAGTGCACAGCGGCAATCCTGCCCACGATCCCGGTACACCAGTGAGCCTCGTGCTGTGTCAGGAAACCTTCCAGCATGAAAATACTCTTTACCATTCCCTCGCTTGCCGGCGGGGGTGCCGAGAAGATGCTGATGCAGTTGCTGACACACCTGGACAGACGGAAATTCCAGGTTGAGCTGGCCGTGTTTGATTATTCCGGGAGGTATACCAGCAGCGTGCCTGGAGATGTCGTGGTCTACGATCTGGAGAAAAAGCGCAGGCACGATATGGTGAGGGCGACGCTGCGTCTGGCAGGGATTCTGCGCCGGGAGTGCCCGGACCTCATTGTAAGCTTCCTGCCCTATGCGAGCACCAACACCATTGTCGCCAGGCAGCTGTCACGTACCCATATCCCCATCGTGGTTTGTGAACGCAATGCTCTCTCGAAAGTCCTCCAGGATGACGCCTGGGGACCATTGAAGGGGTTTCTGATCCGCAGGTACTACCCGCTGGCTGAGGCGGCCATCGCTGTCTCCCGGGGGGTCAGAGACGATCTCATGCACTACTACCCGTTCCCGGAGAGGGTTGGCGTGATATACAACGGAGCTGATGTACAGGCGATCCAGCGACAGACAGCGGAGCCGGTTGAACAGCCATGGTTTGATGACCACATCCCGGTGATCATTTCAGCCGGACGCCTCACGGCACAGAAGAATTTTCCCCTGTTGCTGCGGGCCTTTTCCCGGGTGCGGCAACAGATGGCCGTGAGGCTGGTTATCATGGGAACAGGGGCAGCGCGGCCGCAGTTGGAGACGCTGGCATCCGGGCTCGGAATAGCTTCTGATGTGGCCTTCATCGGCTACCGGGATAATCCGTTTGCGTATATGTCGAAGGCGAGCCTGTTTGTGCTGTCCTCCTCGTGGGAGGGATTCGCCAATGTCATTATCGAGGCAATGGCGTGCGGAGTCCCGGTCATTGCCACAGACTGCCCTTCCGGTCCTTCGGAAATCATCACGAGCGGCAGGGAAGGAATACTGGTCCCGGTTGAGGATGTCGACGCCCTTACGAGAGCCATGCTGCAGGTGCTGGAAGACAGCCGGCTCCGGCAGCGGCTTGCAGATTCCGGGCGGAGACGGGCCCATGATTTCGACTATCGCACGATGGTTGCTGCATATGAAGGGTTCTTCGTAGATATGATCGAGCGCCGAAACGATGTGGCAAATCTTCCATGAACGCAGGGAAGAGAGGATCCGGGGTGGGTGATTTATGCCGGTATCTGCCTCTAGCGCAATAATTGCGAATACGAAAGGAGCGAAGAATATTGTCTGCCGGAAAGATCAGGCCGCTCATCATCTACCAGATGGATCCACTGGGCAATAAGATCGGTGGGATCCAGACCTTCATAAAGAATTTCATCAAGTATGCCCCGGATGATTTCGAGATTGAATTCGTCGGGGTGAGTGCCGATACGAGGCGCGCAAAGGTTGGCGCCTGGCAGACCATCGAGATGTATGAGCGGCAGGTGAACTTTCTGCCGGTGCTCTTCAAGTCGGACGAGAATATCAGGTCGAGAATCCCCCTGAGTATGCAATTCACGGCACAGCTCATGCGCTACCGCCACAGCATAGACCTGCACGACAGGATCGTGAATTTCCACCGTATAGAGCCAGGCATTCCGTTTGCCCTTGCACCGTGCAGGAAAGTGCTGGTGGTGCACGGCAACATGACAGACCTGTACAATCCCGGCACCGAGGTGAAGTGGCGAAGGTTTCCGTGGGCGTACTTCGGGATGGAGAAACTGCTCATGCCGGGCATGAGCAAGGTCTTTGTGGTACGCGAAGACGGTGCTGCCTTCTACAAGAAGCGCTACCCGAGCCTGGCGGAGCGGTTCTCTTTCCTGCCGACATGGGTCGACGATGCCATGTTCTATCCCCTTGCTGCCCCGGAGAAGGCAACCGCCAAGGTCGCTTTTCTTCAGCAGCAAGGCCTGCCCGGGGATACGAAGCTCGCGCTGTTCGTGGGGCGCCTTGCCGGTCAGAAAGACCCTCTGCTGCTTCTGGATGCATTCTGTGAGCTCCGGAAGCAGGAACCGCAGACCCACCTGCTTATCGTTGGCCAGGGCAATCTGCGTCAGGAAATGGAGGAGCGACTGCGCCGGTACGGTATGTCAAAGCATGCGGCATTTCTGGGTCCGCTGACGCAGCCAGAGGTGGCCGGCCTCATGAGAATCTGCGATGTCTTTGTCATGACCTCGGCATTCGAGGGCATGCCCATCAGCGTCCTGGAGGCTCTTGCCTGCGGGCTGCCGGTGGTTTCCACCGATGTGGGCGAGGTCAGGCGGGTCATCAGGGATGAATTATCCGGTCTGGTCTGTCACGACCGCATGCCGGATACCATCGGAGGGAATGTGGCGCGGGTGCTGCGGGAAGAGAGATTCTCTGCCCGAAACTGCACGGCCTCCATCCAGGAGTACACTGCGGGCAAGGTGCTGAACCGGATGTACGCAGCATTCATCTCGCTGGGGGCACGTCCATGAAGATCTGCCTCGTGTGTTCCTCCGGCGGGCATTTTCTGCAGCTGCATAGCCTGCGTGATTTCTGGGAGCGGCAGGAGCGTTTCTGGGTGACGTTCAGGGGCCGGGATACCGAGTCGTTTCTCCAGGGAGAACAGGTCTATTGGGCTCACGAACCCACCAACCGCAATGTGAAGAATCTCATCCGGAATATGCTGCTGGCCGTCAGGCTCCTTTCCCGCGAACGACCCCGGTCCGTAGTGACCACCGGTGCCGGCGTGGCGGTACCGTTTATCTACGTTGCCAGGACACTACGCATCCGGACCGTGTACATCGAGTCCCTCACCCGGGTGGATAATCTTTCACTGTCAGGCAAACTGGTGTATCCGGTCGTCGATCACCTCCTCGTCCAGTGGCCGGAACTGGCCGCACGCTATGGCAAGGCGCTCTATAAAGGACAGGTTCTATGATCTTCATCACGGTCGGGACCGAGAAATTCCCGTTCGACAGGTTGCTGCGTGCCGTGGACAGTGCACTGCTGAAAGGCAAGATCAGCCATACAGTATTCTGCCAGCGGGGGACATCCCGGTATATGCCTGAGCGTTATCCGAGTGTGCCGTTCCTCCCGTTCAACGACATGACCCTGCAGATCAGTCAGGCCGACATCGTCATCAGTCATGCGGGAATCGGCTCGACCCTGCTGTGCACCCGTTTGGGAAGAATACCCATTCTCTTTCCGCGCGATCCTGCGCGGGGCGAACATCTGGACGGACACCAGCTGGAGTTTGCCCGCCGGATAGAGCAGGAGTCCCGGGTCCTGACAGCCTACGATGAACAGGAACTCATCGAGAAAATCTGTCATTATGACGAGCTCGTGGGCCGGATGGAATTATCAGGGAGCTCGCGCAGGCCTGAGCTGGTGGAGTTTCTTGATGGGTTGCTGGAGGGGGAATGACCATACCGTTATCGATCGATTACCGCCTGATGCAGTTCACGCAGTATCCCCGCAGGTGGGTCTTGCCCCTGTTCCTGCGCCGTAACGGGTCAAGGGCATTGGAGCATTATTCTCTGATGAGGGATCTGCAGTGGGAAGCGCCCGCTGAGATCCGGCGTTACCAGATGGAAGCGTTGTGTGCCAACTTGCGCCATGCCCTCAGTGTCGTAGCCTACTACCGGAAACTCGGGATGGATCCCGGCTCAGTCACGCCCCGGAACGCGGCTGAGATGCTCCGGGGCATCCCTGTGCTCACCAAGGCCACGCTGCGTGATCAGTTCCAGAACCTGTCGGCAATCGACCTGGAGCCCGGGGTGCGAACCTTTCTGAATACCTCCGGTGGTTCCACCGGGGAGCCGGTTCTTTTCATGCAGGACAACATCTACAAAGACTGGCAGGCTGCAGCGATGATGCTGTTCGAGGAGTGGGCCGGGAGATCCGTCACCGACCTCGAGATCAAGCTGTGGGGATCGGAAAGGGACATTATCAATGAGAGCGAAGGACTCCGGAAGAGAGCAGGGAATATCATGCGCAACCGGATCCTGCTGGATGCCTTTCACATGACCGAGCGGGGTATGGTTTCATATGTTGCCACCATCAACACCTGCCGTCCCAGGGTCATTCTGGCCTATGTGGATGCTGTCTACGAGTTGGCCCGTTTCATTCGCGATCATGGGCTTGCGGTCGTTTCCCCGGGAGCGGTGATTACCTCGGCCGGCACCCTGTATCCGGAACAGAGGATGCTGATCGGCGAGGTGTTCGGCTGCCCGGTGTTCGACCAGTACGGTTCGCGGGAGATGGGGCAGATGGCAGGCGATTGTGAGCGCCACGAGGGGCTGCACCTCAATATGTTCAATAACTATATGGAAATCCTCGACGAGAACGATCAGCCATGTCCCCCTGGGAAGGAGGGGAGGATCGTGGTGACCACCCTGCACAACCGCACCATGCCGCTGATCAGGTATGAGATCGGCGACATGGGGATCATGGCGGAAAAGCCCTGCTCCTGTGGACGGGGCCTGCCGATGCTCGAACGGGTCGTGGGCCGCAGCACGGAAGTGTTCAGGAACAGCCGGGGAGATGTTGTCAGTGGTCATTTTTTCAACAGGCAGCTCTTTTTCAGGACCTTTATCAAGAAGTTCCAGATAATCCAGGAGAGCCCGAACCACCTGGTCGTGAAGGTGGTGCTCGGCCAGGGAGATGACCTGTTGCGGCACCAGGATGACCTGCGCGATCTGGAACACAGGTTCCGGTCGGTGATGGGTGACGATGTGCGTGTCGAAGTTATTGCCGTGGAGGCGATAGAGCCCCTTGCTTCGGGGAAATACATCTACACCATCTCTAAGGTCGGACGGCAGGTTCCGTGAGGGGTGCGGCGATCCACGGCTTGATCGATCCATGGTGATCGGGTATGGTACCCGGCACCATAACTACAACATGAGGGGTACATGCGGGAACTGAAAAGGCTGCTCTGGGCGATGGTCCTTCTTCTTCTGGATCTGGCAGTACTCTACCTGACCTTCAGTCTGGCGCTGCAGATCAGGATGGAGATCCTGCCCAGGATCTCTCCCGACATCTTCACGATCCGCACGATCGTGTTTCTCGACAGGTACTACTGGCTCATCGTGATCTGGCCCATCATTTTTCTCTATGAGGGGCTCTACAAGAGACCGATCACCTTCTGGTACGCTGCCTGGAGTATGGTCAAGGCAAACACCGTTGCCATGATCCTCATTCTCGTGTTCATCTCGCTGACCCAGTCGTGGGATATCTCGCGCAGCGTGGTGGCGCTCACCTGGGGGCTGGGACTGGTGCTGTTTCCTGCCAGCCGGTACGTCTTCAATCTGCTGGTCTACCACTGGCCCTTGTTCCGCTCGAAGGTGGTGCTCTATGGGGCAGGGCTCACCGGTAAGGCCGTGCTGGAGGGCCTTGCCAAGCACCCTGAACTGGGGATGGATATCATTGGTTTCATCGATGATGATCCTGAGCGTGTCGGTAAGGTCGTGGGGAGTTTTCACGGCAGGGATGTCGCGGTGATCGGGCACGCCCCGGAATTTCTGGCCGGGCCCAAGGCCCGGGAAGCGGACGAGATCATCATCTCCATCTCGCACATCACCCGCGAGCGGCTGATCAAGGCCATGGAGGTGTGCAACGAGGTGGTGGATACCGTCAAATTCATCCCCGACATCTTCGGCACCGCCATCCACAACGCCTCGATCGAGCGCGTGGATACCGCCTTGATAATGAGTTTCGAGCAGAAGCTCTCCAGACCCTCCAACCGTCTGGTGAAGCGGGTGTTCGACCTTGTGTTCAGCTCCCTTGGTATCGTGATCCTCTCACCGTTGTGGCTCGTGGTCTATCTGTCGATCCGGACCGATTCATCGGGACGGGTACTCTTCGAACAGGGCCGGCTGGCTCAGGGCGGTGGAGGCTTCAATCTCTACAAGTACCGCAGCATGTATTCCGACGGAGACCGGATCCTGAGTGATCTGCTGGAGAGTTCTCCCACAGCACGTCAGGAATGGGAGACCTACAAGAAACTCAAGAACGATCCCCGCGTGACCAGGGTGGGGAGGTTTATCCGCAAGTGGAGCATCGATGAGCTGCCCCAGCTCTTCAACGTGTTTTGGGGAGAGATGAGCATAGTTGGTCCGCGGCCCTACCTGCCGCGGGAGGTCGATGACATGGGCGGATACAAGGACCTTATTCTCAAGGCCAAACCAGGCATCACGGGGCTGTGGCAGGTCTCGGGTCGCAACAACCTCACCTTTGAAGACCGACTGCGTCTGGATGCCTTCTATGTCAGAAACTGGTCGCTGTGGGGTGACATCTCGGTGTTGTTCAAGACCATCCCGGCACTGATAAGGCGTGGAGGGGCGTACTGATGGGGGCCGGACTGCCGGCTGGAGGGTCCATGATCCGAGCCGGGGGAATGGGGATCAGGGCAACGATCGAGAACATGTCACCGGGGCAACTGCTGCTGACGGTGCTCCTGGCCGCGTGCGCCGCGTTAGTGCCGGCATGGCTCAACTACGACATCATATCGCGGGACGGTGCCAGCCAGTATATCCCCACGGCCATGCTGTTCTATGAAGGGCGGTTTCTCGCTGCGCTGCAGGAATCGACCCTGCCCCTGTTTCCCTTTCTGATCGCAGTGGTGGCAAAGGTCACGACCCTGGATTTCGAGACAAGCGGCCGTTTGATTGCGGTCTTCAGCCTCGCGCTCGCTGCAGCGGGCATGTACCGTGTCGCGGATGAAATCTATGAGAACCGCTGGGTGTCCCTCCTGGCGGTCCTCTTTCTCGTCACCAACGGTGATCTGGTTATGCGCTCGGTTGACTGTCTGAAGGAAAGCCTGCTCGTGTGTTTCATCCTGTGGGGCAACTACTTCATCCTGAGGCAGGGCCGGTCCGGAAGGAAGTGGCTCCACCTCGGCATGGGTACGCTGCTTCTGGTCCTCGGCGCCATGGTCAGGAGCACGGCGCTCCTGTTCCTGGGGGCATGGCTGCTCTTGTGGGTGTTCCATAAAAGACAGGGTATTGCCGTAAGGATGCTTGTGCCGGCTATCCCGGTCGTTGCCGTGATCGTCCTGTGGCTGGTGGACCCATCGCTGCCGGTTTTCAGAAAAAGCTTCAGCCTGGGCAAGTTCGTCAATGCATTCCCGGTATTCAGGGTAATGGTGGAGAACATTGCCGGTATCATCGGCACCTTCTTCAAGACCGGAAATCCGCTGCTTATCCTTTTGGGGTGCTGGGGGCTGTACGCCTCGCGCAAGAATTCCTACTCGGTACACTGGTGTATCGTGGCAAGCATCTTTTTCCTGTTGCTCGTGAGAATGCAGTGGACAACAGACCGCTACCTGCTTGCCCTTGTGGTCTGGATGTATCCCCTGGCGGCGTGTACGGCTGTGGAAGTCCTGCAGTCGAAACAGAAGGTGGGGCGGATTGTTGTGTGGTGTGCCCTCATCTCGGCTGTTGCCGGGTGGGCTGTGACCTCCTTCCGCCCGCCCAGCGACGACAGGGTCGCCCGGCGCGAGGCAGGGGCCTTTATCCTGGCGGAGCTGGGGCCCGGCCAGAGGGTGATCACGAACCGGGACAGGCTGGCCTTTTATGCCCAGGGCCAAAGCCTGGCACTGGAGAATATCCTCGTGCTGCCCGATACAGGGGTCTGTTATGCCATCGATACCGAAAAGGAAGGTCTCATCGGGAATCTGGGGTTTGAAACCGGGGGTCTGGCCGGGTGGATTGTCTCGCGTTACGCCGATTCCACCTACGCGTGCGTCATTGACGAGTCTGAGAAATATATGGGGCGCTCTTCTCTCAGGATGACGCAGCACCAGCGTCCCGGGAGCCGGGGCGGGCTGGAGTTCGATATCCCGTTTCTCGTCCTTCAGCCGGGAGAGACATACCGGCTTTCAGCCTGGTTTAAGGGCCGGGATGTTCAGGGGGGGGCAGCAGGGGTGCGCCAGTTGTGTTTCCTGGTGAAATATGATGGGCAGAAAGAAAATGAGCGGGTCTGGCTGGAGGTGCCGGAAGGCACGTACGACTGGACCAGTGTTTGTGCCGGCTTTTCCATCCCCCCGGGTGTTCAGGAGGCGAGACTCTGTCCCGATAAACCCTTGGGGTTCACCGGAACACTCTGGCTGGATGACGTTCAGCTGGATGGTGGAAATGCTCCTCTGGCCGGGACAGACACGATCCCCCTGCTCATCGATCGGTTGGACGGGATGGGCCGCAGGCCCGATAAGGTGGTGCGATCCATCTATGTCTACCTCCCACGGTCTTGACGAGAGATACCACAGCTGCAGAAATCGTCTTTGATGTGAGTATCCCTGAAAGGGGCGTATCACAATGTTTTCATGCCGGGACAGGCCCCGCGGGAACGACAGGAAGGAGGTGAGCACACGTGCAGGTGCTGCTTGATGACCCACTTACTTCCCCTTGGGTTTTCCGTTTTTTTCGTCTGTCATATCCACGATCCACTCGTATTCGGTCACCTCGATCTTTTTCCTGGTCTCCACCTGTTTTACCGGGACCTTTTTCCTCGAGATCTGATAGAGAGCGCCTTCTCCGGAATAGTTCTTCAATGCCTCATCCAGGGTCTTGTAGATCTCTATCTTCTGGGTGCCGAACAGCGATTCCCTGATGATGGCATATTCCTCCGCAGGTGTGACACCGGCCCATACCAGGATGACGAGTGCAGTGAGCAGAATTCTTTTCATGACATCCCCACCTCATCTCTCTTTGTTTGGTATTTTCGCCTTGTTGTCAACCATGAGCTTTAAAAACCATGATATTTGAGCGGTATACCCCTGCCAGGAGCGTGCTCATGTTCCTCATCGCAATCCTTTTGGCATTTACATTGTTTTTGCTTTATGTTACTTCACGAATACTTTTTTGCATCATCTCGCAGCAATTGTGCGAGCGCTGTGCCGATAGAGAAATACAAGGAGATGCGCTATCTCCGGTAGATAGATAATGGAGAGATGCCCGAGTGGCCGAAGGGGCGCGACTGGAAATCGCGTGTATCGTCAAAAGCGGTACCGAGGGTTCGAATCCCTCTCTCTCCGCCAGGCAAAGGCCCTGTAAGAGGCTGGGTCTCATGCAATACAGCGCTGTGAACTCCGTCAGGCCCGGAAGGGAGCAGCGGTAAACGGTACGCTGTATGTGTATGGTAAGGCCCAGCCCCTTACAGGGCCTTTTTACTTGAATAATCTTGGTTTGAATAATAGTATGGGGACATGTATCAGGTAATAGCTCGAAAATTCAGGCCGCAACGGTTTGAGGATGTGATCGGTCAGGATCATGTCACCAGTGTGATCAAAAATGCCATCGATTTGAACCGCCTGCCCCATGCCTTTATCTTCTCCGGGCCCCGGGGGGTGGGAAAGACCTCGGTAGCGAGAATCCTGGCAAAGGCGATCAACTGTGAAAAGGGTCTATCCGGCACCCCGTGCAATACCTGCCCGGTGTGCGAGGATATTACGGCATCGAGGGCGGTGGATGTGTTCGAGATAGATGCCGCATCCCATACCGGGGTGGACAATATCCGGGACCTCATTGAAAATGCCCGGTATGCCCCGAGCATTGCCCGGTATAAGACCTTTATCATCGATGAAGTCCACATGCTCTCTCGCAGTGCGTTCAATGCCCTCCTCAAGACACTCGAGGAGCCTCCGGCTCACGTGATCTTCATCATGGCTACCACCGAGCTCGCCAAGGTTCCCGTGACCGTGCTCTCAAGATGCCAGCGGTATGATTTCAGGCGGATAGCAGTGGAGGACATCGTGGCGCATCTGAAATCCATCGCAGCCGATGAGTCCTTCAGCATCAGCGACGATGCCATGCTGACCATCGCACTCCAGGCGGACGGCAGCATGAGAGATGCCCAGGGCATGCTCGAACATATGGCAGCAAGCGGCGTGGGAGATATTACTGCCGAGACTGTCGAGAACATGCTCGGCCTGGTGGGCAGAACCACCATGCACGACCTCATCACTGCCGTCATGAACAAGGATGTGCCGAGCATGCTCGATGTCATCGATGGCGCATACCGCTACGGACAGGATCTGGGCCAGCTCTACCGCTCCCTGCTGGAACAGTTCAGGAACATGATGGTGCTCAAGGCCGGATACACGAATCTGAAACTCCCCCAGGAAGAAAAGGACTTCTTGAACGAGATGATCTCTCAGACCTCGTTTGAAGAGGTTCACCGGATAATGAGTGTTCTCATCCACGCAGAAGAAGACCTGAAGTATTCCTCTCTGCCCAAGATTACCCTGGAAACCATCCTGCTGCGCATAGTATCCGCCCCGAGGCTTGGCGATCTGCAGCAGGTGATCCAGGTCCTGCTGAGCAGGCCGGGAGCCATACCTGTGAGGCAGCCGGTCCAGGTCTCTCCGGTCGAAAAGTATAAACGGCCGCCATCGACCCTTCCCATTTCCTGGGAGGGCTTCATCACCTACATGAGAGATCACGATGAGCCCCTCCATGCCATCCTCCTGAATACCTCCGTGGCTTCGGAAGAGGAAAACAGGGTGGTTCTCCTGTGTGCCGGCGGATTCTTCGCCGAACAGGCAAAAAAGGCCCTCCCGGAGATAACCAAGCGGGCGCAGGCGTTTTTCAGAAAAGATATCACGATTCACCTGGAAGTGCAGGAGACGCCCGTCCAGGAGACCAGGAAGCAGAAGCCGTCAGAACTGCGTGCCCAGGCCATCAAGGCACCTGTAGTAAAAGAGATCATGTCGGAGTTCGATGGGACGGTCCGTGATGTCAAGCCTAGAGAATAATACCCTCACGGCAATTGATGGCGTCAGGGTCGGCCACTGCTCCGATCGTGAGGGCGGCACAGGCGTCTCGGTCATCCTGTTCGACCGGCCGGCCACCGGTGCAGCGGATATCACCGGCATGGCAACCTCCACCAGGCAGATCGACTCGCTGGATATGATACATCCGGGAACATCTGTCCACGGCATATGCCTTGCCGGGGGATCTGCCTTCGGGCTCGATGCGGCCTCGGGTGTCGTGAGATTTCTCGAGGAAAAAGACATCGGCTTTGACCTCGTTGTTGCAAAGCTGCCGGTGGTTCCCACCGCAGTGATTTTCGACCTGTCATTCATGGATCCCAAGGCACGCCCCACGCCCGATATGGCATATCAGGCCTGCGTGCACGCATCGGCATCACCCGTGGAACAGGGTTGCGTGGGTGCGGGCACCGGGGCAACGTGCGGGAAGATCCGCGGTGTTGTCTCTGCCACCAAGGCCGGACTCGGCTCGAGTATGGTACGCGGGGCAGGGGGCATAGCCATGGGCGCACTGGTGGTTGCCAATCCCTTCGGGGATATTCTCGATAAAGAGGGAAAGATCGTTGCAGGCGCCCGGGACGGCTCGAAGTTCATCGATTCCTGCACGGTCATAGCAGGGGGCGAGGTGCGGGAACGCATTGGTTCTTCGGGGAATACCACCCTGTGCGTCCTGGTGACCGATGCGCATCTCGACAAGATCATGGCCATGCAGGTGGCCCGCATGGCCGGCCAGGGGTTATCAGGGCACATATCACCCTACAATACCCCTTATGACGGAGATATCGTCTTCTGCCTTTCTGTCGGAGTTAAACCGGCGCATCCGCTCCACCTCGGTGTCATCGCTGCCCGGGCAGCGACCGATGCGCTCCTGAACGCGGTCAGCTTCGCCCATGGCATGGGGGGAATACCTGCAGCGGTTGATGTCGGCCGCTGAATACGGGCAACACAATTCCGAGTTTTCATGAATTGCCCGGGAGATGTCTCGGGCAATTCATCATGGTCGGCTCCAGTTGTGGGCCGTGGCATTATGGAGTAAGGGCTGTTGTCTTACCGGATTCGTATGATCGGGATGAAAAACTGCAACACACAAGGCTTTTCATAATTGACAAAAGTCAGAGACTTGGGTAGAAGAAAAACCCGTGGCGGTGTAGCTCAGGTGGTCAGAGCATGCGGCTCATATCCGCAGTGTCGGGGGTTCAAATCCCTCCACCGCTACCAGAATCTCTCATCCTTGCCTGATCTTCATGCATGCCTGTTGAAATCCGTCCAATTATTAAAGGGGAGGAGAATAATCCTGGCTAGGTATAGCGCGATGCCTGCGGGTCGATTCGTCGGTCATTCCTTGAGGAAACGAAATTCATTTTGCCTTGATAGGATTAGTGGATTATTAATATAGCAATGGCTTGGGGAGGTCGGAGATGAGAGAAGTTTCTGTCGGATTCTTATGGCATATGCACCAGCCGTATTACAAGGATCCGGTATCGGGAACCTATCTCATGCCCTGGGTGCGGCTGCACGCAGTTCGCGGGTACTATGACATGATTGCCCTGCTCGAGGACTACCCCGGGATTCGCTGCACGTTCAACCTCGTTCCCTCTCTCCTGGCGCAGATCATGGATTATACGGACAATGGATCGCGGGATACGGATTTTCACCTTTCCCAGAAAAGTCCCTCGGACTTTACCCTTGATGAGAGAAAGCAGCTCCTGACCAGGTTCTTCATGTGCCATCAGCAGACGATGATCGCCCCGTTCCCCCGGTTTAATGATCTGTACGAGAAACGGGGGGCTATAAGGAATCCCAGGCAGCTCGAGTCCGTGGCAAAGAAGTTCACGCACCAGGATATCCTCGATCTCCAGGTGCTGTTCAATCTCACCTGGATGGGATTTACGGCGCGCAAGGACAAGAGGATCCGGGATCTCATCAGCAAGGGGAGATCGTTCAGCGAGTCGGATAAGAGGTTTCTGCTCGATTTTCAGATCGACATCATGAAAGAGATAATACCCCTCTACAGAAAGGCCCAGGCAGAAGGCCGGATAGAGATTACGGCATCTCCCTTCTACCATCCCATCGGGCCGCTGGTCATGAATGTCGGCCATGCACTCAGATCGCTCGATACCCCACTGCCAACGGAGGTGTTCTCTCATCCTCAGGACCTGAGGGTGCAGATATCAAAGGCGGTCTCCCTGCACGAACAGCTCTTCGGCAAGCCTCCGAAGGGCATGTGGCCCTCGGAGGGGTCTGTGTGTCCGGAAATGATCGAGCTGCTGGCAGACAATGGGATTGAGTGGAGTGCCTCTGACGAGGACATCCTCTTTGCGAGCCTGCGGCAGTCGCGTACGGGTACGAGGCTGTACCGGCCCTACAGGGCCACGTCCGGCACCTCGGGCGTCTCCATGTTTTTCCGCGACAGACCCCTGTCGGACCACATAGGATTTGTCTATGCAAAGAATCCCCCCGGACAGGCTGCAGAGAACTTCACAAATCACCTCAGGAATATCCACAAGGGCTCCAGGGGGTATACGTTCAATCCGTTCGTCTCGATCATCCTCGACGGCGAGAATCCGTGGGAGTACTATCCGGACAGCGGGGAGGAATTCCTCAGGGCTCTGTATAGCAACCTGCTGTCGACACCCGGGGTACAGACATCACTCTTCGGGGAGTACCTGAAGGATAATCCTGCCGGCGATACGGTTGGGAACCTCTACAGCGGTTCGTGGATCAACCACAATTTTGCCATCTGGATAGGCCATGAGGAGGACAGAAAGGCATGGGAATATCTCGCCCGGACCAGGAACTATGTGGAGTCCAAGGGCAGCTCCGCCAACCCGCTTGCCTGGGAAGAGATATACATTGCAGAAGGGAGTGACTGGTTCTGGTGGTATGGGGATGAATTCACCAGTGAAAACGACGAACAGTTTGACAGGCTCTTCAGGCTGCACCTGGCGAATTGCTATACCCTCCATGGCGATACCGCGCCCTCGGAGCTCTCCAAGAGCATCATCACCCCCCACGATATTATTCCCGGAAAGATTCCAAGCGGGTTCGTACATCCGATCATCGACGGCAAGGTCTCGCACTTCTATGAGTGGCTCAAGGCCGGGTACTATGCTGCCGCCGGCAGTTCCACGAGCATGTACCGCCAGCAGCGGATCCTGTCTCATCTCTATTTCGGCTTTGATGCCGAGCACCTCTACATGAGAATGGATTTCTTCAATACATCAGGGGATCTGACCGTCCAGATGGATATTGTTTCGCCGGAGCAGTTGCGCCTACAGATCGCGCCGGCCGACAGGATCATGACGCTCTCTTCGGTAAAGAATAACAGGCTCGAATTGAAGACAGAGCTTACAAGCGTTGCATTCGAGCATGTCCTGGAGTTCGGGATACCGTTCACGCTGCTTTCTGCCTCCGCCGGGCAGAGGATCCGTTTCTCTGTCTCCCTGGCGCTCAAAGGCCTCGAGGTTGAAAGGCACCCGGCAAGTGGTTTTTTATCCGTTACCGTCCCGGAAGAATATTTTGAAAAGGTGATGTGGTATGTCTGAGAAAATATATCTGGCTTTCTGTGTCCATTCTCATCAGCCCGTGGGTAATTTTCCTTCGGTTTTTCAGCAGGGCTCACGCGACTGTTATCTCCCTTTCCTGAAGATACTCAAGGACTATCCCCAGATACGGATGAGCCTTCATTATACCGGCCCGCTCTTCGAGTGGTTCGAGGAACACGAACCGGAGTTTTTCGACCTGCTGTCCGAACTGGTGGGCCGTTCCCAGGTAGAGCTCATAGGGGGCGGCTTTTACGAGCCCATTCTTCCCGTGATCCCTCAGATCGATGCCCAGGCGCAGATCGATTACACCAGGAGATACCTGAAGGACAGATTCGGGGTAACTCCCCGGGGCATGTGGTGTGCAGAGCGGATCTGGGAACCGGGCCTTCCCAGGAAGATAGCGGGGTTGGACATCGAGTATACCCTGCTCGACGACAGTCACTTCCTCTCTGCGGGGCTTCGCCGCGAAGATGTCCACGGATACTACATCACGGAGCGGGAGGGGTATTCATTAAAGGTTTTTCCCATCGACATGCACCTTCGCTACCTGATCCCGTTCAGGCAGCCGCATGAGGTCAGAGAGTACCTCCTGGAAATGAAAAACAGGGGGGTGCGCGTCATAACCTACGGCGACGACGGGGAGAAGTTCGGCATGTGGCCGGGAACCCATAAATGGGTTATCGAAGAGCGGTGGCTGCGCAACTTCTTCGATGAGATTGTCAGGGCATCGGCCGACATCGAGATCGTGCCGCTGGCCCATGTCGTGGATACCTGCGCGCCCAGGGGGCTGGTCTATCTGCCCACCGCGTCATACCAGGAGATGATGGAATGGAGCCTTTTTGCCGAGCAGGGGAGGGTGTACGAGGATCTCGTGAAGCAGGCCAAGAGGGAAAACACCTGGAGCGTGCTGCGGGCGTTCCTGCGGGGCGGCATGTGGGATAACTTTTTTGCCAAGTATCCCGAGTCCAATCTCATGCACAAGAAGATGCTCAGGATAAGCGACCTGGTAAGGGAATGCGGAGAGCCGGAAGACGCACTGCGCCATCTGCTCATGGCCCAGTGCAACTGCGCCTACTGGCATGGTCTCTTCGGCGGCACCTACATAGCGGCGTTGAGGCATGCGGTATACGAGAACCTTCTCAAGGCAGAGGCCATTATCGACGAAGGCCGGTTTGAGGATTCTCCCTGGGAGGTAACAATCGCCGACCATAATCTGGATGGACTCAACGAGGTGCTCGTCTCGGGCAAGATACTGAACTGCTACCTCTCGCCGCATGCGGCAGCATCTGCCTTTGCCCTGGAGTACAAGCCGAGAGCGTACAATCTGTCGAACATCCTCATGAGGCATCCCGAGATCTACCATAAGGCAATCAAGGAGGCCCCCGTCAACTCGGGCGGGAACAACTCTCAGGAGCCGCTGTCCATCCATGACATTGCGCACGAGGTCTCGGAGGAATTCAAGGAACTCCTCGTCTACGATACCTATCCGAAGAATTCCTTCCTTACCCATTACCTCGATGTCGAACCCTCGCTGAACACCATTCTGAAGGAAAACCGGATCGATCACCCCATGCCGGGCCTCATGCCTTTTGAACTGACTGCCACCACCGAGTCGGGGGACACGCTCTCTCTCACCTTCGAGGGGGGGCGGGGCCCGGTGAAGATGAAAAAGACATACCGATGCAATCCCTCCGGGAGGATCGGTGTATCCCACGAGATAACGACCGGTCACGAGGAGTGGTGGCTGGCCATCGAATGGAATATCATGATTGTCTCCGAGCAGAGACCCGTTGTGGATGGTGAGGCAGTAGAGGATTGCCGGGGAATCTACCGGACAGGCAGGGTTGAGGTTGCGGATACGGACAAGGGGGTAAGGGTTTTCCTGGAGTCCGATCAGCCATGGGATGTCTGCATCGTTCCCATTGAATGCATATCGCAGAGTGAAGAGGGATTTGAGAAGACATTTCAGGGGTGGAGCATCTATTTCTTGAGAAGAGGTGAGACTCACATTCCCGATGTTGTCATGAGGGTTGAAGACGTATGTCCGAGTTGAGGAGAGATCCGGTCGTCAACAGGTGGGTGATCATTTCCGATGACCCGATACGGTCACCAGGCATAGGGCAGAGATCACAGGAGTTGATAGACGGTGATCATTGTCCGTTCTGTCCGGGCAATGAACATCTGTGTCCCCCGGAGATTCTTGCGAACAGGCCGCCGGGCTCTCATCCGAATGATGCGAGATGGAATCTGCGGGTCGTGCCCAGCCGTTCTCCGCTGCTGGTGGTTGAGGAGGATCTCAAACGTCTGGGAGAGGGAGTCTATGACAAGATAACCGGTGTCGGTGCCAATGAGGTGATAATCGAGACCCCCAGGCATGGCATCAGGCAGGCGCAGATGAGTACCGAAGAGCTGGAGAATGTCTTCTGGGCATACCGGGACCGGATCATCGACCTGAGAAAAGATATGCGGATGCGCTACGTCCTGATCTACAAGAATTGTGGCGCGCCGGCAGGGGCAACCCTTGATCATATGTATTCGCTGCTCATGGCCCTGCCCATCGTGCCGCGGGGAATCCTGGACGAGATCGACGGCGCCAGGAGGCACTTCGAGTATAAGCAGCGGTGCATATACTGCGATGTGATCAGGCAGGAGATGCAGCTGGAAACGCGGGTGGTGAGCGAGACCCCGCTGTTCCTCGCAATCGAACCGTTTGCCCCGCGGGTCCCCTTCGAGACGTGGATTCTTCCCAAGAGACATACGTCATACTTCCACGAGATCGAACCCAAAGAGGTCAACGAGATGGCCAGGATCTTCAAGGATGTGATATCAAGGCTCGACAGCGCCCTGGACAGGCCGGCGTATAACTATGGTATTCATACTGCACCGTTCGGGAACGAATATGGGGAGTATTATCACTGGCACATGAAGATTATTCCGCGGATTGCCACCTCAACGGGGTTTGAATGGGGCTCGGATGTGCATATAAATTCCACCTCGCCTGAAGAGGCAGCGGCGTTTCTGAGAAATCTTGCAGTGTGACACGGCAGGAGGAAGGATACCATGCCGCGCTTTTTTGCCGAACTCATTGACGGCGACCATGCCGTGATCACCGGCAGTGATGCCCGACACATATGCGGACCGCTTCGGAAAAAACAGGGAGACGAGCTCTGTATCAGGGATCTGAATACGGGCTATGCCGCCAGGATCGTCTCTGTCGATCCGAAGAAGGTTACCCTTGAAATTGTCGGGACCCAGGAGCTCCACGAACGAGGTGCTCCGCAGGTGCACCTGGGCATGAGCATGATCGATCTCAAGGACATGGACCAGCTGATCCGCACCGTCACCGAGCTCGGCGTTGCAAACATACACCCGCTCATAGCCGAGAGATCGAACATCCGCACCCTGACGGAGACGAGACTCGATCGCTGGAACATCATCGTCGCCGAGGCAGTCAAGCAGTGCGAACGCAGAGACATCCCAATAATTCACAAACCCGCGGGGCTCATGGAGTTTGTCCGGTCGAGCCCTGTTTCCTGGAAGGTCAAGCTCGTTGCATCACAAGAGGCAACACGCACGATCCACGACTGCAGGGCGGATGATGTGGGGATCCTTATAGGCCCGGAGGGGGGGTTCACCCGTGCCGAGCTCGATGCCATGGCTGCCGGTGGATTTATCCCGGTGAGCATGGGCAAGACCATCCTGAGATCAATCACCGCCGCCATGACAGCGGTGGGTATCCTCGGGATGTGATCGCTGCGGAGCCACTCACCCGCCAGATCCGGGAACGCCTATTCTTTCGTCTCTGATTCGAGCCGGGCAAGCAGCGTCTGTGCCTGAGACTTCTCCTCGAACGAAGCCTGTGCGCTCAAGGCCCTCTTGAGATACTTCTTGGCCTCGCTCGCCCTGTTCAGGTCCACCAGTGCCAGGGCCATGTGATAGCTGATGGCGGGCTCTTCAGGGAGTTTTTCCACGGCAAGCTGGAACTGGGCAAGTGCATTGTCTGAAAGCCCTTTCTTGAGGTAGACATACCCGAGGGTATCTGCGATCCTCGGATCGTCGGGGAACTTGTCTTTTGCGATCTGGGCAAGCTGCAGGGCCTCGTTCAGGTCATTCTTGTTTCCGCTTTCAGCAAGGATCCAGGAGAGATTGTTTGCGGCAAGCGCATGTTTCGGCTCACGGTTCAGGATATATTTATACACCTTCTTTGCATCCGATATCCTGCCCTCGTTCTGGTTGAGCAGGGCAAGCATGATGGCTGCCCGCAGGTCTTCAGGATTTTTATTGAGAAGACTCTCGTATTCATCAAGGGCATTCTTTACCATGTTGTTCCGTGCATAGTACTGGGCGAGTGCATGATAGAGCACCGTGTTGTCCGGCTCCAGGTCTATCGCCACTTTTATCTGGGAGAGGGCCTCCGGCTTTTTGCCCGAACTTTCCAGGAGTCCTGCCAGGATCATGTGGCAGGTTGCGGTATCTGCCTTTGTGCAGACAGCGGTTATCTTGCGTATGGCGTCCTCTTTTTTGGCGACTGCGGGTGCAATTCCTGCATAGAGTGTCAGTGCCTCGGCCTTGCCGGGATAGAGGTCCAGGGCTGTGCTCGCTGCCTGATAGGCCTCCTTTTTCTTGCCCTGGGTGAGCAGCAGGAGGGTCTCGGCATGCATGGTGGGCCAGGCCTGCGGGGCGCCTTTCTTGAGAATGTCCACATATGAACCGGCAGTATCGGATTTCCCTGCTTTCAGGGCTGATAGGGCCCCGATATAGATCACGTCGGGAATTCTCACGGAATGCTTCACGAGCAGTTCAACCTCTGATATGGTCTCGTCGTATTGTCCCTGGGCAAAATAGATCTTTGCCATCATGGAATGGAGGGAAACATTGTTGGCGTTCTCTTGTAGGGAGTTCTCGACGAGCTCCCGTGCGCGGACCACGTCTCCCTTCATGAGATATGCCTGCGCTGACGTTGTCGCCACATCCGGTCTCCGGGGGATATTCCTGATCAGGGTGTCCAGGGTCACCAGTGCCTTTTCAGGATCTTTCTCGTCGATGTATATCTGCGCCAGGAGGATTCGCGAGGGTATGGCCTTGGGATCTTCCTCTGTGGTCTGCACGAGGATCTTCTTTGCCTGCTGGAGATCTCCTTTCTCCAGGAGAAGCTGGGATATGAGCGTCCGGCTCAGGGTATTGTCGTCCAGTTCCCCTGCCTTTTTGGCAGCATCCAGGGCCTTGTCGAGGGAGCCCTGCTGGTGGAGTACATTCGCCTCGAGCAGATAGGGGCTGGGATTGTCGGGGAATCTGGTCTTCAGCTCGGTGATCTGTGCAGTGAAGAGGTCGTCCATCTTCTGGCCCGCGTAGAAACGGGCAAGGGTAATGCCTGCATTGATATCGTCTCCCCCGACGCGGTATGCCTCCTCTGCCCATTTTCTGGCCTGCTCGATATTGTTCTCGTACACATGGATATCACTGCCAAGAAAGCGGACCTTGGTGGAGTCCGGATAGAGGGAAACACCTTTTGAGACGAGCTTCAGGGCATCGTCGAATCTGCCGAGCGCCAGATACATCTGGATGGTATTGATGATGGCAGCCTCGGTCGGTTCCTTGGCCTGCAGGATATCCTCCATGATCGCGACTGCCTCTGCCTTTTTGCCGCTCTGAAAGAGTGCCTGGGCAAGCATCTCTTTTGCCGTAGGGTTGTTCGGGTCGATGTCGAGTATGGCCTGTGCCTGCTCGGCAGCGAGATCGTACTTTTTGGCCAGCAGCTGCATGGATGCCAGGTATTCCCGGGATCTGACATTCTTCGGGTCCGCATTCGAGGCCCGTGCAAAGGCCTTGTATGCCTCGTTTGCCCGCATGAGCTTGAGCTGCACCTCCCCTAACGTGATGAGCGTGTCCACGTCATCGGGTGCAATCTGCAGTGCGTTCTGATACTGTATTGCCGCCTCGGCATACTTCTCTTCCTGCATATATTTGTCCGCGCTTTCAAGGTACGCAGCTCGTTTCTCTTCAGGGCTTTTGCTGCAGCCGAGCACAACAAGGGAACAAATGAAGAATAACAATAGAATTCCAGGATATCTTTTCATAAAACCCCCACTTCCTTCGGATAGGAGAACGATAGCATAGTTGTATTCAAAGGAAAAGGGATAAGGGTGGCAACGGTTTATGCCAGGCACACGGCCCGAACATATGACGGAGTGTCTGCTGGGAATTGTGCCGGAGGTTTCTGTGTCACGAATGAATCCGGATCGTGCCTCTGGGGTGGCGGGATAGCGATCCATGAACTTGACTTGGCGTATCCAAGATACTAATGAAGGAGTGAAGATTCAAGGGAGGAATAGTATGATCTTTGATCCGCTCTACATCATCATGATTGCACCGGCGCTGCTCTTGAGCATATACGCGCAGATAAAGGTGAAGTCTTCCTATGCGAAGTACTCCAAGGTGCCCACGTCTCGCGGCATTACCGGAGCCCAGGCTGCCCGCGAGATCCTCAGGGCCCAGGGCATCAGTGACGTGGGCATTGAACTGAGCAGGGGATTCCTGTCCGATCACTACGATCCCAGGACCAAGATGCTGAGGTTGTCCGAGAACGTGTATGCCGGCAATTCCCTGGCCAGCGTTGGGGTTGCTGCCCATGAGGCCGGTCATGCCATACAGCATGCGCACGGCTACATGCCCCTGAAGCTGAGAAGCGCCCTCGTGCCCATTTCTTCCCTGGGATCCAATCTTGCCTGGCCATTGCTCATTATCGGGTTTATTTTCATGGCAAAGTCGCTGATCCTGGCGGGCATAATCTTTTTCAGCCTGGCTGTCCTGTTCCAGCTCGTCACCCTGCCGGTTGAGTTCAATGCCTCATCCCGAGCCCTGCAGGCCCTGCCGGCAACCGGTATCCTTTCTGATTCCGAGGTGGCAGGTGCCCGGAAGGTCCTCTCGGCAGCAGCGTTGACCTATGTTGCCGCAGCGGCATCTGCTGTTCTTCAGCTCATGTATTTTCTGCTCAGGGCAGGCTTTCTCCGCAATGATGACTAACAGACCGATGGCAATACAGGAGATTGCTTCCTGGCCTTCGGGTAAGGACGTTATTCTTCGCTCATGAAGCAGAAGGGTCTTGCTGCTGAGATTCTTTATTACACAAATCACGATAATCTGCTAATCTTGGTTCACAGGTCGGGGTGAATCTCTCCGATGAACCCTGTCTGGGTCTTCCGGCAAGGAGGTTTGAATGACTCCTTAGGGCTACAGTATTAATAACCTTAATTTTTAAGGGCAATCTGACGATTGATTAAATCATGACGAGAAACGTTTATTCAGCGGTCCTCCTGCTTATTCTTGATATTGTTGTAAGCGCAGGATCCGTATTTCTCGCAAAGTATATTCAAAGGCTGCTTCCCGAGGTCTGTCTGCCGGATGAATTGTTGTGGGTAAAGGCAGTGATGTATTCGGGAACGTGCATAATCTGTTTCTATTTCCAGGACCTCTATAACTGGCGGTATTGGAGAAGGGCCTCGGAACTTACGTCCTCCATCCTCCTGGGCGGGGGCATTACACTCATCGCGCTGGCCCTGTTATATTATATCCTGCCGGTAATAGGCCTCGAGCGGGATGTACTGCTCATAGCACTCGTCATCACGCTGGGGATATCGTTCCTCATGAGGGTCGGGTACCTCAGGCTGAAATTTGCCGATAATGCCGCAACCCGGGTCGTAATCTTGGGCGACGGCGAGAATGCGAAGTTCCTGTTTCAGCAGATTCGCTCCGGCGGGTACCCGGTGATGTTTGAAGGGTATGTCGGGAAGAACAACTGGGATCTTCCCTACCGGTGCCTGGGAGATGTATCGCAATTGTCGGCAATCATAAACGCGGTGGATCCCGATGTGCTGGTCGTTGCACCGGACGGGTGGAGGGGGACGCTGCCCATCGATGATCTGTTGCATATAAAACTCACCTCCTGTGATGTGATCGATGCACCGACCTTCTATGAAAACATCACCGGCAGGATTCTCGTCGAAGAGATTCGTCCCAGCTCCATCATCTTTACCCGCGGATTCCTGAGCTCCCCGACACAGGATATCATGAAGCGCGGATTCGATATTCTCTTTGCCCTCATCGGGCTCATCGTGTCCTTCCCGATCATGCTCCTGACCGCAATCATAATCCGCCTGGAATCTCCGGGCCCCATCTTCTATCTCCAGCAGAGGGTCGGCAAGGACGGCAAAGACTTCAAGGTGATCAAGTTCAGGTCAATGAGGCAGGATGCCGAGAAGGCAGGACCCCAATGGGCCAGCGAGAACGACCCGCGGGTCACCCGCGTGGGGCGGATTATCCGCAAGATCCGCATTGATGAGCTGCCCCAGTTCATCAATGTGATCAAAAACGATATGAGTTTTGTCGGTCCGAGACCCGAGCGGAGATACTTCGTCGATCAGCTCGAGAAGGTCATCCCGTTTTATGCGTTGAGGATGCACGCAAAACCCGGGATTACCGGGTGGGCGCAGATCAATTACCCCTACGGGGATACCATCGAGGATGCGAAAGAGAAACTCAAGTATGAGCTGTTCTACATGAAACACCGGACTCTCTGGCTCGATCTTGTCATCATATTCCAGACCGTCAAGGTTGCCATAAAGGCGCGGGGCGCTCAATAAGAACCGAGACCCATCGCTGCCCGCGGTTGAAAACAGGGATTGCGCAGGTCACGTGCGTAGCGGATTACCCGGTCTGAAGTCCGCAGATGCGGGGGTCGGTCGTTACAAGGCGCTCAGTATCAAGGGGCCGTCTTTCGTGATGGCGATGCTGTCTTCGAAATGCGCGGAAAGCGAGCGGTCTGCACTGATTGCTGTCCATCCGTCATGGAGCACTTTCACCCGCCACGACCCCTGATTCACCATGGGCTCGATGGCAAAGGTCATTCCCTCCTGGAGCACCGGACCGTTGCCTTTTCTGCCGAAGTTCGGTATCTGCGGATCTTCATGGAGGTTTCTTCCGATACCGTGCCCCACAAAGTCCCTGACCACGCTGAACCCGGCTGATTCCACAACCTTCTGGATCTCCACCGATATATCGGAGAGACGGTTGCCGGGATACGCCTGGCGGATTCCGGCTTCCAGCGCCTCCCGGGTGGTATCCATCAACTGCTGTGCCTGTTTCGAGACGGTTCCGACGCTGAATGTCCTTGCCGCATCAGAGTAGAAACCGTCAAGGAGAGCCCCCACATCGATGCTGACGATGTCGCCCGAGAGTAACTTCCTGGGACCGGGGATCCCGTGCACCACCTCCTCGTTGACCGAGGTGCACAGGGTGCCGGGGAACCCCCGGTAGCCCTTGAATGCAGGCACGGCATTGTGCGAACGCATGAAGAGCTCCGCCTCCTGATCGAGCTCGGCGGTAGTGATCCCGGGCTGGATCAGCGGCCTGATATGCTCGAACAGATGCGCCAGGATGCGGTTTGCTTCCCGCATCAGGGCTATCTCTTCGCTGGTCTTCAAGATGATCATCCGTTCAACACCTTCTTGAGGGGATACTCGATAATGCCCCGGGCGCCTGCCCTGAGAAGCTCGGGTATGAGGTTTCTCGATTGCGACTCGAGGATGATGATCTCAAGAGAGAACCAGTTCGAGTCGTAGAGAGGAGATACCGTGGGAGAGGTGATGGCCGGGAGCATGGCGATAATGTTTTCCAGCTTGTCCTTCGGGGCATTCATCTTGAGCCCGGTCATCCCGGTTGCCTGGAGGGCCGACTGGAGCATCATGGAGATCTGCTCGATCTTGGTTCTCTTGGCAGGGTCGCTCCAGGACGCCTTGTTCGCGATGAGCTTTGTGTTCGTAACGAGCAGTTCGTCTATGATCTTGAGGTTGTGCGCTTTTATGGTAGAGCCTGTCTCGGTTACCTCCACAATGGCGTCGGCAAGGCCGTCAACGACCTTTGCCTCTGTTGCTCCCCATGAGAACTCGACCTCGACGTTGATATTCCTTTCTTTAAAGTACTGCACCGTGAAGTTCACCAGCTCGGTCGCGATCTTCTTCCCTTCCAGGTCCTCTATTCTTTTGTAATCGGACTTTTCATCCACTGCGAGGACCCACTTGGCAGGCCGGTATGTCGCCTTGGAGTAGATGAGATCGGCGACCTCCACGACATCGGAGTTGTTTTCCAGGATCCAGTCCTTTCCGGTCAGGGCGACATCAAACAATCCTGACTCGACGTACCGGGAGATCTCCTGGGCCCGTACCAGGGCGCAATCGATATCCGGATCGTCGATCGAGGGGAAATAACTCCTCGATGACATCCTGATGTTCCACCCGGCATCTTTAAAGAGATCGATGGTGGACTGCTGGAGACTCCCTTTTGGAATGGCAAGACGTATAAGGCTCATGATTTGTACACCTCTTTGGGATCAAAGACTTTTATTCCGTCTTCGACAATGCTTTCCCCTTCAATCTTCTTGAAGAAACATGATCTGTAACCGGTGTGGCATGCAGCCCCGCCGATCTGCTCCACCTTCAGGACAACGGTATCGGCGTCGCAGTCCGTACGAACTTCCTTCACCTCCTGAACATTTCCTGATTCTTCCCCTTTTCTCCACAGCCTGTTTCTGGATCTGCTGTAGTAACAGGCCCTGCCGGTGCGCAGTGTCTCCTCGAATGCCTCCTGGTTCATATAGGCAAGCATGAGGATCTCGCCGGTTTTCCAGTCCTGTGCTATGGCCGGTACAAGGCCACCTTGTTTTTCAAAATCGAGTAAATAGTTCATCATTATCCTCCTGGATGATTGGGGCTTAACAATTTTTGTTCGGCGGTGTCAAGCGGTCATCTTGAGCCTGGCGGGTGAAAAAGGTATTCCTATGGTTTGTGAACGCACAGCCCCAGGACATCTTCCGAGGCCTCTTTGAGGAGCTCGGACAAGGTCGGGTGAGGATGATACAGGCCGAGGTAGTCTTCTGCGGTGAGGCCCCTGTCGATTGCCAGGGTGGCTATGCCGATGAGCTCGGTTGCATGGGGGCTCACGATGGTGACGCGCTCGATCCTGCCGGATGCGGCGCAGATGATATGGGCGTACCCGTCATGAGCCTCCATGGTTCGTGCCCTCCCGAGTGCCGATAGCGGGAACATGCCGTGCCTGGCAGTGGCATGATCGATCTCGTCAAGATTTTTTCCTGCCGAGGCGATCTCGGGATCGGTAAAGATGATCGTGGGAATGTTGCGGTAGTTCATCCGCCGGCTTCCCCCGGTGAGGTGGTCCACCGCAACGCCGGCCTCTTTGCTTGCCACATACGCATACATGTGTTCCCCGGTCACGTCGCCGATGGCATAGATGCCGGGGATGGATGTCTGCATGGTGTCGTCAACCCTGATGCCCCCGGCTTTGTTTATCTCGATTCCGAGGCGTTCGAGGCCCTGCGGCATCACCGGTGCTCTCCCAATGCACAGGAGGATCTTCTCGACGGCAAGGGTAACCGTCTCTCCGGGTTTTTCGAGGGTGAGCTCATAGGGACCATCGCCGTGGATATCCTTGACCTGCGAGGACGTGTGCAGGCTCACCTTCCGCTGGGCCTTTGCCAGGAAGGCGGAGACCTCCGGGTCTTCAGAAGGCAGGATCCTGTCCATGGCCTCGATAATGCTCACCGTGCAGCCAAGCGTGCTGAAGATATGGGCCATTTCCATCCCGATTACGCCTCCTCCGACAATGGCAAGGCTTTGCGGCAGCTCGGTGACATCGAATATCGTGTCGCTGGTCCATATGCCCTTGACACCGAACAGGGCGGGCTTCTTCGGTGTCGAGCCGGAAGCCACGATCAGGGAACGGGTGACGAGCTCCCGGTCACCCACCGTGAGCCTGCCCTGATCAATGATCTGTGCGGGCTGCGGATAGATATCCACGGCCGCGTCCTTGAGGAGCTGTTCGACCCCCTTTGCCAGGCGGGTGATGATCCTCGATTTCCTCTTATTCAGGGAGCCCAGCGTCAGGACCGGTCTGCCCGCCTCGATGCCGAAGCGTGAGGCGGCGGTGATCCTGCTGAAAAGATTGATGCTTTCAATGTAGGTTTTTGTGGGGATGCATCCCGTGTTGCTGCAGGTGCCCCCCATGCGGGCCCCTTCCGCAATTCCGACCCGCAGCCCTTTCTTTGCAGCGAGCAGTGCAGCGGTGTATCCTCCCGGGCCTGCGCCTATAACGAACAGATCATACATGGTCAGCCTTTCTCTTCGGGTTTCTTTTCCCTCTTGTTCGGGATGGGATAGTACTTGTCGAGGTAGTTGTGCTTGCGCGCGCCGACGGCCTCACGGTGTATCATGAGCATGTCCCTCCTCATGAGCGCCTGTTTCCGCAGTGTATTGAAGGCGTCAACCAGGGCATTGTATTCACCGGTGTCAGCTGTTGCTTCCAGCTGCCGAGAGATCCTGCCCAGTTCCTCCAGGACCATTTCCAGCTTATACCCGGTATGCCCCAGGGCCTTGGCCATTTCCTCGAGGATCTCTTCCTGGGTCTTATCGACACTGTCCTTCCCCATAAAAAAGATTTATAACATAGAAGCTCTTGGCGGGAAAGAGGACGTGAAGATGCCGGGATGTGAGGATTGTCTTCCCTCTCAGTGCAAATTGATCGTATACTGCCTGTTGAGTTGATAAAGAAAAAAGAGGTAAAATCCGATATACCAACATAAGTGGGGGCCTGTCGAATGAAGGAAGGTGCAAGAGGGGAAGGCATAGATACAAAGATCAGTACCCTGGGAAAACCCGGAATAGATTCGCCGGTGAAATCAACCACCATATTTATCGACGAGACCGAGCGGGTATTGATCAACACCTCTTTAAAGTATGTTCAGAGCTGCGCCGGGAAGAAGACGGCCGTACCTTCCTTTGAACTGGCAGGGCCGAGAAAGAAGATATTCTTTGACCCTTCGAAGACCAAGTGCGGTGTGGTTACCTGCGGCGGGCTGTGTCCGGGCATCAACGACGTGATCCGCAGCATTGTCCTCGAACTGTACTTTATGTACGGTGTCGAGAATATCTACGGCATTCCGTACGGTCTCCAGGGGTTTATCCCGAAGTATAAACACTCGTTCATCGAGTTGACACCGTTCTTTGTGGAGCACATCCACGAGTTCGGGGGGACGGTGCTGGGATCGTCCCGTGGGGCTCAAAACATCGCCGAGATCGTCGATGCGATCGAACGGGTCAACATGAACGTCGTGTTCTTCATCGGCGGTGACGGGACGCTCAAGGCAGCGTCTGCCGTTGCCCGTGAGGCGCTCGCAAGGGGGTTCAAGTGTTCCGTCATCGGTATTCCCAAGACCATAGACAACGACATCAATTTTGTATCGAAGACCTTCGGATTTGACACGGCCGTGGAAGAGGCCAGGGGGGTTATCCAGTGTGCCCATGTCGAGGCCAAGGGGGCGCCTTTCGGAATCGGGCTGGTCAAGCTCATGGGAAGGGATTCGGGATTTATCGCTGCCAATGCCGCCCTTGCCTCCAGGGATGCGAATTTTGTCCTCGTGCCGGAGGAAGACTTCGATCTGGATGGCGAGAGGGGATTCCTGGCCTCCCTCGAGAGAAGGCTGCAATCCCGGGGACACGCGGTGATCGTTGCAGCCGAGGGTGCAGGCCAGAAGTATTTTCAGGATCTCCCGCAAAAAAGCGATGCCTCCGGGAATATCAGGAAGGGGGATATCGGGCTGTTTCTCAGAGATCGTATCGAAGAATATTTTCATTCGAAGGATATCGAGATCAATCTCAAGTACATAGACCCCAGCTATGTCATCAGGAGCGTTCCCGCCAATGCGTCGGATTCCATCTTCTGCGGGTTCCTTGCACAGATGGCAGTGCACGCAGGCATGAGCGGGAAGACGGACATGCTCATCGGCCTGTGGAACAACATGTATGTCCATATGCCCATAGCATTGAGTACAACAAGCAGAAAGAAGATAGACATTGAAGGCCCCCTGTGGATGTCGGTAAAGGAATCGACAGGGCAGCCGATCATGAAGAATTGAGGGACGAATAACGTGCATAGAGACAAAGGAGAGGGTTATGAAAGACACTATGTTAGAAGATGACGAAATTATCGATCTCACGGATCTGCTGGAAGAAGGTCAGCCCCCGGGTGAGAAGACAAAGGCCGGTGAGAGTCAGGATCCCATCTCCCGGATAAACCAACCCGATTCATTCGATCTCGGTAAAGAAATCTCCATGGAATATGACATATCGGTGGAGGAGATCGAACACGGGGACGAGGCCCTTGATATCGATGTCACCCTCTCATCCAATGAAACAGCAGCGCTGTCTGAGGAAAAGCCCGGCCAGGAGGATGTGATCACGCTCGAGGACACCGGCGAGAGCCTTGAAGCAGCCCTCGATGAGGATACTCTGCCAGGTGACAGCGGCCGCGATCATGCCCCTGATGAAGAACACGTTATTTCCAGTGATGATACCTTCACCCTGTCTGAGAAGGACCTTCATGGCGGTGAGGAATTCAGTGCCCCCGAGGTGGAATCCTTTTCCGGCAGAGACGGAGAACCCGAACAGGCAGAGACGTTATCCGGCACGGATGTGACCTTTGGCAGCGCATCGGCTGAAGAGGTCCGACCCGAGTCGATGCCGCTTGAGGCAGCAGTATCGCGCCCGGGCACAGAGGAATTGATTGAGGACATCCGGCGGGAACTTCCCGAGGTGCTTGAAGGGATCGTGCGGCCTCTCATGGCGGAACTCATACGGGAGATCATAACCGCCTCGAGAGACGAGCTGCCGGGCATTGTCGAAAAGGTAATACGCGAAGAGATCGAAAAGCTCAAGAAGCTGGATTCCTAGAGGGGGCCGGGTAAACCCTTTGAAATCCCGTTGAAGGTGCGTATGCACCGCATCGTCAGGATGAGGAGGGCAGCCCGGTTCGTCTGTACCAGCAAGGTCCTGTCCTGTTTTCCCCCTGTTCAAACCGGCAGGGCCATCATCAGGCAGCGGTGCCTTTGAACCCTTTGGGAGCACCTGCTGACCCGGGATATCACGCTACCCTTCCCACAGGCATTGGCGCGGCCTCTTTCGGGAAGTGATTCAACCTCTCGTTTAGCCCCACCTGTCGATTATGATTTTTGCCTTTCGCCTTTTTTCATGCTATGGGATTTGCAGTCTGCACAAGAGGAGAAGGAAATGCTGCATAGAGAATATGACCCCAAAGACATCGAACAGAAATGGTATGATATGTGGCTTAAGAAGAACTACTTTCATGCGGATGAGGATGACTCCGACAAGCCTACATATTCGATTGTGATCCCTCCTCCCAATGTGACCGGAGTCCTCCACATGGGACATGCCCTGAACAATACACTCCAGGATATCATGATCCGGTACAAACGCATGGACGGCTACAATGCCCTGTGGATGCCCGGGACGGATCACGCCGGCATAGCAACCCAGAACGTGGTGGAGAAGTATCTTGCGGGCAAGGGTGTGTCCAGGCACGACCTGGGGCGGGATGCCTTTATCGACGAGGTATGGAGATGGAGAGAAAAACACGGAGGGCTTATCATTGGCCAGCTCAAGCGCCTCGGTGCCTCGTGTGACTGGGAGCGAATGCGCTTCACCATGGATGAGGGCTTGTCGAGGGCTGTCCGGAAGGTGTTCGTGTCACTGTACGACGAGGGGCTGATCTATCGGAGCGATTATATTGTCAACTGGTGTCCGAGGTGTCACAGCGCCATCTCGGATCTGGAGGTGGAACACGAGGAAGAGGACAGTTTCCTCTGGCACATCAGGTATCCGCTGGCTGACGGAGATGGGGAGGTGGTTGTTGCCACCACAAGGCCCGAGACCATGCTTGGCGATACCTGCGTTGCGGTCAATCCTTCTGATGAGAGGTATACTGACCTGGTGGGTAAGGAGGTTGTTCTGCCTATCGTGAACCGGCGGATCCCCATCGTTGCCGATTACGTCGTCGACAAGGAATTCGGTACCGGCGCGGTCAAGATAACCCCTGCACATGACCTGAATGACTACGAGATGAGCCTGCGGCATGGCCTCGAGGTGATCGTGATCATGGACGAGTCGGGTATCATGAACGAGAATGCAGGCCCGTACAAAGGTCGCGACCGCTTTGTGTGCAGAAAGGATCTGGAGACAGATCTCGAGGAACAGGGCTATCTCGTTGACCGGACGCCGTATCGGGTCCCCGTGGGAAAGTGCTACCGGTGCAAGAGTGTCATCGAGCCCTACCTCTCCAAGCAGTGGTTCGTACGGACGAAACCCCTGGCCGAAGAGGCTATCAAGGCGGTTCAGGAATCGAGGACGCGCATCCTGCCCAAACAGTGGGAGAAGACCTATTACGAGTGGATGAACAATATCCGCGACTGGTGCATATCCAGGCAGATCTGGTGGGGACACCGGATCCCCGCGTGGTATTGCGAGGACTGCGGAGAGGTCATCGTGAGCGAGACAGAACCGGGGGCCTGCAGCAGCTGCAGCTCGGCCAATCTCCGGCAGGAGACCGATGTGCTCGACACCTGGTTCTCTTCCGGACTGTGGCCGTTTTCCACCATGGGCTGGCCTGATAACACCAAGGCACTCCAGAAGTTCTACCCTACAGCCGTGCTCATCACTGGGTTCGATATCCTGTTCTTCTGGGTCGCACGGATGATGATGATGGGCATCAAGTTCATGGGCGATGTGCCCTTCGGAGATGTGTATCTCCACGCCCTGGTCCGGGATGAACAGGGCCAGAAGATGAGCAAGTCAAAGGGCAATATCGTTGACCCGATAGACGAGATGGACCAGTACGGAGCGGATGCATTCCGTTTTGCCCTGACCGCCTTCGCCGCCATGGGCAGGGATGTTCGGGTGAGTGACAAGCGTATCCAGGGGTATCGGTTCTTCATCAACAAGATATGGAATGCGGGGAAATTCGTGCTGAGCAATATCGAGGGCTTCGATCCGAAGTCACTATCCATCAGCCCTGACAAGCTGAGCCTCGCCGACAAGTGGATACTCACCGAACTCAACAAGACCATCAGGGATACGCGCTCGGCCCTCGATGAGTACCGCTACAATGATGCTGCCGACAACCTCTACCAGTTTACCTGGCATACCTTCTGCGACTGGTACATCGAGCTGTCGAAACCCATGATGAACGAAGAGAACGCCCCGTACACCAGGTGGGTCCTCACGCATGTCTACAAGACGCTCCTCGAGCTGCTTCATCCGATCATCCCGTTTGTGAGTGAAGAGATCTGGCAGAACCTGCCGGGACGAACCAGTGAATCCATCGTGGTAACCCAGTACCCGCAGGTGAATCATGAGCTCGATTTTCCCGATGATGCACGCATGATGGAGTGTCTCAACGATGTTATCTCGGGTGTGCGCAGTATCCGGGGAGAGACGAACATAGCGCCTTCCCTTGTGCTTGATATCGTCCTGAAGGTGAAATCACCGGATATGGAGACCTTGATCGGCACCTACAGTGTATTCATCAGGGAACTGGCGCGGGTCAAGGGTATTGTCTTCATTGCCGAGGGAGCACCCAGGCCCAGGAAGTGCGCACTGGCAGTGACCTCCGAAGTCGAGGTGTATGTGCCCCTCGAGGGTGTGATCGACCTTGACAAGGAAAAGGAACGTCTCGATAAACTCATAGCAAAGACCCGGAAAGACCTGGAAGCGAAGCAGAAGAAACTCGAGAACAAAGGGTTCCTGGAAAAGGCAAAGCCGGAAATCGTGGAGGAACAGGTCCGCCTCAAAGAGGAACTCGATTTCATGCTCGAGAGGCTGCTCAAGGCCCATGCCCTGCTCGAGGGGTGATGAACAGGATCTTTGGTGGACTGGTACAGGAGTACCGAGAGTTCGACGCAGTAGACTCCACCAACAGGTATGCCCTCGATGCCGGCATAGTGGGGCTGCTCGTTACGGCACGGTCCCAGACCCGGGGAAGGGGAACAAAGGGGAGAACGTGGTTCTCCCCTCACGATACCAATCTGTATCTGACCGTAACCCTGGGGGAGCCTGACCAGAGATTTTCCATCATCACCGGTGTGGCTGTTCACGATTGCCTTTCCGAACTGTGCAGGGGGATTGAGGTCGAAATCAAATGGCCCAACGACATCATGATCTCCGGCAAAAAGGTCTGCGGCATCCTGTGTGAATCAAAGGGGGCGTTGACGGCCATCGGCATCGGCATCAATGTCAGGCAGACCGCGTGGCCGGACGACCTGATCGAGACGGCGACCTCGCTGAGTGCGGCAACCGGCATGGAATACGAGGTGCCTCAGGTGATGAGACAGGTCCTCAACCGCATGGACCAGTGGTTTCACACCTTTTACGAGAACGGATTCCAGCCCGTCCGGCAGCGGTTCCTCGAACACGGCCTCCTTAAGGGTCACCGGATCCGCACGGAAGAAGGTCTTGATTGCACCATCGTGGACCTCGATATGGAAGGCCGCCTGCTCATCAATGTCTCCGGGAAGCTGAAAACCCTGGTGTCCGGCTCCCTGTTCCTGGAGCGATAAGTACGATCCGTAACCTGCTTTTCGGGAATTGTAAGCAATGACAGCCGCCTGCAGCCGGTATCTTCGTATTATTCTGAAATTAATATTGAATTCCTGAAATTAGGACAACCGCCCTTGTCTTTTATGTGCTCGTCGCTAACATTTCATATACCAAAAGGAGGAGCGTATGCGACTAGACAGGAATATCAAGGAAAAGGTGCACGATCCGTATGATGATGGGCGGAAGTATTCCGAAGGTACATACTGTCCACAATGTCTGGCTCTCTACCAGGGTGGCAGGTGGAAATGGCCGAAACAGAAGGATACATCTGGCGAGCCTTTTCTCTGCTCTGCATGCAGGAGGATCCGTGACCGGTTTCCGGCAGGAGAGGTCCATGTATCAGGAAGCTACCTGAATCGGCATAAGGATGAGATCATGAATCTCATCCAGAATGTTGTCAAGGAAGTGGAAATACGTTCTCCGATGAAAAGGGTAATCGATTTTACACAGGACAAACAGAAGCTGAGTGTGAGCCTGACCGACAACCACCTTGCGCGGCATATCGGCGATGCACTCTACAAGGCATATAATGGAGAGCTCGAGGTAAAATATTCCGAAGAAGAAAAATTTGTCAGGCTTTACTGGCGCCGTGACGCTTGAGGCGCCCGCTTATTGTCGATGCCGATGATTTCGGGCTGATCAGGGAGATCCATGAGGGGATTCTCCGGGGACAGGGGATCATGAGCGTCGCCTCGCTGATTATGATGCCGACTCCCTGTCCAGGGCGGTGTTGCGTACATAGAGAAAGATGTCGATAAGTATCAGAGAACCGTTGAGCCCGTAGAGCAGCACCACCCAGTCGGGATTATAGAACACCTTGTGGAAGATGCCGGCGATGTAGCCGGTAAAGACGATGACGAGAAACACCAGGCTCTTCCCCTTCGATGTCCGCGAATGATAGGACTTGTAGATGGATGACGGCCATGCGGCACCGAAACAGAGAAGCATAATAACCTCGAAGATACTCATGGGAGACGTGCCCCTTTTGATGTTTTTCCCATGATGTATCTTCAGAAGGGTAATTGCAAGCCGCCTTTTTTCCCAGGGCTGAAAAGGGAGTCTTTCATGAGTCCATCGGCAAGATCTATGCGGCCGGACAGCTCCCTGCCGATTTCGCTCATCGACCCGGCAGCGGCCTGGAGCGAGTTCAGGGGGGTCTCGATCTTTTCCTGCACGCCTTTTTTCACCTCTTGTGCGAATTGTGTTCCAAGATCCGCCACCAGGGTCTCTATGGCATGTTTTGCTACCCGGTCGAGATCGGAGCGCACCTCGATGGTATAATCCTCCGCAGTGCCCGCGAGGCGTGCCTTGAGGTTGAAATTGTTGACCTTGGAGAAGGCAGAGGAAAGAGCGGCATATGCCGGGGACTTTTCCGATCCCTCCTGCAGGGAGAATCGGGCAGCGGAAAAAGAACCCGAGATATCCGCGGTGATCTTTTCATTGAGAACTTCTGCTGTCAGGTCGAGGTCTGCCACGGCGTTTTGAAGGGCGAGCGGCAGAGCCGGGGACCCGAGATCCACCCGGGGCATGCGGTAGCCCTTAACGGCCGCCTTGAGTACATCCTTGCCGGTCAGGGGGTCGATGTGATCGAATGTGCCATGGATGTCGATACTCTTGAGGTCGCCAAGCTGCCCAGCCGAGAATGCAAAGGTGAGCGGTTTGCCCAGGACATCCTGGTCGGGCGTGATATTGTCCAGTGTTCCCTTCACCATGCCCTGATCAAGCGTGATGGAGGCTAAGGTCTTGCGGATGAGGAAATCCGGCAGCGGGGCATATTCCATGAAGTGTACGTCAACACCGCTGGCGCGGATGGGCTTTGTCACCTTCTTGCCGTTTTCCTCCTGCGTGGAGCGCGCAACAAGCGGTTTTATCCGTTCATACCAGGTAAGCGCTCTCTCAATCCATACCCCGATGTTTGAGCCGAACAGCACGGCACTCACGTTCCCGATGCCTTCGGGGGTAGGTCCATATTTCCGGGTCAGGTGCCGTATATCCTCTGCCGGTGCCTCCTTGACCTGGGCGATCCGTTCATTGATCGACGAGAAGTCCCTGTCGAACTGTGTCTTGGTATCATTGAGAAGAAGGAGATCCTTGCGGAGATCCTCCTGAAGGGATTTTGCCTCGGCGCCGGCTGAAAGCATGGATTGAACATCTCCCTTGTTCACGGTCTTGAGTTTCTCCATGCGCACCCGGTATTGCTCAAGGCGGGCCGTGTCGGGAATCTCGCCGAGTCTCTTTTCCCAGAAGGCACTGCGTGTGCTGGTCTCTTCCTGTAGAGAACGTATCAGCGCGAGGGTCTTGAGGTCCTCCTTCTCCAGGATCTTTTGTATGTCTGCAGGGGAGAAGCTGGGAAGTGTGATGAAATCCCATCCTTTTCCGGTCCGGGGAACTCTTTCTTCCTTCTCACGTGACTGCACCTTTCCCGGGCGGTCTCTCTTCGTGCCGAGAGCCACACCCTCGACGCCCATCTCCTCGATGATGGCCTTTCGGAGAAACAGCCGCATGGTATCGAGAGAGAAGGAGAGGCGCCCTATCTCGACGGCATTCGTCTGGGGATTTTCCGGGTCTGTGACCTGAACACCCTCGATCGTGAGCCCCAGAGGTAAAAATCTCAGATCGACATTCCTGATGTTGACCTCTGCCCCGACAAGGCTCGTTGCCGTCTTTTCCATGTTTTTGCGGGCAATGGTATCGATGAAGAGAAACCAGAAGCAGGAAAATACGACCAGGATGACGATAAATGCCGCAATGCCCTGGAAGCGGAACCATCTCTTCATACATCACCCCCGATGGTCTTGAAGGAGGTGTAGGCCTGATAGAACTTGCTGAGCTGGATCATCTGCATGACCCTGGTGCTTCTGACCCAGACAAGGACGCTCTGGCGGTAGCGGATAATCGCCCGGTTCGTCACCAGGTAGAGGGGGAGAAACAGTACGAGGGAGATAAGAAGGCTGCCCATCAACACAGAGTTGTTGAAGCGCTCGATCCTGAAGAGCGGCATATTGTACAGGGCAGTCCACAGACCCTCAAGGGGTCCGGCCGTCAGGATGGCAAGGCCGGTGACATGGAACAGAGGGTCCAGCAGGTAGGCCAGCCCGGAGAAGAGTGCCCAGGAGAGGAGAAAGGTCGAGAGGTTCACCCGCAGGACGAAGACGAGGAAGAATACCACGACATTGTGGAGGCTCATCAGCGGGCTGAAGCCCGCTACCATGGCAAGACACAATGCAAGGCTGATCTGATACGGATCGGTTTCCGAATTAAGGATCCTCAGTGTCTTCGCGAGGAGTTTTATCATTGAGCCTCCCGTGATGGAATCATTAGAACCTGTGCCTGTCCTGATACTAATATATCGTTCATTGTCTGCGGGTCAATATGCCTGCCGATAACGGAGACGAGAATTAAAAAGGTCCGGGAGGTGATTACCTCCCGGACCGTATCCGTACGAATTTTTTATGAGAAGGAATGCCTATACGCTGCCTGCCATCTGGAATATGGGCAGATACATGGCAACGACGACGAAACCGATGATGCCGCCGAGAAAGACCATGAGCATGGGCTCGAGCGCCGAGGTCAGGGCCTCAACTGCGGTGTCCACCTCCTCGTCGTAGAAGTCCGCGATCTTTGAGAGCATCTGGTCCATGGCACCGGTGGCTTCACCCACCGCTATCATCTGCACCACCATGCCGGGGAATATACCGGTCTGTTCGAGCGGCTCCGACATGGATTTACCCTCGCTGATGGCGGTGCGTACGGTCCGGATGGCCTTTTCCACGATTACATTTCCCGATGTCCTGGCGGTAATCTCCAGGCCGTCCATAATGGGGACTCCGGAAGAGATCATCGTGCCGAGGGTCCTGGTGAACTTTGCCACGGCGACCTTTTTGATGAGTGGTCCGAAGATCGGCAGTCTCAGGGCGACCTTGTCGGTGTAGTATCTCCCCTTCTCCTGTTTCCTCGACCACTTGAAGGCGACAATCAGCAGGAAGATGGTGGCAATCATCAGGTACCAGTTGTTCCGGAAGAAGAGGCTCAAGTCCACGATGAGCTGGGTCGGTCCGGGCAGAGAAGAACCGAACTGTTTGAACATGTCCTGGAATGTCGGGATGACAAAGAGCATGAGGATGGCGACAACGCTGAAGGCAACGCACAGCACGATGATGGGATAGGTCATGGCACCCTTGACCTTGTTCTTCAGGGCCTCGTTCTTTTCCATATACACGGCGAGTCTGTTGAGGACCGTGTCGAGTACGCCGCCGATCTCCCCTGCCGCTACGAGGTTCACATAGAGGTTGTCGAACACCTTCGGGTGCTTGCCCAGGGCGTCTGCAAAGGTGCTTCCGCCCTCCACATCCTGCTTTATCTGGGCCAATATCTTCTTGAAGGTCGGGTTGGGCTGCTGGGATGCGAGGATGTCGAGGCACTGCACGAGCGGGAGCCCTGCATTGATCATGGTAGAGAACTGTCTGGTGAAGATGACGATCTCTTTTGTCTTGATCTTCTGTTCAAACAGGGTGATCTGCTTTGCCTTGCCTTTGATCTTTATCGGGATGATGCGCTGGCGTTTCAGCAGCATGGTTACCGTTGCCTTGGTATCGGCCTCGATTTCGCCCCTCTTGATATTTCCGTTTGCGAGTTTTCCTTCCCATACGAAAACAGGCATGTCCTATCTCCTATCTTTGGCGTTCATACCCAAATTCCTGGGCTGAGTTGGTGATGCCATCATCTGTCTGAGTTCATCCGGGTCCATTGACCAACCGAGGGCATCGTCCAGGGATATGAGCTTGCGGGAAAAGAGGTTGAACAGGGCCTGGTTCATCGTCTGCATGCCGTGCTTTGCCTGCCCGACCTGCATCTGGGAATAGATCTGATGGATTTTATCTTCCCGGATGAGGTTCCTGATTGCAGGGGTGGATATCATGACCTCGGAGGCGAGCACGCGCCCCTTCCCGTCTGCTCTCGGGATAAGCTGCTGGGCCAGGACTGCCTCGAGAACGAATGCCATCTGTGCCCGGATCTGGGACTGTTGATGCGCAGGGAATGCATCCACGACGCGGTTCACGGTCTGTACGGCAGAGTTGGTATGGAGCGTTGCAAAGACGAGGTGGCCGGTTTCTGCTATGGTGAGCGCCGCCTGCATGGTTTCGAGATCCCGCATCTCCCCGATGAATACCACGTCGGGGTCCTGGCGGAGGATGTATTTGAGAGCCCGGGTGAAGGTCTTGGTGTCTGAGCCCACCTCTCTCTGGTTTACGAGACATCCCTTGTGTTTGTGCACGAACTCGATGGGGTCTTCTATGGTGACGATATGGTCCCGTCGCTCGACATTGATTTTGTCGAGAAAGGCTGCAAGGGTGGTTGATTTACCGCTTCCGGTCGGTCCGGTCACCAGGATGAGACCCCGGGGAAGAGAGGTAAGGTGGTTCACCACAACCGGTAGGCCAAGATTGTCCAGGGGGACTATGTCAAAGGGGATCATCCTGAAAACCCCGGCCAATGCGCCCCGCTGGAGGAATATATTTGCCCTGAACCGTGCGATTCCCTTTATTCCGAAAGAGAGGTCGAGTTCCTGTTCTTCCTCAAACTTGTGCTTTTGTGCCTCGGTGAGGATGGAATAGAGGATCTGTCTCGTGGTCTGGGGATCGAGTACCGGTACGTCGAGCGGATAGAGTTGGCCGCGTACGCGTATCTGCGGGGGTGATGCGGTGGTGATGTGCAGATCCGATGCCCCTTTTTCTACCATGGTTTTAAGTAGATCATAGATACTGATGTTGTTTTCCAAAGAGTCCTCCTGTTAATCTGCCATTGTGGTTCTCAGGATCTCGGAGACAGAGGTTACCCCCTCGAGCACCTTGGTGAGGCCGCTCTGTCTCAAACTCTTCATCCCTTGACTGATCGCCTGATTCTTGACCTCGGTGGATGATGCCCCCATGAGGATCAGCTCCCGGATCTCGTCGCTGATGGGCATGACTTCATACAGGGCCACTCGACCTTTGAACCCGCTGTTGCCGCACACGGGACACCCCTTTCCTATATGGCAGGTGGCGTTCTGCGCCGTCTCAGGGTCCATGCCCATCTGGATGAGCGTCTCGACAGAGACATCGTCTTTTATCTTGCACTCCTGGCAGACCTTGCGTGCGAGCCTCTGGGCTACGATGAGGTTCACCGAGGATGCCACCAGGAAAGGTTCTATACCCATGTTCAGCAGCCGGTTGATGGTGGACGGCGCATCGTTGGTATGGAGCGTGGACAGTACGAGGTGACCGGTTAATGCAGCCTTTATCCCGATCTCTGCGGTTTCGAAGTCACGGATCTCTCCAACGAGGATGATATCAGGGTCCTGCCTCAGGAATGATCTCAGCGATGAGGCAAAGGAAAGCCCGATCTCTTCGTGCATCTGGACCTGGTTCACCCCGGGAAGGTTAAATTCCACGGGATCTTCTGCTGTCGAGATATTCCGGTCAATCTGGTTCAGTTCAGACAGGGCTGAGTAGAGCGTGGTCGTCTTACCGGAACCGGTGGGGCCGGTAACGAGCACCATGCCCCAGGGTTTATAGATGCCGTCCTTGAAGTTCTTGAGTGCCTGTTCTTCAAAACCGAGCTTTGTCATGTCGAGCTGCAGGTTGGACTTGTCCAGAATTCTCAAGACGACCTTCTCGCCGAAGAGCGTGGGGAGAACGGATACCCGGAATTCCACTTCCTTGCCGCCCTGGATTCGCAGTTTAATCCGCCCGTCCTGAGGCAGCCTTCTCTCGGCGATGTCGAGCTTGGCCATGATCTTCAGTCTTGACACCAGGGCGTTTTTCAGACGCAACGGCGGTTTCATTGCCTCATAGAGCATCCCGTCGATCCTGAACCGTATGCGCATGAACTTTTCGAACGGTTCTATGTGAATGTCACTGGCCCCTTTACGGATGGCATCGACAAGCGTGAGATTCACCAGCTTGATGACAGGTGCCTGGTCTGCCTCTTTTTCGAGATCCCCGACATTTACATCATCGCCCTCAGATGCCACCTCTACGGAACCCTGTTCATCCTCCATGCTGCTCAGCGCATCATCGAGCGAGGCTGATTGATCATAGTAATTGTCCAGAGCCCATTTGAGAGATTCTTCCGAAGTGACATATACGTCTATGGAATAGCCGGTGAGGAATTTGAGATCATCGACGGCAAAGATGTTGGTGGGATCTGTCATGGCCACCTTGAGGGTGGAGCCGTTTCGTCCAAAGGGAATGGCGTGGTATTTCTGCACGACATTGAGCGGGATGAGCTTGATGACATCAGGATTCGGGCTCTTGTTTTTCAGGATGACCGACGGCAGCCCATACTGCTTGCCAAGGAAATCCACGAGCTGTTCTTCGGTAAGATGTCCAAGTTTTACGAGCTGGGACCCCAGCCTCGTCCCGGAGGTCTTCTGAGCTTTCTGAGCCTCAAGAAGCTGCTCCGGAGTAATAAGGGCATTCTTGATTAATTGATCACCTATACGTTCATTTGCCATACAACACCTTGTTTATGACTATCGGCATCCGGATGTCGCGACTTTAGAGAAAGCATGTACCCTGCCTCAATGCTCTTCCTGTCTGATTCCATGATGTCTGCCGGCGTTATCTTCCGTATATGCAGGTTATGTCTTCCGGTCTGTTATTATGGACTGCCCACACATGATGCATGCATTCTTTTGTTGTTGACCTTCGTCATGAATCTTTATCAGGGGTCTTGTTCTTCTTTTTCTTCCGCATCTGCTCGATCGAGATCACTTCTCCCGGCTCGGACAATGGTTTTGAGGGGATTTCCCTGACACCGGTCCCCGGTCTGGCCAGAGGGACAATCTTCATGGGGATCTCCTTCATGGTGAAGGGAGACCCATCGAGATAGTCTCTTTTCAGTATCCAGGTAGTCTCCTGCAGAGGGAAACTCAGGAACAGCAGACGGACCTGAAACCAGTGGGGTTTGATGTCCTGGGTAATCTCTTCAACGCGAGCATAGACAGAGGGTTTGTCATCGATATAGATTGCTACAACATCCCCGATACCTGTCATACGCCGTCTTTAGCATATCTCCTGCCTCAGATCTACCGCGAATAATGCTGCCCGGGACGCGGCTGATGTTGTACAAAGGAATCTTCCATGATATCTATTTATTAATGGAACCATGAAATATTCTGTCACGAGGCAGGTGGGAGACTAATCATTTCCGGCACAGTGGACGAAGAAGATACATACATGGACGAACAAATACTCTTTGTCGATGATGAAAGCTTTATCCTGGATATAGCCGAATCCATCTTTGCAGAAGAGGGGATGAAGATCCTTACGGCCGGCAGCGGAGACGAGGCACTCGAGATAGTGAGAGATAACGAGGTGGCCGTCATGGTATCTGACAATCACATGCCGGGCATGATGGGCCTGGATCTCCTGTCCAGGGTAAAGGTCATCTCGCCTGATACGGTGAAGATCCTCATGACCGGCTTTGCCGATCTGGAGACGGCCATTGACGCCATAAACAGGGTGGAAGTGTTCCGCTTTATCGTGAAGCCCTGGGAGAACACGCAGTTGATCGAGCTGGTAAAGGATGCACTCAAACGATACCGGCTTATCAGGTCAATCGTCAGGGGAGATGAATCCACCATGCTTTCCCTGGTCCATGCCCTGGAGTTGAAGGATCCGTATACCAGGGGGCATTCGGAGCGGGTTGCAGGGTATGCGCTCAGGATAGCCCAGCACCTCCATCTGCCCCTGCCGGCCAGGGATGCGATACGGTATGGCAGCTGGCTGCATGACTGCGGCAAGATAGGGGTTTCGGAGAGTATCCTCAACAACGAAGGCCCCCTTGATGATGCAGAGATCCATATCGTGCGGAATCATCCCATGTGGGGGGCCGAAGTGGCTCGTCAGGCCAGGCTTTCAGAGATCATCGTCAATATCATACTGTCTCACCACGAGCGCTATGACGGTAAGGGATATCCATCGGGGCTCAAGGGGGAGGAGATCCCCATCGAGGCGCGGATCGTTGCCGTGGCCGATATCTACGATGCCCTCACCACGGAAAGGCCCTACCGGAAGGCCTATGATACGGAAAAGGCCCTCGAGATGCTCATATCCATGAAGGGAAATGTCCTTGACTCCGAGATGGTGGATGTTTTCTCTGAGATCCTGGAAATATCTGAGCCCTGATGCAGCAGCCCTGCCCGCCAGCAGTCGTCTCCTGCGCCGGGATATCATGAATGTCATGTGGGAAGCACAGAGATGCTCTTCCTCCTTGAACCGGTCTCGAGGATTTTCCAAAAAAGTCATTGACAACAGAGAGCTCCTATACTCACATGATACTGATAATGAATACATGCTCGGGGTTTGAGCCATGACGCACCCGATATCAAAGATTCTATTCGACAGAGAGGATCACGAACTTCTCGTAATCGTGAACGAAGTCCTCAACAGGGATGAGTCGCGCAAGTATATCAAGAATCTGCTCAACCCCTATCTGCACCCTCATGGCATCAAGGAAATGGCGGCATCGAGGGAATTGCGCATAGCCTATGCCGTGGTTGACCTCCTGAATTCCCTTGAAGTGGGTGAAGCCAAGGACAGGCTCTCAGCGCTGCGTTCGCTGAAGGAAGAGGTGCTGTACAGCGCGCGCAGCCATCTCAGGAAGAATACCGCACGGGTGCTCATACAGATTATGAAAAGGCTGGTACGTTCCCGGGGCGATTATGAGAGCCGGCTCAAACTGGCCCATGATTTCCGAATGGCTGTATCGGGCAAGCCGAGGATCATCCGCGAGCAGCTCAAGAGATATCACCTCCTCGAGATGTCGGAACAGTGGAACCAGATCGCTACGGACGATCATGTGCACGATGTGAACACAAAAGGGAGGAAGACACCCACCCACCTTATCATGGATGCCTGGATCAAAGGAATTCGAAGGCTCAAGGTCATCTACTACAATTACGTGAGAACCGATGCGGCTGCAGAGCTTCTCGAGGCAGCGGAGATCATGGGTATCAGGGTGCGCATCGGGGTGGAACTTTCGGCGCGTTTCCGCAACCGGTATGTTCAGCTGATCTGGGCGCCCAGAGGTCTGCTGGATGCGCAGGACTATCTCCGCTTCCTGGAAGAGCCTGCCATTGCAGAGTTTACCTCCATGGGGCAGAAGGTCTCGCAGTACCGGCAGGGGTATGTCTTTTCAATCCTGCGGGAATTCAACATGAGACATCGAGATACCATCAGGGAGAACTACGGTCTGGATCTGTCGCCGCTGGATGAAACCGAATTTCTCAGATTTGTAGGCACCGGGCAGGTATCCATACTGCATCTGGCCGAGTTCATTCACTCGAAGATGCTCCCGTTGATGCAGGCCCGCACCAAGGAGCTGCGGCATCGATACAACAGTGTGACCCGCGAAGAACAGTCAGCGATTGAAGGCCTGGTCAAGGAGATGAATTCCCTCGATTCGGAGGCCATCGTTGAAAAATACCTGAGGCCTTTGAAAAATCCTAACATCCCCGACCCCAACATCCCCCGGAATGACCCCGATGTTCCCGCGTTGCTCAAATTTACGCCCAGGGAGGTTATCGACAGGCTGGATGAACTCCATTCAGGGTACAGCATTACACTGGGACTGAGCGGCCTGAACATCGAAGATGTCATTGAACTCCTGTACGACTGCAGGGGTATGATAACGCATCTGGAGATCTTCAACCTGAAAGACTATGTGCTCGCAAAGAATCTTCACTATGACCAGATCAATAAACTCCAGAGGGCAATAAACGAAGGCAACGTGATCGCGCTCAAGAGAATTCTCCGCGATCTGATCGAAAAACTGGAAGGATCCGATCATGCAGACCGCACGGACAGGATAGAGAAACTCACCCATATCCTGCACGATATCGAATCGTTTCAGGCGTATTACAAGTACTCGTTCCTCAAGAGTCGGGTCGGGAGCGATTCTGCAGGACGTTCGCATCACCTTCACGGCATGGGGATGGTGATAAAAGATACCCTGCCGCTGCGGGCACAGAGAGAAATCGAGAAATCTCCCGCTTCATCACGGCTGACCGTTCCCGTCAATACAGGGGTCTATCTGCGGGTAAGTTATGTGCCCGGGCCGAAAAGGAATCCCCGGGTGGCTTCCCTGCATCGGCTGGTGGAGCGTCTGCCGGGATTCAGGTTTGTGGGCAAGAAATGTCAGGAAGACTGGGAGATGCTGAGGCACTCGACCCTGATTGGTGACCCGGGGAATGTAGTGACCCTCGGTGGGATCGATCAGGAGGGGGCGAATGAGCTCTATCTCAACCCGCCTGAGCTGCGCAAGAAGAGAAGCGGTATTTCCTGGAGGTATCTCAACAGTGCTTTAAAAAACTGGATCAAGGTTCTGATAGGGTTTGTGCCCGCCTTTGCCACCTTCTATCTGACCAAGGACTGGTGGCTGCTTGCCTACTTCGGTGCCTTCATATGGTTCGGGATCACCGGACTGCGCAATATCCTGCAGTCCGTTCTGGGAGGAGGCGGGGTCCGGCGCTCTCCACTCCTGCGGTGGAATGATTATGTGAGCTGGGAGCGACTGACCGATTCCCTCCTCTTTACGGGGTTTTCCGTTCCGCTGCTCGATTACATCGTGAAGACCCTCATCCTCGACCGCGTCTTCGGTGTGACGGTGTCCACGGGGCCGGTGGTGCTCTATTCGGTGATGGCTCTGACAAACGGCATCTACATATCCACCCATAATGCGTTCAGGGGATTGCAGAAGGGGGCCATTTTCGGCAATTTTTTCCGCACCATCCTTTCCATACCCCTTGCCGTCGGGTTCAATGCAGTTATCGGCGGCATCCTTGCAGGGTTCGAAGTGCCCGGGATCAATCTGATTCTGCAGAAATGGGCGGCCATCATATCCAAGGCTGCGTCTGACTGTGTGGCCGGTCTGATCGAGGGCCTGACCGACCGGTACCAGAACATCCGCATCCGGCTGCGGGATTATCACAGCAAGCTTTCCCAGCTGTTCGAAACGTACTCCCACATGGAGATCCTGTTTCCCGAATCAGACGTGCTCAAGATGCTCGAATCCCCGGAGAAGTTCATCTGCACTATCCATAACGAGGCCTCTGATCTGGAAAAGATCATCATAATCAATGCGCTCGATCTTCTGTACATCTGGATGTATCAGCCCAGAGCCCAGAGTGCCCTGCAGATGGTCGTGAAGGAGATGTCAGAGGATGAACGTCAGATATTCGTCCGCATGCACTCTGTCCTTGAGCGCAATCGTGAGATCAGCCAGCTCTTTGTTGACGGGGTTGTCGGCAAGAACTTTTCACGAGGCCTGTCGTTTTATCTCGACAGGGCACCAGGATACCTGAATACGATCAAGACCATGGTGTAGAGGAACAGTCACTTTTCCGGTTCCACCAGTCCCTTGACAAACCACCGCTGCATGAAGAGGACCACGAGAACCGGCGGCAGCATGACGATCAATGCCCCGGCGAGTGCGACATTCCAGTAAGGCAGGTCATCCGCCGCAGGGATGAGGTTCTGGAGGCCGATGACAGCGGTCATCATCTTGGGGTTCGTCGTAATGAGCAGCGGCCAGAGATACTGGTTCCATCCATAGACAAACTCGATCACCACCAGGGCGGCTATATTGGTCTTGGACAGCGGCAGGAGAATCTTCCTGAAGAAGGTCATGGCCGAAGCCCCGTCCATTTTAGCCGCCTCGCAGAGTTCTTCCGGAACGGTGAGGAAAAACTGACGGAAGAGGAAGGTGCAGGTTGCCGAGGCAACCAGGGGCATGATCAGCCCGGTGTAGCTGTCGAGCAGAGACCAATCCAGCCTCAGGTCAATGTCATGTCCCACTATCCAGCCCACGATGCCGTTTAAGTGCAGGAGATCCCACAACCCCTGGAACGGTCCCATGATGTTTGCAGCCATTTGATAGGTGGGCAGAATCCTGACCTCTACCGGAAGCATGAGCGTGCAGAACACGGACACAAAGGCCACGGTCCGGAACCGGTAATCGAAATAAACGATGGAGAAGGCCCCCAGCAGGGATACGGTGATTTTCCCGATGGTAATCCCCGATGCCATGATAAATGAGTTTAACAGGTTTGTCCCGAGGTTGCCGTTGATCCATGCCGCCTTGATGTTTACCAGGAACTCTCTGCCGGGGATAAGCGGCATGGGAACCCGGGAAACCTCGTGTATGGGCAGGGTGGCGGCAATCAGTGCATAGATAATGGGGAACCCGACGATCAGGATCCCGATGATCAGGAAAATGTATGTCAACGTGTCTAAGATCGGTGTCTTTTCTATCATGGCTCCTACCCGGTATACTGCACCTTTTTCTCCACATATTTGAACTGTAAAACCGTGATGACGATAATAAGGGTCATGAGGACGACCGACTGTGATGATGAGGCCCCGAGGTTGAGCCCGATGAAGCCGTCCTGGTAGACCTTATAGACCAGGATGTTCGTTGCCCCGCCGGGTCCCCCCTGGGTCATGGTGTGTATTACGCCGAAGGTATCGAAGAATGAATAGATAATATTCATGACCGTTACAAAGAACAGGGTCGGTGAGAGCAGGGGAAGCGTTATAGTCCAGAACCTCCTGAAAGGACTGGCCCCGTCGATTGCTGCCGCCTCGATCAGGGACTTGGGGATTGCCTGCATGCCGGCAACAAAGAACACGAAATTATAACTGATCTCTTTCCAGGCGCTGGCTATGACAACCATGAAGAGGGCGTCGGATCCGCGCAGGAGGGGATTCCAGTCCATACCGAGCCAGTGTTTTATGGCATAGGAAACGACACCGTAGGAAGGATGGAGCAGGAAGAGCCAGAGAATACCTGAAATGGCCGGCGCCACCGCATAGGGCCAGATAAGCATCGTGCGGATCACGGCCTTTGCCTTGAGCGCACGGTTGGCCATGGTGGCGATGAAGAGCCCCAGACAGATCGATACCGCGGCCACACAGGCACTGAAAAAGAACGTAGTCATGATGGATTTGAGATACAAGGGATCGGTAAAGAGTATGATGAAATTATCGAACCAGATGAAGGTGTTTCTTCCGCCAAAGGGGTTGCTGCGCATGACCGACTGCATCAGTCCCTGGAGGGCAGGCCAGTAGAAGAAGGTAAGGGTCACAAGGATCTGCGGCAGTATCAGAAGATACGGCAGGGTCCTGGAAGAAAAGACTGATCTCTTTATCATAATCTCGTTGCCTACAGGGTAACGCTTCCCTGCTCGCGCAGGGGAAGCGTTACCACTGTTGTTGTCATGAAGCCCTACTTATATGTTTTCTCAAACTCCCGCAATTGCTGGTTGCTCCTCTTGGTCGCATCGTCCATGGCCTGTTGCGCTGTCTTGGTGCCGTTCCAGACAAGTTCCAGCTCTTCGTTGATGATGTTGCGTATCTGGATGAAGTATCCCAGACGGAGACCGCGTGACTGCTTGTTCGGATCGCGGCGTGTCAGCTGTTTGATCCCTACTTCCTGGTAGGGGAATTCTTTGTAGTACCCTTCCTTCTTCAACTGTTCATAAGCGGCCAGCGTGATCGGGAAATATCCGGTCTCCTTGTGCCAGTATACCTGCATCTCCGGGGTCGCAAGATGTGCCAGCAAAGCCGCAACGCCCTTGTAATCTCCTTTGTTGTGGCCCTTGAATACCCACAGGGAAGCGCCACCAATGATGCTGTTCTGGGGCTCTTTCATCCATGCCTCCACCGGCATGGGTGCCACATCCCACTGGAAATCCTTGACCGTTGCCTGGAGTTTGGCGATCTGGCTTACTGAATCGATGTATACCCCAGCATTCTGTGCGGCAAACTCTGCAGATGGTCCCTGGAATTTCTGTCCGCCGTAGAAGAACCGGTTGTCCTTCATCCAGTCCTTGAGCATGGCTATGTGCTTTACCACTGTCTCGTTGTTGATGAGGAGTTCGCAATCCAGGCCTTCGTAACCGTTTGCCTTCGAGGCAAACGGGATGTTGTGCATGGCGCTGTAGTTTTCCACCTGTGTCCAGGACTGCCAGCCGAAGGTCAACCCACCCTGGACCCCTGATTTCACCAGCTTGGCGGTAATCTCACCCATTTCATCCCAGGTGACGGGCTTTTCCTTGTCGAGCATGGGGATGCCGGCTTTCTTGAAGAGATCCACATTGTAGTACATGACCGGTGTCGAGGAGTTGAAAGGCATGGACATGAGGTTTCCATCCTTATCCATGTAGTATGACAGGACCGGCTGGAGATATCCCTTCCAGTCGATTTTGTACCCCTCGTCGTTCATGAGTTGGTAGACCGGATAGACAGCGCCGGAGAGCATCATGGTCTGGGTGCCCACCTCGAACGACTGGATAAGGTGCGGCTGTTTTTTTGCCCGGTATGCCGCGACACCGGCATTGACCGTCTCATCATAGTTTCCCTTGTAGGTTCCCACCACGACGTATTCACTCTGTGAATCGTTGAATGCCTTGATCATGGTGTCGATGACCTTGCCGCGGGCGCCCTTCATGGCATGCCACCAGTTGATGGTAATAGGTTCAGCCATGACCTGGCCTGATAAAAAGATCGCTGCTACAACAACTGCAAAACACATCGTTATCTTACGTGTATTCATAAACATGTCCTCCCACATGAATTTGTAGAACTGATCTGTGCCGAACATTGAGTCAGGTTGCCTGTTCATTAAGGAAAGTAACTCTTAGCACCAACTAAGTCAAGGTTAAATCTCCAGGGAGAGCGCCGAGATGATGGATAAAAACACTATCATATTAATAGGATATATGGGTTGCAGCCAAATTGATCGCGAGGCTCGACGGCAGAGGGTACCAATCAATCCCTTGACGGGCAATGAACTTTATACTAAAAAAATGCAGGATTCCGGTCATCACCATAGTCGGCGGCACACAGAGACAAGTTCCGGGGTACCCGGGTCGGGATGAAAAATGGCTGATGTATTGATAAGAAACGTAGTGAAACGATTCGGCAAGGTCGAGGTTGTTCACGGGGTAAATCTCGAATTTTACGATAATGAATTCATCGTCCTGGTAGGCCCCTCAGGGTGCGGCAAGTCAACGATTCTGCGCATGATAGCCGGCCTGGAAAAGATTACCGAGGGGGAAATTCTCATAGACGGAAAGGTCATCAATGATGTCGCCCCCAAGGACAGGGGCATCGCCATGGTGTTTCAGAACTATGCCCTCTATCCCCACATGAATGTCTTCAACAACATGTCGTTCGGACTCAAGCTGAGCAAAAAGCCCAAGGAGGAGATTGCGAAGAGGGTCAACGAGGTGGCGGCAATACTGGAACTCGGAGGCCTGCTGCACAGGAAACCCTATGAGCTCTCCGGCGGGCAGCGCCAGAGGGTAGCCATGGGGAGGGCCATGGTCCGCAACCCCTCCATCTTTCTCTTTGACGAACCGCTGTCGAACCTCGATGCGAAACTGAGAACCCAGATGCGCACCGAAATAAAACTGCTCCATCAGAAGGTGCAGTCGAGCATTATCTATGTCACCCACGACCAGGTTGAGGCCATGACGCTTGCCGACAGGATCGTTGTGATGCACGACGGGTATATCGAGCAGGTGGGGGCGCCGATAGAACTCTTCGAAAAACCGGCAAACACCTTTGTGGCAGGCTTTATCGGGAGCCCGCCCATGAACCTGGTTCCTGCGAGAATAACCCGTGCAGCCACAGGCCTCCAACTCGAGTTCAATGATAAACTCAGCATACCCATCCCCGCCAAACCGGGTGCAGAGGTAGCGGACGGCCAGGAGGTCATCATGGGCATACGCACCGAAGACTTTGCCATCGACATCACGACCAACGGTTTTCCTGATGAGTGGAAGGTGGAAGGCATTGTCGAGGTGGTGGAACCCCTGGGTGGCGAGACGAACATGCACATGGATATGCAGGGCGTGAAGTTCACGGCACGCAGCGAGGGGAGACGGATCATCCGCGTCGGCGAAAAGCTCAGGCTCGCCCTGAACCTCAATCATCTGCACATATTTGATGCAGAGACCACACGGTCAATTTATTAGGAGCTGATCCTTGCATGCACAGGGACCGTCTCTAAGTGGCGGTTCATGGGTGATGACAGGGTTGCCCCTGTAACCGGATCCTCCCTATCCAGGTCAAACCTTCATCCAGGAGCCTGGGACCTTTTTCTGACCTGATCTTTCACTGTACCCCGACAGGGAACTCTCTGCGTTGGCACTTTAACCCATGACAAAAAAAAACGGCCACGATTTCTCGCAGCCGCCTTCTGGTGTAAAACGTCCCCAAGGGGATTTGAACCCCTGTCGCCGGCGTGAAAGGCCGGTGTCCTGGGCCAGGCTAGACGATGGGGACCCACAGTGAGCCAGGAGGGACTCGAACCCTCGACCACCGGATTAAAAGTCCGATGCTCTACCAACTGAGCTACTGGCTCAATTTGATCCCCCCTATCTCATGGATAGATAAAAAGATCAAGCCTAAAGTACCCGCACAAGTGATCCGGTTGACCTGCCTGAGGGGAATCTCGTGCCCTGATTGCAAAACTGGGTGATTGTATCCGGACTGCTGTTCCGGTAAACTGAAAAGACCAAAAATACCGGATAGCTAACTATTGTTGATCCCCTATGCACCTCCCGTGGGCATGACACTGCGGCTCCATTACGGCAGGAGTCCGGCACGCATGCTTTCACCGAAGTTTATCAGTACTGGGGGTTTTATACTGGTCCGGGCTGTGGTATAGCGTATCTCATGGTTTGGCCGATCCTGTACATCCCTGTTGGTATCTGGCTGAGTGCGAATGTCGTTTCTCAGCTGAACCTGCTCTCCCTGGGGGGGGTAGCGCTGACCTGTGTCATATTCCTGCTCATCGAACTCAAGCAGGTTTCAGGAGATAAAGCCAGGTCCAGGCTGCCGTTGTGGGTGATGTGTCTGATGCTGGCAACGCTGGTATCGAGTGTGCTCTTCAGATAGTAAAGGAGCGGGATCGCCCCTGCCGGAGTATCACCGGTTGTGATGTTCGCTGCTAGAGATCTTCCTGGTAGAAGAAATCGTAGATCTTGACGACCCGGATGCCCTGGATGGAAAAGTAGAACTCGTCGTCTCTCTCCACGCCTTTCACCTCTGCGAGGCCTGATTCCTGGGCCTGAAAGATCTTGGTGTTTCCGAAATCGAAGATAGGCAGAACCTTTGTCGTGTAGGTCCAGATGGTCCCGTCATCGGCTATGGTCGAGATGATATACTCCCCCTGCTTCAGCCACTTCTTCAATCCCTGAAACGCGATTTTCGGGTGTTCCCTGTACATATCCCAACCTTTTCCTGCCGATGTATTCTTCCAAGGTACTTATCGGTTGGTTGACTGCTGTTCTTTACTCTGTGGTCTCCCGGCCGTGTGTCTGTTTCGAATCCTTGTAGAGTTTGTAGTCCATGCTGTCTACGAGGGCCATCCAGGACGCCTCGATGATATTGGAAGACACCCCCACGGTGTTCCAGTGATCTTTCTTGTCACCCGATTCAATGAGAACCCGAACCACCGATTCTGTTCCCTGCCGTGATGAGATCACCCGCACTTTATAGTCGAGGAGTTCCACGTCCAGTATGCTCGGGTAAAATTTCTGCAGGGCCTTCCTGAGGGCCTGGTCGAGCGCATTGACCGGACCGTTGCCCAGGGCTGCGGTATGCTCGACATTTCCATCGACCTCGATCATGATCGTTGCCTCGGACATCGGGTCCTGGTCATCGCTGCGCCGTTCCGTATTGACCCGGAAGCCCTTGAGTTTGAAGTAGCGCATGTGGAAGCCCATGGCCTTCTGCATGAGGAGTTCCAGGGATGCATCGGCACCCTCGAACTGAAACCCGCAGTTTTCCAGGTCTTTTATTCTCGTGACGATCTTGTTGGCAGCGGTATCGTCCTTTGTAAGATCCACGTTGAATTCGCGGGCCTTGTAGATGATATTGCTCCTGCCGGACTGGTCGGAAACGAGGACACGCCGCTGGTTCCCCACCAGGGAAGGATCTATGTGTTCATAGGTGGTGGGGTCGTTTATGACCGCATTGACATGGACGCCGCCCTTGTGGGCGAATGCGGATTCCCCGACGTAGGGCTGGTGCTTGTTATGGGACAGGTTCCCGATCTCATCCACAAAGCGTGAGATGTCGTTGAGCATCCGCATGCTGTCTCGGGGTATGGTCTCGTGTCCGAGCTTCAGGCTGAGGTTGGGGATAATGGAGCAGAGATTGGCATTCCCGCAGCGCTCGCCGATCCCGTTGATGGTCCCCTGGACGTGATCGACCCCGAACTGGACTGCGCATATGGAGTTGGCCACCGCCAGGTCCCCGTCATTGTGGCAGTGAATGCCCAGCGGGCAGTCAATCGTTTCCTTGAGGAAGCGGATCACCTTCGTGATCTCCGATGAAAAGCCGCCGCCGTTCGTGTCACACAGGATGAGCCTGCTGGCTCCGCCCTCCTGGGCTGCCTGCAATGCAGTCAGGGCGTACTCGCTGTTGTTCTTGAACCCGTCGAAGAAGTGTTCCGCGTCAAAGAACACGACCGGGAACATGGTCTTGAGGTAGGCGATGGTGTCCCTGATAATCCTGAGATTCTCATCGAGGGTGCACCCGATACCGCCGTCGCCCCGCACGTGTGCGTCCCAGGTCTTTCCGAATATGGTGACTCCGTCCGGCCGTGCATCGACCATCGATTTGATCAGTCTGTCATTTTCCGGTGCAGCCCCGGGTCTGCAGGTGCTGCCAAAGGCAATGAGCCGGGCATGTTTCAGCCCCATTTCCCGTATCATGGAGAAGAGGCGGTCGTCCTTGGGATTCGCCCCGGGCCAGCCGGCCTCGATGTAATCCACGCCGAGCTGGTCGAGCTTGTGGGCGATCATGTTCTTGTCGTCCAGAGAGAAGTTCACGTCTTCAGACTGGGAACCATCCCTGAGAGTTGTGTCGTATATCTCAATCTTTGCCAAAATTACTCCCTGGTTTGTCGAGTTCAAATGTCTCGTGAAGCTGGCGCACACCGAGCTCAACGAACTTTTCGTCAATAACGCACGACACCTTGATCTCGGAGGTGGAGATCATCATGATGTTGATTCCCACACAGGACAGTGCCTCGAACATCCGTGATGCAACCCCTGCGTGGGACCGCATACCCACGCCCACTATGGAGATCTTTGCTATGGAGGTGTCGCCTGTCACTTCCCTGGCTCCGAGTTGGGGCGCCTTTTCCCTGACGATCTCCATGGCCTTGTTGAAATCGGTCTTCGTGACCGTAAAGCTCAGATCAGCGAATTTCCCGTCGGGGGACACGTTCTGAATGATCATGTCCACATTGATGTTCTTCTCGGCAAGACCGGTGAATATGGTGGCAGCTACCCCCGGCCTGTCCTGGACCCCCAGGAGGGTGATCTTGGCCTCGTTCCTGTCATAGGTAATCCCGGAAACAACCTCTTTTTCCATATCTTCGTCCTCCTTGATCGTCAGAGTGCCACCATTATCAGAAAAGGTGCTTTTTACGAGTATGGGAACATTGTATTTCTTTGCAAACTCTACGGAGCGTGTCTGGAGAACCTTTGCACCGAGAGAGGCCATCTCGAGCATTTCGTCATAGGATATCTTGTCGAGCCTGCGTGCCTTGTCGCATATATTCGGATCACAGGTGTATACCCCGTCCACATCCGTATATATCTCGCACACATCAGCGCCGAGAACCGCTGCAAGCGCTACTGCAGAGGTGTCGGACCCGCCTCTGCCGAGGGTCGTGATGTCGTTTTCAAGCGTTATTCCCTGGAAGCCTGCAACTACTGCAACCTCACCCGCATCGAAGACCTTCTTTATGGTCTCCACCCCGACATCGATGATCCGGGCCTTGGTATGGGTATTATCGGTTCTGATGCTGATCTGGTGCGCGAGGAGCGAGCGGGCCGGCACTCCCAGGTCCCTCAGTGCCATGGCGAGGAGGGAGACGCTTACCTGTTCCCCCGTGGAAATGAGGACATCCATCTCCCGGGAATCAGGATTTGCGGACAATTCGTTTGCCAGGGTGATGAGCCGGTCGGTCTCGCCTGCCATGGCGGAAAGCACCACGGCGATCCGATCACCATTTTTGTATCGTTGGGCCACTTTTCTGGCGACATTCCTGATCTTTTCCAGGGACCCGACCGATGTGCCGCCATATTTTTGAACGACTATTCCCATATATCCTTACTCCTCGTCACGTAGCATTCGGCATACCCTTGCGGAACCGGTAAGAGACCCCCTCGATGATTGCCCTACGCGACATGAATGCTTTTTCTCAAGATATCCCTGAGTCCGGGGTGAGATGTTTCAAAGGAGATCCTTCTGGCCTGTTCTCCCAGATACTCAATGGTTACCTCGAGCACGGTCCCCTTGAAGAATTCCCTGGCCCGTTCGGCCCATTCGACTATCAGGATATGGTTCTTGTCCATGAAATCTTCTAGTCCCAGTTCGTACACCTCGTCAGAGTTTAGCCTATAGAGATCTGCATGAATAATGTCAAGCCTCGCCTTGTAGATATTGACCAGGGTGAAGCTCGGACTGACCACCGTGGTGGATCTCTCGATCCCGACACCTTCGGCGATCCCTTTGGTGAGCAGGGTCTTTCCGGCTCCAAGATCCCCGCTGAGCAGGATGATCTCTCCTCCGGAGAGGAGCTTGCCGATTACAACGCCGAGTTCGAGCGTCTCTTCGGGTTTATTGCTGATGAGTTCTATGTTCATGATAGTTCCTGCATTTTATTTCGTACTGTTTTCGTCTTTTTTTCAGTGAGAAGAGTGCCGTGTGAGGCTGCCCGGTGCCTGCAGTATCACCGCAGCGTTCAGTTGCCTCATGTCGCCGCCTCCATGATGACCAGGGCGACTGCACAACCCCGGTCATGAGAAATGCTCAGATGTATCTGTGCCGCACCAAGGCTTTCGGCCATCTCCTGGGCCTTGCTGTGCAGGATAATCCGGGGTGGTCCCGCGTGTTTCACCACTTCGATGTCCTTGAAGCCGATGCCGGCCATCAAGCCGGTTCCGAGGGCTTTGGCAGCTGCCTCTTTTGCGGCAAAGCGTCCTGCGAGATGCTGCGCCGCAAAGGTCCTGGCTGTACAGTACGCGATCTCCCCATCGGTGAAGACCCTCTGCAGGAAGCGGTGGCCGTGTTTCGCCCATAATGATTGTATCCTCGCAATAGCTACTATATCGATACCCACGCCACGAATCATACACCCTCCAGGATAGAGGTGATCATCGACCGTACCAGGCTGGTACGCTGAACATCATGAACCCTCAGGATGTCGACCCTTTTGATGGTTGCCCAGGCACTGATTGCATCGGTTCCTTCCTGCCGCTGGTCCACCGGGGTGTCCAGCACCCCTCCGATAAAGGACTTTCTTGAATGGCCGAGCACGACGGGTACCTTGAGTGATCTGAATTCCCCGATGTGCTTGATGAGAAGAAGATTTCCCTGCAGGTCCTTGCCAAAGCCGATACCCGGATCCACGAGGATGGATGAGGGATCTAGGCCGGCATCGAGGCAGTGCTGGATCCTGCTGCTGAAGAAATCGTAGAGTTCCTTGAGCAGATCGTCGTAGCGGGTATCGTGCTGCATGGTTTTGGGTGTCCCCCGCATGTGCATCAATATCAGTCCGGCCCCGGTCTCCTGAGCGACAGAGAGCATATCACGGTCAAGGGACAGCGCACTGATATCATTGATCAGGCATGCCCCTGCATGGACGGCCGCTCTCGCGACAGCAGACTTCGTGGTGTCGATACTGATGGGTATGTTCACCCGTGCCGCGAGTTTCCGTATCACCGGGACAACCCGGGCGATCTCTTCCCGGGCATCCACTGTATCCGCACCGGGCCTCGATGATTCTCCCCCGATATCGATAATCCCTGCACCCTGGGCAATCATTGCCAGGGCATGGTCGAGAGCCTTTTCCTCATCGATAAAGAGGCCGCCGTCCGAGAACGAGTCGGGCGTGGTATTGAGGATTCCCATGATAACCGGCAACGCGGCCCACTGATGTACTTTGCCACACAGGTGAAGACGAAGGTCCGTTCTGTCCTGGAATACCTGCTCTTCTATGATGGTTGCCAATGCTGCGAGCCCCGGCTGAAGCCGGAGCTTTTCTACGAGGAGCCGGTAATGCCGGAGATCTCCCATGATAACGCAGTCTGACAGCTCGATCCGGCCGGAGATCACATGCCGGTGTACGGCGACATCGCCCCCTATGGAGAGCATACTCTGCTTCAATATGTTCGCCGCGTAGAGTCTTACCCCTTCGAGCAGGAGGTTCTGGTGGGTCAACTTCGGTTTCAGATACGGCAGTGAGGCCGGATCCACCCCGCAGGCAAGGAGCACCTGCTCGTTTGCCTGGGAGAGTATTCTGGCTCTAGGCAGCTCCTTCCTGGATGATCTGTTCGATCTCTGAGCCATCAAGGACCTCTTTCTCCCGCAGACGCTGGGCGATCTTGTGCAGTATATCGATATTCTCCTGGATAATCTTCCTGGTTCGGTTATAGCAGCCTATCACGATTGATTTCACTTCCTCGTCAATCTTCTGGGCGGTCAGTTCGCTGTAATCAACCCGTTTCGAGATCTCCCGTCCGAGGAACATCTCCTGCTCGACCCTTCCGAAGCTCAAGGGGCCCAGGGAGCTCATGCCCCATTCGGTGACCATATGGCGGGCCATATCGGTTGCTCTCTCGATATCATTGCCTGCCCCTGTGGTGAGGCTGTCGAGCACGAGTTCTTCTGCCACCCGGCCACCCATGAGCACCGAGATCGTATCGAGCAGAAACTCCTTCTTGTAGGTATGCCTGTCATCTATGGGGAGCTGCTGCGTGACGCCCATTGCCCTCCCTCTCGGAATGATGCTCACCTTGTAGACAGGGTCTGCGTTCGGCAGTTTTTTCGCCGCCAGTGCGTGGCCTGCCTCATGGTATGCCGTTGCATTCTTCTCTTCCTCGGAGATGACCATGCTCTTTCGCTCTACGCCCATGAGCACCTTGTCTTTTGCCATCTCGAAATCGTCCATGTTCACCCGTGACTGATTTTTGCGGGCTGCGAGAAGGGCTGCCTCATTCACGAGATTGGAGAGATCTGCGCCAGAGAAGCCCGGCGTTGCCTTTGCAAGGATGGCCATGTCCACGTCGTCACCAAGCGGTATGTTGCGGGAGTGCACCTTCAGTATGCCTTCTCTGCCTTTCACATCTGGGCTTGCTACGACAACCTGGCGGTCGAACCTGCCGGGCCTGAGGAGGGCAGGGTCCAGGACATCCGGCCTGTTTGTCGCAGCCATGAGGATGACCCCCTCGTTGGATTCGAACCCGTCCATTTCCACCAGGAGCTGGTTCAGGGTCTGTTCACGCTCGTCATGACCTCCGCCGAGACCGGCACCCCTGTGCCTTCCCACGGCATCGATCTCATCTATGAAGATGATGCACGGCGCGTGCTGTTTACCCTGTGCGAAGAGGTCACGCACCCTTGATGCTCCGACCCCCACGAACATCTCCACGAAGTCTGATCCTGACATGCTGAAGAATGGCACACCAGCCTCACCGGCAACTGCCCGGGCAAGCAGGGTTTTTCCTGTGCCCGGAGGGCCGAGGAGGAGGACTCCTTTGGGGATTCTTCCCCCCAGGGAGGTGAAGCGCTTCGGTTCCTTGAGGAACTCGATGATCTCCTCGAGCTCTTCCTTGGCTTCATTTACCCCGGCCACATCGGCAAAGGTCACCTTCATCTTGTCCTGAGTCATGAGCTTTGCCTTGCTTCTTCCGAAGCTCATGGCCTTTGTCCCGCCTGATTGCATCTGTCTCATGAACAAGATCCACACCCCGATGAGCAGTAGCATGGGTATCCACGATATGAGCACGGACATGTACCAGGGCGAATCGTCAGTGGGCCTGGCGGAAATGAGCACCTTTTTCTCCATGAGCCGCTCGACGAGTTTCGGATCGTCCGGCGCATAGGTGTCAAAGGGGGTGTCATCGATCAGGATGCCCTTGATGTCCCTGCCTTGTATGGTAACCTCTTTTACCTCTCCCTTATCCAGGATCTGGAGGAATTCGCTGAAGGCGTACTTGGTGGTTACGGATGCGGGCTGGTTGAAGAGGTGGAAGAGCATGACCATGATCAGGGCAATGACCACCCACAGCGCAATATTTTTTATGATGTTATTCCCATTTTTCTGGGACTTATTGTTTGGCATCTGTTGTCTCCCCGGGGTGCTTCTCAAGCATGGCAAGAGATATTTTTGCAAGGTCCTGATAGTTTTGTGATATTTTCACGAGAGACTCTCTTGCTTCGTCTCTTCGATCGAGCTTCATCAGCGCCTGGGCGTTATAGAAGAGGGCCTGGTCCCTGATGTTCTCCGGGGCATTCTTGATACAATCGCTCAGAGGCGGCAGTGCATTCTCCGCGGTATTCTGTTCTATATTGGAGGAGGCGATGATCAGGATCCCCTGCCAGTAAAAGAGATCCTCCTGCCCCCAGCCGTTGATGAAATCATCGGCATAATTGAGAGCCATTGCATAATCCTTCTGTCCATATGACAGGGATGCCAGGCGCAATTTGGAAAGCTTGCCCGCCTTTGTATCGGCGTAGTCCTGCATCACCTGCAGGGACATCTGGGTGTTGTTGTATGCAGTATTGTATGCGAGCATGGCATGGTTTTCCCGTTTTGATTTCCAGTACGTGAAGCCGAAGCCGCTGGTTATAAGGGTCACTGTAATGACAGTGATGATTGCCAATCTCAAGGGGTTTTCCTTTATCCACTTCAGGACGGTGCTCGTGGTTGTAACAAACTCGTCCGGGGCATTGAGGAATTCTTTTCTCGTCATCTTCGCCATATATAAAAACCTCCATATAGATACGTACCATATAGTAACTATCTCTTGCTAATGTCAATGCGGATTCTCCCCCTGGTGGTATATTGCCAATCAAATTGGGAGGGTAGGCTGGCATATGAAAGCATATATACACGGGTGCCACAGAGTGCTTGTCCGGGGAGCGATACTCCCATGCCATAGGGAATGAAAAGAGGCCGTGGAGAGCAGGTGCGCTCCACGGCCTTCTCTTTCGGAAATCCGAACAGGTCAGGTGTCCTGTCGCCGGGTATTACTGTTTCATGGTGATCGGTTCGAGCACCTGCGGTGTGATGAAGATGAGGAGCTCCTTCTTGGCGCTCTCGTTTGTTTTCCCCCTGAAGAGCACACCGATAAACGGGAGATCCCCGAGGAACGGCACCTGGTTGATGCTCTGTCTAGCCTCTTCTTCGATGATTCCGCCGATAACTGAGGTCTCGCCGTTCCTCACAAGCACCTCGGTCTGAGCTTCCCTGGACGCGATGCTTGGATCGCCCAGCGAGTTGACGATGGAGCCGATCGCGTTTCTCTTGACCGATATCTCCATGTTGACACTCCCGTCGAAGGCTATCCGCGGGGTGACCTCCAGGACGAGCTCGATATCCTTGAGTTCTGTTGAGAGCTGGCCTTCATCGTCGCGAACCACATAGGGATACTTTTCACCCTGACGGATGGTGGCCTTCTTGTTGTCCATGGTGACAATCTTGGGCCGGGCAATCACCTCTGCGCTCCCGATCGACTCCCCGATATCAAGCCTGAGGTCCAGGTCAAGGGCCGAACCGGCGAGTCTGCCAATGGTAACACCAAAGCCGGCCGCCTGGTTTGTCGGGAAGTTGACTGCCAATGACGGGGTCGGTACAACACTGGTTGACCAGGTCGGTGTGCCGCCGGCAGTAGTGGTGGTATTGAAGAGATTTGAGGCAGCTCCGGTATTCACGCCGGAGAGGCCGAAGTGGGACGAGTCTGACTGGTTTCTGTACGAACCTCCCCACTGTACGCCGAGCCCCTTGGTAAAGTCGTTGTCGGCCTGTACAATACGCGCAGAGATGAGTACCTGGGGTGTGGCCTTATCGAGACGTTTCACCATTGCGGCAATCTCGTCGACGCTTTTCTTGATATCTTTTATGATGAGTACATTGGTCCTGTCTTCTGCAGTGATACTTCCCCTCTCGGAAACGAGGCCCACTTCTTTACCCCTGAGGGTGGTAGCAATATCAGAGGCCTTGGCAAAGTTTACCGGGATTACCGAGGTCAACAGGGGTTCCAACTGCTCTTCGGTCTTCTTGGTGTCAAGTTTCCGTTCCTGTGCCTGTTTGATCTTATCCGCGGGCGCTATGCGAACAACGTTGCCCATGGCCAGCTTTCCAAGATCCTTGCTTTCGAGAACGACATCGAGTGCCTGATCCCACGGAACATCCTTCAACCTGATCGTGATTGTTCCCTTGACCTCATCGGATGTTACTATGTTGAGGCCGCTCACATCGGCGATGATCCGGAGTATATTATGGATATCTGCATTCTGGAAGTCCAGGGTGATATGCTGTCCGGTGTACTGTGGTTTGGCCAGTGTCTCCTCGATAATGTCATTCTCCTGAGGCAGGGAGGAAGACGCAAAAGCGGTTGCCGGCATCTGCACTTCTTTTGTCGCTGCCGTCTCTGCTGCCGGCTGTTTTCCCGGTCCTGAGACTACTTTCACCTCGGGCTTCTTGGCCTCATTCCTGGCCCACTCGGGTATGTCAAAGTCCATGATGAGCAAGGTGTTGTCCTGAGAAACAAAGTAAGGAACGATCTGTTTCATGGCTATATCGAAGACCACATCGTTTCCGTACTGTCTCGGGAGGATCTGCTTGACGGCCGTTTCGAACTCCTCTGTAATAAACGGGCGTGTCAGGTGCTTGGGAATCTTAGCGGCATCTATGCGCAGGATGAGGTTGTCTCCATCGCGGTTGACATCGAAGGAGGCCTTTCCGTCAAGACCTATCTGAAGCCTGGATTTGCCCTCGACATTCATGAAATCCACGCTCTTTATGCTCAATCCGAATACGCAAACAGGTACAACAAAAATCCCGACCAGCACCATTAGGATTATTTTCGTTTTCATAGTGTTACTCCCCCTCTTCCTTCCTAAGCGACAATACAACTTCTCGTGTATTCACGCGCCCCATGTAATCTTTGAAATGTTGTTTTATCGTGACCCCTGTGAGTGAGATCTTGGTGACGATCCCGGAATTCTCTCCGATAAGGGTGCCTTCCGTTATGATGTGCCCCATCCCGGAAGATTCCTGGACAAGTGCCCGATTCTGTTTCCCCATGATAATTCCCACGAGCTCTATCTGTGAGAGGGAAAGTTTCTGGAGAGGATCTGTTATCTTTTTGGAATCCCCCAGCATATCTGCGGGTACGGATATTTCGTACGGCTGGAAGGGGTCTCTCGTTCCGGCTACCGTATATTCAGGCTTCTTCTGCTGCTTCTGTTCAAGCACTGGCTCCACCTTTCCCTTTTTCGGGGCAACGGTAGCCTTTGGCGGTGCTGTCGGTTCCGGGGCCGTACTCTTCTCCCCGGACGAGCAGGATACCAGGCATACAAGAAGCAACATCATGGTTAAGGAGATATATCTTTTCATTTCTTCTCCCCTTTCTTCTTGTCTGCTTCATTCTGTGCAGTCTCGATGAACTTGTAGGTGATCGCATTACACGATGTATTGAGCTTCATGCCGCCGCCCAGGTCTTTTTTCGGTGCGGTACAGGAGATATTGGCAATGTTGACGATCCGGGGCATCTTCGACACCTTATCAAAGAACATGACAATATCCTTATATTTTCCTTCTATCTGTATATCAACAGGAATTTCAGCGTAAAAGTTTTTCGGGACCTCTGCCTTCGGCTTGAAGAGGGTGAACGTCAGTCCCGAGGCCTTTCCCAGGGCGGATACGTTCTCGAGCAGCGTCGGGATCTCGCTCTTGTTGGGGAGCTGCTTGAGGGCTACATGGAGTTTCGCCTTGGTCTCTTCGAGCTCGGCCTCATATCTGGGCTTCTCCTTGACAATATCCCTCTTTGCAGAAAGTTCCGCCTTGAGTGTATTGAGCTCAGGCTCGATGGCCCTGATATCTGCAATTACCGGACGGTAGAAGAATTGCCAGTAAATGCCGAGAATCGCTGCGAGGATGACTGCAAGGATCAGCACCTTGATCAGCGGCTTTTGTCTCAACAGAATATCAATTACGTTCATTTCTCACCTCAAACAGGCAGCTTTATCGTGCATGTGATGGTAAACTTATGGTACTCGCCCTGTTTCTGTGCCAGTACGAGCACAACATTGTCAAAATAGGCGGATGCCTGGAGTTTCTTCATGAAAGTGGCGATCGTGGGATTGTCCACGGCGACGCCTTCAAGTGAAAGGCTGTTCCCGGTATTCTTCAGGGAAGTGACCCACGATTTTTCCGGTATGATGAGGCTCAGTTGATCGAGCACCTCTACGGGGCCGGACTTTTTGGTGTTGAGGTCTTGAATGATGTCGAGTTTCCGTTCAAGTTCCTGTTTCTGCTTCTTGAACTTCTCGATTTCCCCTGCTTCGACGGTCAGCTTCTTGATCTCCAATTTTGTCTGGGCAATCTCCTGTTGGAGCATCTCCCGCTGGTGATTCACGGATGCCTGGACAAACCAGGAAAGGATAAATACCAGGGTTATGCACAGAACGAGAAGCACGATATGTTCAATAAGGGCCTTCCGCCTTAATTCCGATTTGATGGGAAGTAGATTGATCTTTACCATTTATAATCGGCCCTCCTTAACGCAAGTCCTACGGCCACAGCCATCTGGGGGGCTATGTATGCCATGTATTCCGGGTCAAAGACCTTGTCGTCCCAGCGTATGTTGTTGAATGAATTTAGCATCTCTACAGGGATATCCATTTGTTTTTCCAGCAGTGAAACCAGTCCCGGTATTCTGCAGGACCCCCCGGACATGTATATCCTCTCGATATTCTCGTTGACCATGGTCGACAGGAAGAAATCCAGGGTTCTCCGTATCTCCTGTACATAGGTCTCGGCAGCCATCCTGAATATGTAGTTGATCCTCTCCAGATCGATTCCCTCGATATCGGAACCGGTCTTGATATTCTCAGCCCGCTCGTAGCTTACGCCGAACTCACGCTGTATCCTCTCGGTCAGCTGCCTCCCGCCCATAGAGATATCCCTGGCAAAGATCGACATGCCATCCTTCAAGATATTGATGTTGATCATTGAGGCACCGGCATCCACGAGGGCAACAATCGATTCAGGTGCATCGGGATAGTTTACTTCATACATGGTCTCCAGCGCGAAGACATCGATATCCATTAGCATGGGCTTCAGGCCTGCATTGCGTACCGCCGATGCATAGTCATCCACGAGGTCCCTCTTCGATGCGACAAAGAGGACATCCATCATGTCCGAACGCTCGAGGCTTTCCCCCAGGACGAACGAGTCGAGATAGACATCGTTTATATCGAAGGGTATATACTGTTCCGCCTCGATCATGAGGGTCTCCTGGAGCTCCGCCTCGCTCATCAACGGAAGTTCCGCCTTCTTCACAATGACTGAGTGCCCGGAGATCGCTGTCGCAGAACCCTTTGTACGGATTTTGAGGTTGTCTCGCAGATTCTTTATGGTATCGACAACAGTCTCCGAATCCATGATGTCCTTGTCCACGATGCATTCCGAAGGTATCAGCCCGAGACCGAGAGACTTGAGCTCATATCCTCCGCGAACTTTCGCCAGGTCCACCATCTTTATCGATTGTGATCCGATATCCAGGCCCAATAAGGTTTTCTTCTCAAAAAACATCAAATCACCCCGTGATCATTTCTTGGACTTTTTGAAAACGACTATTAAATCCCCTGGTTTTACGAGATTCATTTCCTGAATAATGACATGCTCTATGTAGGACTTGTTCTCCCTGAGCATGCAGGCTTCCTGTGTCAATTCCTCGTTCTCTTTCTGCAGGGAAACATTCTGATTCTGAAGGGATGAAAGTTCCTGGTGTAGCTGATATCCCCGGATTAAACCCCGTTCCCCCGGTACGGTGAAGACCAGCAGCAGCGCGATTGTCAAGATACATCCATATGCGATGGGGCGCGAGATATTCATCTCTTTTATTATATCTTAATGGTAGTGGATAATCATTAAAAATCAAATCTTGTATAAACATAGCCTCTCTATCGGGACAAATTGGAGGATTCTTTAAAAAATATTATACGTCGATAAAGTGATCCCTTCTGGAGTCCTCAGATCATCTGAACCACCTCAGGTTTGCCCCTGCAATCAATCCCATGATGAAGCCCCCGATATGTGAAAACCATGCCACCGTGGTGTGGCTGTGAATGCTCAGATATCCGTTTGCGCCCTGGAGGGTGAACCAGATGAGTATAAAGACGACTGAGGGGATCTCGATTACCTCTATGAGAAAGAGCAGGGGAATGATGGTGAGGATTTTCGCCTTCGGGTTGAAGACGAGGTACGCACCCATGACGGCAGCGATGGCGCCCGATGCCCCCACGACCGGCACTGCGGAGGTGGGATAGAATATGGTGTGGGTGTAGAATGAAACAACGATGGCAACGAGGTAGAAGAGCACGTAGCGGACCATGCCGATACGTTTCTCCACTGCAGGTCCGAAAACGGAAAGGAAGATCATGTTGCCGAAGAGGTGGATATACCCTGCATGCATGAACCCCGAGATGAGGATGGACCGGTGGAGGGCAAGGATGTTCCCGGTGCCTTTTGTCAGGTAGAGATAGATGTCGAGGGGGCTTATGCCGAACAGGCCGAAGATACCCTCTCCGATGTGAAGTTCCTCGAGGAACATGCCGAAATTGAGGAGGATAATGAGGGCGGTTGCCGGGGCAAAACCACGCGGCATGCTCGTATCCCGCACAGGGATCATGCCTTATGATCCCTCAACCGTAGCAGGGAAGTGAAGTGCCCCCATTGTCTTCTCCCATGGCGGAGTTCAACCCAACTCCTGTATTATCAAGGATGAATACCACGGATAAACATCGCCATGCAAGCCGTCAATCGAAGGGCCGGTTGTTGGCCAGGATCCGGGTGGGACCGAGTCCTTGACTTGCAGAATTATCGTTTTTGCTCTATATCCTCTATGCATGAAGTATGCTGGCGCTGTCCTCATCATGTCAGGAATAGTGGTTGTCCTGGTGGGGGCACTGCTCTATTGCGGCTGCAACCTGTCCTGGCTCGGTAAACTCCCCGGGGACATTCGGGTGGTTCGACCGGGGTACAGCTTTTATTTTCCGATCACCACCACCCTCGTGGTGAGTGCCGTGATCAGCCTTGTCTTGTTCCTCATGCGGATATTCAGGTGAGAGTGTGATTGTTGAACGATTCATTACCGCGTTTATGAAGTACAAGGCTGCTCAGTACTTCACGTTCGAACACTGCGGCGACATAGCCTCTCCTGAGGCCCCGCCGGAACCGGTTCATCTCTATGTGCACATCCCCTTCTGCGCACAGCTCTGTCCGTATTGCTCCTTTCACCGGGTCGTTTACGACGAGGGGATCACCCGTCAGTATTTTCATGCCCTGAAGAAGGAACTCATGATGTATCATGAGCTGGGATTCCGCTTCTGCGGTGTCTATATCGGGGGGGGGACACCGACAATCCTCATGGATGAACTGATCGACCTGATAGCCCTCATTCAGAACCAGTTCCAGCCTGATGAGATTTCCGTGGAGACGAATCCCGACCGGCTCGATGCGGATACCCTGGCCTGTCTCGCCGACAGCGGGGTCAAGCGGGTCTCTGTGGGCATACAGAGCTTCAATGACGATATCCTCAAGAGCATCGGCAGGTATGAAAAGTATGGCAGCGGGGCACTCCTGAAGGAGAGGCTGTGCAGCGCCCAGGGCATCGTGGAGACGCTCAACGCCGATATGATCTACAATTACCCAGTCCAGAGCGAAGGTATGCTGGCGGCGGACCTGTCGATCCTGAAGGCCATCGGTCCCGATCAGGTCACCTTTTACCCGCTCATGATCTCCGATGCTACGAGGAAACAGATGGAGCGGCTCATGGGCAGGGTGAGCTATGCCCAGGAACGACGGTTCTACCAGATGATAACCTCACAGCTCGAGGGGCTCTATGAGCCGAGCTCTGCATGGTGTTTTTCCCGGAAGGACACCTCCATGATCGATGAATATATCGTGGTGAGCAATGAGTATGCAGGGGTAGGGAGCGGGGCGTTCGGTCTCGTGAGCGGGGCAATCTATGCCAACACCTTCTCCTTGAAAACCTATATGGACCGGATCGGGCAGGGGCGGCTGCCCCTGTTCTCCAAAAAGGTCTTCTCCCGCAAGGAGATGGCCAGATATGTATTTCTCATGGAATTGTTCGGGCTTTCACTGGATACGCGAGCGTTCAGAAAGCGCTTCGGGTCCCCGGTCTTTTCCCTGCTCGCCCTGGAATGCCTCTTCTTCTCCCTTGTCGGCGGGATCCGTCCTGACTCGGGGGGCATTCATCTGACAGGGCGGGGGCAGTACTACTGGGTTGCCATGATGAGGGAGTTCTTCACCGGGGTGGACAACTTCCGCGATCTCAGCAGAGAGGCTGCCGGTATCGAGATCGAGCAGTTCCGTTAAGCCCCTTGTTACGAGTTCTCGGAATCGAGGCGCTCGATGAGGAAATCGATCTCTCTTTTAACCTTGAGGTTCTGCGTATACATGGTCTCGATGGTCTCGAGAGAATGGATGATGGACGAGTGCTTCCTGGCGAAGGCATTGCCGATGGTCTGCAGCGGTTCCTTGGTATAACGTCTGCACAGGAAGATGGCCACCTGCCTGGGGTAGATGACCTCTTTTTTCCTCGAGGGAGAGATCATCTTCTCCTTGGTGATGCCGAAGTTTTTTGCCACAAAATCCTGAATGTAGGGTGTCGTTATCCGTTGCTGTTTCTCGAGGGTGCCCTCCAGGAGTTCTTTGGCAAGATCGATGGTCACCTCGCGTTTCATGAGTGAACTCATAGCAGCTATGGTCATGACGGCACTCTCGAGTTCCCTGATGCTGTTGTTGATGTTCGTGCAGATGAATTCCACCACATCGTCGGGCAGGTCTATGGCGTTTTTCTGCGCCTTGTGCCGGACAATCTTCGCACGGGTCTTGCTGTCCGGTCTCTTGAGGTCGATGACGAGGCCGGAGGAAAACCTGGATCTGAGCCCTTTGTCGATCTGTGTCATGGAGGTGGGCGGGCGGAAACCGGAAAGGATGACCTGTTTCCCGGAGCTCATGAGGTCGTCCAGGACATGGCACAGTTCCATCTGGGTCTTTTCCTTGTTCTTGAAGAGATGCACGTCGTCGATAAAGAGGATATCGAGATTTGAGCACGTGTAGGTCTTCTTGAAGCTGTTCATGCAGTTGTTCCACAGGCAGTGGGTGTAGTCCTGGGAAAAGTCGCGGGCAGTGGTATATTTTACCGTGACCTTTGATTTTGACCGGACCACCTTGTTGCCGATGGCGTGGGCGATATGGCTCTTCCCCAGGCCGATGTCTGAATAAAAATACAACGGGTTGTATTTCCTGACCTCCTCGTCCGATACGGCAAGCGCCGCCTCATAGGCAAAGGCATTGCACCGGCCAACGATGAACTCGTCGAAGGTGAAGTGCGAATTGAGCCCGTTGGCAGCCGAAGGCGAGGTCAGGGCCGGCAGGGTCATCTGGATTGGTGCTTCCGGAGCCTCGAAATCTATCAGCGGGGCCGTGTTGGGCCTGACACAAAAATGCACATCCACGGATCGCTGAGTCGTCGAGCTGACGCACTTGGCGATAAGATCCTTGTACTGTCTGCTCAGGTATTTTTGAGAGAATATGCTCGGGCAGCCAATGATGATTGTCCCGTTTTCCTCTGTAATGTCGATCTGTTCAATTAGTGCTCTTTCTGATGTTCCCGGAATCATTGACAAAATTGATTCCCTGATTAATTCAACATGACTCACATAAACCCCCAAGAAAAAGAATAATTCAGAATCAACGCGGCCTATATTGGGCTGATTGAAAACAAAGGTCAAATCCCAATGGCCGCGATTATGGCCATCTTTATTAATTTTACGCAAAGAACAATAAATCCCATAATATCAATATCCTAAAATGCAAAACCCCATTCGTCCTGCATTTGAAAGACTCTAGGTCAGAGTATGATCTTTCCTTGCTCTTAAATAATTATCTACATTTTGTAGAAAACTATGGAGCTTGGATTATCTCCGTCTTTCTTTGAAATGTTTGATTTTGGTATAGAGACGGGCATATTCCTGAGCGGATATCTTCCAGTCCACATTTTTCTCCATGGCGTTACGCTGAAGGGTTTCAAAGAGCTCTTTTTCCCGGGTAAAGATGGCGCAGGCCCGGCGGATGGCAGCCAGAAGGGCATCCCTGCTCGGTGCATTCACCCGGAGCCCGCAGGGGTCGTCTCCCTCCCCAAGGGCCACCACCGTATCCTTGAGACCCCCCACCGGGGTAACGATGGGTATGGTCCCGTAGCGCATGCTGATCATCTGGTTCAGTCCGCAGGGCTCGAATTTCGACGGCATGAGAAAGAAGTCCGAACCCGCCTCGATGATGTGGGCAAGTCCTTCATCGAAACCGATATGAACACCGAGCCTTCCCGGGTAGGCGGCGCTCATGGCCTGGAGCTCGTGCTCGTACACGGTCTGCCCGTTCCCGAGGATGACCAGCTGTGCCCCTGCTGCCAGGAGCTCGGGGATGATGCCGATGACCAGATCGATTCCCTTCTGTTCCACGAGACGTCCGATCATACCGAACACGGGATGATCCCCCGGACTCAGGGAAAAGTGTTTCCTCAAATCTTGCCGGCACACAGCCTTTCCGGCGGGATCCTCGAGAGAATAGGGCCGGGCGATGAGGGTGTCCGTAGCGGGATCCCACACCGTGCTGTCAATACCGTTGGCAATCCCGGTGAGCTTATACGAGACAGCCTTGAGGAGGCCGTCGAGGCCGGAGCCGAATTCCGGGGTCTGTATCTCCTGGGCGTACGAGGGGCTCACCGTGTTCACCATATCGGCAAAGACAATGCCTGCCTTCATGACATTGATACTGCCGAAGTATTCCATGCGGTCCGGCCGGAGATACTCCCGGGGGAGCAGAAGCAGCGGCCACTGCGACGGGTCAAACATGCCCTGGTATGCCAGGTTGTGGATGGTGAACAGGGTCGATACCCCTTCGATTCCGAACGCGTGAAGGTAGGTCGGTATGAGTGCGGACTGCCAGTCGTTGCAGTGGACAATGTCCACCTCGCCCATGACCGCGAGCAATTCCACGCACGCCCTGGAGTAAAAGGAGAACCGCTCGAGATTATCGGGGAAGTCTTTCCCTCCGTAGGAGTAGAGACCGCTGCGGGAGAAGTAGGTGTCGTTCTCGATGAAATAGGTATGTGCACAGGAGAAAACCCGGCAGGATGAGATGCCCTGTCCGGAGAGGAAAGAGATATCGGTGACATGTGTCAGGGGGATTCCCGATTCTCTGATAGACCGGTACAGCGGCATGACGACTTCACAGTCGATCCCCTGTTTCCTGAGTTCCTGGGGCAGGGCCGAGCTCACATCTGCAAGGCCACCGGTCTTGGCATACGGCGCAGCCTCTGATGAGCAGAAAAGAACCTTCATTCTTCATATAATAGCAGAAGATCACTGCCGGAGCAAAGCACATACATGAAGATTCCCGATCACGCTATCTTTTCGAGCCTGCAGCGAGAGCCTTGGTAAACATTGGTTTGCTTTTATATAAGGGATGCTCTATGGTGAAATCATGACCAGAGAGGACTTCGAGCGTGCCCTGAAGGATTTCGAGACAGCCGTCAGGAAACGATTGCCTGCCATGATCAATATCTATCTCGCAAACAGGGGCAACCGGGAGCAGGAGACCGCCTTCAATCACCTTGTGGAGACGCTTCAGCGACAGAGGAAGGTTCTCCTCAAAGACGTTTCCAGGGGTGCACGGCACGAGCAGAAGATCCGGTATTTCAATGCTGTCTACAACATGGACTCCCAGCTGAGAAGCATGAGCAATAAAGACACCCTCCAGCGGCACATGAAGTTCCGCAGGCACAGGATCAGCGCACCGGTGGTGTACGATGTCGGGGATGGTCCGTCCACGGGTGACCTCCTCAATGTCGATGAGAACGGGATTCTGCTCAAGACCACGCAGAAGGTCTCTCTCGACCGCGAGGTGAAGATCTCTCTCGCCGGGAAGAACGCCCGGGGCAAGGCCATATGGTCTATTTCCGATGCCGGCGGCACTGCAGAGACCGGGGTAAAGCTCATGGATGCCCCGGAAGATTTTCTCAGGGAATTGAAGAACCAGTTCGATGACGATACGGATTCTCAGACATAGTATCCGTAGCCAACGGTCCGAATCCTGACGTTTCACGGCCAGGCAGAGTGCGAAGCCGGATTGACACCGGTTTCCGTGCATAGTATGCCTGAACTATATGAAATTCGCCCTGACCACCCTTGGCTGCAAGGTAAATCAGTACGAGAGCCAGCGCATCAGGGAAGCACTCGTTGCGCGCGGCCATACCGAGCAGGCATTCTCACGCCCCGGTGCTGATTGCTACATCATCAATACCTGTACGGTAACCCACCGTTCTGATGCCGAGGGGAGAAAGCTGATACGTGCAGCCCTGAGATTCGAGGGCAGGGTCGTGGTTACCGGCTGCCAGGTAGAGGTTTATCCTGATGATATCAGAGCGGTTTCCGACCGGATCGAGATAGTCCGCCAGGAGATGATGGCGCCGCATTTCGATGTGCTGCTGCCCCCGGGGATCACCTCCTTCGGGGGTCATTCCCGGGCGTTCGTGCAGGTTCAGAGCGGGTGTAATAATTTCTGTACGTTCTGTATCGTCGCCCATGCCAGGGGAAACCCGTGGAGCAGGCCATGGCAGGAAGTCGTGGCAGAGATCGATGCGCTTGAGCGCAGCGGATACAAAGAGGTCGTTCTCTGCGGCATCAATATCGGACTGTATGAGGGCGGTATCGCCGCGTTGCTGCGGCAGATCCTTGCTCGCACGGCAATACCCAGGGTGCGGATCAGCTCCATCGAACCGTGGACGGTCGGAGACGAATTCGTGGAGCTTCTCTCACAGGAGCCGCGCGTCTGCAAACACCTGCACCTGCCGCTCCAGAGCGGATCGGACGAGATCCTCCAGAAGATGGGGCGGCCCTATACGGCGGAGTATTTCAGTGATCTGGTGTACAGGCTCAAGTCTGCCGACAACGGGATCGCCATCGGATCCGATGTCATGGTGGGATTCCCCGGCGAGGAACAGCATCACTTCGAAGAAAGTTACTCCCTGCTGGAACGCCTCGATATCACCTACCTGCACGTGTTCCCCTACTCGCCGAGGCCCAAGACAAAGGCCGCTGTCATGCCCCGTCAGGTGGATGCCGCCACGAAGAGACAGAGGGCACAGGTACTCAGGGACCTGTCTCGGGCGAAGAGGGAAGCCTTTATCCGGTCTCAGATGGGCCGGAGCGAAGATATCGTGGTGACCCGTACCGATCCGGGATCGTTCGGCGGGATCACGTCAAACTACCTGGCGGTTCGTGTGCAGGGGTCGGCGTGCCTGAACGATCTGGTAAGGGTGTGCCTGGTTGACTATGACGGACATGCCGTGGAGGGGATGCCCTGTGGATAACCGGCAGATCATGGAAGCTCTCCTGGAGCTGGCTGACGGGCTTGAATTCCTGGAGGACAATCCCTTCAAGATACGGGCATACCGCAAGGCCGCACAATCGGTCTCCTCGCTCGATGTCCCCGTGGCCGAACTGGTTTCCCGCGGTGAGACCTCCCGGATAGAAGGGGTGGGCAAGGCAATCGCCGAAAAGATCGAGGCCTGGGTGCTCAGGGGAGACTTTTCCGCCCTGGAGAAGGTGAGCTCCCGGGTGCCCCGGGGTCTTGACGAGCTCATGAAACTCTCGGGGCTCGGAACAAAGCGGCTGCGGCAGCTCCACGAGGACCTCGGGATAGCCACGGTGGATGAACTTCTGAGCGCGTGCAGACAGGGCAGGCTCTCCGGGATGAGGGGCTTTCCCGAAAAGAAGATCCTGAGGCTCGAGGCTGATATCGAGCGGGTTATCGGATATCGGGGAAAATTTCTCATCGACACCTGCCTCGAATATGCAGGGGAGATCCTGGGGAAACTGAGAGGTTCGGGGCTGAAGGTGGTGCTCACCGGGGAATGCCGCAGGACCCTGGAGGTCATGACCGCTGTCGATCTGCTGGTTGAAGAGACACCGGGGGTCCGGGAGATCATCCGCACCTGCATCGGAGAAGTCCCGGTGGACGAGGACCGTGATGCGCTCACTTTTGCGTCGAACCCGAAGGTGCCCCCCTTGAGGTGCCGTTTCGCCTCTGGAAAGAATTTTGCGATGGCCCTGTTTCTCACCACCGGCTCGGGAGAACATATCGACCGGATGCGGCGGCAAGCCTCCCTGATGGACGTGACCCTTGGGGAAGAGGGCCTCTTCCGCGGCGACAGGCGCGTGGAGATCGGCGATGAGCAGGATATTTATCGCCTGCTGGGTGCCCCCTATATCCCTCCCGAGATCCGGGAGGGGGCGTTCGAGCCCCTGAAGGGCCCAATGCCTGCGCTCCTGCGCTCGGAACACCTCAAGGGAACCATCCACAATCACACGACATTCAGTGACGGAAAATCTCCCCTGCGGGAGCTGGTCCTGAAGGCCCGCGAAATGGGTTACTCCTGGATCGGGGTCTCGGACCACTCCAAGAGCGCCTACTATGCCGGCGGCATGGATATGGACGATCTCAGGAGGCAGCAGAGGGAGATCGATGAGCTCAATGGGAGCCTCGACGGGATCACCGTGCTGAAGGGAATCGAATGTGATATTCTCCCGGACGGGTCTCTCGATTATCCCGACGAGGTGCTCGAGACCTTTGATTTTGTCATAGCGAGCGTACACTCCCATATGGATATGGACAGGAAGTCCATGACCGGGCGGATTGTCCGGGCGCTCAAGAACCCCTTCACGACGATCCTGGCGCATCCGACAGGCAGGCTGCTCCTCTCCCGGGATCCTTACGAGGTGGACATGGCTGTTGTCCTGGAGGAGGCGATCCGTCACTCGGTAGCCGTAGAACTCAATGCCAATCCCATGAGGCTCGATATCGACTGGCGGCTCATCCCGGGATTCACCGCAGCAGGGGGAAAGATTGCCATCGGTCCCGATGCCCACTCGGCCCGGGGGCTGCTCGATATGAACTATGGGGTCATGATGGCCCGTAAAGGGCTCCTCGCGCCTGATAACACTCTGAACACCCTTGATTTGTCGGAGATAAGGAGAGCAGTGAAGCATCCATGAAGATCGAGTGCCGCAATGTATCATACCTCTACGATGTGCCCGGAGACGGATGGGCGCTCACGGATATCGGCCTTACCATAACCCAGGGAGAGAAGATCGCCGTGGTTGGCCCGGCAGGTTCCGGCAAGACGACACTGATCCAGTTGCTCGATGCACTGATCCTCCCGACGAAAGGCGATGTGCTCTATGACGGCATGAGTGTCAGGGTCCTTTCCCGTTCGAAGCGGCTCCCCTCCATACGCAGGCGTATAGGGGTCTTGTTCCAGTTTCCGGAACATCAGTTCTTCCACGAGAGTGCCTATGAGGAGCTGACCTTTGCCATGAGGAATCTCGTCTCTGCCGGGTCAACCGAGATCGATGCCCGGGCTCGGTCCATGACCGACCGCTTTCAGCTGGATATGGATGCGCTCAAGGGCATGTCGCCGTTCAATCTGAGTTCCGGGGAAAAGAGGAAGCTTGCCCTGGCATCGGCACTGATGACCTCTCCCGAGGTGCTTATCCTGGATGAGCCGACGGCAGGCATGGACGCCCTGGGAAGAAAAGAGCTCATCCACATCATTTCCACGCTCAAAGACACCACGGTCATCCTCGTCACCCATAATCAGGAAGATTTTCTCGGTATCGTGGATCGGGTAATCGGCATATCGAAAGGGGCGATGGTCATCGATGCGAGCCGGGATGTCCTGATCGATCACCTCGCAACCATGAACGAAGCCGGGATCACCCCGCCCCTGGTCCTGACGGTGCAGCACTGGTTGAAGGCATGCGGCTGCGGCCTCGACCGCAAGTTCTTTGACATGAAGGACCTGATCGGCTACCTCTCGGCACAGGCCCGCCGGACATGAGCCCGGCAGGTGCGCTCCCCGGCTGATCCGGGCTCTGCCACACACTTTTAGAGCTTTCCCGTATTGACTATTATCCGGCAGGGTCTTACTGTTATGAGTAGGAGGAAAGATTCATGACAACCTTCATGGAGATGAAAGTGGCGGGGATCGCCCTGGATCCCACCAATAATGCCCCCATTGTTGTACTGAGAGATCTGGAAGGTAAATACGTCCTCCCGATATGGATCGGCATTATGGAGGCAAGTGCCATTGCTGCAGCCATCGAAGGCATTCACTACTCCAGACCCATGACCCACGACCTCTTCAAGTCCCTGGTGGAAACCATTGGAGCTACTATCGAGAGAATAGAGGTGGTTGATATCAAGGATAACGTGTTCTATGCCATAATCACGATCGAATACAATGGGACGCAGCATAAAATCGATGCACGTCCCTCTGATGCCATTGCCATCGCCCTGAGAACGCAGTCGGGAATATTTGTCGCAAGCCACGTGATCAAGGATGCGATACGGGTGGACGCGAGCAAGGATTCATCGGGAAAGGTGATGGTGGGCTTCGAACAGGATAAAGACAAGCTCAAGGAGATCTTGGAGAAGATGAATCCCGAGGATTTCGGTAAGTTCAAGGCCTGAGCGTCTCTCCTGAGATCATCGTGCCCCTGCGGGCCACCCTGTCATTTGCCGAGATATCGAGCTGTCTCTGACAGGGGTAGAGTGCCTTCTCGTCAATCTGACACTGTCTGTAGTCCCTGTAGCCTCGCCTGTAAGACTTTAATTGGACCCTTTTTTTTATCGAACCGGGGTTATTCGAGAAAAAAACTCCTATCATAAAGCAGTTCTGAAGAGTTTTTTGGTTGATAGATTACCGCTCATTGTGTAACGTTTGTAAGACATATGCATCCTCAACCAGCAACACATACGAAGGCGAAGAAGATTAGCAAGGCCATATTCCAGACCATGGTGGAAAAGGCCAGCGACGGTATCTTTGTCTACCAGGACCACCGGTTCTACTATGTAAACCCGGCCTTTGAGAAGATACTGGGCTATGACCAGCGCGAACTAGAACACATGGGGCTTACGGATGTCGTGCATCCCGAGACTGCCGAGACGATCGAGCAGCGGTACAACAGGCGGATACGCGGCGAGAATGAACCGGACAGATATGATGTCATCTTCCTGACCAGCAACAGGGAGGAACGGATCATCTCCCTTTCCCCCTCGGTCATCACCCTGGGCGGCAAACCTGCAACGCTCAATATCGCCAGGGACATTACGGAAAGGATGCGCATGCTGGATCATCTCGAGTCGTCCAACCAGTTCCTCAAAGGGTTGATCGAGAACTCCAGTGATGCCATCATTGCCACCGACTTCAATGGAAATCCCCTCATCTTCAACAGGGCTGCCGAAGAGATTACCGGCTACACCGCGGACGAGATGATCTCCCGGAAGATCTCCATGGACGGATTCATGGGCAGGGGCGAACGCAGGAGGATCATCACGCTTCTCAACAAGGGTACGGCGGACAATCCCTGCCGGCTCGTTGCAGAAGAGACCTCCCTGTACGTCAAAGACGGCACCCTCATACCCATATCGCTGTCGGCATCATACGTGTATCAGGGCGCCAAGCCCGTGGCAGGAATAAGCATTTTCCGTGACCTGCGCCCCATAAAGGAGGTGCAGGAACGGCTCAAGGCCTCTGAGCAGAAATACCGGATCCTCGTGGAGAACGCCAATGACGGCATCTTTGTCTACCAGGATCACCGGATCAAATATGCGAACCGGAAGTTCAGGGAGATGCTCGGGTATACCGAGGAGGAGCTCGCCCACATGGGCTTCAAGGACCTTGTCCGCCCGGAACTTGCCAGTCTCATAGAGGGGCGGTATGTAAAACGGATACGGGGCGAGGCGGTCCCGGAACAGTATGAGATCGCCCTTTTAGGCAAGGATGGTGTGTGGAGAGCCTTCGAGTTCAATCCCTCGATTATCGAGTACGAGGGAAGGGTAGCCACGCAGAACATCATTCGCGATATCACTCAGAAAAGAAAGGCACAGAAGGCGCTGAGGGCTTCCGAGGCAAAATACCGGACCACGGTCGAACATACCGGCACGGCCATCATGCTCCTGGAGGAGAACCGGATTATTTCGCTGGTGAACAGGCAGATGGAAAAGCTGAGCGGGTACCGGCGGGAGGAGATGGAAGGCAAGATGCCGTTCACCCAGATCGTGCACGCGGACGACCATGACCGCATGGTGGGGTACCACAAGGCCCGCAGAGAACGGATGAAAGATGTCCCGTCCGAATACGAATTCAGGTTTGTCGACAAACAGGGGCATGTCAAAGACTCGTTCATCACCATAGGCATGATCCCGGGAACGAAGCAGAGCATCGTCTCCATCATGGACATCACCGAGATGAAGCAGATGGAGCAGGAACTCGAGAAGACCCGGAAGATGGCCCTGCTGGGGGAGATGTCGGCACACGTGGCCCATGAGGTGAGGAATCCCCTCCAGCAGATCAAGACCGGGGTTGAGTTGCTGCTCCAGTCCACCCCGCCGGACGACCGGCAGAAAAAGCTCTTTGAAGGGATTACCAGCGGGATCGACAACCTCGAGGCCTTTGTGACCCAGATCCTTGAATGGACGCGCTCGGGCAAGATCAGACCCAAACCCTACAGTGTCAGGAATATTATCGATGGCCTGATCTTCAACCGCACCGAGCGGTTAGCGCGGCAGTCCGTGTCGGTCGAGACCTCGTTTGACGTGGATCACGATACCGTCACTGTCGATGGCATCCAGCTCAGACAGCTCATGGAGAACCTCATAGACAATGCGCTGGATGCTATGCCCGAGGGTGGATCTCTGACCATCTCCACCTCGTGCCTCGCAGGGTATACCTTTGCCGGGGCAACGGGAGGGGCCGCCACCGACGCCTTTGAGCTGCGCATCGAAGACACCGGGTGCGGCATCGAAGAGGAAGACCTCCATCGCATCTTTCAGCCGTTTTTCACGAAGAAGTCTCGGGGGACCGGGCTCGGGCTGGCGCTGGTCCAGAAGATCGTAGATATGCATCGGGGAGAAATTGATGTGAAGAGCAGGGCAGGAATCGGGACGGAATTTGTCATACGGATCCCCGTGGAGCAGACCTCCTCGCAGGGTGAACCTGCAGAGGATCGAGGGCAGAGGCCATGACGGAAAACCGCCGGATGGTCGATGCAGATGCGGGGAGGTTCGCGGACAACCGGAAGACCATCTTGATTGTAGATGACGAGCAGGTGTTTCTCGAGCAGTTGAAGGATGCACTCGAACATTCGAGCCTCGAGCTGCACATCGATACGGCGCATGACGGCATAGAGGCCCTGGAGCGGCTTCGTGAGACTCACCATGATATCGTGATCACCGACCTCAAGATGCCCCGGATGGACGGATACGAGCTCCTCAAAGAGATCCAGAAGAAGTACCCCTCCGTATATGTCGTGGTCATCACCGCTTTCGGGAGCGTGTCGGGGGCGGTCGAGGCAATGAGATACGGCGCCTACGATTTCCTGGAAAAACCCTTTAACATGGATACGCTGGAATTGTCTCTCGCCAAGATCGTACGGCAGCAGGAAATCTTGAGAGAGAACATAGAGTTGAAGGGCCAGATCAGGCAGTACGCCGAAGGGCTGGATCAGATGGTCGGGTCCAATCCGAAGATGCAGAGGCTCTACGACCAGATCATAACCGCTGCCGATACCGATCTCACCGTGCTCATTCTCGGTGAGACGGGTACGGGCAAGGAACTGGTGGCACGATCCGTTCACTCCCGGAGCGACAGGCGGTCAAAGCCTTTCGTGACGATCAACTGCGCTGCCGTTCCGGAGAATCTGCTGGAGTCGGAATTCTTCGGCCACGAGAAGGGGGCATTCAGCGGCGCCATCAGCCAGCGGATCGGAAAATTCGAAAAGGCCCATACGGGCACGCTGTTCCTGGACGAGATCGGCGATATCCCCCTTGAGCTGCAGGCAAAGATCCTGCGGGTCATTGAAGACGGAAAGATAACGCGTCTCGGGAGCAACCGGGAGATAGAGCTGGATTTCCGGGTGATCTGTGCAACAAACCGCCCCATACAGGAGATGATCCGCAAAGAGCTGTTTCGCGAGGATCTCTACTACCGGATAAGTGTCCTGCCCATCATCATCCCCTCGCTGCGGGAGAGGAAGGATGATATTTCGCTGCTGGTGAGCCACTTCATAAAGAAATATGCACGGAAGCTCAACTCGAATGTCAAAGGGGTGTCACATGAGGCCATGCAGCAGCTCCTCGCATATTCCTGGCCGGGCAACGTACGGGAGATCGAGAATCTCATCCAGCGGGCCATGGTATCCACCCGCCTGGAGGTCATAGATTATTTCCCGGGCCTGGGAAGTGCCGGGCAGCAGGACGAAGTAGCGCCGATGGGCATCATGAATGACGAGCCGACAATCTGGGTGGATGTCGGTGAGGGGGCGGACTATCACTCCATAAAACAGTTCATCCTCGAACAGTTTGAGAAAAAATATCTTGCCCACCTGCTGAAGAAGCACAACGGTGTTATCGCCGAGGCAGCGCGGGAATCCGGACTGAATTACAAGACGTTTTACCTGAAGGCCGAGAAATACAGGCTGTCCAGGAAGAGGTCCACAGAGAACGCGTAGCAGAGGTGATCAGGAAACACGAGACAGGCAGCAGGATACCTGCAAGGCGAGGGATCGTTTCCGTGGAAACTTACCGGGAGAGAGGAGATGATCATGAACTACCGTGACATCCACTATGAGCTTTGGGCGGCCGTGGGACCACAGGATGCACTCCTTGTCGTCGACCTGCAGAATGATTTCATGCCCGGCGGGGCCCTGCCGGTTCCGGAGGGGGACACCATCGTAGGCGGGGTGAATGCCGTGATGGAACTCTTCAGTGCGGCCAGACTACCAGTGGTGTTCACCCAGGACTGGCATCCTGCAGGCCACGGATCCTTTGCGTCGGCCCATGAAGGCAGAAAGCCCTTTGATCCGTGCGTCGCCGAGGGACTGGGACCTGTGCTCTGGCCGGATCACTGTGTCCAGGGCACCTGGGGCGCTGATTTTCATCAGGACCTCAAGGAGGGATTCGCCCAGGCGATTATCCGCAAGGGGTATCATGGCCATATCGACAGCTATTCCGGCATCTATGAGAACGACAGGAAGACCCCCACGGGGCTCGATGGCTATCTGAGAGAAAGACTGGTCCGCAGGCTTTTCCTGTGCGGTCTTGCCCTTGATTATTGCGTGTTCTTTACCGCGGCTGATGCCTTGAACAGGGGCTATGAGGTGTATGTAATCCTGGATTTGACCAGGGCGGTGGCCGCACCCGAAGACAGTGTTTCGCATGCCCTCGAGACGCTCACCACTGCCGGCGCCGGATTCATCCATTCCCGGGTGCTGGGGCTGCGCACCCCGTGAGGCCTGGTGTTCTCTGAGCCGTTACGAGGCACTGAAAGGCCGCAGGGGTTACGAGCCGGCTGACGCCAACAGGGTGTCCACCTCATCGATCAGGCTCTGCCTGCTGAAGGGTTTGCTCAATTCGCTCAGTGCGCCGAGCTTGCCGGCCAGACAGAGGTAATGATCGGCACCGATGCGGCCGCCTCCTGATATGGCGAGTATCCTGACACCGGGAGACTCGCGTCTGAGCTGCCTGATGGTCTCTATCCCGTCCATGCCGGGCATGAGAATATCGGTGATGACAATGTCCGCACCTCTTTGGCGGTACAGCTCGATCCCCGAAGAGCCACCGGATGCGACATCGACTTCGTGGCCTGCCTGCTCGAGCATCTTCCGGAGCAGCAGCCGTACGGGTTCTTCATCGTCTATGACAAGAATTCGCGACATTGCCTGCACCCCCTTCCGATTACTGTCTGCTCCGAGGCCATCATGCTACTGATTGACAGCGCTCCTTCTCCCGAAGCTGGTTATTTCATCAACCTCTGCACGCAGGGTGAGCCTGTTGATATCGAGGATGAGGGCTACCGTGCCGTCACCCATGATGGTGGCACCGGAGACCCCCTCGATATTCTTGAGGACCTTGCCCATGTTCTTGATGACGGTCTGGTGACTTCCGATGACCTTGTCCACGACAAAGCCCACGCGGTGGTCGCCGCTCTCGGTAATGACGATCTGCTCGATCGGCGGGTGCGCTGCGGTGATGGCAAAGACCTCCCGCAGGGGGATGTAGGGAACGATCTCTTCCCGCACCTTGACGATATGGCGGCCGTGTGCGTTGCGTTTGTCTCTTGCTGAAAGCTCCACGCATTCCACCACCGATCCCAGGGGGATCACGAAATAATCACCCCCGATGGTTACGAGCAGGCCGTCGATAATAGCGAGTGTCAGGGGAAGCTTCAGGGTGATGGTGGTTCCAGAGCCTTTCTGGCTGCTGATTTCCACTGACCCGCCGAAGGACTCGATACTGCTCGTAACGACGTCCATGCCCACGCCCCTGCCGGAGACGCTCGTGACATTCTTTGCCGTGGAGAATCCGGGGGTGAGGATGAGATCGAAGAGCTCCTTCTCGCTCAAGCATGCATCGCGCGAGATCAGACCCCTCTCGAGAGCCTTTGCACGGATGGCATCGCTGTCGAGCCCGGCACCGTCATCCCGTATGGATACGAGTACCTGTGCCCCGGAGTGCACTGCAGAGAGATGGATGGTCCCTTCGGAGGGTTTGTCCGCGGCTCTGCGTACCTCGGGCGGTTCGATGCCGTGGTCCAGGCTGTTCCGGATGAGGTGCACGAGTGGGTCGCTCAGTTTCTCGATGACGGTCTTGTCGAGCTCGGTCTCCGCTCCTTCCGTTGTAAAGGCAACTTCCTTGCCCAGCTGGGTGGAGAGGTCGCGGACCAGGCGTTTGAACTTGGCGAAGGTCGTGCCGATGGGCAGCATCCTGATGCCCATGGTGTTGTCGCGGAGTTCTGCGCTCAGTCGCTCTACCTCCTCTGCTATGGCGGTCAGGTCCGGGCTGTTCTGTGTTGCGGAAAACTGCGTCAGCCGGGCCTGGACCGTTACCAGCTCTCCCACCAGGTTCACCAGGGAATCGAGCTTGTCCGAGGCGACCCTGATGCTCGAGGTGCCTTCCCCCATACCCCGGTTTTTCCGGATTGACCTGACGTGTTCCTGTTCAACGAGCGCCGATGTCACCTCCGACTGCTGTACCACGCCGGAATCGATGAAGATTTCGCCGATCCGTTTCTGCTTGCCGAGCATGCCCTCAAGCTCGGTCAGGCTGATATCGCCCCGGTCGAACAGGATTTCGCCGATGCGCAGGTAGTCTTCATCCTCACAGTCACCCAGGTCTATCACGTCGATGGTGATATCGCTGAGGTCCTCGACAAAGATGAAGACATCGCGGATATCGTTCAGAGGGGCTGCTGTCGTGAGAATGATATCCCACGATACATAGCATGCCTCGGGGTCCATCTCCCTGAGGTCCGGCAGCTTGTCGAGGTGAGCGATGATCCTGCTTTGCCCGAACCCCCGCAGTTCGTTCAGCAGCAGGATAGGGTTGGTGCCGTTCTCAAAGAGATTCAGGTGAGGTATGAACCGGATGCGGTAGGTTACCTCACGGTCATGATCGGTGTCGTTCCGGCCGGGATCTGACACACCGGTCTTTTTCGGGGAATCAGGTCCGTTATTTTTGCTGATAAGTTTCTGGAACGCCGCGGTGATGCGGGCAAGTTCGGATTCATCCACGGTTGCCTGGTCCTGGGAGGCGGCCAGCAGGTCCTTGATCTGATCGCATGCCGACAGCGTGAGGCTCACGAGATCCCCGTCTACCTTCAAGGAGTCTTCCCTGATGCAGTCATAGACGGTCTCGATTGTGTGGGTGAAGCTGGCTACCGCATCGAAACCGAACATGGCCCCTGAGCCCTTGATGGTGTGCATTGCGCGGAAGATCCTGTCGATGAGGCCCCTGTCGTCCGGACGCTGTTCCAGTTCGATAAGGGAATTTTCAAGGTCTGCCAGAAGCTCATAGGCTTCTTCCAGATAAAGCTGTTTGTTCGGGTCCATAACCTTATTCCTCCGGTCTGGGTATTATCCCAGAAGTCTTTTCACCACAGCCACAAGCTGTTCCGGCTTGAAGGGTTTCACGATCCATCCGGTTGCACCTGCCTGACGTCCCTCGTCTTTCTTGCCCGAGTGGGATTCCGTTGTCAGCATGACAATGGGGGTGAACTTGAACGAGGAGTTCGCCCGCAGCGCCCTGATAAGGCCGATACCGTCAAGGTTCGGCATGTGCAGGTCCGTTATGACCATGTCAATGGCGCCCCCCTGGATCTTTGCCAGTGCGTCCTTGCCGTCACAGGCCTCGATAACCTCATAACCCTCCTTCTTGAGGGTAAAGGATACCATCTGCCGGATACTTGCAGAATCATCGACGCTTAAAATCTTCTTGGCCATCGTAGTCCTCCTGTCGTCCACGATCATTCAATATGAAACACCATTGCTTGTGTTGATTGGTCCAGGGCGATATCAGAGAGGTTTTTCCTGAATGTCGCCGGCAGTCCTTCCTGAATGCTCATGCGTTTGTGCGCTTTAAGAAAGGTCTTGTGTGCCGCACAGAGAACCTGAACGCATGCAAGATCAACCGGGGCGGCCTTTTTCAGATCGATGGACACGTCATCTTCAGTCTCCAGCACCTTCAGGAGCATATCTTTGAGGGAACCTGCCTGCTCAATAGTGAGGCTGCCCTCGATATGGAGTATCTTTCCCTGTGCCGAATCTTCGAGCCGGAATTGTTCCATAGTCAATCTCCTTGTTTCTTCACCTGTTATCACGGTCTAGAACAGCTCCACGTTATCACCGAGTTCGTCCGGAGAATCCCCCTGGGCATCATGGGGGTCCGGGACGCCGGCATTTTCCATATGCCTGAAGTGTATCTCCCGCTCGCTCTTCATGGTGTAGAGCTTGTCGAAATCTTTCAGATACGATTTGTCTCTGTCTGCGGGCGCACCAGGGTTCAGCAGTGAGGCCTCGGATATCAGAGAGTTCATGCTTTCCTGCGCTTCATGGAGAATCCCTTCTATTTCCTTCTGGATGGTGATCTCTTTCGTCGCAGTATGAATATCCACCACGAGCGACTCTGCCAGGGAATTCATCCTCGTGATGATCGAGAGGACATTTTCGTTCAACCCGTGGAGTGAATCGATGATGCCGTGTAGATTTTCCACCATGTTTCCTACCTGTTCTTTCTGAGAGCCCTGGATAAGGGCAAGATCGGAATCAAAGCCCTGGGCCGTGCTGACGATTGCCCCAAGCATATCCGAGAGGGTTTTGGTGTCGTTGCGGGAGTTTTTCGAAAGCTCGTATATGCCGCCTGAGATGGTGTCGAGCGCTGCCCCCTCGTGGCCGATATGAGCTGCCTTGATCCGGGCATTGAGCGCTATGAGCTGAAGATTCTGCCCCATGTGCTCGATCTCCTGGATGAAAAGAGACATCTCGGATACCATCTCGCTTACCGATGCCACGGTATCTGTCAGTCGCACCTGTTGTGCGATATTCTCATCGAGGCTCCTGATCATGGTTGTGATCCCCTTATCGATCTCTTCCATGAATCCCAGGCCATCGATATCCGAGGCCCAGGCTACTTTCTCTGTCTCTGTGACAATCTCTGAAATGCCCTGGATCAGGTTGTTCAGGTTGTCGATGATGTTCGTTGCAGCAGAGGAAAGCTCGCTGCGCGATTGATCCAGCTGTGCGCCCTGGAGTGTGCACACATCGGCCACGATCATGGCCTTTTCTCCGGTGGAATATTCCATGCCGCCGATGATCGAGATGAGCTTGTCAAATACTTCCTTGACATGCTCGATCTGCTGGCGGGTGATGTCGTGGAACTGCAGGGACGAGACGATATCCCCGATGTTCTGGGTGACATCGAGTGACTTGGCTGCAATGCGTTGTGCACACTGAGTTGCCGAGTCATGCTTCTGTTCGAGGATCCTCTGGTTCGAGACCGTGTTTTCGAGCATGGAGCGTGCATGCTCTTTCTGGCTTCTCTGCGTGAGGGCGACCTCCGAGATGGCCTGATCGATGATCTCGATGAGCGCCCGGGATCTCGACTTGATGTGTGACGACTTCTCATTGATGCTCTGGGACAGCTTCTTCACATCATCGGTCAGGCTCGCGAACCCGGTATCGCTGCTGAAGACATGGGCATTCTCCACCCGGGTGAGAAAGCCCAGCATGCTCAGGTTCAGAACGAGCATCCTCAATTCATCGAGGTTTGAGCCCGCCCTTCTCAAGGTGTCCAGATACTGGGTAAGGATATCCGAGATCCGGGTGAAATCCCCTTCAGATTCACCCAGATGATGCTTGAGTCCCTCGAGGATCGCGGTGAGTCCCTGCGTCGATTCTGCGATCTCCCCTCCGGTCATGAGATCAACGACATGGGACGAGATCTCGGACATGTCCTGTGCCCGGCTGTAGAAGCCCTGGAGTTTTTCACCGATGTGCAGAAACTCCTGTTCTGTTGAACGGTTCAGTACATCGAGCCGATCCATGATTTCCACAAGGCTCTGTATCCAGCCCTCGGTGAGTTCGGGAGCGTCCTTGTCGCCGGCCTTGCGGCGAGAGCCCCTGATGATCTTGTCAATCCAATGAGAAATGCTCATGCTGTGATGTCCATGGCTATCGCCTGGTATATTCCATCATGATCTCGCGTGAAATAACCTCGAGACCGATCACCTTGTCTACACTGCCGAGTTTGATTGCCTCTGCAGGCATGCCGAATACGATACAGCTCTTTTCGTCCTGTGCAATGGTATAGGCACCGGCCTCATGCATCTCCTGCATCCCCTTTGCCCCGTCATCTCCCATGCCGGTCATGATGACGCCGATGGCGTTTCTCCCGGCATAGCGTGCGGCGGAGCGGAACAGAACATCCACGGACGGGCGGTGGCGCGAGACCAGCGGGCCGTCCTTGACCTCGACATAGTACCGGGCACCGCTGCGTTTCAGGAGCAGGTGACGGTTCCCCGGGGCAATGAGGGCATGGCCCGGAAGCACGGTGTCGTTGTCCGACGCCTCCTTCACCGTGACCTGGCACAGACCGTCGAGGCGCTTGGAGAAGGCGGCGGTGAAACCCTCCGGCATGTGCTGGACGATGACGATGCCCGGGCAGTCTGCGGGCAGTGCCTCGAGAAATATCCGCAATGCCTCGGTTCCGCCCGTTGATGCGCCGACCACGACCACCTTCTCGGTTGTCTGGAGAACCTTGTCGTGCTGGGGTTTTGCAATCACTGCATCCGCACTGAGCTTTGGCGTCACCAGCAGGGGCTCGGCGACTTTCCGTTTCGTCTGAACCCGTGAAGCAGCCACCACCGCATCGCAGATGATGGTTTTCGATTCCTGGAGCATCTGTTTTGTCCCCAGCGAAGGCTTGTGAATCACCTCGACAGCCCCGTATTCCAGGGCCTTCATGGCGGTCTCCGTGCCTTTTCCCGCAAGGGACGAGCAGATGACCACGGGGATGGGGTGTTGGGTCATGATCTTTTTCAGAAACGTCAGCCCGTCCATCCGGGGCATCTCCACATCCAGCGTGATGACATCCGGGATGTCATGCCTCATCTTCTCTGCGGCGGCATACGGATCGGATGCCAGCCCCATTACCTCGATCCTCGTATCCGAGGACAGGATCTCAGACAGTGTCTGACGTACGAGAGCCGAGTCATCGACAATCAGTGCCTTGACCTTCCTCATTTTTCTCTCCCATAATCCACCAGTGTCATGGTGTTATCAGCCCTGTTGACGTACTTGGCGAAGACCTCGCCTGTCAGGGTATTGAAGATCACCTTCCGGCCCTTTTTCCCGCCGATATTCCATGCCGTGAGCTTCAGCCGGTTCATCTCGATGGTCCTGAGCGCCACCTCGATATTCTTGTTTCCCACGGAGACGGGGCTGCTGCCGGCCGTGGCGTCGGTAAACATCTCGGCCCCGCCGAACATCTTGACCTCGATGTCATGGCGTTTGATCCCCTTGATCTCAAACTGTTGGACCATCCACTCAACCGAGGAGTCTACATATTGAAATATATCACGATGATCATCATACTTTTTGGATGATCTGATTGCAGAGGGCATGACGGCATGACAGATGGCGGCAAGCCTCGTGTGTTTGTGGAACATGGTCACGCACAGGCACGAACCGAGTATGGTTGTGACCATGGCCGGTGTGCTCGTGAGGTGGATTTCTCCGGGCTTGAGGTAGTACGCAGGGAGCGGGGCGTTGCCTGAAGGATTCACCTACAACCTCCTCGAAACCGTATTCGCTACGGTCTCCAGCGGTACATCCATGCCGCACAAGGTCTCGGAGTGGCCGGTGAAGAGGTACCCTCCGGGCCTCAGATGGTTGCACAGCCGGTTGATCACCTTCTCCTGGGTCGTCTTGTCGAAATAGATGAGAACGTTCCGGCAGAAGATTACATCCATTTTTTCCCGCATCCCGAAATCTCCCGCCATGAAGTTCAATCTCCTGTAGCTCACCTGTGCCCTGAGTTCGGGAACGATCCGGACCTGCCGCATGGCCCTGTCCCTGCTCTTCATGAGGTATCTCTTCCTGAGTTCGAAGGGGACCGGGTGAGTCCTCTCCTCATCGTAGATGGCCTCGCGGGCCTTGTCGAGCATGCGGGTCGAGATGTCCGTGCCGAGCACCTGATAGTGGAAGCCGGGGGCCCTCATGGAGAACTGGTCGAGGATCATGGCCAGGGTGTAGGGCTCTTCCCCTGACGAGCAGGCTGCGGACCAGATCATGAACGGCCTGCGCATGCCGCAGCCGGTGGTGTTGATGAGTTCGGGCAGGGCGTGTTCCACGAGATATTCGAAGTGCTGCGGTTCCCTAAAGAAATCGGTCTTGTTCGTGGTAACGACGTCGATCATGTGAACCAGTTCGTTGGCAACACCCTCGGGACTGAAGAGATAATTGCAATATTCCCCGAACGAGCTGACTCCCAGAGTTCGCAGTCTTTTCTGGAGCCTGGCCTCGAGCATGGTCTTCTTTGACAGCGGCATCTTGATGCCGCTCTCGGTATAGATGAACTCGCTCAGACGGTTGAAGAGCTCGATGTTCATCTCTGCTCGAATGTAGTTTCGTTCGCTCGTGTTATCCATCGTGGTGTTTTTCTGTATCTCTCATCGGCATTCAGTCGCAGAATCTTGCGGCAGATTCTGCGACCGAATGCCGGAAATCGTTATTTTATATCGAGAGTTGCTCCTCATGTTCGCATGCGCACGCATGGTCCCTGCCTGCCGGGGCCTGGCCTGCCTGGCTGAAGACGGCCAGTTCATCGGCGGAGAACACCTTGTCGATGTCGAGGATCATGATGAATTCCTCTTCGCGCTTGCCCATGCCCCGGATGAACTCGGTGTTGAGGCGTGTGCCGATCTTGGGGGCAGGCTCGATATTTTCCGGCTCGAGCTCGATCACCTCGTGTACCGAGTCCGCAAGCACCCCGAGGATGGTCTCTTCTCCATCGACCTCGATCTCCCCGATTATGATGCGGGTGTTGACGGTCTTCTCCGTGTCCTTGATCCCGAATTTCATGTTCAGGTCCACGACCGGTACCACGGATCCCCGCAGATTGATGACCCCCCTCATAAAGCCGGGTGTCTGGGGAACCCTGGTTATCTTCGTAAAGTCGAGGACCTCCCGTACCTTGGAAATATCCAGGGCAAATTCCTCTCCATCGAGCTTGAACGAGAGGTATTGAGTGGTCTGGGTTATTCCTGTTGTGATCATACTGTTCTCCCTGTTTTGTTCATCTCTGCCGTACACGTTACCGATGCCGGGTATGAGGTGTAAGGGGCGAGCGTGGCCAATATGCTCCACGGTCATGTGCCTTACACCCGATACCTTGCACCGTTTATTCCTTTCGCCGATTCTTGAGGTTAATATCGCTCGAACTCTTCATCCCTGGTATCTCCCTTGCTGCTCTCATCATTGAGATCGATGAGGACCCCTGAGGGTTTTGCAGTGTTTTTCGGCGCGCTCACGGATGTCCCTCGTGCTGTCTCGCTACGAACGATCTGTTTCGCGTCTGTGGATGATGGCTTGAACTGTTTTGCCTTCACCATGGAAGATCTCCTGGTGCTGCCGTCTTTTATCTTGAAGAACTGGATGGTTTCCTGGAGCTGGACGGCCTGGGACGAGAGTTCTTCTGAGGTGGAGGACATCTCTTCGGAAGCGGATGCGTTCTGCTGGACCACCTGGTTGAGCTGCTGGATTGCGGAGTTGATCTGCTCGGCGCCGGTGTTCTGCTCATTGCTTGCAGCGGTAATCTCCTGCACCAGCTGGGCGGTCTTCTGGATATCGGGCACGATCTGGATCAGGAGAGATCCTGCCTTTTCGGCCACCTCGACGCTGCTCACCGAGAGCTTGCTGATCTCACCTGCAGCCTCTGCCGAGCGTTCTGCAAGCCTCCGCACTGCTGCGGCCACAACGGCAAATCCCTTGCCGTGTTCTCCGGCACGGGCAGCCTCGATGGCGGCATTGAGCGCCAGCAGGTCGGTCTGGCGGGCGATCTCCTCGACAATGGCGATCTTCTCGGCTATGGTCTTCATGGCTGCCACGGTCTCTTCCACTGCCTTGCCTCCCTCACGGGCGTCCTCGGCAGATTTTATGGCAATCTTTTCCGTCTGCTGTGCATTGTCGGCGTTCTGCCGGATGTTGGCCGCCATCTGCTCCATGGAAGAGGAGGCCTCTTCTGCTGCGGAAGCCTGCTCGCTCGCACCCTGGGACATCTGCTCAGCCGTGGAGCTCATCTCCTCGCTGCCCGCTGCCACATTGTCGGCCGCGCTGTGCACCTCGGCGACGATGGTGCGGAGCTTGTCCATCATGTTCCTCAGCGCATCGGCGAGCTGGCCGATCTCATCTTTCTGGTCGATGTCGATCTCCGCGGTGAGATCTCCCTCAGCCACCCTGGAAGCGAGGTCAACTCCCTTGTTCAGTGCCTTGGTGATGCTCCGGGCAAAGAAAAAGAAGATCACAAAGGAGATGAGGAAGAAGACGATCGCCGAGCCGATCACAAGATTGCGCACCGCATGGGCAGGGGCCAGGAACTCAACATCCGGGAGAGACAGCCCGATGCTCCAGCCGGTCAACCGTACCGGGGCGTAGCCGCCGGTTTTCGCTATTCCATCGAAGACATATTCATCAACGCCGGCATTTCCTGCCACCATCTTTGCCGTTATCTCCTCCATGCCCTTCAACTCGGCGGCATTGACCTTGAGGATATTCTCTTTCTTAGGGTGTGCAATGAACCTGCCGGATTTATCGATCATGTAGGCGTATCCGGTACTGCCGATCTTCGTATCGGCTACCAGGTTGCCCAGGAAGGCGATGTCGAGGAGGTTTGCCACGACGCCCACGACTGCGCCCTGACTAGAATAAATGGGCGCTGCCACGGGGACAAAGGGGGTATTGGTGACCTTGTTGAGGTCGGCCATGCCGATGTTTTCCTGGCCGGCGATGGCATCCTTGAAGTACTGCCGGTTTGCCACGGATACCCCGATATACTTTTCATCCGATGCGGCAAAGCAGATGCCGTCGCGACCTATTGTCGCGACCACCTGCGAATTGTCCCGCAACCCATTGGTCTGGCTGAAGACCTGGAGTTTGTGGTCCAGTGTCGCGATCTCTTTCTGGGCTTTCCCAGCGCCCTTTTCAGCCACTGCGGCTGCAGCGTCGATGGTTGTATCCCCCACCGAGAGATCCAGCACCACCTTCAGCTCGCCCCTCAGTGCGTTTTCCACCCCCTCTGCAAGGGCCCTGGTGGTTCCGGCCAGCTGCTCGTCCTCCAGCAATGCAAGACCTTCAGAAGCCTTGGAAACCGCCATGTACCCGATAAGTGACAGGGGTATCAACAGGATGATCGATCCCACCAGAATGAGTTTTGTCCCTAATTTCAAATTCTTGAACATGCTATAGCCTCCTATTCGGAATATTTTTTCTGGAACGCCGGCGCCCGCAGGGTGCGTCCTCCAGAAGTATGGCCTGTATAGTGAGCCCGTGTTTAGATCCCTTCGTGGACATCTCTATGAATTCCTTTTTCTGTCCCGCTGCAGGCCCCGAAAACCTCTGCGGATCACTGCAGCGTCTGGTTTTTTGCCTGGAACAGCCTCTTCCCGCCGGTCGGGTAAGTTCTCGAGGGTGAACTCGATGAGTGCCTGGGCCTGGTTCCTGCCGAGCAGGATCCCCCGGAGCTCTCCGTTCACGATGATGAGAAAGGTCGGGGTGCCGCTCACCCCGTAGCGGCCGGCGAAATATGCCAGGAGTTCGTCGAGATGAAAGCATACCCTGAGCGTGTCCCCGAAGAATGTCGCCAGGTCCTGCAGGTGCATGAGGTCTTCGTGGAAGTCTTTGTCTTTGCGCAGACACGCGATAAACAGGGGCTGGTTTTGCTCCTGGAGGACATCCCCGATATTGTCGAGCCCTAGTTGTGTGACTCTCTTCGTTGCCTGCATCAAGCTCAATACCTCCGTGCTGCTGGAAAAACATGCAGTTGCAGCAGGGGTAAGATCAAGAACTGTGCCATTCAGGGAGAAGTTTTCCGGTAGCTGAAAATGAAGAGCAGTAACAAGTAGTTATGAATAGAACTAGTAATTACAGAGAAGTAACCGTGCCGTGAAAATATGTAACATGTTATAGGGTGTCACAGATACAGAAGTGTCACATGTTACACATCATCCTGGCTGTTACGGATATGGTACTCGTGGACTTTCCGGTAGATCGTCTGGCGGCTGAAACCGAGAAGGCGCGCTGCTTTTGCCTTGTTCCACCCTGTCTGATCAAGGGCATCGATGATCTCATCCTTCTCGGAATGGGCGGTCCTGGCCGGGGCTGTACCGGGAAGGGGAACCTCACGGATCTCCGGGGGCAGGTCCTTTATCTCGATCGCAGGCTTCCTGCTCACCACGAAGGCATGTTCCAGGACATGGACGAGTTCCCTGACATTGCCGGGCCAGGCATATTCCATGAAGAGCTTCTCGACGTCTGTCGATACCCCCATGACGTGCTTGTTGAACCGCTGGTTGAATACCGAGATGTAGTGGTTCACCAGCAGGGGGATGTCGTCTCTCCTCTGTGAGCGCGGCGCAAGCTTGATCTCCACCACCTTGAGGCGGTAGTAGAGGTCCTCGCGGAATTCTCCCGCTCTGACCCTTTCCCTGAGATCCCGGTTGGTGGCGGTTATGATCTGCACGTCCATCTTGATCGGGGTGGAATCACCCACACGCTCGAATTCCTTTGTCTCAAGGACCCTCAGCAGCTTGAGCTGGATCCTCGGGGAGATGTCCCCGATCTCATCGAGAAAGATGGTGCCGTGGTTGGCCAGCTGAAAACGCCCTGTTTTGTCTTTTATGGCCCCGGTGAACGCACCCTTGACATGGCCGAAGAGTTCGCTCTCCAGGAGATTCTCCGCCAGGGCAGAGCAGTTTACCACGACAAACGGGCTGGCCGAACGTGAGCCGTTGAAGTGAAGGGCCTGGGCAATGAGCTCCTTGCCGGTCCCGCTCGGGCCGGTGATGAGAACCGTGGTGTCCATGTCCCTGAGATCATCGAGCAGGGAAAAGATTTCCTGCATCCTCTTGTTCCTGCCGATGATGTGGTGAAACTGGTGCCGGTCCTGGAGCTGTTTCTCCAGGGTGTACAGGCGCGTTACATCCCTGATGACCGCCACTGCGCCGATATCCTTATCAGTGCTGTCTTTCAGCGGTGAGATGTTCATGATCACGACCTGCTTCGGGCGTTTCGGGTGGGCACATTCGATCATGAATTCCCGAATGCTCCGCTTTGTTTCCATGGCTTCTTCCAGGACCTTCCAGCACTGCCGGCAGCATGCGCTGCCGATGTCCGCTATCCGCTCTCCAAAGAGGTTGCCCGGGCTTATTCCGCAGATTCTCTCCAGTGCATCGTTGGCCTGAATGACGCGCATATCTGGATCCACCGTTATAAGGGCATCGGTCACGCTCCTGAATATGGCTTCAAGGTGGGTCTGGTACTGTTCTTTTTCCCGCTCGATGATGGTCTTTTCGTCCAGGAGTGCCTTGTGCTGCAGGGCATGTTTGGTTACGCGCACCAGGGTCTCCTTGTTGATGGGTTTGGAGAGGTAGTCGAATGCCCCGAGGCGCACCGAGGCGGCAGCGGTTTCAATGTCCGGGGCACCGGTGATCATGATTACAGGGCACAGATACCCCTGCGCCTTGATCTCCTTGAGGATGTCCACCCCTGAGTGCTGCCCGAGCAGGATGTCGGTGAACACCAGGTCACAGGGACCCTCTTTCAGCAGTTCGATGGCCGAACCGTAGTCTGAGGCAATGGCTGTGGTATAGCCTTCCTTTTTCAGGAAGGCACTGAAGGTTTTCCTGATGCTCTCTTCATCATCGATTATGAGTATGTGAGCGTCGTACACGATGCGGTCTCCTTTCGGATAATCTTGGTGCAGTACGGTCGAAGAACGAGTTCGAGAAGGATAATTTCCAATGCTGTGAGTCTCACGAAGATTGTACCCGTTTCTTGTAACTGTTAAAGAGCTGACCCTCGATGGTCCTTTCATAGCATATGATTATAGGCGAGGGGTAATAAGAAAAGTGTGAAATCAGAGGTGGCAGCACCGAAGGTTGTCCGGCGCGCCCCCCAAGGCTGATAATCGGCATTTCTGGCGTGTGCCGACACTGATCCCTTCTCGTTACGGGCGGTTGAAGGTGCCGGGAAGGGTAGTGCCTGGCAGACAAGGTGCTGCGATGTTCGCTCAGTCTGTTTTGATGGGAATTCTTCTCCTGGAAAGGCGCTCATTCTTCAGCCTTGGCAGGGAGATCCTCAGAATCCCGTTGTTGAATGATGCCTCGGCCAGGTCTGAATCTACCCAGGACGGGAGGGTCAGCACCCGTTGGAAGGACCCGAAGGAGCGTTCCCGGTAGAGACACCCCGGTGATGGATCTTCGCTCGACTGCCGCTTGTGTCCCTTTACCGTCAGCGTGTTTCTGCTCAGGGTAAGCTCGATATCGTCCTGGGTCATTCCGGGCAGCTCCGCCGTGATTGTAAGCCCTGTCTCATCCTGTTCCATATCGATTCTGGGGGTGAATATGGACTTGTCTTCAAAGACACTCAAGCCCACAAGATCGAAGTTCGTGAAGAAATCATCAATGAGCCGGTTCATTGCCTCCTGGAACGATTCGACACAGTGGTCCATCTCACTGCGGGAGACAGGCAGATCTTTGCCGGTTGTTTTTCCTTCATCAATGGATTTCCTGCCCATGGATATACCCTCCGAGAGCCTTGCTGTTTCGCTGCATGAACCGGGATCGACCCGGCCCCTGCCATGGAAAATATTCGGCATATTTTTATCAAAATATAGGGCCGATCCCGGCCAAATTCAAGGATGAGTCTGGCCGGGCATGAAGGGGGCTGCCGGCGCAGGGCGAGGTGTTATTGATGATGCCGTTCAGAACGGGCGAGGCTCAGGATGAAGGACCTCGAAGATGGTTGTGGCGAGGGAACTCCTGGAAAAGGGTTTTTCGATGACCCGGGAGACCCCCGGTACAACAACCTTGTCTCCTGAGATGAATTCACTGTAGCCGGTCATGAGGATGACCGGGAGAGCAGGGTGCTGCTTCTGGAGCGCTGCTGCCAGCTGCGCTCCCGTCATCTGCGGCATGATCTGGTCGGTGATCACGAGCTTGAACCGGCCGGGCTCAAAGGCGAGTACTTCCAGAGCGGAGATGCCCGAAGAGGTGGTTGCCACTTCGTAACCGAGCTGTTTCAGCATGGTTGTCGTGAACTGCAGGATCGTTTCTTCGTCATCGACCAGGAGGATATGTTCTCCGCATCCCTGCGGGATTGTTGTCAGACTCTGCGGTGTGATCCCCTTCTCCTCCCTGAACCTGGGGAGATACACATCGAACGTGCTCCCCTGGCCCAGTACGCTCGAGACGACCACGTCGCCGCCGAGTTTCGTGACGATACCGTGGACCGTCGCGAGTCCGAGCCCGGTCCCCGTGCCTTTGTCCCTGGTCGTGAAGAAGGGGTCGAAGATCTGCTCCATGGTCCGGTGATCCATGCCGCAGCCGGTATCACTCACGCTCAGCGTGAGATAGTCGCCTTCACTGATGCGGGGATGAGCGGCAGCGTGCGCCGCATCGACATGCTCGAGGGTGAGGGAGACCGTCAGCTCTCCGCCCCTGTCTGCCATGGCCTGGTACGCATTGGTGCACAGGTTCATGACCACCTGGTGGATGTGGGTCGGATCGGCGAGCACGGCACCCGAGGCGCTGTCGATATCCTGCATTATCCTGATGGTGCTGGGGAGCGAAGAGCGCAGCAGCTTCAATGCCTCTTTCACGATGAGATATACCTTGACCGGACTGCGTTCCGTTTCCACCTGGCGGCTGAAGGCGAGGATCTGTTTGACAAGATCCTTTGCCCTCTCACTCGCCTTGAGGACCTCTTCGAGATGGTCACAGACAGGGCTTCGGCCGGGGATGTCATCGAGGGTGAGCTCGGTATACCCGATTATGGCGGAGAGAATATTGTTGAAATCATGGGCAATGCCGCCTGCCAGGGTGCCGATTGCCTCCATCTTCTGCGCCCTGTTCAGCCGGGATTCGTAGAGCCTCCGCTCTTCCTCTGCCTTTTTCAGGTCCGTGACGTCTTCTGCCATGCCGGAAAGCAGGATGAGCTCGCCTTCATCGTTGAAGACAGGAGAGGTCCTGTTCCGTATCCACCGGATCGAACCATCGGCGCGGATGATGCGGTATTCGAGCCGGATCTCCCGGCCGCGAGATTTTCGCAGCTTGAACAGCACTGGTTCCTGATCCTCCGGATGGAGCATCTCCATCCAGAGCCAGGGGTTATTGTACAGGCTCTGGCAGGGACAGGCACAGATCTTTTCAAAGGCAGGGCTTACATAGAAGACCCTGGAGCCGTCGGGAGCGGTGACCCAGAAGACCGCAGGGCTTACCTCTGCGATCTTGCGGAACCGGGCCTCGCTCTCTCTCAATGCCAGCTCGGCGCATTTGCGTGCCGAGATATCCCGGGTGACGCCCAGAATATGGGCCGGTCTGCCGGACTTGTCGCGGAGAAAGGTCACGGACAGTTCCGTCCAGAGCTTCGATCCGTCCTTTCTGAACTGCTCCACCTCGATGATCTTTGACCGGCGGGGATCACACGGAAGGCCGCTCTCTTCATGAGTCTGCTCCTCGGAAAGGATCGAGCACAGTCTCTGGAACGTGTCATCAGTGATGCCGTGGGTAACCGGCAACCCCAGGCATTCCTCGGGTGTGTGACCGGTGAGGTACCATACTGAGGGGCTCACATAGGTATACCTCAGCGTCTCGATGTCGACGACTCAGATCACGTCCCGGATATTTTCGGCCAGGAGCCGGTAGCGTTCCTCGCTGGCCCGTAATTTCAGCTCGGCGTCCTTCTGAGTCGTGATATCGCGAACTGTCTCGATCGCACCGATGAGCACGCCCTCGTGGTCGTATATCGGGCTTGCCTTGCACTGGTAGTATCTCTGCGTGGTCCCAACAAAGGCCTCGCCGAAGAGATTGGGGCCGATTCTCATGAGGTGCGTATACAGGTCCTCGATCTGTTTGTCGGGTTTCAGCACGCAGTCCACGAGCACGGGTCTTCGCGATCCGTGGAACACCAGGGCATATTCAAAGTCGCCCTTGCCGAGCATGTCGTGGGCCTTGGTCAGGGTCAGTTTTTCCATTGCCCTGTTCCAGGTGGTGACCGTTCCCTCGCGGTCTATGGCAAGGGTGGCATCGGGGAGAAAATCGATGAATTGGGCCAGCCGTATCCGGGATTCTCTGACCGCGTCTTCGTTCTGTTTGCGCTCGGTGATATCCTCGCCGATTGACTGGTATTCAACGAGGTGTCCCTGTTCGTTAAAGATGGCCTGGTCTGTCCATTTCTGCCAGCGTATTCCCCTGGGCGTGATTACCTGGTGTTCATAGGTTGTTCTCGGGTTTTCCCTGGTGAGGGAGTTGTACTTCTTTTTGATCTCTTCATGGTCCTGCTGCGGGATAAGATCCAGGAAGCTCCTGCCGATCAGCTCATCTCTGGTCTTGCCGAAATACTCACAGTAGGCCCTGTTCGCCAACGTAATCGTGCTGTCGGGCAGAAACCGACAGATCAGCGACGGCAGACCCTCGACAATATCCTGATGTGCCGGCTGCGATCTGTGGACAGAAAGCTCTTGTTCCAGTGCGGCGATTCTGCGGTGCAGAGCCTCTGTGGTTGCCTTTTCATCCATGGTGCATCATCTCTCTGTTGAAGGAGGATTCCTGTTCGTTGCCCCTATAGTGTATGCACCGGAATGCTTAGTCAACACCTTTTGTCTAGGCAGCTTTTCGGCTTCCTTCTTTGCCGTGAGCGCCTCCGGCAGAAAAATGGGGGCAGAGAGCTCAGTGCATGACCGGGCGGACATCCCTGAGAGGGGAATAGAGTTCCTGGCATGAGAACCTGTCCCACAACTCCTTGAGGTCAGGGTGCGGCAGAAATCCGCGGTTGAGGTCCTTGATGCGCGCGAGCTCGACGCAGATTGTCTGTGATGCCCGTTTCACAGCCGTATCGATGTCTCGGACAGACCCGTTCCCGCAGTCTCTGATGAGCCGGGAGACTGCCCGTGCCATGTTGTCTCTGAGCAGGACAAGAACGTTTTCATTGATGACGCGGCGAACGAACTGGAATGAGGGCGGATCTGACTTGCCCAGATCGGTATTCCTGAGAGAGGACAGCAATGCGTGTAGGGGAACGATGGCAAAGGCGGCAGCAGAGGCCTCTTCAACGAGATCCTCCATGTCCGGGGCCGACAGCAGCATGCCTGCCTTCTTTGCTTCTGCAACCTTCTCGATCAGATATGCAAGCGGCTCAATATGTACAAGATATTCCTGCACGATAGCATCGATCAGTTCTTCCATTGTATGCTCTTTATGACACCTTGTCTCCAGGCTGAAGGCTGCCTTCAAAGGTTGCAATGCTTATCTTCTCGTCATCGTAGCCGGCAAGGATCATGCCCTCGGAGAGGCCGAACTTCATCTGCCTGGGTTTCAGGTTCGCCACGACGATGACCTTGTGTCCCACGAGGTCATCGACCTTTGGATAACCGGGACGGATGCCGGCAAATATCTGTCGGAGGCGCCCTTCTCCCAGGTCGACCATGAGCCTGATCAGCTTCGATGAACCCTCCACCACCGAGGCCTCGCGGACGATCCCCACGCGGAGGTCGAGTTTTGCGAAGTCTTCGATGGTAACCTCATCCTTTCCGGGCAGGGATGGCGCAGGAGCTTCCCTGCGGGATTGCTCACGGGCATCCCCTATATCCTTTTTTCCACCCTCGATAGATTTCTCGATCTTTGCCCACGAGTCACGCAGGGTAACCGTCCGGTTGAATACCTTATGAGCACCGGAAGAGTCCCTGGCATCCACGCAGAAGTATCCGAGCCGCTCGAACTGGAACTTTTCTCCCGGTTTCGCATCGTTGAGAGACCATTCCACACGGCATGCCCTGAGGGTCGAGAGTGATTCCGGGTTGAGGTATGCCTTGAAGTCCGGACCTTCCTTGTCACCGCCTGGGTTTTCCACGGTGAAGAGCCGGTCATAGAGGCGTACCTCGGAGAGGAGGCAGCGGTCTTCACAGACCCAGTGGATCGTTCCCTTGACCTTGCGGCCGTCAGGGGCATCACCCCCGCGCGTTGCAGGATCGTAACTGCAGTGCAGTTCCACAACCTCTCCGGTTGCCTCATCCCTGACCACCTCATTGCAGGTGATGAAGTATGCGCCCCGGAGTCTCACCTCGCGGCCTGGGGCAAGGCGGAAGAACTTCTTTGGCGGATCTTCCATGAAGTCGTCGCGTTCGATGCAGAGTGTCCTGCCAAAGGGGACTTTCCGCGATCCCATGGCAGGGTTGTCGGGGTGGTTGGGGATCTCGAACTCCTCGATGGTGTCCTGTGGATAATTGTCGATCACCACTTTGAGCGGATTGAGCACGGCCATCCTGCGCGGGGCCTTGTCGTTGAGGTCTTCGCGGATACAGTGTTCCAGCAGCGCAATATCCACCATACTGTCTTTTTTTGCCACCCCGATCTTGTCGCAGAAGTTCCTGATGGACTCTGGCGTATAGCCCCGTCTCCTCAGGCCGGAGATAGTGGGCATTCGCGGGTCGTCCCAGGAGCTCACGAGCCCTTCCTGTACAAGCTGCAGGAGCTTGCGTTTGCTCATGACCGTGTAGGTGAGATTCAGCCTGGCAAACTCGATCTGCCGTGAGCGGAAGATATCCAGTTCGCCCAGCGACCAGTCGTACAGGGGCCGGTGGTCTTCGAACTCCAGCGTGCAGATGGAGTGCGTGATGCCCTCGAGGGAATCCGAGATAGGGTGGGTATAATCGTACATGGGATAGATGCACCAGGCATTGCCCGTCCTGTGGTGCGTTGCCCTCAGGATCCGGTACAGGACCGGGTCCCGCATGTTGATGTTCGGGGACTTCATATCGATCTTTGCGCGGAGTACCCGCGAACCGTCGGAGAATTCTCCGGCCCTCATCCTCTGGAACAGGTCGAGATTTTCCTCCACGGACCGGTTTCTGTACGGGCTGTCCTTGCCGGGTTCGGTAAGCGTGCCGCGATACTGCCGGATCTCCTCGGCGCTCAGGTCGCATACGTAGGCTTTGCCTTCTTTGATGAGCTGTATTGCAAACGAATAGAGTTTTTCGAAGTAGTCCGACGCATAGTAGAGCCGGTCTTCCCAGTCGAAGCCGAGCCATCTGACATCTTCAAAGATGGAATCGATGTATTCCTGGTCCTCTTTGCTCGGGTTTGTGTCGTCGAACCTGAGGTTGCACAGCCCTCCTTCGTTCTCGGTAGCAATACCGAAATTCAGGCAGATGGATTTTGCGTGGCCGATGTGCAGGTAACCGTTGGGTTCAGGGGGAAACCGGGTATGCACCTTGCCGTCATTCTTGTTGTTCTTCTTGTCTTCTGCAATGATGGCGCGAATGAAATCGGTCGGCTGTGAGGTCCTGGTTTCTGCCGCATCTACTGTCCCTGCTTTTGTGTCATCCTGATCTCTCATGTCTATTCCCTCGGTTTTAAGCATCGTTGCCGGATTCTGTACTCTACTGTCAACTCACTCTATAGCACAGGATTTACGGATTTGAAATCATGGAACAGGGTTCTTCTCAGGCATGAACGGTCTTGCCCGCCTGTAACCGGTGACAACATCATCCTGGTATGGTATGCGTCGGACGATGACGTTACCGACGCGAAGGTGACCATAGACTACGGCATGCCTTGAAGAGGAATCAATGAGGGGTGCGCGGGAAAGGCAAAAAAGGGGTCAACCTTTACGGTTGACCCCTTTTTTATAGTTGGTAGTCCCAAGGGGAATCGAACCCCTGTTTACGGCGTGAGAGGCCGTTGTCCTAGGCCACTAGACGATGGGACCATAGCCCTGGCTGGGGGACTAGGATTTGAACCTAGATCGACGGAGTCAGAGTCCGCTGTCCTACCGTTGAACGATCCCCCAGTATCTGTACCGGATTTCTAGCGATTGCATAGATGCTTGTCAAGCCATTTCTCGCCATAGTGAAAATCCTTGTCACCCTATGGGTTCGATGCTATTGTTTCGCTCATGATGTCCAAGGATGAAAAACTCTATATCGTAATGGTGGGCCTGCCTTCCCAGGGTAAATCGACCGTGTCGTTCAGGATGCAGGATGTCTTCAGGAAGAACTCCATCCCGACAAAGATATTCAATAACGGCGTACTGAGGAGAAAATATGCCCCCGAGATGGACACCTGGTCGTCACACTTCTACAATCCCGATAATGCAGATGCTGTCGAGCTCCGGAGACAATTCGCCCTGATGAACATCCAGAAGGCGCGGCAGTACCTCAGGGGCCAGGGGCAGGTGGCGATTCTCGATGCCACAAACGTGAGCAAGGATCGGCGCGCCCTCATCGAGGAAAACCTCGGTGATCACCCGATCCTCTATATCCAGTGCACCAACAACGATACCGAGATCGTGGAGTTGAGCATCCGGTACAAGGTCAAATCGTCGGAATTCGCCAGCCTGGCAGAGGACACTGCCGTGAGTGAATTCAAAAAACGCATCGAGTACTACAAGATGATCTACGAGGATCTCGTCGAGGAGAGAAACTACCTCAGGCTCGATTCGCTCCACAACAAGATCATCGATGAACACCTCACCGATCAGCTGCCGCTCTATTCACGGATACGGGACTGTCTGGTTACCGACGTGGTGAAGAATCTCTACCTCATCCGCCACACCGAGACCTACTTCAACGTGGAGGACCGCATCGGCGGCGATACGGACCTCACCCCCAAGGGACTGGAACAGGCCAAGGCACTGGGAGAATTCTTTCAGAAAAAGAAGATCGCCTACATCTTCACGAGCGAGAAAAAACGCACGATCCAGACCGCCCAGGCCATCCAGAGACTCCAGCAGGGCTGCACGATCGTACCGCTCAAGGAGTTCAATGAGATTCACGCCGGTATCTGCGAAGGCATGAGCTATGACGAGATCCAGCGGACCATGCCCGAGGTGTACTCTGCCCGCAAGGCCGATAAGTACAACTACGTCTATCCCGGCGGGGAGGGGTACAACAGCATGAAGGAGCGGATCAAGATCGGGGTCAAGAAGGCATTCTTTCTCAACCGGAGAACAGACAACATCATGATTATCGGCCACCGGGCGGTGAACCGCATGATCCTGTCACACTTTCTCTACCGGCGCGAAGAAGATGTCCCCTTCATCTACATTCCCCAGGACAAGTTTTACCATATCGTGGCAACGCAGGACCGGAAGATCTTTGAACTGAAACGGTATCAGTAGGGTTTTTCCGCGGACTCGATCGCCTCGATCATGCCCCGGGCCGTGTCGAAGTCCGGGTTGATCTTCAGGGCATTCAAAAAGCACTTCTTTGCCATCCGGGCATTGTCCAGATCGAGGTAGGCCCTGCCCATATTGAAGTGTATGTTCTCGTCATCGGGGCTTATCTTGATGGCCTTCTCGTAGAGCTTGATGGAATCTTCGAACCGGTTCTGCCTCCGGTAGAGGATACCGAGCGAATTGTACACATTGATGGTGTCGGGTTTGATCCTGAGGATCTCGTTGAAGACGCTCTCGGCATTTTCGTGCATCTCCCGTTCCATGAAGATCTCGCCAGCCATCTGGAGGTACTTCTCCGCCATATCCCGGTTGCCCATCTTGACATAGACTTCGGCCATGGCCTGGTAGGCCTTGGCAAACATCTGGTTGATCTGGGTCGCCTTCCGAAATGCAGCCAGCGCCTCGTCGTATTCGCCCTTGGCCGTCTTGATGTAGCCGATGTTATAGTAGACCTCAGCAGACTCGAGGATGTCCAGGACCTTTTCATACTCCTTGAGCGCGTATTCGTAACGCTGCTCCTTCAGGTACAGGTCACCTCTTGTCATGAAGCTCTTGGCCTTTTTCGTCGTGGGGCTCATCTCGAATTCCATGATGACGCGGATCTTCGACTCGAGATTCTCTATGATCACCGGCTCGATGAGGATGGCGTTCACCCCTGCCTCTCCTGCCTTGACCACGTCTGCTTTGGTGATCTCCTCTGTCCACAGGATCACCGGCGATTCCGAATATTCCGAATCCGTCCGAATGAGCTTGAGCAGCGCCATGCCGCTCATCTCAGGCATGTTCCACTGGGCTATGACGATGCCGGGATTCGTTCTTCTGATGGCTTCCCATGCAGTGGGGGCGTCTCTGACCTCGTCGATGTTCACAAATCCGATGGTTTTGAGCATCCCTCTGAGGTTCTTCTTGTATAACGGGTTGAGCCCCACAATGAGAATCGAGGTGTCACCAGGCGTCGCCATGTCTACGTTCCTTTACCGGGTTTTCTTTCATATTTCTCTAAGTCGATATCGTCAAGAAGCGCCTTTTTCTTTATGCTCTCGAAAAGTTCCAGGCTGTGCTTGGTTCCCGTCTCCAGGATTGCGAACGGCTTGTCCGAGAAGAAGTATCTCCCGTTGGTCCTCCGGACGGACCCCTGTTGGTGATCTTCGGGAACAATGATGTCCACCCCTTGCAGCAGCCCCTGGTATGCTGCCAGGAGCCGTTGCTTTGCGTCGCGCCTGAACCTGGGCGTGGAGGGAAACACAAGCCGTGTCACCTGATTTATGAGACCTGTCATGACGCCCCACAGGAGTACAACCCATGGATAAGGGTGCCGGTATTCACCCATCTCGCCGAGATGCCAGAGATCGCCGCTCCTGCACAGGTGCGCTTCGGCAAGTGCCACATGGCCGGGCGGAGGCCAGGAGAAGATAGGCAGTTCGCCTGCTTCCAGGGGGACCAGCCACTTTCGAAGGTACAGCGCCGTGGTGAAACTCATCTCACCGACACCCAGGAATGAATCTTTCCTCCTCCAGGCCTGCAGGAGAGCGTTCATCGCTTCACGGGTAGGGGGGAAGGGGCCAAAGAGGTGGCTCAGGCACGTGCGGATCTTCTCCAGGGCATCCGTGGCCATCATCTCGTCATACCGGTGAAGGATATGCAGGTAGGGGATGAGAAAGGGATTGGCGCCGGGAATACTGAGAGGAGCCGGGTAATCCGCAGCTTCGATGAAACGGGTGACCTCCTGATCGAGGAAGCACTGGAACGGGTTCCACTGAGCATACTCCAGCCGGGAGGGATCGGTGATGTTGTGGGGGAGCTCCCCGATATAGTTGACGCTTTCTCCTGGGGCGCCCAAGCGGATTACGGGATGCATCCCGGCCAGCACGATGCCGGTGCGCATGACGTCGTACACGAGTAGCTGGGGGAGCGCATCACCATGGACAAGGCAGGTGACCGGCACACCGACGGTGCGGAAGACCTCCCGGATCTGTCCGGCCTTCTCCCGGATCTCCTGGGTAAACCGCTCTGACCTGGCCCGGCATAAAAGCTTGATCGAACAGGAGAACTCATTGGAGAGGCAGGGTCGGAGCAGGACGATGAGACTCTCCAGCATGACCGTGTCCGGCAGCCTGCCGACAATGATCTCCGGTCTTCTCCCGAGGTGTTTCTTCAGGAGATTATATACGTCCTGGGTACAGGCACAGTGGCCGGATATTCCGGCAACCGGACGTCCTTCACAGAAAAGCGCAGGGATCAGCGAGATGAGCTCCCTGACGGTCGGATGGAGATAGGGCAGGGAATGCCGGGCCCTGTCGATATTTTTCCGCACGTGTGCCGTTGCCGTGTCCATGGACCTTGTATCGACAGATCCGGAAGTGCTCTAAAGGTGTAATCTGCGGGGAACTCGGGCTAAAACCTGCACCCGATGCCCAGGTCTACCTGGAATGTCTCCTGATCGATGTCCACATCGATATCGTTAAGGACGCTGCCGGTATCGTCATAGTTCAGGGTTGCCGGGTCGTCTCCATACCAGTACTGAGTCTGATCACCTGAGGTTGCCATCCGGTATCGTGTGCAGTGGGTAAAGAGATCCCAGTTCCTGTAGACATTGAATCTCGTGGAAATGGACACCTCCGTGCCCGTGCCCGTGCACTCCGACTGTGAGACGCGTGAGCGGCGTATGTGGTTGTCCTCGTCATCGGCCTGAACATAGGGCAGGAGGGATGCGTCGATGGTAATGACCAGGGCATTATCGAGGTTGACCCTGCACGACATGCCCACAGCGAGGGCCTTGACCTCCAGGGCATAGGTCGTTGTCGGGCCGCTGACCCTGGCGCTCTGGTCCTGCCACGAGCCGTAGCCGACCTGTACGGTATTGTACGTCCGGTAATCGATCTCCTGATAGGTGTACCCGGCTGAAAGGGCAAGCGAGACCGGGGTGTAGGAGAGAAGGAACAGCCGTGAGCGGGCATTTGCCATGAAGATCCTGGAATCCACATCGCTGGCGGAGAAGACATCGACGCCTTCATGAGGATCCCTTCCCGGATAGAATGATTCATTGATCCAGTCGTAGTCTTTCATGGCATCGCCGGATTCACGCCGGGGGCTTGCGATGAGAGAGAGATCGACTTCCAGGGTATCGTGGCAGTTGAACCGGTAGGCCATGCCTGCAGCGTGCATGTCCATGGGCCACTGAAGTCTGCTGGACCCTTCGGGGAAGCTTATCTCATAGGTGGTCTCGCCCCACAGCGATACCAGCATGAAATCCGCCGCATGGGAGAAACTGCCGGCAAGCAGGGAAGGGGCCCAGACGAGCAGCAGTATGGTCAGGGTGGTCGCGGTTCGAGCTATATGCATGGTTAAACCCTTGCGTGATGCGTATGGCGTCATCTCTTCGAGGCCTTCCTGGCAGCCCGCCTGTCATTTTCCGGGGATGCCCGTTCGCTACAGGTATGCACGATACCATAGCAGTATATACTCTCGTTGAAATGCTGTTATCATGATAACATATTGAGAAGCAAGGGAAATTACACCCTCTGGCACGCAAAGGCCTCTTTGTGTTCTCATCTCCGGGGTTCGGATTATGGATTTTGTGCTTTATTTTCCTGAATGATCTTCCGAGAACTATTGAGGGAAGAGGTCTTGTTATAACAGTGAAATCACACAGGGTGATTCTTGAGAAGCAGGCAACGGGTAGAATGCATGAGAATCCCGGCATGAAAGAATTCGTGTCAGATCAATCGGCGTTGGCCGGACTGCAATTTCTCGACATCATGTCCGATGCAGCCCTGGCAATAGACTGCCATGGGTGCGTCATCGCCTGGAACCGAGCCATGGAATCGATCTCCGGTGTGATGGCACAGGATATTCTCGGGAAGGCGGACTATGAATATGCGCTCCCCTTCTACGGCATAAGAAGACCGATGCTCGTCGATCTCATTGTGCACCCGGAGCCTGAGGCGGAAAGACTCTACAACTCAGTAACCAGGCAAGGCGATACCCTCTTCTCCGAGATCAGGGTGACGCACAGATCCGGAGGGGAGCTCGTTTGCCGGGCCACGGCAAAACCATTGTACGACAGTCTCGGCAATATCGTGGGTGCGGTCGAAACCATCCGCGATGGTACGGAATACGAGAGCATGTACACTGCGCTCAGAGAGATCGAGGCCCGGTACGAGGCACTCTTCGACCGATCACTCGAGTGTGTGTATCTCCATGATCTTCAGGGGAAGTTCATCGATGCCAATCAGACAACCCTGGATCTCCTGGGCTATACAAGGGAAGAAGTCTCATCGCTCAACTTCGTGTCGATGATCACAGCCGATCAGCTTCCCCTGGCCGTAAGGGTCAGGGATGAAATCGTTGAAAACGGTCACCAGCACGGAACGAGCACCTACCAGGTCCTGAAGAGAGACGGCGGCCTGGTGTACCTGGAAACAAAGGGGGCACTCATCTATAAAGAGGGAAGGCCCTTTGCCATTCAGGGTGTTGCGCGGGATATCACCGAGCGTATGAATGCAGAGGAGGCGCTGCGGGAAAGCAGCCTGAAATATCGGAATATCTTCGAGAACGTGACCGACCTGCTGTACATACATGACCTGGATGGCAACCTGCTCGAAACCAATCTCGCCTCGAAAAAAGACATCGGCTACAGTGCGCAGGACGTGATCGGGATGCGGATAACAGACCTCATGCCCGATCAATACAAGCCGATTTTCGCTGAGTACATGGACGATCTCAAGAAGCACAAGAAGCAGGAGGGGCTCATCAGCATCCTGACAAAGGAAGGCCGTGAGCGGGTCATCGAGTACAGGAATATCCTTGTGGAGGATTCCGACGGCACACCTGTCTGTGTGCAGGGATCGGGCCGTGACATTACTGCACGGATCAAGGGGGAGAAGGCCCTGAAGCTGAGCGAAGAGAGGTACCGGGATATCCTCGACAGCATAGAGGAGGCGTATTTCGAGGTCGATCTTGCCGGCAACTTCACTTTTTTCAACCAGGCACTGGCTACCAATCTCGGGTATAGTGAAGCGGAGCTCAAGGAGATGAATTACCGGCAGTATATGGATGAGACCAATGCAAAGAAGGTCTTCGAGATGTTCCATACGGTCTTCCTCACCGGCGAGCCCACCAAGTCCTTTGACTGGGAGCTGATGAACAAGGAGGGCGGGAAGATCTATGCCGAGGCCTCTGTTTCGCTGCTCAGGGATTCTCGGGGCAAGCCTGTCGGGTTCCGCGGTATCGTCAGGGATATTACCGGGCGTAAAGAGGCGGAGAAAGAGCGCGACCGCTACGAGATGCGACTCTCCCAGGCCCAGAAGATGGAGGCGATCGGCACCCTGGCGGGTGGCATCGCACATGATTTCAATAACATGCTTTCAGCCATTATCGGGTACACCGAGCTGGTGAAGAATGATGTCCCCGAAGGATCACGGGGCAGGAAGAACCTCGATCAGGTCCTCAAGGCGGGGATGCGTGCCCGGGAACTGGTGGCTCAGATCCTTTCCTTCAGCAGGAAGTACGAGGCCGAGCGCGAGAGCGTTCATGTGGCGCTCATTCTGAACGAGGCGCTCAAGCTGCTCCGGGTCACCATACCCACCACCATAGAGATCCGGGACAGCCTCGGTGAGGAAGACTCAGTGGTATATGCCGATCCCACCGAGATTCATCAGATTGTCATGAACCTCTGTACCAATGCCTACCAGGCCATGGAGGAGACAGGCGGGGTCTTGAGTGTGAGTCTGGAACCCGTCGCTGTCGGTGAACCCGGCGGTGCTGATTTCGGGAATCCCGATGCGCGCAAAGGCTCGTACCTCAAGCTCGAGGTACACGATACCGGCTGCGGCATGACCGAAGAGACGGTAAAGAACATCTTCGATCCGTTCTTCACCACGAAGGCGCGGGGCAAGGGCACCGGGCTCGGTCTGGCTACGGTCCATCGGATCGTCACGGAGCTCGGGGGATTCATCACCGTAAGCAGCAGGCCTGGTGAGGGGACCACCTTCCGCATCTATTTCCCCCGTATAGCTGAAACACTCAAGGCAGCCGCTGATTCTTAGGTTCGTGTCCACTACGGGCCGCCTAGCAAACAGGAACGCAGGGATACGCTTGTGGCGGCCTATGCCTGCCCGATGAGCCGATCCACGAGAGAATCCCTTTCAGTCATGACAATTCTCTGCTCCTCAGTTCTGGCCGATCGAACAGGTGAGGACATGCAAGATGGTGCAGGTTGAAAAAAAAAGATTGGAGGCGGCATCCGGATTTGAACCGGAGAATAACGGTTTTGCAGACCGTCGCCTTACCACTTGGCTATGCCGCCCCGGAAAGACCTCTACTCTATACAAAGGACAGCGGGGTAAAGTCAAGATCAAGATAGACAATACGATAAATCTTTTTCTTCGGCCGGTACGGCAATGGCCGGACTTGGCAGCCCTTTGACAGACCGTAGACCCGGTGCCGGGAGAAGCGACTCCCGCATACATGCCTGTGGTCCTCGACGTCATTGGTGCAGAAAAGATTGGGGCTGGGTTCGAAACCCTTATTCCGAATTCTAACCCCCGGCTTCCGGCTCCTGTCTCTGTTCGGCCTGTTCCAGCACGAACTTCCTGAAGTCCAGTTTTCTCCTGATGATGGTCCTCATCTCGGAGCGTCTCGTCCACCTGGAGTGCAGCCAGAACCACTGATCTGGGTATTGCAGGACAACGGATGCCACCCACGACTGCATGTAGTCGCTGATGGCCTGTATCGCCGCTTTCCCGGTGCCGAAGGAGCCTGCATCGACGGCAGGAGAGAAGCGGATGCAATAGGTGCCTCCCTGTTTTATGCCGTATACCGGCAGGATCAGGGCCTCGCCCTTCATGGCAATGAATGCGGGAGCCGGGTTTGTCGGTGCAGGCAGCCCGAGCATGTCGCAGAAAAGCCGGTCTCCCCGTTTTCCACGCTGGTCGACTATCATGCCGATGGTGCTGCCTTTCTTGAGTTCCCTGATGAGCATGAGGGCCTTGCCCTTGGGCGGCAGGATCGTGGCGCCGGAACGCTTCCTGATGTCGTCGATGATGCTCTCGAGCCCCGGGTCTTTCCTGATATCCGCCATGACGCAGAATTGTATGCCGAGGAGGCGGGAGAGGTGGGAGAGGATCTCCCAGTTCCCGATATGACCGGTAATTATCATGAGCCCCTTGTGTGCGGCCAGGGCTGCCTCGAGGTGTTCCGTGCCCTCCACCCGTATCTTCCTTGAGATCTCGTCGTCATCCATGTAGGCATAGCGGATGGTGTCCACGAGGATGTCTGCGTGATTCATGAACACCTTGAGGCTCAGCCACCTGTTGTATGCAGCACCCAGGGTGGCGCGCATCTGCAGGTCTGCAGCCTTTCTGTGGAACGGGTCGAGGGCCCAGCCCATAAGGGCCAGGAAGCGTGCACAGGCAAGGGTGATTCCATAGGGCATGACCCGGATTGCGTGGATCGCCTTTTTCAGGAGAGAGTATTTCCATTCCTGGACTACGGCCATAACGCACCCCCTTCCATGGAGATCACCTCATCCCTCATGGAGATATTCTTCTGCCTGCGCACAGACCTTCTGTCTGAAATCCTCGCCCGACTTCAGGATGTGCTTCATGTCGGATCTTCTCAGCCACCTGCTGTGGAGCCAGAAGTACTGCTGGGGACATCTCTTTGCGAACGAGCACACCCATGACTGCATGGTCTGACTCAGGTTCTGTATCGCCCGGGAGCGCCAGCAGTCGCTCAGTGACTCCACCTTCTTGAAGTCGTCACCGAATTCCCTGGCATCGATGGTCTTTTCAAAGCGGAACCAGTAGGTGTCCCCCTGTTTTATCGCCGATACCGGCTGGATCAGGGCATCCCCGCGCAGTGCGATCAGGGCCGGGGCAGGGCCGGTGGGTGCGGGCATGCCGAAGATGTTGCAGAACACCCTGTTCTCCCGCTTGCCGCGCTGGTCGATCATGATGCCTATGACGCGGCCGTTCCTGAGCTCATCGGTGAGCAGGGGGACCATGCCGCCCTTCGGGGGGAGCAGGGTGAACCCGCACCGGGAACGCATGTCTTCTATGATGGCCTGGAGCCGCTGGTTCTTCATGACATCACCCATGATGCTGAATTCGAATCCCAGCACCCGGGGGATGTGTCCGAGGATCTCCCAGTTCATGTGCCCGGTGAACATCATGACGCCCCGGCCGGAGGCGATTGCAGACTCGATATTCTCCCTTCCCTCGATCACGATCTTTTCTTTGAGCTCGTAATCGTCCATATAGGAGAACCTGATGGTGTCTATGAGGGTATCTCCCTGGTGCATGAACACCTTGAGGGCCAGGAGGCCGGCGTTTACCCCTTCAAGTGCGCAGCCGATCTGTTTCCTGGCTATCTTCCTGTGGAGAGGGATGCACAGCCAGGCGAGTATGCCGAAAAACCTTCCCATTGCAATGGTCGCCCGGTAGGGCAGGACCCGAATCAGGACGATGATGAGGCGGAAGAGGTAGTACTGGGCCTCTTCAGCCATTCTTGCCAGTAGTTTCATTGAACAATATCCTCCAGTATCCAGTTCACCGCGTCATCCAGGTCACGGGCAACATAGTCCGGTCCTTCATCGGCAGTGTCGGTTCCAGGGGTCATGAGCAGGATTCCCTTCCCGCCGACCCGGTGGATGGTTTCCACATCTATGGCCTTGTCGCCTATCATATAGCACGAGCCGAGGTCGAGGCCAAAGTCTTGTGCCGCCCGGAAGAGCATGCCTGATTGGGGTTTGCGGCAGGTGCAGGAGCAGGCATAGGCCGCAACCGTGCCCTCGGGATGGTGCGGGCAGTAGTAGATGGCGTCGATGCGGGCCCCGCAGGCGGCGAGCATGCCCAGCAGCCGTTCATGTATCTCACCGAGCCGCTCTTCATCAAAGATCCCGCGTGCGATGCCCGACTGGTTGGTGACAATGATCACGGGGATGTTCCGTTCGTTCAGGGCCCTGATCGCCTCACAGACCCGGGGCAGGAGTTCTATCCCGTCGGGGTCATGCAGGTAGATCCTGTCCCTGATGATGGTATCATCCCTGTCGAGGAATACGCCGGTTCTTGACAATAGTCACGATCTCCTCTGCAATTTTCTTCATGTCAGGCACAGAGAGTTCCACCCGCAGTGCGAGCCAGCGCTCGTCGAGCGAATCTTCACTGAGCTTCACCAGGTCCTTCTCCGTGGTGACGATCAGGTCCGTTCCTGAGGCCAGGTGTTGTATCCTTTTGATATCCCTGCCGGTGTACTGGTGATGGTCCCTGAAGGCCAGTGGTTCCACCCGGGCCCCGAGATCCTCCAGGGTGGAGAAGAAGATTTCCGGCCTGGCTATGGCGCAGACAGCGAGCACCTTCTTGTCCCTGAGCAGGGTGAGTTCATGGGATCTGCCCCGCACATCCACGAGATCCTGCGGCACGAGGTGCGCGCTGGGTCCCTGGGGGGACGAGCCCTTGGTGTTGACGATGAAATCCGCCCGGCCCAGCGAAGAGACCGGCTCCCTCAGACGGCCGAGCGGGAGGAGGGCATCCGAGTGGACATCCCCTGCCACGAGCACGATATCCAGGTCGCGATAAATCCTGCGGTGCTGAAAGGCATCGTCCATGATCACGACCTGAGCACCGAGCTCGTACCAGGCGTACAGGGCGCCGGCCACGCGGTCCGGTGACTTTATGACCGGCGCAATCAATGCCCGCGCCATGAGCAGGGCCTCGTCACCCACGTCTTCGACCCTGCTGGATGGTTGTACCCGGACGGTGGTAGATATCCTGCCCTTGTAGCCCCGGGTGACGATCGCGACGTTGAGTTCCCGCTGGACCAGGGTTCTGGCCAGCGCGAGGGTGAAGGGGGTTTTCCCGGTTCCACCGACCTCGATGTTGCCCACGCTCACCACAACCGGCGGTGTGTGGTGGGTCCTGAAGGCGCCGGTGTCGTAGAGGAGGTTGCGCAGCCTGATGCCGAAGCCGTAGAGGGAGGATAAGAGTCTAAGCATCCGAGAACTGGAGGTTGTACAGTCGTGTGTAGTACCCGTCCTTTTTCAGCAGTTCGCCATGGGTACCCTCTTCCACGATCTGTCCCTTGTTGAGCACCAGGATCCGGTCGGCCTTGATGATGGTGCTGAGCCGGTGAGCAATGATGAGGGTGGTCCTGCCCTTCATGAGCTTGTCCATGGCGGACTGAACCTCCCGCTCCGATTCCGTATCCAGCGCCGAGGTTGCCTCGTCGAGGATGAGTATGGGGGCATTCCTGATGATGGCGCGGGCGATGCAGATGCGCTGACGCTGTCCCCCGGAGAGCCGTACCCCGCTTTCGCCGATCAGGGTATCATAGCCGTCGGGCATTTCCATGATGAAGTCATGGGCATTGGCCAGGCGGGCCGCCTGGATGATCTCGTCCATGGAGGCACCGGTGGAGCCGTACGAGATATTGGCCTTGAGGGAGTCGTTGAACAGGATCATCTCCTGGGTCACCATGGCGATGTTCTTTCTCAGGGAGGAAAGGGTCACCTCCCGGATGTCCCTGCCGCCCACGATGATCTGACCCGAGGTGATGTCAAAGAGCCGGGGCAGGAGGTTCGCAATGGTCGTCTTGCCCGATCCCGACTCTCCCACGAGCGCGATCCTGGAGCCGGGCAGGGCCTTGAAGGTGATGCCGCGCAGGGCATACTCGGCCCCGCCGTAGGAGAACCAGACGTCCTGGTATGCAAAGGTGCCGTCCACGTCGCCGAGTACCGCCGCATCGGGTTTTTCCTCGATCTCGGCCTTCGTGTCGAGGATGTTGAAGATCCTCCGGGCCGCGGCAATGCCCTCCTGGATGTCGATGTTTACCGTGTTGAGTTTCCTGATCGGTGCATAGAGGAGGCCGAGCCCGAGGATGAAGGAGCCGAATTCGCCCGGGCTCATGGACCCGTTGATGACCTTCATGCCCCCGTACCACAGGATGAATGCCGACGCGAGCCCGGCGATGAGCTCCATGAGGGGACCGGATACGGCACGCACCGCGATCCGCTTCATCCAGTTCCGGTAGTACCTGCGGTTTTCCGTTGAGAACCGCTCGGTCTCGTAGGCCTCCATGTTGTACGCCTTGACGATCCGGATCCCGCTGATGGCCTCGTCGAGGATGCTCATGACATTGCCCATGACGTTCATGCTCTTGGTGGAATAGCGCTTCAGCCTCTGCCCGAACCTGGTGATGGGATAGATCACGATGGGGAAGACGATCATGGCGATGAGGGCGAGCTCCACGTTGCGGTAGAACACCACGAAGATCAGGCCGAAGAGCGTCAGGAACTGTCGGATGAATCCGGTCACGGAATTGGTGACCGAGGCCTGGACCATGTTCACGTCGTTGGTGATGCGCGATATGAGGACTCCGGTGGGAGTCCGGATGAAATACGGCAGCGAGAGGGTCTGTATGTGGGCGTAGAGCTCGTCACGGATGGTCATGATGATGCGCTGGCCCACATCGGCCATGATGAAGTAGCTGAAGTAGTCGCTCACCGACTTGACGAGGTATATGATCACCACGGCAAGGGGGATGAGCCGGAGCATGCCGACGTTCTTGTCGATGAAGATATCGTCGATGACGTACTTGAAGAGGTATGCCACGAGTCCGGAGGTTCCGGCTATGACAAGCGTGAGGACCAGCGAGATCGTGAGTCTGATCCAGTAGGGCTGGAGATAGCGCAGGAGTCTCTTGTACGTCTGGGTGTTGTCCGTGTTCAGTGTATCATGGTCTCTATCCAATGCGCCACTCCTTGCGAGGCCTTAGGCGAACCCATGGTTTCGCGTATCCGGGCGAATGCCGCCATGAGTCTCTCATGACGCCCCCTGTCCCCGATAAGGTCCAGGGCTTCCCCGGCCAGTGTTTCAGCAGTAAGATGCTCCTGTATGAGCTCCGGGACTATGTCTTCTCCCAGGATGATATTGGGCATGCCGATGTTCTCGACCTGTACGAATGCCCGGGCAAGACGGTAATTAAGCCATGAGGTCTTGTAGCAGATAATCTCCGGTATGCCAAGGATTGCCATCTCGAAGGACGAGGTCCCGGATTTCACCAGCGCCAGGTCAGCTTCCGCAAGCCCGCGCGAGAGTGCAATATCACGGTCGACCATACCGGCGAGGACGCCCTCTTCGAGCCCCGGTGCGACGGGCAGCTGCCAGGTGATGTCCGGGTGCCGGCCCTGGATGATGCGTTTGGCACCCAGCATGGCCGGCAGGATCAGCTCGATCTCGTGGTATCTGCTGCCGGGAAGCAGGGCTATACGCTTGGGAGGCCAGGCAACCTGCCTCAGCGCCGGGGGATTCTCCATGAGAGGATGACCCACGTAGCGTGCATTGACCCCGTATGAGCGGAAGAATTCCTGTTCAAAGGGAAAGATCACGGCGAGGCCGTCGGTGATTTCAGAGAGGGTGCGTGCCCGTCCGAGCCTCCAGGCCCAGGCCTGCGGTGCGATGTAGTAGAGGACCTTCGTGTGATTCCTCCTGGCTGCCCCGGCAACACGCATGTTGAAATCGGGGAGGTCGAGCGGGACTACGATGTCCGGCCTGCGTCTCCTGATCAGTTCCTGAACCCCCCGGTATACCGCATAGATCCGGCGGATTCTGGGCAGGACATCGGAGAATCCCATGACCGAGAACTCGTCCATGGTATAGACGCACTCCATGCCGGAAGACGCCATCTCGGGCCCGCCGATGCCGAAGATCTCCACGTCGGGATCGGACGACCTCAAAGACCGTATCACCGCGGCTGCGTGCCTGTCCGCACTCGCCTCTCCTGCCACCATGAGAACCTTTTTTCTTCTCATCGCCTCGGTATGATCATGGAATCCTTCAGGGCATGAGCCACTTCAATGGCCCGGAGCCCCGCGACTCCGTCCACCATGACCGGGCAGTGGTGTTTCACGCAGTCGATGAAGGACCTGATCTCGGCGGCCAGGGCATCGGACTCGGACATGGCCAGGTGGGTATGCTGTATCTGCTTGTGCTCCTCGAGGGTATAGATATCCACTGCGGCCTTGGCAAAGTCGATGGATATGTACGAGTTGCTCTGGAATATCCGGATCTTTCTCATCACCTCGGCGCTCACCCGGCTTGCCGTGATATTTGCGATACACCCGGATTCGAACCGGATACGCGCATTGGCGATATCCACGCCATCGGTGAGCACGGGCACCCCGATGGCCTCCACCGATGCAATGGGGGACTTCACCAGGGAGAGGATGATATCGATATCGTGAATCATGATGTCCAGGAGCACATCCACATCGGTGCCCCGGGGCTTGAAGGGACTGATCCGGTGTGCCTCGATGAACATGGGCTGGCGTATGTCGTCGGCGAGCCTCAGGAGCGCGGGGTTGAAGCGCTCGAGATGGCCGATCTGCAGCAGTGCGCCCCCGCGCTGTGCAGCGTCTATGAGCGCCTTTGCCTCATCGATGTGTGCGGATATGGGTTTTTCCAGGAGGACGCTGATCCCTTTTTCCAGGAAGGGGATTGCCACCGGTGCATGAGACGACGTGGGAACGGCAATGCTTACCGCATCGAGCGTATCGATTATGTCCGCCACCTGGGAGCGGCCTGCAGAGCCGACCTCATGGGCGATCTCCACGGCCCTTGTTTCATCGATATCGACGACTGCCACGAGATCCACATCGTCCATGGCGGCATACTTCTGGGCATGAAACCGCCCGAGATAGCCGACACCGATCACTGCAACCCTGAGCTTGTTCATCTGGCTATGCCCCTCTTGGTGGACGAGAGGAAGTCGGCGAGCAGCTGGATCTCGGGGTGTCCGTCGAACTCCTCCCTGATGGCATTGATGGCGTCCTTCAGGAGGAGGCCCCCCTTGAGGAGTGTCCGGTATGCCCGGGAGATGTTCGCGATCTGTTCCTTGCTGAAGCCGTTGCGCTTCAGGCCGATGGTGTTTGCCCCGAAGAGCTTTGCCCGGTCGCCCGAGGCCTTGGCGTAGGGGATGATGTCGAGGCTGACCATTGAACCCCCGCCGATGATCGAGTACGCACCGATGCGCGTGAACTGATGAACGGCAGTGAGTCCGCCGATGATGGCATGGTCGAAGACCTCCACATGGCCGGCCAGGGTTGCCAGGTTGCCCATGACGATATGGTCGTGCACCGTGCAGTCGTGAGCCACGTGGCAGTATGCCATGATGAGGTTGTGATTCCCGATGGTGGTGACCTTCTTGTCCTTGACGGTGCCCCGGTTGATGGTCACGAATTCCCGGGTGGTGTTGTGATCGCCGATGACGAGCCTGGTGTCCTCACCCTTGTAGCTGTGATCCTGGGGTGCGGTGCCGACACTGGCGTAGCCGGTCAGCGTGCAGTTGGCGCCTATGGTCGTGGGTCCCTGGATACGGCAGTACGGGCCGATATTGGTATCGGGTCCGATCTCTACCCCGGCTTCGATGGTGGTGAAGGGCCCGATCACCACGCCGTCTGACAGCCTGACATCGGAGGAGACATGTGCCGTGGGATCAATCGTTATCGAGGCCATCGAGCCTCCTTTCCAGTTCTCTGACTCGTTTGAGGAGGGCAGGCAGATCCTTGTAAACATTCTGTGCGCGCAGCCACTGCTTGTGGTCCATGGCGGGGAAGCCCGATACGATCTTTCCCGCAGCGAGGTCCGATGCGACCCCGGCCCTGCCTGCAGCCGTGCAGCCGTCTCCGACGCTGATATGTCCTGCCACGCCTGACTGGGCAGCAAGGACCACGGACTTGCCGATGCGGGCGCTGCCCGCGATGCCTGACTGGGCGACGATGATGGTGTGATCGCCGATGGTGACGTTGTGGCCGATCTGGATGAGGTTGTCCATCTTGACGTCGGAGCCGATGCGGGTGGCGGTGAGGGCCGCCCGGTCGATGGTGCAGTTGCTCCCGATCTCCACGTGGTCGCCGATGATGACGATGCCTTTCTGCGGGATCTTGAAGTGTTTGCTGCCGTCCCAGACAAACCCGAAGCCATCGGAGCCGATCACGGTCCCGGCATGGATGATACAGGCGTTTCCGACGCTGCACCCGGCATACACCACGACGTTGGGGTGCAGGGTGGTGTCTTCGCCGATGGATGCACCATCTCCGATAAAGCATCCCGGATGGATCACGCTTCCCCGGGAGATCCGCGCGCCTTGACCGACATAGACGTGCGGGTAGATACTGGCGGTCTCGTCCACCACCGCATCGGGGTGTACGAATGCCTGCGGCGATATGCCCGGGGCGTGCTGCTTTTCCGGATAGAGGAGGTTCACGGCATGGGCGAAACTCAGGTAGGCGTTGCCGACAATGATCTGGGCTGCAGGGGTGTCGAGCTTCTCCGCAGTGATGATGGCGCCGGCAGAGGAGGAGAGTACCTTGTCCTTGTATTTCGGGTTTGCCAGGAAGGTGATCTCCGAAGGCGCGGCCTCCTCGATGGTGGACGCACCCGAGATATCCCTGTCCTGTCCCAGCAGGGTCCCGCAGAGTTTATCCGCTAATTCAGACAGAAGCATTGATTACTCGGTCTTCCCCTTGGACTCTTTGTACTGCTTGTCGTAGAGTCCCAGGATGGCATCGGTGATGTCGAGCTTCTTGGAGGTGTAGATGATCCCGGGATCTCTCCTGTCGAGGATGATATCGATGTCGTTCTTGCTCCCGTACTCGTCGATGATGACGTTGACCTGTTCGGAGATGGGTTTGATGAGCGAGAGTTCCATCCTCCGCAGTTCCTCCTGGGCATCCTTGACAAACCGGTTGTATTTCTTGAGTTCCTGCTCGTACTTGATCTCGAGTTCCTGCCGTGCGGAATCCTTCATGGTGGGGGACTGGGCGGAGATGGTATCGCCGAGAGACTGGAGACTCTCCTGCATCTTGTCGATCTCCTTCTGCTTTTCGTTTTTATGGAGATCCAGTTTGTCATAGGCGGCCTTGCCGGCCATGGATTCAAGCAGGATTCTCTGGGAATCCAGGTACACTATGTTCGTATCCTTGGCGTGCACGCCGGTGCACAGGATGGTGAGTGCGATTACCGTAAGCAGTGTTCCAACGTATTTTTTCATCTGTTTCCTCCTGAGTTATATTAAAAGAATGTTCCTATCGAGAAATCCCAGCGGCTGCCGGATTCATACGACTCCGGACTGATCACCTTTCCGTATTCCACCCTCAGGGGTCCCATGGGGGTGACCCATCTGAACCCGGTTCCATAGGATCTTTTCAGGTTGTTCAAATCTATCCTCTTGTCATAGGCATTGCCCTGGTCAAAGAAGAAGACTCCGTAGAGACCGGGGACATTGCCGATGGGGAATGTGAGCTCGATATTGTTGATGATCATGCGTCTACCGCCAATAACGTTTCCCGCGCTGTCCCTCGGGCCGATATCCTCATAATCGAAACCCCGGATGCTGTTCAGCCCGCCCAGGGTGTACAGTTCGTAATCCGGAACTTCATCACCTTTTGCCGGGTTAATGCTACCCCATCTGAACTTCAACATCAAGGCGAGTTTGTCTTTGTAGACGGGGAAGAATTTGGCCACCTTCGCCGTGGTTCTCGTGAAGTGATAATCACCGCCCAATCCGGCGTATTCGAGGGAGATGGAACTGTCGGAGCCGCGGGTGGGCCTGAAATAGTCATTGGTGGTATCCCTATACAGGGTATTGATGATGCTGCTCGTTATGCCGCCATTGATTTCATCTTCGGAGAGGTAGCTCAGATATGCCGGGTCTATGTCGGTGAGCTCGAGCACATTGTCATAGGAGTAGGCGACATAATGCCTGATCTCCTCGACGAGGGGATAGCTGATCGAGACGCTCCCACCGCGGGATTCCTTGGTATAGTACGAGTATTCCCTCTCCGTGTTGAAGAGGCGGAGCCCCAGGGAAACCGGGTAGTCGAGGAGCCATGGTTCCTGAAAATCGAGGGTATAGCTCTTCTTGCTTGCGCCGAATTCGATCCCGAACTTGGTCTTGAGACCTTTGCCCATGAGGTTGTTTTCGCTCAGGTCGAAGGTGCCCAGGAGACCGTCCTGGCTGGAGTAGGCCATGCCGAAGGAGAAGGCCCCTGTCGTGGTCTCCTCCACATCCACGAGCGCCGACATGGTGTCTTCCCCCCGGGGGATGGGTTCGATGTTCACGTTCGAGAAGTAGCCCAGGCGTCCGAGCTTGTCCCTGCTGCGCTGAAGGGCCGTGGACGAAAAGAGGTCGCCCTCGCTGAACTTGAGCTCCCTGCGGATCACCTTGTCGCGGGTCTTGTCGTTTCCCCGGATATTGATCGTATCGATATGAACAGGGGCCCCCTTGGTTATATCGAAAGACAGGTCGACGATATTCCCTTCTTTCTCCGAATATTTGGGCTTTATCTGGACATAGGCAAATCCCTGGTCCATGTAGACGGCGCGGAGCCTTTCGATGGAGAGCTGGATCTTGTTCTTGCGCATGATATCGTCTTTCTTGATCTCCAGCGTATCCAGGAGCTCCTGCTTGGTCTGAATCAGGTCACCCGTGATATCCGTCTCGCCGATATGGTAGAGATCGCCTTCTTCGATGGGGATGGTGATGTAGATCCCTTTTCCCTCTTTGATATCCACCAGCGGTCTGCCCACCCTGGCCTTGATATAGCCTTCATCGCCGTAGAGCTGTTCGATCCTGAGCAGGTCGGTGTCAAAGGTTTCGTCGAGGTATGAGCCCGAGTGCGAGAACAGGCCCATGATCCAGCGGTTCTTGGTTTCCATGACCTTCCTGATCTTCCGGGCGCTCATGTGGTCGTTGCCGTCGAAGGAGACCTTCTTCACGTAGAGCTTCTTGTTCTCCTCCACGGTGAAGACGAGTTTTATCCCTCCCTCTGTCGCCGGGGTGGCCGAGGTTACGTCCACATTGTAGAACCCCTTCTCCCGGTACATGACAATGATGCGGTCGATGCTCGTCTTGAGCAGGCGGGTATTGAGGATGTCGAAGCGTTTGAGCCCGATGGCGTCCAGGATCTCGTCGTCCTTTATCTTCTTGTTTCCCTCGGTCTCTATGGATACGATGATGGGATATTCCTGCACGATAAACGTGACCACCCCTTCCTCGAAGGAGGCGTCGCACTTCTCGAAGTACCCCATGGAGAAGATCTCTTCGATGTCCGCCTTTATGGCCTGCCGGTGAATGACATTGCCGGCAGCGGTCTTGATGCGGAAGCGGATGGCATCGGGACTGATGCGGGAATGCCCCTGGATCACCACCTCTTTAACCAGGCAGATGTTCTGTATCCGGAGATAGCCGTCCACGGCCTCGGCCAGGGCAGAGGCGCTGTAGGATATGTCTGCCGAGTCGTATACCTTGTAGAGCCCGTCTGTTTCCTGTGAGAAAACCTCTGTTGCGGCGTCTTCCGTAAGGGTGATGCACGGGACGTCGGATATGAGATCCCGGATGGACTGCTGCCCGGTCTTCATGTCGAACTGTGCGGCAATGCCGCTCAACGGCACCAGCAGCAGGATCGTGAGCAGGGCAAGGGATCTACTGAGCGAATAATTCAAGGTGACCTCCCTTGAGAATCATGATCCTGTCCATTGTTTTTGCCAGTTCCATATTGTGTGTGGCGATGATCATGGTGACCCCCATGGTGTTCTTGAGTTCTGAGAAAAGATCGATAATCTTCTGGCCGGTTGTGGGATCGAGATCTCCTGTCGGCTCGTCCGCGAGCAGGACCTTCGGCGACATCATGAGCGACCGCGCGATGGCAACGCGCTGCTGCTCTCCCCCGGAGAGCTCTCCGGGTTTGTGGGTGATGCGGTCTTTCAACCCGACGATCTCCAGGAGATGAAGGGCCCGCTGCCTGGTTTCTGTTGACTTCTTCGAGGATACGAACGCCGGCATCATGACATTTTCCAGGGCAGAGAATTCCGGCAGCAGGAAGTGGAACTGGAAGACAAACCCGATGTGCTCGTTTCTGAAGGCGGCTATTGCCCGTCCGTTCATGGTGCAGATGTCCCGGCCATCATAGCAGATGGTTCCCCGGTCCGGATGTTCCAGGCCGCCGAGGAGATGGAGGAACGTGCTCTTGCCCGTTCCCGAGGCACCCACTATGGCGATGCCCTCGCCGCTGGTTACCTCCATGGTGATCCCCGTGAGCACCGAAATGATCTCGGGTCCCCGGACGAAGGACTTGTGGAGGTCCGTGATCGTGAGCGTCTGATCAGCCTTCATAGCGCATGACCTCCACGGGGTCCTGCCTGGCGGCCTGACGGGCAGGGTAGATCGTCGCCAGGAATGACAGGGCAATCGACACGAGCCCAATGGTGCCCACCAGGGGGTAATCCACCTTGGTGGGGAGCCCGGTGATGTAGTACACGTCGATGGGCATGACCTCGATGCCGAAGAGAAACTCGATGAAGGCGATTACCGGGTCGAGGTTGTAGGTGAGCAGCAGCCCCAGGATGACACCCACGATGGTCCCGCTCATTCCGATCACCATGCCCAGGGTCATGAAGATCCTGAGGATCTGGCCGGTGGTGGCTCCCATGGATTTGAGGATGGCGATGTCCTTCCTCTTCTCCATCACCATCATGATGAGCGTGCTGATGATGCTGAATGCTGCAACGAGAATGATGAAGAGCAGGATGATGAACATCACGGTCTTTTCGAGTTTCAGCGCCGAGAACAGGCTCTGGTTCATGTCCTTCCAGGTCTTTGCCCAGTAGCCCGGCCCCAGGCGGGCTAAAATCCTGCCTGCAACCGCATCGGCCTTGTAGATGTCCTTTACCTTCATCTCGACGCCGGAGGGCACGTCCTTCATGAAGAGTTTCTGTGCCTCCTCCAGCGAGATGTAGACCATATTGCTGTCGTACTCGTACATGCCGGTGGAAAAGACGCCCCTGACGATGAAGGAGACGGATTTCGGGATCATGCCCAGCGGCGTGATGGTCCCGGCCGCAGAGATGAGCGTTACGGCATCGCCGACGCTGACCCCGGTGTGGAGGGCGAGCTCGGAGCCGAGGAGGATGCCTGAATCCTGCAACCCCTCGAGGCCGCCCTGGACGATGATCTCCTTGAGGCGGATCACCTGGGAGGCACTCACCGGTTCGATTCCCCTGATGACCGCCCCGTAGATGCCTCCATGAGCGGAGAGGAGACCCTGGGAGAGAATGAAGGGTGTGGCGCCCAGCACATCGGGATCTTTCCTGCTCTCGGACTCCACCCGGCCGGGGTCGCTGATGCCGCCGGTATAGCTCGAGATGACGATATGCGACTGGGTGCCGAGTATCTTGGTCTTGATGTCCTCTTCGAAGCCGTTCATGACCGAGAGCACAACGATGAGTGCCATGACACCGATGGCTATGCCGCATACAGACAGGCCAGAGGTGAAACTGATGAAGCCCTGGCTCTTTTTCGCCCGCAGGTATTTCTTTGCAACGATAAATTCGAACCTCAGGATAATTCTCCTTTACGAAGCAGGGGGAACAGGATCACGTCTCGAATGGATGGACTGTCTGTGAGAAGCATGATGAGCCTGTCGATTCCGATTCCTTCTCCGGCTGTGGGCGGCATCCCGTACTCCAGCGCCCGGATATAGTCAACGTCCAGCTCGGATGGGCCTTCCTTCTTCTTGAGCTGCTCGACAAAACGCTCTCGCTGATCGAACGGATCGTTGAGCTCACTGAAGGCGTTGGCGATCTCCCTTCCGGCGACATAGAGTTCGAAGCGGTCGACAATGGACGGGTCGTCGTTGTTCATCCTCGACAGCGGGGACACCTCGGTGGGGTAGGAGGTGATGAAGACCGGGCCGGTGAGTTTGTCTTCGGCCGTGGTCTCGAAGAGTATCACCTGGAGTTCCGCCAGGGTCTCGTTTCCCTCGAGTTCTGCCCCGAGCTCCTTGCAGCGGGCAGCGGCCAGGTCTCTGCTGTCCAGGACCTCCTGAGGTACCCCTCCGATGTCGCGGGTGGCGTCCTTGAGGGTATAGCGCTGCCACGGGGGGCTCAGGTTTATCTCCTGGCCCTGGTAGGTAATGGTCGTCTTCCCGAGTACTTCCTGCGCGATGGTGGAAAACATGTTCTCCGTAAAGGTCATGAGGTCTGCGTAGTCTGCATAGGCCATGTAGAATTCCATCATGGTGAATTCCGGGTTGTGCCTCGTGGAGACGCCCTCGTTCCTGAAATTGCGGTTTATCTCGTATACCCGCTCGAAGCCGCCCACAATAAGCCTCTTCAAATAGAGCTCGGGTGCGATGCGCAGGTACAGGTCCATGTCGAAGACATTATGGTGGGTGATGAAGGGTTTTGCGGTTGCACCGCCGGCTATGGGCTGCATCATGGGCGTTTCCACCTCGATGAACCCGCTGCCGTCCATGTATGCCCGCAGGGCCTTGATGATCTTCGTTCTCAGGAGGAAGGTTTCTTTCACCTCCGGCGATACCGTGAGATCGACGTAACGCTGCCGGTACCTGATCTCCACGTCTTTGAGCCCATGCCATTTCTCGGGCAGGGGCCTGAAGGATTTCGTGAGGAGCTCGAAGCCCTGGACATAGACGCTGAGCTCTCCGGTACGGGTCTTGACCGGGGTGCCCCACAGTCCGATGATATCGCCCACGTCGAGCTTCTTGAAGAGTGCATAGGCCTCGTCCCCGACCGTTGCCTTCTCGAAGAAGGCCTGCAACCTCCCGGACCCGTCCTGGAAGTGGATGAAGGATGCCTTGCCGAAGGTCCTCACCGCCATGATGCGGCCGGCCAGACGGTGTACCGTGGATATGGCCGAGAGCTCCTGGGCCTCCTTTGGCTGGTAAGCGTCGATGAATGCTTCAATATCCGTATCTTTCCTGTATGTATTGGGGAAATGTTCAACACCCATTTCATCTTTCAACTGTGCAAATTTATCGATTCGTTGCTGCATCAAACGGTTAATATCTTCCAAGATACACTACCCCCCGGATTATGTAAAATCGAAGGCCTATATAGAGGATTTCATACCATGAGTCAATAAATCTCGTGGAAGCGGATCTTTCAGACAGATTAACCCTGGCACCTTCGGGCAAGGATTTGCTATAAGAGACCTCATGATAGAGATTATCCTTGTTGTGGTATTGACCCTGCTGAGCGTGACCCTCATCCCGTGGTGGATGAAGAGGGACTATGAACGGCGCACCCTGACGAACCTGAAGACGGAGATCCAGGATAACATCATGCTCCTGGAGGCGTTTGGCTGCCAGAGGGCACCGGATGCCGGCGACTCCGATGCCGTGGCGCTGTCCGGTGCGGAAGTCGCGCCACCCGTGCTGTCCGACCGGGTGTTCAGGAGTATGAGGCGGCAGGACATTCACTCAAGGTATGTCACGGCCGAGGATATGGACATGCTCGAGAAGGTCTTTGCAGCCTCCTCCCGGGCGACCCTGAGGCAGTCTGCGGCAGAGACAAAGGCCATCTGCACGGAGAACATGCGCATCCTGGATGATCTGCTAAGGAAGATCGAAGAATATCTTCGGGAGGAGAGACTCAGGTAATGTCATCCAGGGACGATATCACCACATCCACGTGCTGGGCGAGCACCTCGCCCGGTACTATTCCGCAGACCCCGATGGTGAGCATGATCCCGGAGTTTTTCCCCAGGAGGGCATCCATTATGGTATCGCCCACGAGCACAGACTCTCCGGAGTTTTTCCCGAAGCGTGAGCAGATGAGCTTCACCATGTCGGGGGCCGGCTTGGCATTCTCGACGCTGTCGGCCCCGACAACGAGGTCGATATAGGGGGATGCGCCGATGAAATTCATGTCGGTGAGGGCATCCGCCTCCTTGTCGTTGGTTGCAACGGCAGTAAGGATGCCGCGGGATTTCAATGTCTTGAGAAGTCGCAGGGCACCAGGGGCGGCCTTTACCCACTCCTGCCTCCTCTGTGAGCTGAAGACCTCTTTACCCACCGTCTCGACGATGAGCCCGGCCTTGTCCCAGCGCAGTCCTTCGCGGTACAGGCAGTAGGCGAGCAGGGCATTGCTCTCGGAGAAGGTCCCCATGGCCAGGGGACCGCAGCCGTCTATCTCCCGTCGGTCCAGGTAGATGCCCAGTGCCCCCTCTATCCGTTCCTGAAGGGTCTTTGTCATGGGGTGATATGTGCCGATCGCGGTGATGAGTTCCTGAATGATGGCGATCCATGTCTCCTTGAAATCGAGCAGGGTACCGTCTTTGTCAAAGATGACCAACTCGGTCTCGTAGAATCTTTCCCTCACGTGTATACTTGGCAACTGTCCTCTCCTCTGGTACATGGGCGGTAGCAATCAAGGCTTGATTTCTTATCATGATGCAGCGATAGATACTATCGTTTTCTTGTGGCAGATGAAGGTGGAGCGTGTGGCATGAACTATATGCACAGGTGGTTATTGGCGATCGTCGGGGTGTTCATCATGGCGGCTGCCATGAGCGGATGCAGTGATGATCAGGGCAGGGAAGCCCTCGTGTACGATCCCGGGAAAGAACCGGTAAAGATTGGTGTCTGCCTGCCCGCCAGGGATGCATCGGCCGGGTACGGAAACCGTCTGTTGGACGGCGTCCGTATGGCCCATCTGCTCAAACCCGTGATCAACGGTACGCTCATAACCCTGGTCTTGAGGGGGTCCGATGAGATCGCCGGGTCATCTTCGATCACCGATTTCATAGAGCAGGAGGGGCTGTGCGGGATTATTTACAGCCCGGGTTCTTCAGGCGGGGCAGACCCGGGCATGAACGCCGGTCCGGATGACGGGGCCTTGACCGTCATGGCCTCTCTTGGCTGCAGCCCCGGGAAGGCGGATCTTGCGGTCCTGAAGATCGGGTCGACCCTGCAGGACCAGGCACGGGTCGCAGCCCTGTTTGCGGCCCGGTCCCTCGGCTGCCGCGGTGCGGCCATTGTCCTCGATGAGGGAAGCGACAGCTGCGTGCGGCTGGCGAGCCTGTTCTCCTCCGAACTGATCCGCTTGAGGGGCAAGATCGTCCATATCTCCTATGTGGCCAGGGACCGTGCGGGGCTCGAGGTCATGGTGTCCTCGCTCGTGGAGCGCAGTCCGGACATGATCTATGTGCCGTATGCCGAACAGACCTCGGCAGACGTGATCGCACTGATAAGAAAGGCAGGTTCACGTGCCTTCATCGTCGTTACGAATGTCCTGTCTGAGCAGGAATTTCTCGACCGGGGAGGCAAGAGTCTGGACGGGGTGTATCTTGTCACTGATTTCCATGCGGCTGCTGTGCGTTCAAAGCGGGCAGGGGAACTGGAACGGCTCTACGGGAAGAACAGGAAGGAACTGGGGACCCTGGAGACGGGTGCTGCCTTGAGCGCCGATGCGTACTTTCTCGCGGCCGCGCTCCTGGAGAATGCGGCCTCATCCAGAGAGGTTGAAGGAGCGGTCGATGCCTTCTCGCGAACAGAGTCCATCTCGGGGATCACCGGGTTGGGGGACTCGGGCAGGCTCAGCAAGAGCCTTCATGTCTCACAGGTAAAGACAGGGATTCTACGCGGATCGAGATTAATCTACAGGGGATCGATCGATCCCGGGGAATCAGATCCTCAGGTTGACGTCGGGGCTGAGTAGTTTGTCTGCAACAACAGAATAATCAGGGCGGTAGGTACCGGTTGATATCTGCTGCTCAATCTGCTCGACCTTTTCCGTGCGGATATCCGGGGCGTCCAGGGCTGCTGTCTTGATGTCTTGGAACATTCTCACCTTGCTCGATATATCCACCTTGTCCTGCAGGGAAACGGTGGATCCATGCTGCTTGTTTTCCGGGTTTCGCACTTCCTGCGTCCGTTGTGCCGAATTCGCGCCGTATGCTTTCAATGCATCGGGATTTGACATGTTATGAATTTTCATCTTTACGAACCTCACTCAGGCCTTTCTTTAAACTGTGCTCCATCAGGTCACCGAAGAGCCGCTTGGTGGACATCGGTGATATGGACACATCATCAGATCTCATTTCACTGCCGCCGATCTCGCCCTCCATCGGGGATTCATTTGCCGGATCCTGCTTCTCATAGGTCCTCATGATGAAATTGACACAGATGTTCTTGACCTCCATCATGTACTCCTTCTGATCATTAACCGCACACTCATTGTTCTTTGTATCGGATTTTGACAGATAACCTTTAACACCATTTTGCTGCCGGAGAGAAAGTATGACGCTGCCCGAGGGAGAAGGCGCCTCCAGGGGGAAATTTTTGCCGCATGGACCCTGAAAGATGTGGCCTGACGGGGCTTGTCTGTCTTTGGCATCGATCTTGCTTAAATCCCCGTGGAAAGGAGATCGCATGGATCAGGGTATATACACGGCTGCATCGGGTGCCATTGCAATGGAGGAGAGGCTGTCGGTCATATCGAACAACCTTGCCAATGCAAATACGGTTGGCTTCAAGAAGGACGGGATCGCCTTCGAGAAATTTGCCAGGTTGCTGGATACCGCAAGCCTGTATCCCGGACAGTACCGGAATACCCCCACAGACGTGGTGGTCGGGGAATATTATATCGACGACACGGAAGGTTCCTACCAGAAGACCGGGAATCCCTTTGATGTTGCCATCGTCGGGGAGGGCTTCTTCGTGGTGAACACTCAGGACGGCCCCAGATATACGAGGGCCGGGTCGTTCGAGCTGTCCCCTGACGGCATGCTGACCACCCCGCAGGGGGACACGGTACAGGGCGAGGGGGGAGACATCGCCCTGGAACCGGGCGCGATGGCGATAGAGGCGGATGGAACGGTGAGCCTCAACGGCAACAGCATCGACGTTCTCCAGGTGGTCAATATCCCGGGGGAATCCCTGGTTCGTGATAAAAACGGCCTCTTCGACGTCCGGGACGGCTATGCCCCCCAGGCTGTCGAATCCCCGTATATTTCCCAGGGGAGTATCGAGGGCTCCAATGTCGAGCCCATCAAGGAGATGGTCGGACTCATCAGCACCCAGAGGGCCTATGAATCATTCCAGCGGGTGATCAAGTCGTTTAACGAGACCTACGCGCTTTCCATTAAGAACGTAGGCACGGTAGGATAGAAAGGGGGAGGCAGGATATGATACGTGCAATGTGGTCGGCTGCAACCGGCATGAATGCCCAGCAGCTCATGATCGATGTAACGGCAAACAATCTGGCAAACGTCAATACCACCAGCTTCAAGAAGAGCAGGGCGGATTTCGAAGATCTCTTCTATGCAACATACAAGGACAAGGGCGCTCCCACGTCCGCCGGGGGAACCGTCCCGGTGGGAATACAGATCGGCATGGGAACGCGGCCGGTCTCGGTGCAGAAGATCTTTACCCAGGGAGACTACACGGAGACGAAGAACGATCTCGACCTGGCCATCGAAGGGGACGGATTCTTCCGGATCATATCTGACGATGAGGAGGTCTACACGAGAGACGGGGCCTTCAAGATCGACAGTGACGGCTATATCGTCAATGCCCGGGGAGACAGGCTGCAGCCGGAATTTACCATCCCTGTCAATACCGCCAACATCTCCATTGAAAAGAACGGTGACCTCACCTGTCTGTCGTCGGGCGGAGAGGTGCTCTCCTCCGGCTCGATACCTATCTATACCTTCACGAACCCCGCGGGCCTCAATTCGATCGGGAGGAACGGCTATACGGCGACAGAGGCATCGGGTGACCCCATAGAGGGCGTTGCCGGCACCGACAACTACGGGACCATTGCCCAGGGCTATCTGGAGATGTCCAACGTCGATGCAATAGAGGAGATGATCAGCATGATCGTCGGGCAGAGGGCATATGAGCTGAATTCCAAGGCCATCAAGACGGCTGATTCCATGCTCCAGGTCGTGAACAGCATTAAGCAGTGATGATGAAGATCGTATCCGGTATCTTATTGAGTATCCTGCTTCTGGTAACCGCAGCCCTCGGGGCTGAGCCTTCTGTGGTGACCCTGAAGGAACGGGCTGTCGTGGCCGGAGAACAGGTGGAGCTCAAGGACATCGCGGTCATAGAGGGGCCGGGGGCAGGATCACTCGCCCCTGCCGTTATCCTGAAGTCCCCTTCGGGCCCCATCGGTGTGAGGCTCTCCGCAGACTACATCCTCAAGAAGATCACTGCCCAGTACCAGGGGCAGGTTGTCCTCAAGGGTGCCCGGGAGGTTCACATCGCCAGGAAATATGTCAAGATTCCAACAGCCCGGCTCGAGCAGCTCTATAAGGACACCATCGTGGCAAAGAGTCCCTGGAGAGATTCCGGCAGGATCGTCATCGAGGACATAACGGTCCCTTCCGGTGTCGAGGTCCTGGAAAAGGACAAAGATGCCGCACGGGCAAAAATTTCCCCCCACGAGGACTTTTTGGGCCGTACTACCCTGACCCTCGTGTTCGGGGACGGCGCAACGGCCGAGCAGGTGAACATCAGCGCCCGGGTCAGGGTCATCGTCACTGTGCCGGTGGCCAGGACAACGATCAGCCGGGGGAGTATCATCACCGAGGCGGATCTCGAGACGAAATCCCTCGATATCTCGAGATATCCTTCCGTGGTCATGGATGTGAAAGAGTGTCTGGGCAAGCGGGTGAAGACCGGGCTGCGGCAGGGCAGGCCAGTGCTGAAGACAAATATCGAAGACCCGCCGCTGGTGAATCGGGGGGACATCGTATTCCTGGAGGCAAAGGCCAACAGCCTCGTCGTACGCGACAGGGCCGTGGCGCTCAAAGACGGACGCATCTCCGAACAGATACCGGTAAGGAACATATCTTCGGGAAAACAGGTGGTTGGCACCATTATTGCTGCATCACGCATAGAGGTTCGTTTCTAGGAGGAATACATGAAGGTATGCCGGTATCTGTTTCTTGTTGCTCTGACCCTAGCTCTAGGCGCTTGTGCACACACTCAGCAGGACACATCCTCGCTGGAGGATGACCTCACCCTGCCCGTTGAAGAGCCTGCTGAAAAGGTCGTATCCCCCGGGTCTCTCTGGACGCCGAGCGCCAAATTTGTGGACATGTATCGTGATTCCCGTGCCCAGCGGGTGGGCGATATCGTTGTCGTGCAGATCATCGAGAGCTCATCCGCAAAAAAGGAGGCCAAGACCGCATCAGACAAGGATAATTCTGCGAACAGCTCCATAACGGACATACTTGGTCTGCCTCTGGACCGTTCCTCGGTGCTCGGATACGGGATCACGCCGACGTTGAGCGCCTCGACCTCCACCTCGTTCGAGGCGGACGGTGAGACATCGCGCAGCGGGGATATCTCTGCGGTGGTATCCGCGCGGGTAGTGAGGGTCCTCCCGTCGGGCAACCTGGTAATCAGCGGGAAGAAGGAGACCCGGGTGAACAGCGAACTGCAGTATCTCATCATCTCCGGGATCATCCGGCCCGACGACATCACCACAAATAATACGATACAGTCCACGTACATAGCGGATATGCACCTGGACTACTACGGATCCGGGATCATCGGAGACCAGCAGAGCAAGGGCATCATCTCCCGGGCACTCGACAAGGTCTGGCCGTTTTGAGGTGTGATATGAAGAGACTCATCGGTATCGTCGTGCTGTTCATGGTCATGGCTCAGCCGGTCTGTGCAGTCCGGGTGAAGGACCTCGTGGAGATCCAGGGGGTGAGACAGAACAGTCTGTCCGGGTACGGCCTTGTGGTGGGATTGAACGGGACCGGGGATAAATCCGGCGCCCAGTTCACGATACGCTCTCTTGCCAACATGCTCAGGAACATGGGGATTACCATAGATCCCGACACGCTCAAGGTCAAGAATGTGGCCGCGGTCATGGTGACGGCGAGCCTGCCTCCCTTTGCCAGGAGCACCCAGAAGCTCGACTGCACGGTCTCTTCTCTGGGCGATGCGACCTCGCTTGCAGGAGGCACCCTCATCCTGACACCGCTGTCCGGTCCTGACGGGAAGGTGTATGCCATGGCCCAGGGCCCGATGTCGGTGGGTGGGTTTGCCGTCGGCGGCGCCTCGGGGACCGGCGTGACCAAGAACTTCCCCACGGTGGGGATGATCCCGGGCGGTGCGGTGGTGGAACGCTCGCTCGAGCTCGAGATGGACAGAGACATGACCCTGGTGATGAACAGCCCCGATTTCACCACTGCCCACAGGCTCGTGAAGTCCATCAACGAGCGGGCAGGCAAGGATATCGCACGGGCCCGTGACCTCTCGACCATCCAGGTAGCGGTCCCGGATGAATATGAGGGCAGGATCGTGGATTTTGTCGCCATGATCGAATCCGTGGACGTCACCCCTGACTCCCGGGCAAAGGTGATTGTCAACGAACGGACCGGTACCGTGGTCATGGGCGACAATGTCAGGATTTCCACGGTCGCCATTGCACACGGGAGCCTCAGTATCAAGATCACCGAAGAGCCGCAGGTGTCACAGCCCGCGCCCTTCTCCGGGGGTGTCACGACCGTCACGCCCGAGACCGGGGTAACCATCGAGGAAGGCGGCCAGAGACTCGTGATGCTCCCGAAGGGGACCACCATCGGCGACCTGGTGTCTGCGCTCAATGCCATCGGGGTGGCCCCGAGGGACCTCGTGGTGATCCTCCAGTGCATCAAGCGCACCGGTGCACTGTATGCAGACCTGGAGGTCATATGATCGGCAATATCGAAGGGCTGAACCATATCCGTCAGACAGACCCGTGCAAGGCCCTGGACAATGCGAGCAAGGAGTTTGAATCCGTCTTTGCCTACCAGCTCCTGAAGACCATGGGAGAGTCGATGCCGGACGGCCTGTTCGGTTCGGACCTTGCCTCGGACTTTTACAAGGACATGCTCTTTCAGTCGGTGGCCAAGAGTGTTTCACAGACCGGTTCCCTGGGGATCGGGGAGATCGTCAGGGAACGTATGGAAGCCCTGGTGGGCTGCGATGAGGCAGGCACCAAACAAGAAGACATGAGCAGGAACGACACGGTGAGTACCACCGGGACCTGTCGGGACTGATACCACGCTATATCGGGAAAGGAGGATTGCGTTGATACCCGAGACAGAGAAGATGACAAGTGCAGATATGGTAGAACGTCTCACGAGGGAAAGGGACCTCATTATTGAGCTCAACACGTACCTGGAAAAAGAGCTGGTGTACATCACGAATGAGGATATGGAGGCTCTCGAGGACTCTATGCCCGATAAATACCGGGTGCTGCAGAACATCGCCTCCAACAGGGAAGGGTTCGAATCCAACGGCAGGGGATCATGGGCGGAGCTGGCCGATCAGATACGGGGGCTGAAGCAGGAACTCGTGGGGCTGTGGAGAAAGGCCTCGGGGCTCAATGACCTGTCGAAATCCATGGTCTCGAGCAGGCTCAAGGACATCGGGCGACAGATGGAGATCTTCTTCACGGGAGATGGCGGCGGTTATACGAGAAACGGCACAAAGTCGAGAACGTACTCTCGCATAGTAAAAACAGGGGTGTAATATGTCCGGTATCGGCGGAACGCTCAATATTGCAAGCTGGTCGTTGTATTCCTCGCAACTGGCACTCGAGGTGATATCGCACAATATCGCCAATGCAAATACGCCCGGTTATTCCAGGCAGAGTCTTCAGATCGAGCCCAATGTCCCGCTGAATGTCGGCCCGGGGCAGATCGGGACCGGGGTGACGGCTACCGAGGTTACCCGGCAGTACGATGCGTTCATCAATGAACAGATCACCCAGAAGATATCCCAGTACAATTACTGGGGGGCCCAGAAGAATGCAATGGAGGAGATCGAGACCATCTTCAACGAGAGCGACGGGTACGGGGTAAATCAGATGATGGCAGAGTTCTGGAATGCCTGGAGCGACCTGTCGAACAACCCCGACGGGATACCGGAGAGAGAGGCCCTCCTTGCAAAGTCAGAGAACCTGGTTCAGCTCCTGGGGGACATGGACTACAATCTCCGGGAGTATCAGCGGCATCTGGACAATAATATCCAGGGCTCGGTGGGCCAGATCAATACCGTCATCACGCAGATAGCAGAACTGAACAAGCAGATATCGAGCGTGGAGATCGATGGCATGATCAATGCCAATGATCTGCGCGACAAGAGAGAGCTGCTCCTGGAAGAGCTCTCCACCTACATGGACATCTCGTATTACGAAGAGGAACAGTCCGGGCAGGTCATGGTGTATATTCTCGGGGGCACGCCCCTGGTACTGGGAAAAGATTCGTACAGCCTCGCTATCGAGAGAGACACTGCCACCGGTCTCGCCAATGTGTTGTGGGAGGACAGTTCGGGCAGGACCGTCGACATAACCGATAAGCTCCAAGGCGGGAAGCTGGCCGGCTGGGTCAATGTGCGGGATACCAAGATCGGTTCGTATCTCGACAGCATGAATACTCTGGCCGGAGAACTTGTCTGGCAGGTGAACTCCCTGCATGCCCAGGGTGTCGGTCTCGAGTCGGTCGAATCCATGGTGGGGACCGTCCAGGTGTCGGGCCTGACAGATGATCTGAGCACGGACTTCATGTTTTCCGACCGGTTCAGCGCCGGGGGGAGTTTCGACCTGGTGGTCTACGATGATGCCACCGGCGATGCGAGCAGGAGCACCATTACGTTGGCCGCCGGTGCAACCACGGTGGGCGACCTCGTTGACGCCATCAACGCCGTGGGCAATATGAATGCTGAAATCGATGCAGAGGGCCACGTTCGGATCTATTCGGATACCGGGTACTCTTTTGCCGTGAATCCGGATGAGACTGCCGAATCGAACAATGCCCTGGCCATACTCGGGGTGAATACGTTCTTTTCGTGGAGCGAGCAGGTGGGACAGCCTGCCACCGCTCTGACCGAGACCCTGGACATCAATGCCGCGATAGAGGCGAATTCAGCCCTCATAGCTGCGGGATACCTCGACAGCGCCAACCAGGTGGCACCCGGATCGAACGACGTGGCCCTGGCGGTTTATGCCCTCCAGGACCAGGTGATCACCGACTTCGGCGGGAGCACGATAGACACGACGATGGATTCCTTCTACAGCTCTTTCATCGCAGAGGTCGGGGTTGATGTCCAGAACGCGAATCTCAACGAGAAGTTCAACGATACCCTGCTGGCCCAGTACACCCAGAGAAAGGAGAGTGTCACCGGGGTTAACCTCGACGAAGAGATGGCCAACATCCTCAAATACCAGCACCTTTACCAGGCAGCCGCGAAACTGATCACCATAGCCGACGAGATGATGGAGTCGTTGCTTTCCATAAAATAATCAGGTAATGTTTCCCTTAAAGTAGCCATACCACAGGGGGGCTGATTGTTAATATTGACACGGAAAGTGGGCGAAGCTGTCGCCATCGGAGATGATATCCAGATCTCTGTCGTGGAGATTAAGGGGACCCAGGTAAAGCTGGGTATCCAGGCACCCAAGAACATAGAGGTACACCGAGAGGAAATATACGAGAAGATTCAGGAAGAAAACAGGCGCGCGGCGCTCGTTTCGAAAGATGCCCTCGGGGCTGTGGAAGATCTGCTGCTGAAAAAGAAAGATTCTTGAGGCAAGGCACTTCAATACTGCAGGCAGGAACGTTATACTACTAATGACAGAATACAGGAGGGGAAATCTATGGGGTTTATCGTCAGTCTCGTTAAATGGGCAATCCTTGCTCCATTTAAGATAATCAAGTTTATCATCGGCGACATCGTTATTTTTGGTATCATCGGGGGAATACTCTCTTTTGTGAAGACCGTGATCAAGCTCCTCTTCAAGCCGATTTCGCTGGCAGTCATGTTCGGCGGGGCACTGGCGTTTATCGCCTCCGACGAAGAAAAGAGGAACAAGGTCAAGGCACTGCTCGGCATGTAGCCCGGGTGTCCTTTCCGCTTGTCTGCCGGCCGGATCGGTTCCGATCACTACTTCGGGCTGAAGCACAGAGGCTCCTCTGTCGAGTGCGGAGTCGGGAATGAACCCATGAGGGCAGCCCCAGGGCTCTCATGGGCCTGATAGCTTCAGCGCGATCCATCCATAAACAATCTTTCCCCCTGCACCGACACCCAGTGCCGCCAGGCACTGGTACCTGCCACGCAAACAGAACCCCCGGACACACCAAGGCCCATGCTGCCGGGGGAGGTATCTGCTGACGGCTTGCGAGGGGATGAACGGAGAATGAAAACCACCCTGGCGATGTCCGGCGGTGGCGGTGGCTGGTGAGTCGAGGAAAAGGCATGGCGCGGGAGTGTCCCGGGCGCCATGCCCGTTGATTTCTTAGTGAACCCTAGCCCACTACGTACTTGAGGAACGGATTCGCATAGAGCAGGATGAGCTCTATTACCAGTGCGTAGATGGCGAGAGACTCGATCATTGCCAGACCGAGAATGAGGGCCGTCAATATCTTGCCGGATGCCTCGGGATTCCGGGCAATGCCGTCACATGCGCCCTGTACGCCATGACCCTGTCCTATGCCGGTACCCACTGCAGCGATCCCCATGCCGATACCGGTTGCCACGGCCACCCAGCAGAAGAACTGAATTGCAGCAGGGCTTGCAGCACCATCGGCTGCAAAGACCAGAGATGCCCCTACAAGAACGAACAACGTTGTTAAACCCAGCAAACTGATAAACCTCTTCATAAAATCCTCCTACTATTTTAATTGTCCTACAATAGTGCGAAAAAGCCGGTGAGCTCCGCACTTCTCACCGGCTTTCTATTGTACTGCAAAATACCCGTAAAGAGTAATAAAAAACTCATTCCGGCATGATCGTCTCGCCAGGATGTCTTAATGGGCCTCCTCCATTGCGCCGCTGATGTACATCATGGCGAGCAGGGTGAATACGAAGGCCTGGAGCACTGAGGTGAATATCATGAGCACGAGCATGGGAATGGGCATGAGGAAGGGGACGAGGAAGAGCAGGACGATGAGGACGAGGTCTTCGCCGAAGATGTTTCCGAACAGCCGCATGGTAAGGGAAAGCGGCCTGGCCAGATGACCGATGAGCTCAACCGGGATCATGAGCGGTGCCATCCACCATACCGGGCCCATAAACTGTTTGACATATTTTACCCCATGGATCTTCACGCCGACGATATGCGTCAGGAGGAACACCACCAGGGCCATGGACAGGTTGGTGTTGAGATTCGCCGTGGGAGAATAGAAGCCGGGGATGATTCCTCCCAGGTTGCAGACCAGGATGAACAGCGCGATGGTTGCCATGAGCGGGAAGAACTTCATTCCGTGTTCCCCCATGGTATCCACGAGGAGATTCTTCAGTCCGCCGATAACGACCTCCAGAAAATTCTGGAGCCTTCCGGGGACCATCTTCATCCCCTTGGTCACCAGGAGGGACATGAGGATGAGGACTATCATATAAAACCAGGTATGGGTAACCTGCTGCATGTGGTTCCCGTCGGTGAGGTGGAAGGTGGTGTGAAGAAAATGGTAAAGGGGTTTGGTGATGAAATCCAGAACCAGATAACCGTGATCCATATCAGTCTCCTCCTGCAAATATGTAGATGAAGCAAGCGTAGCTCATTATCCCCAGTATGACAGTCGAGAGCCCGAGCAATAATCCCAGGATGTCCACTTTCATGATCGCAATGAGCGCAAAGAGTATTGCACCGGTCGTCGCCATTCTGAGGATGTACCTCTTTGCCATGAACGATCGGCCCTGGTTCGCCGTGAGAGTCACTGCCGCCTTGGCATGGCTGTAGAGCCACTGGTAGTTCAGTATGCAGACGATGCCTCCCAGCAAAACACCCAGGGCAAACTTGTTTCCGAAGATAAAGAAGCTCGAGATGCACAGCGCTATCCAGATACCAAGCGAGATGAATTCTATGCGTTTCTGGACAGGGTCTTTATTTACGGGGCTCATCGGAGTTTCCTTCGCTGAAGAATCTCATGTAGGTTTTGTACATAATCCTGAATCCCGCAAGGATCCCTCCGAAGATGAACAGGAGGGTGAATATCGGCTCGGTCCCGAAGCGGCTGTCGAGGTATAGACCGGCTACCAGGCCGAGGACGATAGCAATGACCATGGCAAATCCCATAGTGCTGAGGTCCGCCACGGTAAGATACATCTTCTTCTTTTCTTTATCGTCCATGCTGTTCCTTTAGCGTATACAATTCAATGCCGCCATATTACTGAATAGTGATTCATAATGCAAGTATGTTTTTTTATAGGTATCTTTCCGAGCACATACATAGCTAGGTTATACAACATGCTGAAAATACTTATTAAAATAAGATAGCACATTATAACACATTGTTATTACAATTATTATTAGCTTCGCGTGTAATTTTATCGTGCACAGCACTTGAATTGTACCATGGACAAGATGATCTATTCATTGTAAAGGGGACCGGTTATGACACGCCCAGCTGTTTTGCCAGGCCTTCTTGCGGTTATCATGATGCTCGCGATACTCCCGGGTATGTTCCCCGGGGAACATGCTGCGACCTATGAAGACGTCGTGAGCTATACCTATACCCCCTCCATTCCCGACGAATATTTTGAGATACACGACGTCCCTGCAAGAAAGCAGTACCTGATCGATATCCTCCTGCCTCTGGTCCTCAAGGCCAATGCCAAGATATCCCGGCAGCGGGATACCCTGATACGAATCAAGGAAAGCCCGTCGTGGTTCACGCAGCAGGACCGGGAGATAATCGAAGACCTTGCCGAGAAGTACCGGGTCTCAACAAGCAGTTATGATACGATGATCGACGAGCTGCTTGCCCGGGTCGATGTGCTCCCGGTCTCGCTCGTTCTGGCCCAGGCGGCCATCGAATCCGGCTGGGGGACCTCGAGATTCGCTGTCGAGGGCAACAATCTCTTCGGCTTGCGCACCCTGGGCGGATACGGGATGATCCCGAAGGAGCTGGACGAGGGAGGGTCGATCAAGGTCTCGGTCTTCAAAGACCTCCAGGCGAGCGTCGACTACTACCTGTGGACCATCAACACGCACCCGGAATACGAAGAGCTCCGTCAGATCAGGAGCAGGAATTCCCGCCCCCTGGACCCCCTTGCGCTTGCACAGGGGCTGAGCAGCTACTCGGAAATCGGACAGGACTATATCGATCAGATCGTCGGGGTCATAGAGTATAACCAGTTGCAGGACTATGACATCTACAAGCTCCAGTGAGATTCCCGGATGAATACGGTGACCAGGACAGCGGTTTCGCTCTGCATCATGCTTTTTGCCCTGAGCCTGTCCGCCCATGCGTACGTAACGGTCCTGCTCTACCACAAATTCGATGAGGCGGATTCTCCCTCCACCTCCACTGCCACCGCACAGTTCGCCCGGCAGATGGACTACCTGGAGGCACAGGGATACCGGGTGATTGGGATGGATGAGCTCTACCGCTGCATCACCGGTGCGTCACCCATGCCCGAGAAGGCCGTGGCCATTACGCTTGATGACGGGTACCTGTCCGAATATACCCGGGCCATTCCCGTCCTGAAGGAACACGGCTACCCCTTCTGTGTCTTTGTCTTCACCCGCTCGGTGGGTGCGCACGGCTTCATGAGCTGGGATCAGCTCCGTGAGGTCAGGGCCTCCGGCGGTGATGTGGGCTGTCACACGCATACACATCCCCGCCTGACGGACTCGTCACCGGCAGAGATCGAAAAGGAATTCAGGCTCTCGAAAGAGGTCCTCAAGGAAAATCTCGGCGAGGAGGCACGGTGGTTCGCCTACCCCTTCGGCGAGTATGACGACGCGATTCGCGCTGCCGGGGTGAAAGCCGGGTTCAGGCTCCTGTTTACCTCGGACCCGGGCAGCGTGGGGCGGCACACGAGGCCGGATCTCGTTCCCCGGCAGGCGATCGTGGGACTGAATATGGACATGGACCGGTTCCGGGAGAAGCTCGAACGGCCCCCCCTGCCGGTGAGCGCGAGGTCGCCGGGCATTGGGAGACTCTCCGGGAACACCCTCCATGAGATCTCGATCACCATTGCAGACCCGCAGGACTACCATGCCGGGCAGATCCAGATGTTTCTCTCGGAAAAGGGCAGGCTCCCTACGCACTTCGATCCGGCCAGCGGCATCCTGACCTGCAGGGAACCGCTCACACTCACCAGGAAGGTCAACCGGATCATCACCACCGCCAGGCGCAGGGCTGACGGTCTGTACGCCATGGACTCCTACATGATCGTATTGCCCGAGGAATGACTTCAGGCACTTTGGGCTTGAATCGGTGCGGCAAATATGCCTAGATTCCACCGATGGAACCGATAGACGAGAAGGATCGGGCGATCCTCGCCCTGGCGCAGGGTGATCTGCCCATTGACGAGCGGCCCTTCGACGCATGGGCGTGCGAACTCGGCATGGATGTGGGCGAACTGCTGGAACGGATGCGGCAGCTCAAGGGCGCGGGTGTGATCAGGGAGGTGAAGGCGGTGCTGCGGCATCACAGCGCCGGGTTCTCTTCCGGGGCCATGGTGGCCTGGGCCGTGCCCGGGGACAAGGTGGAGGAGGTCGGAGGGAAGATGGCCGGCCACGACCGGGTGACCCACTGCTATGAGCGGCCCTCGTTCGGGAAGTACAATGTGTTCACCATGATTCACGGCCGCTCGGACACCGAGATCGCCGGGGTCATTCAAGAGATCGTTTCTCTAGTCGGCATCCGGGAATACCGGGTATTCCGGAGCGTCAGGGAACTGAAGAAATCATCCATGAAGTATTTTTAAAGGGGTAGCGCGTCGTGAAGAATGCGGAGTTGTTTGAACGGGCGAAAAAGGTGATTCCGGGCGGGGTCAACTCACCGGTCAGGGCCTTCAAGAAGGTGGGGGGAACCCCGCGGTTCATAGACAAGGCCCGGGGGGCGTATCTGTACGACGCAGAGGGCAGGGCATACATCGACCACGTGCTCTCGTGGGGCCCCATGATCCTCGGGCATGGCCGGGCCGAGGTCGTCGAGGCAGTCAGGGAACAGGCTCTTCGGGGGATGAGCTACGGTGCCCCCACCGAGGCCGAGGTGCTCCTGGCTGAGCTTGTGTGTTCTTCCTTTGCCTCCATCGACCGGGTCCGCTTCGTGAATTCCGGGACCGAGGCCACCATGAGCGCCATCCGGCTTGCCAGGGCCTTTACCGGCAGGGAGATCGTGGTGAAGTTCGAGGGCTGCTATCACGGGCACGTGGATTCCCTGCTCGCAAAGGCGGGTTCCGGTGCCCTCACGCTCGGTGTCCCCGACACGGCAGGGGTTCCCGGGGGCATTGCCTCGACCACCGCCGTGCTGCCGTACAACGATATCGAGTACTTCGAGAAATTCATGGAGCATCACGGGCAGGACGTGGCCGCAGTCATCGTGGAGCCGGTTGCCGGCAATATGGGCGTTGTTTTGCCCAAACCGGGGTTTCTGGCCTCGACACGGGAAAGGACCCGCTCGTGCGGATCGCTCCTCATCTTCGACGAGGTCATAACCGGCTACCGCTTCTGCTTCGGGGGGTACCAGGATCTCGTCGGCATCACCCCGGATCTCACCTGCCTCGGGAAGATCATCGGCGGCGGCATGCCGGTGGGGGCATTCGGGGGGAGGGAGGACATCATGGCCCTCCTGGCGCCGGACGGGCCGGTGTATCAGGCAGGGACGCTCTCCGGCAATCCCATGGCAATGGCGGCAGGGCTGGCCACCTTAAGAACGATCGAGCGGCTCGATCCCTATGAGAAACTTGCCCGATCCATGGAAGAACTCACGGGATCGTTCAGGGACAGCGCCAGGGAGGCGGGCATCCCGCTGGCCGTAAACAGCATCGGGTCCATGGCCTGTCTCTTCTTTCAGCCGGGGCCGGTCATGTGCTTTGAAGACGTCATGGACTCGAGGGTGGAGCTGTATGTCCGGTTCTTCCATGCCATGCTCAAAGAAGGGATCTACCTGGCGCCTTCGCCTTTCGAGGCCATGTTCATCAGCACGGCCCACACACAAGATGTGCTCGAAAGATCCATGGAAGCGGCTCGAACGAGCCTGCTCACGCTCTCAGGCCAGGCTTGACGGGTTTCTTCTCATCGCCGGGGGTCAGGCATAGAAGCGGCAGGACCGCCTCGTTGTCCCGGGGAAGAGCGAGCCTGATCACCTCGTCGATGTTTTCCACATAATGGATGTGGAGGTCCTCAAGGACCTCTGCGTCGAGGTCCCTCAGGTCTTTCTCGTTCATCTTCGGCAGGACGATCTCGGTAATCCCCTCGCGCCGGGCCGCCAGGACCTTTTCCTTGATCCCCCCGACCGGCAGCACGACGCCCCGCAGCGTAATCTCTCCGGTCATGGCGAGGTTCTCGCACACCACCTTGCCGGTAATGAGCGAGATGATCGATGTCACGATGGTGACACCGGCAGACGGACCGTCTTTCGGGATGGCACCCGCGGGTACATGGATGTGGATGACCTTGTTTGTCTCGATGGCATATCCGGCACCCTTGATAATGCTCAGCGCCAGCCGTGCAGACTCCTTCATGACATCACCCATCTGTCCGGTGAGGATCATCTCGTCCTTGCCTTCCAGGAGTGCTGATTCCACGAAGAGGATCTCGCCCCCGAACGGGGTCCAGGCGAGTCCGGTGGCGATGCCCGGGATGCGGATCCGCTGTTTGACCTCGGGGATGAACCGGACAGGTCCCAGGGCCTCTTCCACGAAGGCAGGGTCTACGAGGAAGTTGTCGCCGCCTTCTTTTGCGACGTTCGATGCTATGACCCGCAGGCACGATGCGATCTCCCGCTGGAGATTCCTCACCCCTGACTCCCTCGTGTAGGAGCGGATGACATGTCCCACGGCCCCGTCGGTGAAGTCAACGGTCTTATCGCTCAGTCCGTTGGCCTCGATCTCCTTGGGGATCAGGTAGTTCCGTGCGATCTGGAGCTTGTTTTCCTGGGTATACCCCTCGATCTCGACGATCTCCATGCGGTCTCTCAGGGCAAGGGGGATGGTGTCGACCACGTTCGCCGTGGTGATGAACAGGACCTGGGAAAGGTCGTAGGGCACGTTGAGGTAGTGGTCCACGAAATGGCTGTTCTGTTCCGGGTCAAGCGCCTCGAGCAGTGCGGATGACGGGTCCCCGTGAATGTCGTGGGAGAGCTTGTCTATCTCGTCGAGCATGAACACGGGGTTCGTGGTCCCTGCAAGCTTAATCCCGTTGATGATGCGTCCCGGCATGGCGCCGATATAGGTCCGCCGGTGTCCCCTGATCTCAGCCTCGTCTCTCACCCCGCCGAGCGAGATCCGTATGAATTCCCTGCCCATGGCGCGGGCGATGGACCTGCCCAGAGAGGTCTTGCCGACGCCCGGGGGGCCGACGAAACACAGGATCGGGCCCTTGAGGTCGTTCTTGAGCTTCTTGACCGAGAGGTACTCCACGATCCTCTTCTTGGGCTTCTTGAGGTCAAAGTGGTCCTCGTCGAGGATGCCCTCGACGTTCACGATATCCAGATTGTCCTGCGACGATTCCTGCCACGGGAGGTCCAGTATCCAGTCGAGATACGTCCTGATGGTGACGAATTCCGAAGATCCCGGCTGCATGCGGGAAATCCGCTTGAGGTCCTTGTCGACCTCCCTGGAGACCTCCTCGGGGAGTCCCTTGGCAGCGATCTCCTTCTTAAGCTCTTCCATCTCGTCCTCGATCTCGCCGGGGGTCTCTCCGAGCTCTTTCTTGATGGCCTTGAGCTGCTGTTTCAGGTAGTATTCCCGCTGGGCCTGGTTGATCTCGACCTTGGCCTTTTCAGTGATCTTGGTGGAGAGTTCCAGGATCTCCAGTTCTTCCCGGAGCGTTTGATAGAGGATGGCGTACTTGCCGTCGATGTCGTCTTCCTCGAGAATCGCCTGCTTTTTCTTCAGGGGAAGCGGGAGATTGGTGGTGGCCGTACTCAACAGGAGATGGGGTTCCTTCATCTTGGCGAGGTTCGACAATACCGAGTCGAGCCCGTGGTACGAGAGCCTGGCGAGCTGGGTCAGGGTCTCCCGTGTCGAGAGCGCCATGGCGAATGCCTGCTTGTCCGGCTCGAGATTCTCCCACAGATAGGATATCCGCGCCTTCAGATACGGCTCGCCCTCGATTTTCTCTTCGAGCAGGACCTTCCTGATGCCCTTTATCATGATCGACAGCTCACTGTTCTTGGACACGGTCACCTTGGTGATCTGGGCCATGCACCCGATACGGCAGAGGTTGTCCCACATGGCAGGATCGATCTCCCGGGGTTCTTTCATGCCGACCGCGACCACGGGGGATTGTTTCTCGTGGAGATCCTTTACCAGGGCGATGGAGCTGGGATTCGAGACGATCAGGGGCAGCATGCCGTCCGGGAGCAGGACCGCATCTTTCAGGGGCAACACAGGCAGAACGTCCGGATAGTCTACTTGCTCGGGGGGGGTCTTGTCTTCGACCCCCAGTTTCAGGATACTCTTTATCCAGTCCATTACGTATCTGTAGGTCAAGCCATGGAGAAAGTCAATCGGAGGCCCGGGACGTTGTGCGGGCCTGGGTATACGGGGGCAGCTCTGTCCCTTCGGCCAGCGAGGCCTCTTCAACGATGCTGTGGTGCCCGATGGTGCACCCCCTGCCGATGTGTGAGTCTCTGATCCATGTGCCGGGCATGATCCTGACCCCTGAGGCCACAGAGCTGTGCCCCAGGATGTGAACATTCGGCCATAGCTCGACATCCGGCTCGATGGTCGCTCTGGGGCCGATCCAGGTGGTGGAAGGATCGATCATGGTTACGCCGGAATCCATGATCTCATGGTTGATGCGCTGCTGCATGAGGGCTGCTGCATGGGCGAGCTGGGAGCGGGAATTGATGCCGTGTGCCTCGTTGTAGTCGGGTACGACGTACGATGCGGCTCCTCCTGACATCGCCACGATATCGGTGAGGTAGAACTCGCCCTTTGCATTGTTCGGGGAGAGCTTCTCCACCGCATCGAGCAGGAAGGACTTGTCGATGATGTACACGCCCGTGTTGATCTCGTGAAGCTCGCGCTGCCCGCTGGTGGCATCCTGCTCCTCGACGATGGCAACCACGTCGCCACCGTCTGCCCGGATAATCCTGCCGTACCCGAAGGGATCAGGAAGCATTGCGGTGAGCACCCCCATGGGCGCCTTGGATTCGCGGTACAGCGCGGCGAGGTGTGCCAGGGAGGCAGCATCGATCAGCGGCATGTCTCCGGGCAGGATGATGACCTCTTCGGCCTCGATGGACGTAAGAACCGGTTTTGTCTGGAGGATGGCATGCCCGGTACCCAGCGGCGGATCCTGTACGACCGGGATGATGGAGAACGTGTCCAGATAGGGACCAACAACGTCTCTGCCGTGCCCAACGACCCCGATGATGGTCTGGCTGATGCCCTGTGCGATGCGGATGGAATAGTAGATCAGGGGCATGCCGAGGATCTCGTGCATGACCTTGGGCCTGGCTGATTTTAATCTCGTGCCTTTCCCTGCAGCGAGTATTATGGTACAGGAATTATACATTGACCTGGATTGCTATCATAAACAGGGGGTTTCCGCAACAGATGATGCCCCATTCCTCTTGTAAAAGAGACGGGTATTTGTTAAGACGGCTTATCGATTGATCCACATGAAGGAAAGGAGTGGACGTATATGGTCTTAGAATGGGTCTTTGGATTGTTCTCAAGTGATCTTGCCATCGATCTGGGAACGGCAAACACGTTGGTTTATGCACGGGATAAGGGCATTGTCCTTTCCGAGCCATCGGTGGTGGCCGTGAAGATGGAACATGGTGGAGTGAACAGGATCGTCGCCGTGGGCACCGATGCGAAGAAGATGCTCGGCAGGACACCGGAGAATATCCAGGCCATCAGGCCCATGAAGGACGGTGTCATCGCCGACTTCGAGGCAACCGAGGCCATGCTCAAGTACTTCATTACCAAGGTGCATCAGCGCAGACTCGGTGTACGGCCGCGGGTCATCATCTGCGTGCCGTCCGGGATCACCCAGGTGGAGAAGAGGGCGGTGAAGGAGTCGGCAGAGGCTGCGGGCGCGCGGGAGGTATACATCGTCGCAGAGCCCATGGCTGCAGCCATCGGGGCAGGGCTCCCGGTCACCGAGCCCATCAGCTCCATGATCGTCGACATCGGCGGCGGGACCACCGAGGTGGCGGTGATTTCCCTGTCGGGCATCGTCTACACGAACAGCGTGCGGGTGGCAGGAGACAAGATAGACCAGGCCATCATGCAGTATATCAAGCGCGAGTACAATCTCCTCATCGGGGAGAGAACCGCCGAGATCATCAAGATCATGATCGGTTCTGCTGCATCGGACGAGGTGGAAAAGACCATCGAGGTCAAGGGAAGGGACCTGGTCGACGGCATACCCAAGATCTTCACCATCAGCTCCGAAGAGATCCGGAAGGCCTGCCAGGGACCGGTTCGAACGATTATCGATGCGGTACGGGTTGCACTGGAACAGACACCGCCCGAACTGGCGGCGGACATTGTGGACAGGGGCATTGTTCTGACAGGCGGCGGGGCACTGTACAAAAACCTCGATAAACTTCTCAGAGAAGAGACAGGCCTGCCGGTTATCATAGCCGAAGATCCGCTCTCTACGGTGGCACGGGGAGCCGGTAAGCTTCTGGACGATCTTGAGCTCTTGCGGGATGTGACCATACCTAGTTGATGGGACGCAGTAATACGAGGGTTATCTTTCTTGTCGCAGCCGTTGCACTTATCCTGGTACTGATCTCCCTCGGCCAGTACGGTTCCTCGTCGGCGGGGATCAGCTACGTGCGCGAGGGATACTATGTCTTCGAGAAGGTTGTCACAGCGCCGTTCACCTTCATGGCGAATCTCTGGAAAGACTACGTGCTGCTCGTGGACACCCACCGGGATAACAAGCAGCTCAGCAAGCAGGTGGCCGAGATGCGGGTCCAATGCATGACACTCGAGGAACTCAGGTCGGAGAACGAGCGGCTCAGGGCCATGCTGGATTTCAAGGATGTCCACAAGGCCTTCAAACTCTACCCGGCCAGTCTTCTTACCCAGGACATCACCCTCGTCTTCAAGACAGCGATCATCGACCGGGGTTCACGTAGCGGATTCTTCATAAACATGCCCGTGGTGAATCCCCTGGGTGTTGTGGGCAGGGTTATCGCGGCCTCACCCCACACGTCGCAGGTGCTGCTCATCACGGACCCGAACAGTGCGATACCAGCCATCATCGAGTCCTCACGGGTAAAGGGCATCGTCAAGGGTACCGGTTCAAATATCCTGAGCCTCGAGTATGTCCGCATGGACGATGAGGTGCAGGTCGGTGACTGCGTCATCACGTCCGGGCTCCTGGGAATATTCCCGAAGGGCCTGAAGATCGGATACGTGCAGGAAGTCAGGAAGGATGAACGAAAGATCTTTGCCGAGGTGCTCGTGAAACCGTGTGTTGCCATGGAAAAGATCGAGGGGGTTTTCGGGATAGGCAGGGATGTGGCGATTACAGACTAGTCTCTTCGGGATACTCTTCGTGATAATCCTCATGGAGGCGACCGTTATTCCCTCCATATGGGCACCGCTGCGGGTCGATTTCTTCATCGGCATGATCATCGCCCAGATCATATACATCCCGTTTTCCCAGGGGCTGCCCTTTGTGGTGCTCGCTACGCTGATACTGCAGGCCTTTTCCGGGGCGCGTCTCGGCCTCATCCCCCTGCTCTACATCGCCGCCTTTCTTGCGATGGATGTGATCAAGAACCTGGTTTACCTGGAGAACTCATACTCACAGATGGTCCTGGGTGCCTGCTTTGCCCTTGCCCTCTCACTGATAGCGGCCTTTCTTACCGATATAGCCGCACTCGAAGGCACGGTGTTTCCCATGATCGTCGGGGCGGTGTTCTCGGGCCTGGTGAGCCCGGCCATGGTCTATATCGTGTGCCGTCTGCAGATCGCGTATGAACAATAATATTACCGGCCCACAGCTTGACGAGGAGTTGCGGTGGAAGGCAAAGCTCCTTACCGTCTTTGTCTTCTTCCTGTTTGCCGTCCTTCTCCTGCGGCTGATGAACATGCAGATATTCAAGGGGTCGTATTATGAAGGCCTCTCGCGCAACAACCGGATTCGTATTGTGGCTATCAATGCGCCGCGGGGAAAGATCCTCGACAGGAACAGGGAGGTCCTTGCCGACAACAGGCCTGCCTATAACATGACGGTCATGCCCGAGGACATATCCGGTGTCCGGGATATCTCGCAGCGGCTGGCGGTCTTTCTCGATCAGGGCGAACGGGAACTCGTCGAGAAGATAGAGCAGGCAAAGGCGAGGCCGTACGATCCGGTCAATATTGCCAGGGACATCAGCTTTCATCAGGTCGCGCGGGTAGAATCGGAGATATTCACCCTGCCGGGGATTTCCATAGATGCCACCAACGAGCGTGATTACGTGTTCAAGGACCTCGCCCCGCACCTCCTCGGGTTTGTCGGGGAGATCTCCCGCAAAGAGCTGAGAAGAGATGACGGGGGTGACTACTGTGCGGGTGACCTCATCGGTAAGACCGGGATCGAGTTCGCCTGTGAGGATACCCTGCGCGGGGTAAAGGGGATGCGCGTATTCGAGGTGGATGCCCTCGGGCGGAAGATCAAGGTCCTCAATGAACGCCTCCCTGACCCGGGCAACGATATCACGCTCACCATCGACAAGGGGCTCCAGATGATCGCGGAGGAATCCCTCCGGAGCAAGGCCGGGGCAGTGGTGGCCATTGTCCCCTCTACCGGGGAGATCCTCGCCATGGTCTCGTCCCCGGGGTATGATCCGAACATGTTCCTCACCCCCATGGCACCGGAGGCGTGGAAAGAGATCTCGGAAGATCCGCTCCATCCCCTGGAGAACCGTGCAATCCGGGGCCTGTATCCGCCGGGGTCGGTCTTCAAGGTGGCCGTGGCCTACGCGGCGCTGGCAACGAAGACCGTTACGCCTGACCAGGCAATCTTCTGCCCGGGAGAATACCGTCTCGGTACGTCCGTCTACAAGTGCTGGAAGCCCCAGGGACACGGCAATGTCGATATGATACGGGCAATCAGCGAATCCTGTGACGTCTATTTCTACCAGGTCGGTGAGACCCTTGGCATCGACCAGATGGCCAGGTATGCCCTTGACCTGGGGTTCGGCAAACCCACCGGCGTGGAGCTCCGGGACGAGCTCTCGGGTATCATCCCGACGAGGACCTGGAAACAGGAGCGTTTCGGCCGGTCGTGGCAGTCGGGGGAGAGCATTATCACGGCCATCGGCCAGGGCTTTACCCTCGTGACCCCGCTCCAGGTGGCAAAGGCCATGAGCGCCATAGTAAACGGCGGCAGGCTCTATACGCCGAGGATCCTTATGTCATCCGGGCAGAATCTGGAGAAGCTGCTGGAGATCGGCAGTGAGGATCTCAGTGTGATCAAGATGGGGCTGCGCAGTGTCATCGAGGGAGAGCGGGGGACCGGCCGCGGATTGCACGACCCCATGTTTGCCCTCGGGGGCAAGACCGGCACTGCCCAGGTGGCACGGGGGTACAGCTCCAAACTTGTCGATGAATCGGATCTCCCGTACAAGCTCAGGGATCACGCCTGGTTTTTCGGCTTTTCACCGGTGGAGACACCGGAGATCCTCGTGGTCGCCGTCGTGGAGCACGGGGGACACGGAGCCAGTATAGCAGGTCCTATTGTCAGGGATGTCATTAAGGGGTACTACTTCTTAAAGGGCATGGAAGCCGATGAGCAAGGTGTGGCATATGAGCAGATACACGAAGATAACTGACAATATCGACTGGGGACTCATCGTCACCACCTTTGCGATCATCTTCATCGGACTGCTCTGCCTGTACAGTTCCGCCCGGGTGACCGGTCTGACAATCTTTTACAAGCAGCTGATCTGGATCGCTCTCGGCACGGTGATCATGGTCCTGGTCTTTATCGTGGATTACCGGATACTCATGTATTCTGCGTGGCCGCTCTATGTCCTGATCCTGCTCTCGCTGATCCTGGTGCTCGTCGTCGGAAGGGAGATCTCCGGGGCGAGGAGGTGGTTATCCCTCGGTCCGTTCGGGATTCAGCCCTCGGAGTTTGCCAAGATCATGGTTATCATCTGGATGGGCTACTGGAGCGAGACGCGCAAACATATCCAGGGCTACGGCATCAGGGAATTGTTCATGCCCGTCTTCCTCATGGCGCTTCCCGTCGTGCTCATCCTGGCCGAACCGGACCTCGGGACGGCGGGGATCGTAGGGTTCATCGTGCTCATCATGTTTCTGCTCCTGGGGATCAAACAGTCAACGCTCATCGGGTCGGGCGTGGCGTCCATAGCGATCCTGCCGTTTGTCTGGTGGTCGCTGAAGGAGTACCAGCGCCTGCGGATCCTCTCGTTTTTCGACCCGGGCCGCGACCCTCTTGGGAGCGGGTACCATGCGATGCAGTCCAAGATCGCAGTGGGATCGGGGGGATTCTTCGGCAAAGGCTTTCTCGAGGGTACCCAGACCCAGCTGAGGTTTCTGCCGGAGCACCACACGGATTTCATCTTCTCGGTCGTTGCAGAGGAGTGGGGCTTCATGGGGTCTGCCATGCTGATCGTCCTGTACCTCATCCTCATCACGAAGATCATCTCCCTGGGCACCAGGGCGAAGGACCGGTTCGGCAGCATGCTGTGCTTCGGCATAGCCGCGTACTTCACGCTCCACATCTTCATCAACATGGCCATGGCAATCGGGATCTTCCCCGTGGTGGGGGTTCCCCTGCCGTTCATCAGCTACGGGGGATCCTTCATGCTCATGAACCTCATCTGTATCGGGCTGATCCTGAACATCTCCTGGCGGCGGTTTATCTTCTGATATCGGCCCGGCTAGAGGCGAAGCGAATCGAGTGCCTGCTGCCTGGTCTCAAACAGATTGATGATCCGGTGCATCCTCATGAGCTCGAACACGCGGCGAACCTGTTTGTGTGCGCCAAAGACCGTGAGCGTGCCCCCGGAGGCCTTGATGTGTCTCAGCGCGGCAATGAGCGCACCGCACCCGGCGCTGTCGATGAAGTGCACCGGACTCATATCGACAATGACCTGGCCATGGTCTCCGAGCAGCCGCGACATTTCTGCCCTGAACGCAGCGGCATTGCCGGCGTCGAGAAATTCCGGCAAGGCCGTCACGATCAGTGTGCTGCCTTGGATTTTTCCGGTGAGTGTCATTCCGGTGAGCCCCTGTGCAGGAAGAAGGTGACGCAGGCGCAGTTTCTCCCGGTGCTGTCACGGGAATAGCGGACATAGTCTGCGGTGTGGGCGATGATGTGCAGGCCGAACCCGGTTTCGCTCGATCCGTCGAAAACCGGCGGCGGTGCCGAGGAGAAGTCGTACTCGATGCCCCGGTCATAGAAATACCAGATGAGCTCTTCCCGGGTCGGTCTGGCCTCGATCAGGATGTTCCCGCCGCTCATGCCACGGTAGGCATGAGTGACGATATTGCTCACGATCTCGGTGGCAACGATCTGGATCATCTTGATCCGTTCCTCGTCCACCACCTCCGGGCCGAAGCCCATGCACACCTCCCGGGTAAAGTCCCTCACCCGGTCCAGGTGGTTCAGGTCGGCCGGGATATCCAGCACCCACTGAGGCGCCTGCTCCTCCATGGTCTCAGGGCTGACGATCCTGATGGCCAGACAGGTGAAGTCATCGGAAAAGGACTCGGACCGGGAAAATTCCGCGACCTCTCTCAACGCCGCATCACAGAGCCCCTGGGGCTCGAGGTGGCCGTTGTTTCTGATGAACCTTTCAAGACGTTCTTCCCCGAAGAACTGTCCTTTCGGACCTCTTGCCTCGGTCAGTCCGTCCGAATAGAAAAAGAAGAGATCGCCCGGGGCAAAGGGGACGAGGACCTCGTTGAAATGATCCTGCCCCGGAAATCCAAGGGGCATGTTTACCCCCTGGAGGAGGGTGCACGTGCTTGTGTCGTGGTGAAAGTGGATGGTTCGCATGTGCCCGCAGTCGACATAGCTCAGGAGATTCTTTTCGGTGTCGATCCGCGCGTAGCACAGGGTGAAGAACATCTCGAGCTCGGTCAATGAGCCGATCATGTCCCGGTGAACCGATGCCACGATCTGCTCGGGCCGTGGCAGGGACGAATGGTCAGAAGACCGGGTGTGGTGGTACAGGGCCCTCGCGAAGTGCTGCCGTGCCGATGCACCAAGGACGACTGCAGGGATGCCCTTGCCCATGACATCTCCCATGATGAGATCTGTACAGGTCTCGTTCACGGCCAGGAGATCGTAAAAATCACCGTCTATCAGGACAGAGGGGATGTTCAGGCACCCCGCCTTGAGCCCGTTGAGTTCTCTCGGCACGCCGCCTGGCAGGAGGGCCCGGCGGATCCGAGAGGCCATGACGGTCTCGTTCTCATATACCGTCTCTGGTGTCCCCCCGGCCTGTTGCTGCTTCCCTGTCACAAGGTCTGTACGGGAGGCCTCGCGTATCAGTGCAAGGATCTTCTCGGGATCGAAGGGCTTCGTCACATAGTCGAAGGCGCCGTATTTCATGGCCTGCACGGCATGGGCTGTCTCAAGGCTCGTGGAGATCATGATGACGGGCAGATCGGGGTGTCTTTCCCGGATGTGTCGCAGGCAGGTCATTCCGTTCATCTCGGGCAGTCCCAGGTCCAGGATCACGATACGTATGCTGCTTGTGAGCAGCGACAGGGCCTCGTCTGGGCTGCCGGCCTGGACAACGCCATAGCCTGCTTTTTCCAGGTGCGACTGCAGATATGCCCGGACCACGCGGCTGTCGTGGGCCACGAGAATCTGTAAAGGCTCCCCCTGGCCGGCAGCCGGGGAATCGCTGAGAGGTGACTGTCTGCACGTCATGTCGCCCGGCATGTCTTGTCCCTTACAGCGCTCTTTCCAGGTATCGATGACCACGCCGCTTTTATGGCCTGATCCGACGAGCCCTGGTGGTTGTGCGCATTGCAGTGATCACTGAATGTCATCTCCACGGTACTGTGTGGATCGGAAAATGGTTTGATTTACTTGAATATTTCCGGGAAGGTCCGTGCCTGCGGGGCTGAACAGGGGGTTCATGACCTCATCGGTCAGGATGCTTTCTCACAGATCGGTGAGAATTTAACGGTTTCCGGCCTCAGGACCGCAGGCGGTACTGCCCGTCTCGCTCAGCGACCAGGTCCTTCTCAACGAGGCCTGCCAGGTGCTTCTTCACCATCTGGGTCTCCCCGTACTGGTAGATCCTGTCGGGCTCGGTGTGGTCCACCTGGTAGATGGGGGAGGCCATGACGATCTCCTCCAGGCTGATCCAGTCACGGCCGGAGATGACCTCCAGGATGGTTCTGTCCCGCTCGCCGAATACCCTGCCGAAGGCTTCGAGCCTTTTATAGATGTACGCCCCCTTCACGGGTTTCGCGTGGGACGAGATGTACACCTCTGCCGGCAGCGTGCTCACCAGGTCGATGGAGGCCTTGAACAGGCCGATATCGGATTCCGGGTTGCCGTACCAGGGTCCGAATGGGCTCAGGTCGATGTCGAATCCCACGACGATCTTTTTTTCAGGCTCGTAGAGGCAGTAGTGGTCGTTAAGGTGGCCGGGTGTATGCAGGGCAATGAAGCGGGTGGTTCCGAACGTGAATTCGTGGCCGTGCGTGAAGCTTGCCGTGGGGCTGAAGTCCCTGAACCCGGTTACCGGGAGGTAGTTCTCCTTCCAGAAGCCGGCGAGCTCGTCCTCGACGAAGCGCACCGCGAAGCTGTCTGCCTGCGCGATACTCTCCCTGCACTGAAGAGGCACGACGATGTCCGGGTTCGACAGGTCCTGCAACAGCCAGGCCCCCGCAGTATGGTCCGGATGCGAGTGGGAGACGATGACCGTCTCGATTCCCAGCATGCGGGCGAGCTTTTCCGTGATATCGAGGCCGCATCCGGTGTCCAGCAGGGCCCTGACGCGGTCGAGGATGAGGATGGCGTTTGCAAAGGGCGAGCGGCTCCGGTTGTTGCCGTGTATGACATGGATCTCGTCGGTGATGGTGGTAACCCTGATCCCGTTGGAACGTAATTGGTCGATGTTCATAGCAGTGGACGACTATAGCCACATTGTGCTGCCAGGGTCAAGCACGCACAGGAGATACCTTCCAGAGGGCGAACTGACGAAACGGGAAGCCGGATTGAATTTTACCCACAATGCAGGTATAACCAGCCGGTGATCGACCGAATAAAAATAACCGCTGCGGACATGATCCTTTTTGTCTCTATCATTGCCCTGACCGGGATATGGTTCGGCACGCTCGTTGTCCGCTCCGAACCGGGGGCCGTTGTGGAGGTCCGCAACGCAGCGGGTCTGTACCGGGAAATCAGCCTGGAGCAGGACGCAACGGTCAGCGTGCCGGGGCCGCTCGGAGACTCCGTGGTGAAGGTCGAACACGGCATCGTGTACATGGTTTCCTCTCCCTGTCCCACCAAGGTGTGCATCAATATGGGGGAGATCTCTGAGGCGGGCGAGAGTATCGTGTGCATTCCGAACAGGGTGTATGTGCTCATACGGGGTGGGAAGTCTGGGGCTGATTCCATAAGCTATTAGTTTTTTTATGTTCATTTCTTTGCCTGCCCAAAGAAACGAACCAAAGAAAGGGCACCCCACGAAGCCGCTCCTGCGGAGTTCGTTCACTCACTCGGGAAAAATCCGCTCGCAATAAACTCGCGCAGCTGCGCTGCGCTCAGACAGAATTGCTCGTTTTCCGGATTTTTCCCTCCCTCGCTCACCGGCTTCAAGGGGACCCATCCCGGGTGCTGAACCGTTTACTCAATAGGATAATTGATGAATCTGCCTGCCTCTCTAACTGGAGAAGAAAACCAGCCTCTCATCAGAGAATTGCATATATCCATTGAAGATCTTAAAAATAATCCGTCTTGGGAAATTGAATAGTTATTGCAATTATATACTATTATGAATCAAGTAGTTATGCTACAATATTCTTAATTTAAGAAATATTACAAACTCAACATAGAAATCCAACATCTAAGATGAATTAATAACAATTAATCAACTTATCAATATTATAGATATATTGGTTTAATGGGGGGACTCAAAATGATTAATATTCCCAAAAAAGTTATCGAAAGATTCATAAAACAAACAGGGAAATTCCAGAGAATACTTAAGAAAGCAAGTGATAGTGATATAAATGAAGCTGATACCGTAAAAATTGTTGTTGATATATTATCGGATGTTTTTGGATTTGATAAATACCACGAAATAACAAGTGAATATGCAATAAAAAGTACTTTTTGTGATCTGGCTGTAAAAGTTAATGATGATGTAAAATTTTTGATCGAAGTTAAATCGGTCACGATTGATTTAAAAGAAAATCATCTAAAGCAAGCTATAAACTATGGTGCGCATGAAGGTATAAAGTGGGTTATTCTTACAAATGGCCGTGTCTGGAAAGGATATATTATTGAACTAAAAGATTCCATAAATTTTGACGAAGTCTTCGAAATAGATTTTCTAAATATCAATCCAAGGAAACATGAAGACCAGCAGAAATTAATTTTAATAGCTAAAGAGGGCCTTAGTAAAGATGTTATAGCTGAATACCAAGAAAGAACAAAATGTGTAAATCGCTTTGTGGTCGGGGCAATTTTATTGAATAAATCATCATTAGAAATGATAAGAAGAGAATTGAGGAAACTGAAACCTGGACTGAAAGTAGATATAAATGAGATTGAGTCAATTCTAAAGAATGAAGTTATTAAAAGAAATATAATCGAAGGAGATGATTCAAAAGAGGCAAATAAGCTTATTAGAAAATGTATTGCCAAGGCAAAAAGAATTCACAATAAAAATGGTGCGGTATGAGATATAATTTAATTCTAGGTTGAATCCTATCCTGTCTTATATATTCCGTGCCATCCTCCCTATTCTATGTATGGACTATGATTTAGATAGATCTGGATATAAGACCTTTAAGATTCAACATACCAAAATTTGATGAGTTATCGAAGAGATGTTAGTTTTAGAATTTGAGTCAAAATCGACTCTTTTACAATTATTATTGAAGCTTTGATAAGTTGAGCTAAATTAGAATCAAATTATATTCTTTTTGTGATCTGGAGGATTGTATGAAAAATGGCTTTCTTGTAAGATCGATTATTATTACTTTTGTCTGGTTGTTCTTTAATACAATGCCACTTATTGCGGCTGATAAATGTCCATCTTTCATTAAAATTGGCAATTTATATAAATCACCAGGGATTAAAAGTATTGAATTTGAAGTGTTAGACATAGATGGTGTGTGGATAAAGATCAGATATAAAAGCGGGAAAGATGATAAGATAGTATGGGCTAACACTGAATTCTATCCATCTCTTGAAGAAATAATTAAATAATCATGTGTAATATAAAAAGACATTTATTGTTATGGTGGTCTTTAGGATAAAACCAATGAAAAAAAGTAGGAATAAGAATAAAAGAAAGAGTACAAAAAGGAGTGAAAACAAAGCACCACAAAAGAAAGATGATATAATGCTTGCTTACCATCTTGCGTTATATTTTGATATCCTTGGACAAAAAGAGAAGATACGAGAATTACAAGATTTGCCAACTGATGATGCCAAAAAAGAAGAGGTTGTCAGAATACTAAAGGAAACAGCAGGTGTAGTAATCGGCACACGTAATTTATTTAAAAGGTACTTTGAATCAGCTTTAAAAGAGCGAGAGGTGCCCTCGGAACTCCCTAAAAATCTACAGGCAGAGTACCTAGCTGCCACAAGAGCGGAAGTTAATTTCCGTAAGTTTTCCGATTCTTTAATAATAACAGTTCCATTGCATAATAATAATGAACATTGTACGCCAATGAACGGTGTATATTTTGCGTTAACAAGCGCCTGTGTAATGCTTCTAACTTGCCTTGCAGCAAAACACCCAATCCGAGGGGGTATTGATGTAGGTGTATGTATTGATATCGATACAGATGAAATTTATGGGGCAGCAATAGAACGGGCCTATACATTGGAAAGCAAGTTTGCAGATTACCCAAGAATCTTGATAGGCAATGAATTACTTAATTATCTTAATATGATCTCAAATCAAAATCCAAAAACTCGACCTGGGATTATAGCAAAAGAACTAGCAAAAAAATGTTTAAAACTAATTATTGTTGATTCAGATGGACAATACATGCTCCATTTCTTACATGAATCAATATGGGAGATCGAAGATGCAACTTACAATTTTGATGAACTAGTAATCAAACCAGCGTATGAGTTTGTTAAAGAAAATTACAATATTTATATGCAGCAAGAGAAAAGAAAGCTCGGCAGTAGGTATGGAAGGTTGCTTGGGTATTTTAACATACATCTCAGAAGGCTAGGCAAACAAGATCTCATGAATGAAATAAATAATGTATAGAGATTTGAAGATATTCAAATCGATTTTTTGATAGAAGATATATATATGTCTGAGAACTTTATCATTCAGGTATAGGTTCAAATTATCGATCCTGACACGCAACTTTAGTGAATTGATCTCTCGGGAAGTCCACATATCGTGCTAATAAATTCCATCGCCCAACAATGCACATAATCACTGGAGATCTATCCTCTCGGTAGTGTCAACAATGTTTCGCACTTTTGATTCAGGTCTCTCGTCTTCGGAGCGTTGCCTCCTTCATCAACCAACCCATCCGGCAGGGGAATCGGAGGAGAGCCCGTAGGGCTCCCGGAGGTTCCCCTGCCGGATAAGCTGCTACTCGTATTCCTGCATGATCTTCAGTGCCTTCTTCCTGTTATGACCTATACCAGCTCTTGATAGATCATATACCCAGACTGGATAGTTGTAATCTTTTGTACTAATCAGAAGACCCCCGGCAAAATCCGTGATCGCGCCTATGTCTTCGTCTTTATCGCTGGTGTCAAACCAGGTCGTATTCTCTGGCGTGATCTCCACTTCGATTGTTTCCAATCGGCCTTTTTGCGGATTATATACTATGAGTCCCATAACGTCTGAGCTCCTTATCATGCCACTTCCTGCAACGACTCTTCATACAGTCTCTTCATATTCAGGTATACCCCGCTTCCCCATTTGCTGGAGGCTATATGCCTCAGCCTTGCAGCCACCAGCATCAGGGCTGAATGACCGTCAGGAAAGCAACCAACAACCCTCGTGCGGCGGCGAATCTCACGCATGATCCTCTCCATGGGATTATTCGTCCGGATTCTCCGCCAGAACTCCCGAGGAAAGGACATATACGAAAGTGTCTCTTCTATGCCCTCCCGTACCAGTTTGGCTGCAGAGGCGAGTTTCATCCCTTCCAGCCTCAAGGCTACCTGTAGCGCTTTCTCTTGGGCCGCTTGGTGGTCCTCCTGCCCGTGAATCGCTTTGAGCATCGCTGCCACCTCTTTGGCCTTGCCTTTGGGCACCACGCTGAATACGTTCCGATAATAATGCACCACGCACCTCTGCCACTTCGCCTCGGGGTAGAACTCACCGAGCGTTTCAAGCAGCCCCAGGCATTTATCCGAGATTACCAACTGAACCCCTTTTAAACCTCTCTCTTTGAGATGCCTTAAGAAGTTCTTCCAGCTCTCTTTGTCCTCCTTGAGACCCTCTACTACTCCGATGATCTCTCGGTAGCCTTCCTCGTTTATCCCGATACCTACCAGCACAGAGACGTTCTCTACACTCCCGCCCCAACTCCTCTTCAACCAGATCCCGTCCAGGTAGACAAAGGGATACGAACCCTTTAAAGGACGATTCCTCCACACCTCTATCTGCTCATATATCTTCTTGTTCAGATTGCTGACCGTGCCGGGCGACACCCTCGTTCCCCATAATGCCTCCGTGATATCCTCAACCCGCCTTACCGATACTCCAGCCAGGTACATCTCAATCAGAGCCTCCTCAACAGAGCTCTCCCGCCTCTTGTACCTCTCGATGATGGACGTCTCAAAGGTCAGATTCCTCAACTTCGGCATCTGCAGTTTGACTCGACCTACTTTCATATCAAAGTTGCGCTCATAATGACCAGCCCGTGTATCCTGCCTCTGAGCGCTTCGCTCATATCGGCCGGCTCCTATAAGTTGCTCCGCTTCTGCTTCCAGTAGGCCATTTAACATCTCTTCCACCGTGCCACGTACCATCTCATCCAAATGCCCCTTGATCTGCTCCTCATTTATCTGGATGATTTCCCCTTGACTTAATCCTCCTTCATTCTTACCATTCCTCTTACTCATCAACGGTCCTCCTCCGGTTAGATTTATTGCCCAAAATTCTTCTCTCCGAAGTGAGGACCTTTTTCAATCAATAATCAGAAAGTGCGAAAAATATTTTACGTTATCATCCTCTCTCTTGGTGATATGTTTTGAAATCATAGTGGAATAACTCGGCACCAGACCCAATCCCCCCTTGAAGCCGGCGAGGGAGTACAGGGAAAATCCGAAAGACGAGCACTTTTGTCTGAGCGCAGCGCAGCTGCGCGAGTTTAAGTGCGAGCGGATTTTTCCTGTGCGAGTGAGCGTACCTGCCAAAGGCAGGCGGCTTCGTGGGGGTGCCTTTTCTTTGGTACTTTCTTTGGGCACGCAAAGAAAGTACATAAAGAATATCAGAAGCCTGAAACATGCTTCCCCCGGCAATACCCTGCCTTCAATACCCGAGCAGGAGCCTCATCCCCAACACCCCACCCAAGACGATGAAGAGGACCTTTACAAAACCTGCCCCCCGTGCACTGCCGATGCGGGACCCGACATAGCCGCCAAGCATTGCCCCTATGGATGCGCTCATGTCAACGGGAAGATAAAAGTATACCAATTCTGGGAATGAAAAGTATACCATTCTTACCCGATAGTGCCCTGAGAATCGACCCCGTCCTTTGAGATTTTCCCCCGTAAGCGGAAGCTGTTGCCTCTGATGTTGATTACGACGCTATGATGAAGCAAGCGATCAAGGATCGCCGTGACGA
>JAHDOV010000050.1 GCA_018434685.1 Deltaproteobacteria bacterium
CAAGAATATCAGGATCTATTGAAGTGGGCTGCCATGAAGATCAGATGCGAATGGTGCGGCAGTGATCCCCTGCTCATCTCGTATCATGACCAGGAGTGGGGCCTCCCGGTACATGACGACCGGCGCCTGTTCGAGATGCTGACCCTCGAGGGGGCACAGGCAGGCCTGAACTGGCTGACAATCCTCAGGAAGCGGGAACACTACCGGAAGGCCTTCGACCTCTTCAATATAGACAAGGTTGCCGCTTACTCCGAGGGTGACATCCGGCGTCTGCTCGCAGACTCCGGCATCGTGCGCAACCGCCTCAAGATAGAATCGGCTCTCAGAAATGCCCAGGGCATGCTCGCCATAAGAGAGGAGTTCGGTTCGTTCGACTCGTTCATCTGGCACTATGTCGATCACACACCCAGGCAGAATGCATGGAAATCACTCTCCGAACTGCCGGCACAAACGGCTGTGTCTGTCCGTATCAGTAAAGACCTGAAGAGGCGGGGATTCAATTTCGTCGGCCCGACCATCTGTTATGCCTTCATGCAGGCCGTCGGTATGGTGAATGACCATACTCTCGACTGCTTCCGCTATGAACAGATACGGGACCTGGCCCGATAAGACAACTGCAGCGGATTCGCCGGGCCACGCCGCCGAGGAACAAGTCCTCTTCCGGGCCGGTATCTTTGCGAAACAAGTCCCTTGCCAAACATGCCGCTGCTCTTATCTCTTATGTAGGAAACAGGACAGACCCCGGCAGCTCACTGCATCCAAACGCCAGCAGATATCGCCCCTGTATGGCCCGGGCCGGTCAAAGGCAGGAGCACCGGGATATGAATCCTGATATCCGTACTGCCACACGTCGAAAAGGAGGTAAACACTATGCGATTCCTTGCAGCTCTCTTTATTCTCATGGCCGCTGCCACCGGTGCTCTCGGCGCAGGCGGGTCTCCGGTCACCTATGAGGTGGGTGGAAAATCTTACGAGGGGTATTACATCAGTCCTGCCGCCCAGTCGCCGTTCGTGCTGCTCATTCATGATTGGGACGGCCTGACGGATTACGAGATCAAGCGAGCCAACATGCTCGCTGACCTCGGCTATGCCGTCTTTGCCGCCGACCTGTTCGGTGCCGGCATACGGCCGACCGAGGAGACCGACAGACGCTGGCACACCGGAGAACTCTACAAAGACCGGGAGAAGATGCGGGCACTGATGAAGGAGGCCCTGGATGCGGCGAGAGACCGGGGGGCCAACGTCGAAAACGCTGTCGCCATGGGCTACTGTTTCGGCGGCGCGGCAGTGCTTGAACTGGCCCGGTCCGGGGCTAACCTGAAAGGGTTTGTCATATTTCATGGCGGCCTCGAGACACCGCAAGGACAGAATTACTCCCAAACCAGGGGTGAGATCCTGATCATGCACGGATCGGCGGATTCAGCCATCACCCTGGACCAGTTTGTAACCCTGGCCAAGGAACTGGAATCAGAGGGTGTTCCACACGAGATGATCACCTACGGCGGTGCAGATCATGCCTTTACGGTCTTTGGCGGAAACCGCTACCAGGAAGCCGCAGACAAAAAATCCTGGAGGCGGTTTCAGGATTTCCTTGCGGACAGGCTGAAGTGAAACGAACGGCACGCGGTTCAACCGTCCACACAGCACACAGACCCACTGATCACTCTCCGGCGATGTGCTTTTGCAGATTGAAAAGAGGAGACATAAGGCATATTATTCTGCAGCTGCATGGGCCTGCCTTCCCGCGTGGTATCGACAGGAAGCAGGAATAACACACCAGTTCAGGAGGGTGATCACGGTGAAACGCCAGTGCATACCACAATGGCTGCCTCATCCGGCTGGGGCCTTCCGGTCGCCCGATCCCCTTGCCGGCAGGAGCTGAAAGGCGGTTTTTTAAAGCAAAAAGAGCTGAACTCCGATGGTCGGGGTACACTATGACAAAGGATGCCTGCAATGGAAAACAAACCTGATGCACCCCAAAACAACCCGCTTCTGATTTCAGATGGTCTGCCCCAGTTTGACCACATCCGGCCCGAGCACATCGTGCCGGCGGCTCGGCAGGTCATCGAACAGACCCTTCATACAATCGAGCAGTTGGAAAACGACCTGCAGCCTACCTGGGAGAGCCTGATCGGTCCGCTCGAGCTGCTGGACCTGCCGTTCGAGCATGCCTGGAAGCCGGTCACCCATCTTCTCGGGGTAAAGAATTCCGATGAACTCCGCACGGCCTATGAAACAGTCCTGGCTGAGATGGTTGCGCTTGAACTGCGCCTTCTCCAGAGCAGGCCCATCTATGAGGCCTGCACGGCACTCAAACAGAGTGCCGCATGGCAGACATTCAGCACGGCCCAGAGACGAATCGTGGAGCTGAAGCTCCGTGATGCCAGGGTGGCCGGGGTGGGCCTGGATGACGCTGCCCGCAGCCGTTTCCTCCAGATCGAGCAGGAACTCTCGAGCATCAGCACCCGGTTTTCCAACAATGTCCTCGACGCCACAAAGGCCTTCGAGCTGATCATCAGCGAACAGGAAGACACGCAGGGCTGGCCCGAGAGCCTCAGGAAGCTGGCGGCCCAGTCCTATAACCAGTCCCGTCCCGGTACGGACCAGAGAGCGACACCGCAGGACGGTCCCTGGCGGATCACCCTGGATTATCCCAGCTACCTGCCCTTCATGCAGCACAGCCGGCAGCGCCGGCAGCGCGAAGAGGTATACCGGGCGCTCATTACCCGCGCATCACAGGGCGCGTTCGACAATTCAGCACTCATCGAGCGCATCCTCACCCTCAGGAAGGAGAAGGCCGGACTACTGGGATACGCCACCTATGCCGGGTTGAGCCTGGCATCCAAGATGGCGCCGGGTGTGGACGCTGTTGAAACGATGTTCTCCGAGCTGTCCTTGGCGGCACGCCACCATGCGCAGCAGGACCTTATGAACCTTCAGGAGTTCGCTCAGGCCCGGGGTGCAGCCTCCCCGCTTGCACACTGGGATATCCCCTTCTGGGCGGAGCGCCTGAGCGAACATGCCTTCGGCTATACCGAAGAAGAGCTGCGGCCTTATTTCCCGCTCGAACGTGTGTTGAACGGGCTCTTCTCCCTGTGCACTTTCCTGTTCGGCATCAGGGTCGCACCTGCCGACGGCGAAGCCCCTGTCTGGCATGAGGATGTGCGCTTCTTCAGGGTTTATGGCGAGAACGGCGCCCTGATCGCCTCATTCTATCTCGACCCGTATTCACGCCCCCAGGAGAAGCGCGGGGGGGCCTGGATGGACAACTGCCTGACCCGGCGCAGGATCGACGGCCGGCTCCAGCTTCCGGTCATCCACCTGTGCTGCAACAGCACGCCGCCCGTGGGTGACACCCCGTCCCTGATGAGTTTCAGCGAGGTACGGACCCTGTTCCACGAGTTCGGCCACGGGCTGCAGAGCATGCTGACAACCGTGGATTTTGCAGATGTGGCCGGTATCAACGGAATCGAGTGGGACGCCGTGGAACTGGCCAGCCAGTTCATGGAAAACTGGTGCTATCACAAACCCACGCTCACGGGCCTCAGCCGGCATATATGCACCGGCGAGGTGCTGCCGGACGCGCTGTTTGAAAAGATCCTGGCTGCAAGGAACTACCGTGCCGGCTCGCTCATGATGCGCCAGCTCGAGTACGGAATGATCGATATGGCCCTGCATCACCGTCACGACCCTCAAAGCGGAGAATCCCCCTTCAGCCTGCAGCGAACCATCTCCGAACAGATGAGCGTGCTGCCGCCCCTGGCGCAGGACCGCTTTCTCTGCAGCTTCTCCCACATCTTTGCCGGGGGCTATGCTGCGGGCTATTACGGCTATAAATGGTCTGAGGTGCTCAGCGCAGACATCTTTGCCGCCTTTGAGGAGGCAGGCCTTGACAACCCGGGTGAGCTTGCCGCCCTGGGGCGGCGCTACCGCGACACCGTGCTCGCCCTGGGCGGTTCCAGACACCCCATGGAGATATTCAAGGAATTCCGGGGGCGTGAACCCTCGACACAGGCACTGCTGCGCCACAGCGGTCTGCTCTAGCCGTGCATGACCAGTCGGACAAACAGGGCCACAGCACATGGGGACCCCCAAGGCACCCGCGGGGTAGTCACGTCTCTTCCCTTCACTCATTTGAAAGGGCATGCGCGCCCTCATTGCCGGGTGTTTACTGTCTGACACTCTTAGTTGATAAAAACAACGGGTTGTAATAGCATACAGCACACTTTTTGTGGTATTGCGGTACACGATGTTGCCATCTGCTGTGCACATCCGGCAGGCAATGATCAGACTGACTTCACGGAGAAAAGGAGTTTCGTATGAGCGGAAAAAGGGCATTAGTTCTGGTACTGATCGGGATAATCGTTGTCATGATGGGGTGCACCGGGAAAAAGTATGGCGATGTGGTGGAGGTCAACACCCAGTTCATCGTCGCCATGGAGGACTACATCGACGCCACGGGAAAGGCCACCTCGGCCAAAGACGTAGCCAAGGCCATCAACCTGTATGCAGACCGGATTGAAAAGCTCGCCCCGCAGATCAAAGAGATGAGGGGGAAATATCCCGAACTGAATGATACCGCCTCTGTCCCCGAGGAGCTCAAAGACATCGAGCGGAAATCCGAGGAACTGGAAAAGAAGGTGGTCGGCAGTTACATGAACATGATGCAGTACATGATGAGTTCCGAAGTGCAGGGCGCCATGCAGAGGCTGCAGAACGCCATGCTCAAGATGCAGTAACTGTAAGGGATCTTATCGTATGCGATCAAATATTGTTCTCACGCTTACCGGCACTGACCGGACCGGAATCGTCCAGGACATTACGAAACTGCTGCTCGACCTTGGCGGCAATGTGGAAACCAGTCGCATGGCCAGGCTTGGCGGCGAGTTCGCCATCCTGATGCTGGTCTCCATGCCCGACGAGCAGATGGCCAACCTGGACAGGACGATCGGCAACCTGATAAGCCAGGGATTCAAGGTGACCACCAGCCAGACCGCGCAAACCTATGCCGAGTCCCATGCCGGCTGGTCACCCTACCAGATCGAGGTCAACGGAGCCGATCACGAAGGCATCATTCATGAGATCGCGCAGATCCTCTCTCAATACGGCATCAATATCGAGTCCATGGATACGGCGACCACCCAGGCGCCGATCAGCGGCGCACCCCTGTTTTCCATGATTGCCCTCGTGGCTGTGCCGCCCACCCTGTCCGGCACGAACTGGGTGGCAACCCTGGAGGAGGTGGGACATCTGCTCCACGTGGACATCAGGGTGTCACCTTCGATAAAATGATGAGGAACCCCGCTGTGCGCCGCACCCCCATGGCCTGTTCATACCATGCTCCGGCAAGGGTTGAGGTGCCTGCAGCTGCAGCGGAAACCGGATCATACGATGAATCATAGACATGTGTTCTGGGCCTGCCTGGCAACACTCGCCATGCTGAGCTGCGCTGCGCGCTCTACAAGAATGACGATCCATCCTCCCGACGGCAGTGCTGCCGAAGGATATGGCTCTGTTTGCCTCTTCAGGCCCGACACACCCTCAATCGTCGGCATTGCCGAGGTGCCGTTCGTGTACCTTGATGAGGTTCTCATCGGCCGGCTCGACAAAGGTTGTCTCATGAGAATCCCTCTCTCACCGGGAAATCACAGCATCCGACTGAGGGCCAGCTTCCTGACGGCAGTCCCATCTTATACACTCGGCGAACTGGCCCTGGAGATCAAGGAATCCGAAGAACTCTATGTCCTGTTTTCTGCAAATATCGATCAGGCACACAAACTGGGACCGTATCCGCCGGCCACGCTCTTCATGCCGGTGGACAGACTCAAGTTCCTGAAGTTTGAGGCCGGCCTGAAGCCCTGCCCTTAAAGCTCGCACATAAAGGATCCGGGCATCTCAACTTGCTGTCCTGAACGAAGATAATCGTGGAGGTCACGCACTCAGGGCCTCGTCCCCAGGTTGGTGGTCCAGGCCCATATCCATTGAATGTGCCTATCTCCTCTCATGCACTGGTCCTTGAATTTGTTATCCACACGATTACTAGGAATGATTAGGGCAGATGTGGAGGCTGCAGGGAATCGTCGGATCACGCCTGGCTAAGGTGATTCATGACCCGAAGATCGCAATAGAGAAGGAGTACCCGTGATGACACACAGGGTGAATAGACTCATGGGAAAAGCCGTGGGAGCAGGCCTCTTGTGGCTGGCATCCACTGTTCCGCTCAGCGCATGGGAAGGCCTCGATATCAGCAGACCCGCTGTCGGAAGCGCTGCTGTCCAGATCTTCGTAACGGTTTTCGTGGTCGATGTGGACAACATAGACACCGCAAACCAGAGTTTCGACGCCAATATATATCTCGAATACCTCTGGCAGGACTTGAGACTCGCCCACAAGGGCCCCGGGGTGCTCTCGAAACCCCTGGCCGAGATCTGGTGGCCACGAATCGTGGTGGTGAACGAACAGAGAGTATGGACGACGTTTCCAGAGATGGCCTCTATCTCCCCCGAGGGAGAGGTGGTATACCGCCAGCGCCTGTGGGGATCGTTCTCCCAGCCGCTCGAGCTGCGTGACTTTCCCTTCGACCGGCAGACGTTCACCATCCAGCTTGCAGCTGTCGGATTCACCACGGAAGAGGTCGAAATGATCGGTGACCCGCGCAACCTGTCCGGGATTCCTACAAGCCAGGCAATCGCCGACCAGGACATCGCGGACGGGATTGCCAGCAGATTATCCGTGGCCGACTGGGTTGTGATTGCCTGGAATGCCCAGCCTCTCCCCTATCAGCCCATACCCGGAGGAAAATCGCACGCAGGGTTTGCGTTCTCCTTTGAGGCGCAACGGCTGACCGCGTATTTCATAGTCAAGGTGATTCTCCCGCTGCTCTTGATCGTCGCCATGTCCTGGGTGGTCTTCTGGATGGACCCCAGGGAGGTCGGCAGCAAGATCGGGGTCTCCGTCACCTCCATGCTGACCCTGATCGCATATCGGTTCGCCGTGGATACATCTCTACCGAACCTCCCATACCTGACCCGGCTGGACTACTTCATTCTCTCATCCACCTTTCTGGTCTTTCTCAGTCTGACCCAGGTCACCATCAGCTCCATCCTGACAAAAAAGGAACAATTTGAGAAGGCACTTGTTATCGACCGCTGGTCACGCCTTCTCTTTCCTGCTTTATTCACACTCATTACCCTTGAAACCCTTGTCTTGCGTGTCATGTTCTGATTGCCCGCCGGTGTTTCGAGCCTCTGCTCACGGATGCCATGGCCGGGAGGGAACTGACGATCAGGCTTCCTCCGGCAGACATCCTGCAGGGCGCCTGCAGACCATCCCGACAGCCCTCCCTTCCTGGAGTCCGCTCCTCATGGCGAGGTGTACATCTTGCCCCCTTGAGACCCCGGTGTATTATTACATCTGGAGGGTCCTCAGCAGACATGAAAAGGCCAAACCTGTTCCCCGCACTCATGCTGCCGGCACTGGCCTTTTCAGGGGCCTGTACCAACGATCGGTCAGCACCGGTTGCAGACAGCAGTTCCATGCGACTGCACACGCAGGCACCTTCCCGCACCTATGTGTACGACTGCAGCGGGGAGTTCAGCTTCGTGGTGCGGATAGAGGGTGAGAACGCCCGGCTGTTTCTGCCGGGACAGACGGTGATGCTGCGCCGTGTCCCCTCGGCTTCCGGGGTGAAGTACCGTGACGGCCAGGCAACCTTCTGGCAGAAGGGTGAAAAGGCACTCCTGGAGACCGGCGGGACAAGATACAGCGCCTGCGTGAACAATCCGGCAATGGCCGTCTGGGAAGATGCCACACTGCGGGGTGTTGATTTCCGGGCAGCCGGCAG
>JAHDOV010000012.1 GCA_018434685.1 Deltaproteobacteria bacterium
CCACTTCCCTGATTACGGGAAATCCTTCGAGAAGATCTGTTCCCAGGTGCGCAGGGTTATCTGGCTCAACCCGCAGCCAAAGAGCGAGTGGAACACCAGGGACAATATCATGAACGTGTACACGGCACACTGCCACGAGGTGTTTGAATGCAGCACCATCAGACAACTGGAGAAGGTGATGGATGAACTGCTGTGAAGGGTGATCATATTCGTGTCTGTTTCATCAGGGCTTACATGTTATTTGATTATGTACTAACAGGATAGCATCCCGGATCCGGGGGAACAGCGTATCTCCATGGTCATTACATTCTATAGGCCTTAGCTTTCGTCCATAACAAATGATTTTCAGTCTGGTCAAAGTCTTCTCAAATATAATTTGACAAGAGGCCGCCACTATGTTGTAAAGCTATATATTGATGGTCAATATATAGCTCTTTTATATAAGGTGGTTGCCCAATGGAACTTACTGATGTGAATTACTGGAAATCATTGATCAACATAGGATTCACAAGAATCCTGGTACTGAAGGTCCTGTCTATTGGACCCAATCATGGTTACGGGATAGTAAAGGAACTGCAGAGCATTACCAGCGGTTGCTGCATACCCACCCTGGGAACGATTTATCCCATCCTGAAGGAACTGACACAACACGGCTATGCCGAGGTCAGCGAAGATACACAACTCAAAGGTGCACAGAAGCGACGGGTCTACACCCTTACCCCTTCAGGCCTTGAGGCGTACAATGTGGCTCTGGAGGCATGGCGGGCTTCGATTCCGTATATATACAAGGCGATTGAACACGATGGTCTCGTTTCTATTGAAACCTTACAAATGCCGGTTTCCAAATAAACAGGCCGTTAAGTCATACACATAGGGGGGGGTAGCATATGTTTGGTATCAATAATTTTATCACTGCCGGGAAATTTTTCCTGGTAATTGCCGGTGAGCTCATTCTTATCTTTGTCGTCGTCTCCTTTCTCATCGGGGTCCTGATGGAATATCTCCCTCCCTCGCGCGTGAGAAGTTTTCTGTCCAACAAGCTTACCTGGGTACAATACCTCCTGGGATCGGGCCTGGGCGCCCTTACCCCTTTCTGCTCCTGTTCGACTGTTCCCATAACAGCCGGTCTGCTCAAGGGAGGCGTGCCTTTCGGGCCGACAATGGCATTCCTTTTTGCCTCGCCGGTCCTGAACCCCGTCATCATCGCGCTGGTGCTTTCACTGCTCGGTTACAAGGTCACACTGGTGTATGTGGTCGTCACCTTTATAGGCTCCATGGCAGCGGCGCTCCTGATGTCGAGACTTGGGATGGAAGCTCAGGTCAAACCCCTGCTCCAAGTCCAGGCAGCCTGTTGTGGAGGAGAGGCGGGACCGGAGGTCATGCCCGTGAAGATCCAACCTTCAGCAGGGTGCTGTCCTTCCGAGAGCGTCCAGCCCATGAAAATGATCACCTTGCCCACCCTGCAGGCCCCTGGCTGCTGCGCCCAACAAGCAGGGACGCCTCAAGCATCATGCTGTTCTGTCAACTTTGAGGATGATGGGGTGAGCGGCTCAACGCAGGTGCCATTTAAAGAAAAAATGAAACAGGCATCGTTGTCAGCAGTGGACACGTTCAAGGGGGTATTCTGGTATCTCCTCCTCGGTGCAGGGATAGGGGCGTTCATCTATGGCTTTTTCCCGCAGGACCTCGTGGTCCGCTTGGCAGGCCCCGGCAACCCATGGTCAATCCCCATTGCGGCGATCATCGGTGTCCCCATGTACATCCGGGCTGAAACGATCATTCCCATAAGCGCAGCCCTCGTGGGGAAAGGCATGGGCGTGGGAACGGTCCTTGCCCTCATCATAGGCGGGGCCGGCGCCAGTATCCCCGAGCTGCTGATCCTCGGGTCCATGTTCAGGAAGAAACTGATATTCGCTTTTGTTCTCAACGTCTTTCTGGTTGCCGTTGCGGCAGGGTTCCTGGTGGATCTCCTGGTATACTGACGGAGGTGACCATGACCACACCATTAAGCATTGGTCAGGCACGAAATATCGTGGAAAAGCTCAGGAACTCGATGATCAGAGACGAGTGCCGCGGCTGCGAATGCCTGCAGGGGGTACTCGTGCAGATCGAGATCCATGCATCTCAAGACGTCACGGACATCACAGGCCCGCTCAAGGTGCCCCTCGGGCAGATGCACTCCTGCCTCGGGTGCGATCCCTGTCCCCCGGCGGAGATCTTCGGCCGCATCTGCCGCCCGGTGAAGCTGTAGGTTCGATCTTTTTCATCGAACAGTGTAACTTTTTGCCTCCATATGCGTTATAGTAAGACAGTGCATGACATAGAATCCATATTCGAAGCGAACAAAGACAGGCTGTTCTCGTACATCGTCCGTATGACCGGAGACGCAGACGAAGCACACGATATTCTGCAGGAGAGCATTATGCGCTACATGGAGCACTACGGAGCGGAAAATAATTCCCGCGCCCTGCTGTTCACCATAGCCCGCAATGCCCTCATCGACCATACCCGCAGGCGGCGGGTGCATCTTGTCGAGCTTGACGATGACCACGAGGACCCCTGCACAGGCCAGGAACATGCCCTGCTCGTGAAGGACAGCTACCGGCAGGTGCTCTCCGGCCTTCAGGCACTGGCCGACGACGAGCGGGACATCCTGGCGATGGTGGTGAGCAGCGACCTGTCCTATCAGGAGATTGCCGGAGTCACGGGCATGAGTGTCGCCAATGTCAAGGTGAAGGTCCACAGGGCCCGTCTTCGGCTCAGGAACCTGTTAAAAGGAGAAGAACCATGAATGACATTATCATCAGCATGTTCATCGATGACGAACTCGGCCTTGATGACAAGATCGAGTTCGTCGAAAAGGTGCATGCACGTGCGGACTTCAAGGACGAGACCGTCTCTCTGCTGAACCAGGAGAAGCTGCTGCGTACCGATCCCGTGGAGCACTTCTCTCCGGTGGCCATACCATCGCCCAGGAGATCCAGGAAGATGCTCCTCTTCCCCGTGGGCATAGCGGCAGCGGCCCTGGCCGTGGCAGTCGTCATACTGACCTTCTCCCTCGTGCTCCAGCAGCAGATGAGCCCCACCCCCTACCGGTTCGTGATCTACCGGCCCGACGTCACCCAGGCTGAGATCACCGGAAGCTTTACCGACTGGGAGAGGCTCCCCATGAATAAGCTCGGCCAGAGCGGCTACTGGGAGATCGATCTCGATCTGCCCCGGGGCGAACACCGGTTCGTCTATATCCTGGGAGGAGATGAGCGCGTTGCAGACCCTACGGTCCCGGCCCGCGAGGCCGATGATTTCGGCGGGGTGAACTCAATACTCAACCTGGGAGACCGGATATGAAAAGACTGCTCAGTGTCCTGATACTGAGCTCTTTACTCGCCGGCTGCACGCAGCATTACTATCGCAACGACGATGGCCTCACGACGCTGTTCCTTGAGGCCCCCGATGCAACGTCCGTCTCTTTCGCCTCGTCCCTGGACGGCTACGTACTGCATCCGGCGCAGCGCCTGAGCAGGTCAACCTGGGCGGTCAGCGTTCGTTGCGATACGCAGTTCAGCTACTTTTATGTCATTGACGGCAGCGTCTACCTGCCTGACTGCCCCTACCGTGAGCACGACGATTTCGGCTCGGAAAACTGTGTCTTTATCCCCGGGATGTAACCTTCCCTTCCCTCACGCGTTATAAAGACAAGAACACACCGTTAAAAGGAGACACACATGAAAAAGACAGCAATCATTGTTGGCATACTCCTGATGTGCGCCAGCGCCTCTTTTGCCGACGAGGTCGATCAGGACCTTCCCAACCAGACAGCAGAGCAGCTCAAGGCAAACACCCGGGAGATGATCCGTCTCGGCATCAGCACCGACGAGGCCGTCAAGATGACAAGGGCCATGGTGGAGAACAGGTTCCAGGTGGAAAACGCCGTTCAGGCCCAGGAAGTCGTCATGAACGCCAAGAAGCAGGGACTGCCCGCAGGGCCCGTCATGAACAAGGCACACGAGGGCATTGCCAAGAACGTACAGGCTGGCTCTATTGTTGCAGCAATGGAGAAGACCAGAGAGCGCTATGCCTATGCTTATGAAAAGGCAAAGACCCTGGGCATCGACACCAGGGAGGTCGCGCCCACCGGTGATGTTATCGCAGAGAGCATGGCAGCGGGGCTGACACGAAGAGATGCGGATGTCATCTGCGACAGGCTGCAGACCAGAGACCGCCTAAGGACCACAGACACGGATCAGACGCCGGCTCAGGACCGACAGAGAGACCGGGAGCAGATCCACAAGGTTGCTCAGGAGAGCTTCATGACGGTTCGTGAGATGAACCGGCTCGGGGTTCCCTCTGATGTCGCCTCAGACACCGTCTGTCAGGCACTGGAAAACGGCTATCAGGCCCGGGACATGGAACAGTTGAGAAACACCTTCATGAACAGGGCACGGCAGGGAGACCCGGCACAGCTCGCGAAGACCTATGCACATGCCATCAGGAACGGCGCCGGGGCCCAGGATCTGGACTCTCCGGGAAGATTGGGCAAGGGCTGGTCTGATGAGGCATCCGGATCCGGCATGTCCGGCGGACCGGGACAGGGAACCGGCTCAGGTGCAGGCAGCGGTGGTCCGGGCAGTGGCGGCAGTGATTCCGGTGAGGGTGCCGGTGGTCCGGGCAGTGGCGGCAGTGATTCCGGTGAGGGTGCCGGTGGTCCGGGCAGCGGCGGCAGTGATTCCGGTGCAGGGACCGGCGGTTCGTCCGATAGCGGTCCCGGTTCTTCCGGCAGCGGCGCTGGCGGAGATCACGGCGACGGCGGCGGTTCGGGCAGTGGCGGCAAAAAATAACCCCCTTACAACAAACTCCTGTCATTCAGTACCGAAGGAGGGGCGCAAAGCCCCTCCCTTTTTTTATCTCATTGTTTTATGAAGAACCGGACGTTCTCAACGGCTGCCCACAAAAAAAGATATGCACCCCCACCTTTCAAGGGGTGCATATCCCGTTCTTCTCTTACACCTGCACACAGCAGGCGGATGCGTTGTTACCTGAGGTTCACCTCAGCAGGAACACCCGCCACCGGCGCTCGGGCATGTGCTTGCCGCCAAGCCTGTTGCAGTGACCATGAATCCGCTCGGACTGGCATCGATGTTTACCGTGCCAAGCTCCTTGAGCAGCGTCTTGTCCACTACAAAACGGAACCCTTCAACCTCGAACACATTGTCGTTATCTCCCGGCTCATCCAGAGCCAGCATCAGCTGAAAGCCCCCTCAACCCGGTCTGCCGTAAACCCGTATGGGCGTTACATCCTTTCCACCAAAGTAGTTCTTGAATTCATCAACTGCGCTCTGTGTCAACTCAACCATGTAGCTCTCCTTTTGCTGTTCCGCGCAACGTCAACCCACAACATCGGTCATGAAAATACGTTACCGGATAATTTATGTTTAATATAGGGTGGCGCTTTTCATTAATCCAGTATACCGGCAAATAAACTTTCGCAAAACCCCTTTTATGAAATCTTCGAGCGTACTGGGCATTCCCTGAAGATACCCGTCGATGTCCGCTATGCACACCGGGAGACACGAACGCCGTCGATTATCCAGGGGCTCCCTGCACGCAGACCCTTGAGAAATCACTGGACGCAATAAATGTCATGGACACCCTATGGAATAACCGGATTCCGTCATTAATATATAAAAAAGCCAGATACTGTGATGGGCTTTTTTCATGAAGTGTCTTTTCTGGTACGAAAACACTCGGGAGAGAAAGGAGGGTTGACTATGGCTACATTCTTTCTGTTTGGAAAATATTCTGTTGAGGCATTGAAAGAACTCAGTTCCGACCGCACAAAGAAGGCCGAAGCGCTCATAGAGAAATTCGGAGGCAAGGTACATTCCATGTATGCCCTGTTCGGGGAGAAAGACCTGGTGTTCATCATCGATTTCGCAACACCCCACGATGCCCTGAAGACCTCGATTGCCCTGACCAAGATGACCGGGATATCGTTTTCCACCTCGCCTGCAGTGACCGTGGCCGAGTTCGACAAGCTCATGCGTGACATATAGGCTGCGCTCACGGCAAGAGTGCATAAAATCTCGTTCTCTTCCATGCCCGTATCGATGGGTGATGGAGGAGGACACGACCGCTCGTGCCGGCCGGCTTCGACGCCCAGCCGGTACGAGGTGTGCTTTACCGCTCCCCTCCGGGTATCATCCCGCTGTGCCCGATGCATGCGGCCGGCCATTTCTTCCGCCAGGGGATACCGTCTATGCCTGGGGCCGAAAAGACCATGGCAAAGGTCGATGTGACGTGCTATGAGGCCTCAGAGAGAATCCATGACCACGCAAGAAGGAGAAACCCAGATGAAAACCTATGGTCTTTCCTCAGCCGGCCCAGCTGGGCGGGCCGAGTCGATACACCGGGCTTTTTTGTGCTGCATGGCGCTCCTGATCCTTTTCTCGGCAGGATGCGCCACCGTGGGCCGGGATTTCCCGGTTGACCGGGTGAAGGACATCCGCCTGAACGAGACATCACAGGACCAGATACGTGCGATGTTCGGCTCCCCCTGGCGGGTAGGCATTGAAGACGGCCAGCCCACCTGGACCTATGGAAAGTACCGCTACCAGATGTTCGCTCCGGCGAGCACCCAGGACCTGGTCATCCGGTTTGACAAACGCGGCATCGTGGCGTCCTATACCTTCAATACGACCGAACACAGGGAGTGAGCTCAATGCCCGGCAGGGGGCAGCGTCATACGCCTGCTTCCCGCTCCTGATCCCCATGGTGAGAAAATCGCTCGGTTATACGGCGCTTGCCGTCATCCTCTGGTTCATCGCCGATATTGCGGTCTGCTTCGTATATCCCGATGTCTCGGTGCTGAAAAAGGAAAATCCCCGCAATACCGCGTTCATGGAATACCGGCAGCAGCAGTGGAAGGACAGGGGGATAAAAAAGAAGATCGTACAGAAATGGGTGCCCCTTAAGAGGATATCCCCGTATCTCATCCATGCGGTCGTTATCGCCGAGGATGACAAATTCTGGAGCCACGAGGGGTTCGATCTCGACGCCATGCACGTGGCCTTCCACAAGGACCTCAAGAAAAAGACATTCAAGGCAGGCGGCTCCACCATAACCCAGCAGCTGGCAAAAAACCTCTATCTCTCCCCGGCGAAGAACCCGCTGCGCAAGATCAGGGAGGCCATACTCACCTGGCGGCTGGAGCGCACCCTGACGAAGAAGAGAATACTGGAGCTCTATCTCAATGTGGCGCAGTGGGGAGACGGGATATTCGGCATAGAGGCCGCCGCCGAGCATTTCTTCGGAAAGACGGCCTCGACACTGAATCCCCATGAGGCTGCGAGACTTGCCACGGTCCTTCCCTCGCCGGTAAGATACAACCCCCTGGGTGAAACACGATTTATCCGCGGCCGTTCAGGAGAGTTATACCGGATCATGGTGCGCCGGGGAATCGTGGTACCGGAGTACAGAGACGATAGCCCGGCACTCACCGACCCATAGCTCTTTGACAACTGAGCGGGTTCGGATTACTATACCTGTATATGGTTTTTTGAGATTCTCCTGCATCGATTGAAATGGTTGTAGTGGTACCCCGCCATCGCGAGGCACAGCTGCTGCACTGTGCCGGGGGGATGAAGGGACAGATCTGACGGTTATGAACGACGCTTACCACAAGACAGTACTCTCGCAGGGATGGGCGCAACAGGACATTACGCAGCACCCACCCGGGACGGAGTGCGGCGCCTGGAACAGGTTGTTCGAACCCTTTTTCTCAGCAAGGAAGGAATTGAGGCGCAACACCGCTTCTTTATAGGCGCGAGAGTCAGGGGATCTTTCATGGAAGACAACCCGCTTTTGATACCACCTGCCGGTCATGGCCGAATGCCGGGCACGGGCGCAGGAGGTTCTCATGAACCACAAGCCGGTGATCCGCATCGCCGGGGCCGTCATTGTGGGTATCTGGGTTGCCGCAGCCGCAGCGCTCGCTGTGTGGGCATACGGCACATTCCTGCTGGCAACTGCCCAGCCCTGTTAAAAGGTGTCGATGAAAAAGGAACTGTTATGATGAAAAACCTGATCATTCTTGTCCCGCTGTTCCTGTCGGGGTGCATTAACATCCCGGAAGGGGTATCGCCGGTCAGGGATTTCGATCTCACGAAGTACCTGGGTACCTGGTACGAGATAGCCAGGCCGGATCACTCCTTCGAACGCGGGCTCGAACAGGTGACCGCGCAGTACAGCCTCAGGGACGATGGCGGCATCACCGTGGTGAACAGGGGGTTTGATCCCGGGAAAAACACCTGGAAGGAGGCTGTCGGCAAGGCACACTTCGTAGACGATGCAACCACCGGAAGCCTGAAGGTATCTTTTTTCGGCCCCTTTTACGGCAGCTACACCATCATAGCCCTTGACAGGATGGATTATTCCTATGCACTGGTATGCGGACCCAGCAAGGGATACCTGTGGATTCTGGCCAGGGAGCCGTTCCTGGAAGATTCCGTGAAATCAGGGCTGATTCAACAGGCAAAGGATTCAGGGTTTGAGACCGAAAAACTGATCCAGGTCAGCCACTGACCGGCGGGGCAAGAGGAGACCCTGTGTGTCCATCTCTCGAGGATTTGATGCCTTCCCTGAAGGTGTGGCTTGTGCTTGCGGCCTGTTCAGGGCTCCTGCTCGTTGCGTCATGCATGTCAGAGCAGGAGATCTATGAGGCAGCGGCGCATGAAAAGGAACTGCCGGAGTGGCGCATCCTTGCACGCGCCCGAGAGCAGCATGGCCCGTACATCAAGTGGAAAGAAGCCCTGATAAGGGAACTCGTCAATGGCAGCTCCATCATGTATACACGGTTCGGCCCGGTGGAATATACCGTCACCGGAGACAGCGGTCCGTATCTCATCGTCATGCATGGAGGCCCCGGGGGATACGATCAGACAGCAGCCCTGTTCAGCGGGCTGTTCGGCAACGGTCTTCGTGTTGTCAGCTGGTCGCGGCCGGGCTATCTGCGCACCCCCCTGCAGGATGGCAGGACCTTCCAGGAGCAGGCCGATGTTGCGGCAGCACTCATGGACAACCTGGGCATTGCCCGTGCAGCCGTGCTCGGCTATTCGGCCGGCGGCCCGCCGGCAGTGTATCTTGCAGCCGGATACCCCAAGCGCGTCTGGGCCCTCATCCTCGAGTGTGCGGTAACGCAGAAGTGGGTGATCAGCTCCGACAACCTGCTGGAAAAGATCTATTTCGGGCACCTCATGTATGAAGACCCCTTTCTCTGGGCCTCGGATGTCACCTCACAGATCGCCCCGAGGCTTATCGGCATGTCGGCTATCGAGATGGAGAGCTCTCTCGACAGGGACGCGCAGAAAAGATTGATGGATGCCATCATGCACGATGAACACAAAGTCGCCGTGCTCAAGAACCTGATAAAAAGCATGAGCCCCGGGGAACTCCGCAGGGACGGCATGGAAAACGACGTGGTGCAGCTCGGCAGCGTTCGGGGACTCCCCCTGAGGAACGTCGCCGCCCCCACCCTGATCATCCATGGGACCGACGACGCCGATGTCCCGGTGGCGGATGCTCACCTGGCAGCCAGGCTGATACCCGCCTCCGAGTTGTATCTCGTGCGCGGCGGTTTCCATGTCATGGCACTGACTGACAGCAGCGACGAGGTCACCTTCAGGCGCCTTGCCTTCCTCAAGGAGCATGCACCCGGTGCCGATTGACAGGGAAAACCCTGTCCCGGGAGACACGACGGCATATGAACAAGGGCAACGACCGGAGCACGGTTACGGTAGGTGATGAACCGGCACCATGCCCCGATGACAACCATACAGGGAGCTTACCATGACGAACAACGATATTCTGAAGAAACTCAGAATCGCGCTGGAACTGAAAGACTCTGACATGATCGAGATCTTCGAGCTTGCAGATTTTCAGATCTCGAAACCGGAATTATCCGCCCTCTTCAGGAAAGAAGGGCACAAGAACTATATGGAATGCGGCGACCAGATTCTCAGGAGGTTTTTAGACGGCCTGATTATCCGCAACCGGGGCAGGAGAGATACCGGGGATCCCGACCGGTAAGAATACACACTTCACGCGGGACTTTTTCACCCTCTCAGAAGGGATGGCCGTATCCTGCCCCCGATCGGTCTTTTATCTGAAATCATAAACCTGGGGACGAGGCAGCGCACTTGATTGCACACCTCATCAAAGCCATTATTGACTGCCATGGATGAAAACAAGATCACCTGCATGCACCAGGGCAACAGGACGGTTATCCATACCCCCGTACAGGCCGAGAGCCTGGAAAAGTTCAAGCAGGATTTGCTGGAGAAAGGCTTTACCATCATCAGGGACAGGGCGTTCAGAAAATCCGACCTGCTGAAAAACGATTGGCCCATCCAGATCACCTTCAGCGCGCAGGAGGGATTCTTTGAACTGACGGCCTCGATGTATATACCCCTGGGCTGGCTCATCTTCCATGCCCTGGCCGTGATACTGGTCCCCCCTGCCCTGTGGTTTCTGCTGCTGCCCATGAAGCTGGGGGTATTTCTCGATTTTGCCCTGCTCTACCTCCTGATAATGGCCCTGCCCCTGATTGTCCTCGTGCAGAGAAAGGGCGCCAGGCCGAAACAGGTGTTCGATCTGTCGCCAAAAGACTCCTGGCAGCATGTCCCGAGGCTGAAATGGAATACCATCATAAAGAATCTCCTCGAGAACAATTTCGAGGTTATGGTTGATGAAATCGAGTCTGAACCTGTATAATATCCCCCAACTCGCCGGGAAGGGACAGCTCACACTCTCAGCCTTCCCGTTGCACCATGCGCAAGGAGATACAGCATGATACTTGAGTATACGCCTATCGGGGTGATCCATTCGCCACATACCCGGCTGGAAGGCATGCCCATTCAGCCGTCAGGGGCCGCAGGGATAAAAGGCACGGTCGAGGTCTTTCAGGAGTATGAGCCTGGTCTCAAGGACCTCGACGGTTTTTCGCACCTGTTCCTCCTCTATCACTTTCACCGCAACTCGGGATTCAGTCTCGAGGTCACCCCGTTCCTCGACACGGAGAAACGGGGGGTGTTCGCAACCCGGGCACCGAAACGCCCCAATTCCATCGGCCTTTCCGTGGTCAGGCTCACGGGCGTGGAGGGCAGGATTCTCCAGATCGAGGACGTGGACATTCTCGACGGCACGCCACTGCTCGACATCAAGCCGTATGTGCCGGCGTTTGACGTAAGACAGTCCGTGCGCACCGGGTGGATCGAGGCCTCTTCCGACAGGGTCTCCTCTCACAGGTCGGACAAGCGGTTCACCTGAGCCGGGATGGACCGGGCACGCAGTGTTGAGGGCAGCCGATTCGGCCAGGGCCGTGCTCATCTTCCCTCTTTCAAAAAAGCCGGGCACGTCTTATAGTCGATCTTTCAATCCGTCTTCGCGTCCGCTACGCCGGACGAGGAGCTTGGGTTAGATTCCCCGCAGCTTGCTACGGAACGTGGGGCAGGGCTTGCCCTGGGGTTCATACCATTGATTGAACATGCAGTGAAGACAGTTGCAAAGGAGGTAATCCGTGTCTGATGATGTAGTCCTCATGGAAAAGAAGGGGCATGTTGCCACCATCATTCTCAACCGTCCGGAAAAACGAAACTCACTGAACCCGGAAATGCTATTGAAAATGGCGACCCTGTTTCAAGAACTTGCGCTCAGCGATGACATCCGCACCGTGGTGATCCGCGGACAGGGAGACAGGTCGTTTTCCTCCGGCTATGATCTCTCCGAGATCCCGACCGATGTTCCGCCGGAACTCACAGAGGAACTCACAAGGAAAAACCCCCTGGAAATCGGGTTTGAGGCCCTCGAGCGCTATCCTTACCCGGTCATTGCCATGATCGACGGCTATGCCTATGGCGCAGGCTGTGAACTGGCCATGACCTGCGATCTGCGGATAGCCTCCGATACCTCGAAAATGGGCATCCCCCCTTCCCGGCTGGGGCTCGTCTACCGCCCCGAAGGCATACAGAAATTCATCAACATCATGGGCGTGGCACATGCCAAAGAGGCGTTCTTCACCGGGAGGTTTTACGACATCCACCAGGCCCGCGAGATGGGGATGGTCAATCATGTTGTCCCGAAGACCGACCTGCATGCCTTCACCTACACCCTGGCCGAAGAGATTGCCGACAACGCGCCGCTGGCAGTCAAGGGACATAAACGCATCTTCAACTGCCTTCACCATCACCAGGGGATCAGGCCCGAAGACCGGGAGGAGATCAAGAACATAATCCTCACATCGCTGAACAGCGAAGACCTCAAGGAAGGGACCCTCGCCTTTCTCGGCAAGAGAAAGGCCCGGTTCAAGGGCAGGTAGCTCGAAGACATGAAAGCATCCAGCCACGAGATACCGCACCTGAGCGGCCTGCACTACCGGCAGGTCGATGTCTTCTCCCAGGGTCCGCTGACCGGCAACGGGCTTGCCGTGTTCTGGGAGAGCAGCGGCCTTTCTTCAGACCTCATGCACGGCCTCACCCGGGAGCTGCGCCAGTTCGAGTCGATCTTCCTGAGCGCGACCGGGAGGGACAATGCCTTTGGCGCGCGCATCTTCACGTATGAAGAAGAACTCGACTTTGCCGGGCACCCCATCCTTGGGGCGGCCGCCGTACTCCACGAGCACCATGGAACCGGCCCTGCAGCTCAGTGGACTTTCGTTTTGAACCGCAAGGATGTCGGGGTGGCCACTACCAGGATCGATGACGGCTACGAAGCGGTCATGGACCAGGGCCGCCCGGAGTTCGGCCCGCCCTTGAGCCCGGAGCATGCCCTGCCCTTTTTAGAGGCTCTCAATGTATCTCCCCGGCATCGCTCCCGTGACTGCCCGCTCCAGGTCGTCTCCACAGGGTTGCCGTACCTGATCGTGCCGGTCAGCGGCGGCCTGGAACACACCGGGGTCGTTCGTGCCGGGCTGCAATCCCTGCTGGCAGCGGTCGGTGCGAAATTCGCCTATGTGCTTGATGTCGATGCCCGGGAGGGGCGGACCTGGGACAACGAGGGCCGTGTGGAAGACATTGCCACGGGCAGTGCTGCAGGGCCTGCAGGGGCCTATTTATGCAGGCACGGCCGGGCGGTTTGCGCCGAAACCATCGTGCTGCACCAGGGTCGTTTCATGGGAAGGCCGAGCCGCATGGACGTACGGGTTGCCGGCAATGCCTCTGAGGTGAACCGGGTTCACGTCAGCGGCCACGTGAACATGATCGCCACGGGCGTTTTCGATTGAGACCGTCGAGAATGCAGCTGAAAAACCCGAGAACCTACGGGAAGCCCCCCTTCACCGTGGTCCTCGTCCACGGGGGCCCCGGTGCGGGAGGAGAGATGGCCCCGGTAGCGCGCGAACTCGCATCCGAGCGCGGCATCCTGGAACCCATTCAGACAAAGGCATCGCTTGCCGGCCAGATCGAAGAGCTCAGGGGCGCCATCGAGACCGCCGGCAGCCTTCCGGTCACCGTGGTGGGCTTTTCCTGGGGGGCGTGGCTCGGTCTTCTCTGCGCCGCCAGGTATCCCGAACTGGTGAAGAAACTGATCCTCGTCTCGAGCGGACCCTATGAAGCACGCTATGCATCACAGATACTTCAGACCCGGCTTGAACGTCTGAGTGAAGACGACAAGGCCGAGCTCGTCAAAGCCATGGACCTCCTGAACAGCCCCAGCGCAGGAGACAAAGACGCGGCGTTTGCCCGGTTCGGGGCCATCTTCACCAGGGCGGATGCCTATGATCCGATCTCGGGCGAATCAGAAGCGGTCCATCATTCCTATGCCATCTATCGGGGCGTGTGGAAGGATGCCGAGAACCTGAGAAAGAGCGGGGAGCTCCTGGAACTGGCAAAACAGGTCAGGTGCCCGGTGGTGGCCCTGCACGGCGATTACGATCCGCATCCGGCAGAAGGAGTCTGCACACCGCTGTCCGCTGTCGTACCGGACTTCCGGTTCATCCTCCTGGAAAAGTGCGGTCACATGCCCTGGATCGAACGACAGGCCCGGCAGTCGTTCTACACCGTCCTGAGGCACGAACTGTCCGGGGACTAGAAAGACCCTCTCACGTCTGGCCGGACAACCGCCCGGCCATCATTCAAACTGTTCCTTATATGAAATAACCCCGCCCCGGGCAAAGACAATATCACTGCCCCCCTGTCCGAAGCAGCCCGCACCCCTTTCCCGGGAGGCAGATGGGCAGCCTGCATCCACCGAGGCAAACAAAATATTTCTGTCGAGGCCTGCCCGGGCAATGTGCTATGCTCGGTCACACAGGCTATCGGAATGAGGATAAAAAAGCGCACATGGGGTCTCATCATACTCTGCACGATCATCGCGACAGGGTATCTCCTGCCCGAGCAACTCATCATTCCCGTTGCCGGCGCGACACCGTCCGACTGGAACCACAAGACCTTCTGGTATGAGCCCTGGGGTTCTTCCAGGGTGCACAAGGGCATCGACATCTTTGCGAAAAGAGACACCCCGGTGCTGTCCGCATCGATGGGCATCGTCGTGTTCAATGGCCAGCGGACAAAGGGTGGAAATGTTGTCGCCGTACTGGGCCCCCGGTGGAGAATCCACTACTATTCCCACCTCGCAAGGTCGACAACACGTCTGTTGACCCCGGTCCTGCCAGGTTCGACGATCGGCGAGGTTGGGGACAGCGGCAATGCAAAGGGCAAGCCGACCCACCTCCATTACGGCATCATCACGGCGATTCCCTATCCCTGGCGGTGGGACAGCAGCACCCTGGGATGGAAAAAGATGTTCTTCCTCGATCCCGGCGAACGGCTCCTCAACAGGTAAACCCCTTCTCAAGCACTCCTGCAGTGTGTTTTCCCCCGGTGCCCGGGCTGATCTTGCCTTTTGCTTTTTCCGATCCCGTGGGGTACAATCACGGCTCGTTCCCGATCGTGTCCGGTCGGGTCACGAACAATGAAGGTGGCGTGGCGATGAAGTCATACAGGTTCCGCATCGTCCTTGTCTGCGCGGTCATGCTCGTCTGTGCGCTGAGGGCACCTGTCCTGGCCGAGAGCGAGTGGGAGCAGCACACTGCGGTACAGGTCATGCTCGGCGCCTCCCGGTACGACGACCTGGCCTTTGAATTCGCAAGCAGAGAAGACCCTGACGTGGTTGCCATCTCGGAGTTCACCTGGGTGCCCCTCCTGGGGATAGGCGGACAGTTGCCCTTCAGGAAGGGTGATATCGACATGGGGCTCGAGGGAGGGGTGCTGTTTGGCTGGCGAAGTGAGCGCATAAGCGCCTACGCCACGAACACGAGCATCTCGGTGCACATCAGGAGCTCCCTGTTCCTGACAGACCTCTTCATGGGTCCGTATGCGAGCGCCAGACTAGGCCGGCATTCACGGATCTATGCCGGCATCGGGCCCCTGCTGCTGTTTGGCCAGTATGACCGAAAAAGCGACGGAAACTCGGACACGGCACCCTACCATGAGCATGCCGACGAGACATCCTCGGCCTTTGGCGTGGGGGTTTATGCCCGCACGGGCATCGAATTCCGGCTGCCCGACGATTCCTGGATGGGAATCGGCCTGCGGGTGTTTACCTCGGATCTGGATTTTGACACGGTACCGGGGACGACAACACTCAGGGGTATCCAGGGTATGATTACGTATACCGTGGGGCTCTGAGGATAAGGTCGTCCCCGGGGAATCAGCCTTGTCCGGTAACGCAGGCATCACTTAGACCAGGGAGCACCCCTGCCTGCTGATGAAGATTTCCTGCCGTGGTCATGAATACCCCCGCAGGGAGATCTTTCCTTAAGGATTTGAATTATTATAATGTAACGAAGCGCCCCAAAGAGCATGGCCGGCATCCGGTCCCTTCACGAAGACACAGCACCTGCAGTGTACGCAGTATCACTCCACCCGGGGTTTTGGAGGTATGCCTATAATGGACTATGATTTCAGAGAACTCGTCGAGAACATATACGACGGGTTGTATATCACCGATGCGGACAGGAGGATAACCTTCTGGAACAAGGCAGCGCAGAGAATCACCGGCTATGCCGCAGAGGAGGTTGTCGGGTCGCGCTGCTGTGACAACATACTCATCCATGTCGACAGCAGGGGAAACAACCTTTGCCGGGACATGTGCCCGCTGGCGGAAACCATACAGGACGGCATCTCCCGGGAGCTGGAGGTGTATCTTCACCACAAGGATGGTTACCGGGTGCCGGTGTGGATCCGGATCACCCCGCAGATGGACGCACACGGAAAGATCATGGGCGCCGTGCAGCTGTTCACCGACATCAGCTCACGGGACGCCTCGCTCCTGAGAATCAAGGAACTCGAAGCCCTTGCCTTCCTGGACCATCTGACACAGCTCGGCAACAGACGCTACATAGAACTGGAGCTCGAGGGCAGGTTTGCAGAGATGAATCGCTATGGCCTGTCGTTCGGGATCCTGTTCATGGATATCGATCTTTTCAAGACGATTAACGATACCCATGGTCATGATGTCGGAGACAAGGTGCTCATGACCGTGAGCCGGACCATGATACACACCGCACGGCCGTTTGACCTGTTCGGCCGATGGGGCGGCGACGAGTTCATCGCGATTATCCGCAACGTGGACAGCTCGACCCTTTCAGAAGTGGGAGAACGGGTGCGTTTTCTCGTGGAGAAGACCCAGGTGCAGACAGGGGACAAGACGCTCACTGTGACCATGTCGCTGGGTGCTACGATGGCTGGTGCCACCGACACCGGGGAATCTCTCATCAAACGGGCCGACACGCTCATGTACCGGAGCAAGGAGAACGGCCGGAACCGGCTGACCACGGACCGGCGGTCCTGATGCCCCGGTCTCTCGCCCGAGACCCAAACCCGATTGAAATCAGGGAGGAATCTGTCGCGTGGTTGGTGTATAGAGAGATAACCATATGCACTGATTCTACTGGAAGGAGTGAACATGAAGGAAGATACCATTAGCGAAAAAGACCGTAAAATGGCGCAGAGGTGCGTGGAGTGCCCGGTGTGCCGCAGGGCGAGAATCAGCCAGAAAGGCTTTGCCTTCTGGTTTGTCAAGACCATCGAAGACGGGCTGTGCCCCTACTGCAGGGCGTATGAGCGGGTCTACGGCCGCAAGGCTCACGAGACCGTGCCGGCCGGCCGGTAACGAGAGAGGACAGTCAGCATACTATGGACATCCAGATCCTGCAGACCATGGCAGCGGAGCTCCAGGCCTTCACGCCGACCGACTTCATTTCCATCGGCACCCTCGCAATACTGGAGGGGATCCTCTCGGTGGACAACTCCCTCGTGCTGGCAATCCTCGTTCGTTCGCTGCCGAAAGCACAGCAGAAAAAGGCGCTCACCTACGGCATTGTCGGGGCCTTCATCTTCCGCCTGATAGCGCTCATCTTTGCGGTACACCTGATACAGTTCGTCATATTCAAGATAATCGGCGGGTTGTACCTCGTCTACCTCGCCATGAAGCACATGTTCTTCTTCTACAAGGAGGATGCCCATCAGGCCAGACCAAAGGTGGCGAGCAGCTTCTGGAAGACAGTCGTGGTCGTCGAGCTCACCGACATCGCCTTCTCCATCGACAGCATCACCACGGCCGTGGCCATGAGCAACAAGCTGCTGATCATCTGGCTCGGCGGCATCATGGGTATCATATTCCTGCGCTTTGCCGCGTCGTTCTTCATCCGCATCCTGGAGTTCCTGCCCAAGCTGGAAGACCTTGCCTACCAGCTCATCTTCTTTATCGGGACGAAACTGCTCCTGGAAGGATTCCATATCGAGATCGCGCATTCGATCTTCTGGATGATGATGGGCGTGATCGTTGTCCTCGGTTCGGCCCTGGTCTGGCGCGACTACTACCAGAAGAAGAGCAGCACCAGCCACCATAACCGCCTGCTGGAGCAGCTCAGGGCGGGAGAGATCTCTGTTGAGGACGTGCTCGCCATGGAATACGTGCCGAGAGACATCATCGCCTATCTGCGGGCCGAGAGGTTCATAACGATCCAGGCGCCCGATCCGGGGAGATGATCGTCCGGGACTTCACCGGCCGGGATCAACCGCAACTGCGGTGGGCAAGAGCCCCCAGGGGCTGATCCGCCTGTATTCTTGTCTTCACGATTGTGCTATATCTGTTGAGGTTATGCTGCAAAGGGTGAGAAAAATATTGCTGTTCGACGAGCACGTATGCCCCTGGTGGCTTGGGTACTTCTTCGACAACCCTCTTCGCAGACTCTTCCACAAGCCGGATGCACTCTTCAGGCCCTACCTGGGCCCCGGCATGACCGCCGTTGACATAGGCTGCGGCATGGGGTTCTCCACCATCGCCATGGCAGCGATCGTCGGGGCAGCAGGCAGGGTCATCGCCGCGGACCTCCAGCCCCAGATGCTCTCCATAGTGCACAGGCGGGCCACAAAGGCAGGGGTTGCCGACAGGATAGAGCTCCATCAGTGCCTGAGCGACCGCCTCGGCATTACCGCCACGGCAGACTTCGCGCTCACGTTCTGGATGGCCCATGAGGTGCCCCATCTTGAGGCGTTCATGGAAGAGATCCATTCCCTCCTCAAACCCGGGGGGAGCTACCTGCTCGTGGAGCCTGCAGTTCATGTGGGTGCCAGGCGCTTCGAAGAGATATCCGGACATGCGCTCCAGGCAGGGTTCGTGCCTGCAGCCAGGCCGGAGATAGCCTTCAGCCGGGCTGTGGCATTCGAGAAACCAGGCATAATCCATTCTGCAGCGGCGCACCACACTGATCGATGAAGGACCAGTCCAGGGCATATCTCTTCGGCATCGCTACCGTGCTGCTGTGGTCCACCGTTGCATCGGCCTTCAAGCTCTCGCTGAACTATCTCGCCCCGATCCAGCTCCTGCTCTATTCCTGTGTCACCTCGATCCTCGTACTGAGCGCCATCCTCGTCATCCAGGGCAGATTTTCCTCGATCTTTTCCTATACGCGCCGGCAATATGTGCATTCGCTCGTGCTCGGATTCATCAATCCCTTTCTCTACTACCTCGTCCTGTTCAAGGCATACGACCTGCTGCCCGCGCAGGTGGCGCAACCCCTCAATTACACCTGGGCGCTCACCCTTGCCTTCCTGTCCATCCCCTTGTTGAAGCAGACAATCGGGGTCCGCGAGATCTGTGCCGGGCTCGTATGCTACTGCGGGGTGGTCATTATCTCCACGCACGGAGACATCGGCAACCTCACGGCGTCCGACCCGCTGGGCGTTGCCCTGGCGCTCGGGAGCACCGTGATCTGGTCCCTGTACTGGATCTACAACACCCGGGATGCCAGGGATCCGGTGGCGAGCCTCCTGCTCAATTTCCTCTTCGCCCTGCCCTTTATTGCCCTGTACTGCCTGGTCTTCTCAGATCTCAGGGTGAGCAGCCTCCAGGGCCTGCTCGGCGCGGCATACGTGGGGCTGTTCGAGATGGGCATCACCTTCGTGCTGTGGCTCAACGCGCTGAGGCTCTCGGAAAACACGGCAAAAGTCGGCTACCTGATCTTCTTCTCGCCGTTTCTCTCGCTCATCTTCATCCACGTTCTCGTGGGAGAAGACATCATGAAATCCACGTTCATCGGGCTGGTGCTCATCGTGGGCGGCCTCATCATCCAGCAGATCAGACCTGCCCGCCGGGCCTGAGCGCCCGGTGGCCAGAGCAGTGATTTCTCAGCCCCGGCTCAGAACATCTTCACCTTACCGAGAAACTTATGGAAGCCCTCCCGCTCGCACCGGAGTGCCTCGTCCAGGCTGACCCGGTTCTTTGTCTCGATCAATGCCTTGATCTCGAGCATGATGTCCTGGTTCACCGCACATATGTCCAGGGCAATCTCCCGGGCCCGGGGGATCAGGTCCGCAGGTGGCACCACCTCGTTCACCAGCCCGCACCGCAGCGCATCCTGGGCTGCCAGGGGTTTGCAGGTAAACGACAGCTGCTTTGCCATTCTCTGTCCGACGGCCTGCTGCAGCAACTGGGTCATCCCCCATCCCGGATGGATGCCCACCTTTGCATGGGAATCTATAAACCGGGCATTTTCCGAGGCGATGAGGAAATCACAGTTCAGCGCGAGCTCAAATCCGCCGGTGATGGCATTGCCGTTGATCGCCCCGATGATGGGTTTTGTGCAGGCCTGAAAGACATCCGGCATATCCTTCCCGTCACCCCGCGGATCGAGCAGATTATCCTTGCCGAGAACAGCCAGATCGATCCCGGAGCAGAAGGACCTGCCGTTGCCGGTTATGATGGCAACCTTGATCTCACTGTTCCCCGCCACTTCATCGATATAATCATAGAGATGAATAAGGAGGTCCTGGCAGATGGAATTATGCCTCTCAGTACGGTTCAGGGTGATCAGTGCTACTGAATCCTGCACTTCAAACAATACGGTCTTCTCCACGGCAGCTCTCCTTTCTTATGAAAAATGTAATCAACAAACCTATGGCACCCTTATAACTCTTTTTATTCCTTAGAGGAAATTTATTATCCAGGATTCTGCCCCTTAAGGGGATACAACCCGTTCCAAGGGATGAAGATGGCGGCCTGAGAAGCCGGGGCGTATCCCGGGTCAGTGCCCGGCAGGTCTGGCGTGTCCCCGGGTTCATCGAGGGGGAGGCAGCGGCAGATTGAGACTTGAAAGATTCGCATATCCTGCTATTAAGCTAAGAGGTCATTTATCCGAAAGGTAGTGTATGAACAAGACTGAAGCCTCCGAGGACCGTAACCCATGAAAAGAGAACATGACCCGATAGAGGACCGGAGACGGACTCCCCGGAAAAAGATCGTCATTAATGTTCAACTCAAGGTGGGGATCCATCTCAAAGGAATCGGCTACACCAGTGATATCAGCGAGCATGGCATCCTGGTAAAGACCCCTGAAATATTCAGCTTCTTCAGACCCGAACTGGCGCACGTCTTCGAGGATGCCGACCTGGACATCTATTTCCCCAACGAAGATGTCGCGATCCAGGGCAAGGTGACCAGGATCGATGCCGTCAAAGAGGAACTGGCCATCAGAATAATCGGGAAATCGAGCGAACTGAAGTGGAAAGAGATCTGCGGGTGATGCGTCACCCGGCCGAGCCCAAAGCACGACCCTGAAATCCCCTCCTTCCCGAAGGCGCTCTACCGCGCCTCATGAACAGCCCCACACATCTTGAAAACCAGTTCAAGAATCCCAAGCGCCCGGTTTACCCCAAATCCTGCACCTCAAAAAATAGCCACCGCTCAGACAGCACCACTTGATCTCGATCTGCAGGAGCAATTTCAAACTCGACAAAGGTTTTATGTGTTCCTCAAGCCCGGTCGCAGCTGCAGACCGTTCATGCCCGGGTACCACCCTGCGAGACACACAATCCAGGGTTGATGCGGAAATACACTGCCCGGTGAAAGGGGGCATTCAGGGTGACTCCTTGCACCGGGCAGTTTTTTGCTTATTATTTGTTATGAGAGGAGTTTCAGTACAAGTTTGAATGAAAACCATGTTCCGAAGGGAGGGATGATGATTTCTTCAAAACTGGTTGAACTGATCGAGAACAATGCAGACGAATTGGCCAGAAGGTTGTGCAAGGATCTGCTCAGCAGAGAGGAGACCAAGGGCTACCGAACTCTTTCCGAGGATCTGGTCTACAAACGCGTGCACGATGTTTACAGCAATCTCGGCGCGTGGCTCGGAAAGGACAAGTACACCTCGGGAGAGATCAGGAAAGTCTATACCGAACTCGGGAAGAAGCGCTACCGCGAAGGGATCCCTCTCCACGAGGTGATCCTGGCATTCATGCTCATCAAGAGACACCTCTGGCTCTATGTGCGGGAGAAGCAGTTCTTTGATTCCGCCTACGAGCTCTACCAGGCACTCGAACTGAACAACAACGTCGTCCTGTTCTTCGACCGGGTGATCTACTTCGTGTCCATAGGGTATGAGGAGGAACTCCGCAAAGACAAGGGATAAGGCAGGCCTCTGACGGCCTTGTCACGGTCGCGACGGTTCGCGCGATGCACCACGATTCCTCACCTGTCGTCTTATCCCCTTGAACTCTGGAGGGCATATGATCGCACAGAAACTGATCGGGATAATCGAGCGCAGCGGCGAGGAACTGACGCAGCGTCTCATGAAAGATCTCCTGGTGCGGGACGAGACCAGACATCTGCGCGATCTCCGGCAGAACAGGGTGTATGCGCAGGTATACGACGTCTACAGCATGCTGATTTCCTGGCTGAGCGGAGAAAAGACAAAGGGAAAGATCATAGAGCACTACATCGAGCTCGGCAGGCAGAGGTATAACGAGGGTATTCCGCTCTCTGAAGTGCTCATGGTCTTCATGCTCATAAAGAGGCATCTCTGGCTGTTCGCCATAGAGAAGAAGGTCATCGATCCGTCATACGAGCTCCAGCAGGTCCTTGAGCTGAACAATCGCGTCGTATTCTTTTTCGACCGGATCATCTACTGCACAGCCGTCGGATATGAGCGGGAACAGAAGGAAGACTCCCATGGATTATAACGCGGAGCACCTCCGGAAGCGCCCATGCCGGCGCGGCCATGAACAGTACGGACGGGCAGATCGCTGCCCGTCACCGGCACACCAGCGAGGGGGTCTCACCGAAGAATCACGAATACACCGGGCATAGAAACCAGCCACGGGTTGAGCCCTGGCAGGCACATCCGAGAATCGGGGGAGGACATGCATGGAGAATGTGATCACCCGGATCGTGGAGGTGGAAAAACAGTGCGCCCAGGAGGTTGACACGGCCGAGCGGGAGTCCAGGATGACGATCGAGGCGCACAGGGAAACCCTCGAGGAAAAGAAGGCCCGTGAATTCGCCCTGATCGACAAAGCCGGCCATGAGAGACTCTCGAGCGCACTGGAGGAGGCGAAACGGTCATCGGAGGCCGAAACCCGTGCCGTCTCCGGCGAATATGGACGTCTCTACCAGGACCCCGAACTCACCGAGACCATACAGAAGAAGGTGCTCTCCCTTCTTCTTGCGAGTTGAGGTGTCATGAGATACTACGCGGATGAAGTCAACCTCCATGCCAGGATATATGCCATGCGGAGCCGTCTCCTCATGCTCAGGGACTACACCGCGATCGTCAGGGACAACAATGCCTTTTCCGAAACCATAACCGGCGCAGATGAATACGCCCGGGCCAGGGAAACTGTCTTCACCGAACAGATCCAGGCCGTGATCCGCCTCGCCGAGGCAACACAGACCTATGCCCCGCTCTTTCTCGCCTTCCTCCGTCAGTACGAGGCCAACAACCTCAAGCTCCTCCTGGCCAGGGCATTCGGCAGGCAGTGCCTGGAACAGTGGTACGATATCGGTCACTACGCCACCCTCGACAGGGGGCTGCTCAAGAAAGAACCCGCCCTGGAGGAGATCAGGTCCATGCTGGCCGGCACATACCTGGACGGCCTTCTCGACGATACTGCGAGCTACGAACGCCTCGAGATGCGTATCGACATCCGTGCGGCCAAAAACCTGCATGCCTCTTCGGCTCCCTTCCTGCCCAGGTCACGCAACGACTTCCAGGAGATCATGCTCAGGCGGGTCGCGGTCCTCGCCGTGATCTGGCAGCGGAGGCTCAAGGAGAACTACCACTGGGATGACGAGCAGATACAGTCTCACCTTGAACGTCTCCCTGAGCTCTTCGACGGCTCCCCTGCGCCACAGGTGAAGATCGTTCAGGAGGCAATGAACCGGCGTCTTGAACTGGAGAGGAAGAGCGGCGGACCATCGCCGGGCGCAGTGGATGTCGAGTACTATCTCGAGCAGTATTTCTACCGGTGGGTCTGTTCCATATTCCACAAGGATTTTCACTCGGTATACTGCGTGGTCGCCTATCTGTGGCTGCTGTTCTACCAGATAAAGAACCTGCTGCGCATCATCGACGGCAGGCACCTGGGCCTGTCGCCTGAAGCGATATTCGAAAGGATCGTATGTGAAGTGTGAGGCCTGCCATGTTTGTGAAGTCGGATATCAGGAGAGTCTCTGTCGTTGTTGAGAAGATCTACTACCGGGAGGTCTGCATCGCACTGGGAAGACAAGGGTTCATCCAGCTCTCCGGTTCACCGGACAGTACGCCTGATACCTCCACGGTCACCGGGCTCAGGGACGAGGAGACACGGATCAGGGGACTCCTCTCAGGAATCGAATACATCCTCCATGCCTTCGGCATCGAACCCGGCAGCGCTGCCATACCCGAGAGGGTGCGCGACACCCCCCAGGACGAGGCCTTCGTCTCGGGGACAAAAAACACCATCGACCGTGCAGAGCGTATCCGCTCAAAGATTCAGGAGGAATCGGCGGCCATCCGGGAGCATATATCCTGCCTCGAGATCGTGCATGAGATGGGCATCGATCCCGGTTCGATCAGGACGGCACGCCTGGTAAAGATGATCTTCGGGACCGTGGAAAACCTCGACTGGCAGGTACCGGCTCACGAGGGCTTCATGGTGGCCGGGGCGGGCAGGCATGTCATAGGCGCGGCCCTTCCTCCGGATTTCGAAGCGATGACGAGGTTTCTCAAGGCATACGGCTTCACCGACAGGTCGGGGGACCTGGTCGAGGCATCCCCTGAAACCCTTGCACACCGTCTGGACACGCTCCGGCACCGGCAAGAGATCCTCGAGTCCTGCCTGGACCGCCTGAAGGATGACGCGGGGCAGGTCCTGCAAGAGCTGCACGGCTTCTACAGCGGCTACGAAGAGATCCTCCATGCCCTGAGGCTGTCGGCATTCTCATCCCGGGCCATGTTCCTGTCCGGATGGATAGACCTGGCCGACAAGCAGCGGCTCCTGAGCATCCTCAGGGAAATCTGCGCCGACAGGTTCATCGCCGTCGTCTCCGAGAAGAGAGAACCCGAGGCCCCGGTCCGCCTCATGAACCGGAAGCTGCTGAGGCCCTTCGAGCTCCTTGTGAAGACCATGGGCATGCCGGCCAACAGCGAGATAGACCCTACCCCGCTCACGGCACTCACCTTTGTTCTCATGTTCGGCCTCATGTTCGGCGACCTCGGCCAGGGGCTCGTCCTGGCCCTGATCGGCCTCGTGCTCGAGCGGATCGCGCACAACAGGGGTGCGTCATCCCAGGGCCTCGGACAGATCGGGAAGATCCTGATCGCCTGCGGCATCTCGGCAGCCCTGTGCGGCCTTCTCTACGGCAGCGTCTTCTCGAGCGAGCAGATCATACCTGCCCTCTGGTTCCACCCCATCGAGCACATCATGAGCCTGTTTGCCGCAACCATCCTGATCGGGGCACTGTTCATCGCCATCGGTCTTTGCGTCAACATCATCAACAGCCTCATGAACTCGCATTATACCGAGGCCTTCTTTGAAAAGAGGGGGCTCGTCGTACTCGTGCTCTATGCGGCAATCGTGCTCGGTGTCATACGGTATACTAGAACAGGAGAAGGACCTGCGCCGTGGGAGGCAGGCGTATTCATTGCCGTGCCCCTGCTCCTCTTTTCCTTGAGGGGTGTGCTCGGGCCGGCCCTGTTTTCGGAACCCGCACCGCAGAGCATAACCGAATACTGTATCGAGACGTGCGTGGAGATCCTGGAGACAGGGTTGAGCATGCTTTCAAACACCATCTCGTTCATCAGGGTGGGGGCCTTTGCGCTGTCTCACGCAGGATTGAGCATCGTGACCTACACCCTGGCCGGCATCGCCGACCCAGCGATGCGCTCTCCGGGCGCCATCGCCATCATTATTGGCGGCAACATCTTCATTATCGGCTTCGAGGGCCTTGTCTGCTCGATCCAGTCCATGAGGCTCGAGTACTACGAGTTCTTCAGCAAGTTCTTCAGGGGAGACGGGGTTGCCTTTACCCCTTTCATACTCAAGGGAAAAAGCGTTGGAGGTGCTCTATGACCAGGGATAATCAGTCTTGGGCTCTTGCGGGTGTTCTCCTGCTCGCAGCAGTGATGTGCCTTTTTCCGGACGTGCTGCCTGCGGCGGCTCAGCAGGAGTCCCTCGGGACAACCGCGAACAATCCGGGCAACAACTGGCTCGATATGGGATACATCGCTGCGGCCCTGGCCGTGGGACTAGCCTGTATCGCCAGTGCCTTCGCCGTTGCCCGTATCGGTTCGGCAGGCATTGGCGCCATGAGCGAGAAGCCGGAGCTCACGGGACGGGTCCTCATCTTCCTCGGCCTGGCCGAAGGGATCGCCATCTACGGCCTGATCATCGCGATCATGATCCTCAACAAGCTGTAGGCATGAAGAAGATCTACATCATAGGCGACCTGCATACGGTGAGCGCCTGGCGTCTCGCCGGGGTGGAGGGCGTGGTCTCGGGCAAAAACAGGGCTCACTCCGACCTCGAAGAGACCATCGGCAAGGAGGATGCAGGTATCGTGATCATCACCAACGGGCTCGCCGAAGATCTCCGGGCGAGGATAACCGAGATAAACACGGGCAGCTCGAGCCCGGTAGTCATCGAGATACCGGGCATCGACGATCCGCACGGGTTTGGCAGATCGGCCGTGGGCTACATAGCAGAGGCCCTCGGCATCGCCCTGTGAGGAGAGGGACCGGTCATGGAAACAACGCCACTGGAAACCTCCATCAGGGAAGAGTCCGAGCGCACGATACGGGCCATCAGGGAACACGAGGCCGCCGAGATCAGGCAACTCGACGAGGCCTGCACGCTCGAGATCGAAGGTTACCGGGGCAGAACCGGGGACGAAATACAGGCGAGGATCGATCAGGAACTGAAAAGAATCGCCAGCAGGGGCATCCTCGAGCGCAGGAAGCTCATGCTGCGCACCATCGAGGAGTTCATCACCCGCACGGTGGAAAAGGCAGTGGAGGGCATGAGGTCGGATCCGCTCTACAAAGAGTTTCTCCTGCAGAGCATATGTGCTGCCACACTCGAGATCCAGTCCGGGGCGGAGGTGCATCTCAAGGAGCAGGACCGGATCTTTGATGACGAGATCATGGCTGCCCTTAAGGACGCAGGCGTCCACAGGGATATCGTCATCAGGGATGACAGCACGATACAATGGGGCGGCTGCCTCGTCAGAGACGAAGCAGGGGGACGTATCTTCAACGGCACCATCGAGAGAATCTACTACCGAAAATCAGCGATGATACGCCGGGAGGTCCTGAGAATCCTCAAAGACAAGGGGTTCACTCTCTAGAGAACAGGGGGATGCAGGTGGAAGACATGGTGACGGGAAAGGTGATCTCTGTCAACGGCCCGATCGTGAAGGCGTCGGGGCTGGCGAGAATAAAGATGTTCGACATCGCCGAGGTTGGCCCCCACAGGCTCATCGGGGAGGTCATCCGCCTTGCCGGGGGCGTGACCGTCATCCAGGTGTACGAGGACAACACCGGCCTGAAGCCGGGCGACGAGGTGGTTTCCTCGTGCAGGCCGCTGTCGGTCCTGCTGGGTCCGGGGCTCATCGCGAACATATACGACGGCATACAGCGCCCGCTCGTGGGTATCTCCGAGGTATGCGGCAGCTATATAGAAAAGGGGATCAAGCTGCCCGCGCTCGACATGGAGAAGCGCTGGGCATTCAGTCCGCTCGTAACGGCCGGGGCCGCACTGAGAGGGGGTTGCGTGCTGGGAGAGATCCGGGAGAGTCCCCTGGTCGTGCACCGGGTCCTCCTGCCTCCCGGGGTATCCGGCACGCTCACGGGCATTGCCGCCGCCGGAGAGTACACCATTGACGAAGAGATCTACACCCTCGATACCGCTACGGGCACCTACACGGGGAAACTCGCCGGGTACTGGCCGGTGAGGAGCCCGCGGCCGTTCAGGCTCAAGAAGAAACCCTTCATCCCGCTCATGACCGGTCAGCGGGTCATCGACACGTTTTTCCCCATAGCCAGGGGCGGTACCGCAGCAATACCCGGGGGGTTCGGAACGGGCAAGACCATGACCCAGCATGCCCTGGCCAAGTGGTGCAACGCGGACATCATCGTGTACATCGGCTGCGGCGAACGGGGCAACGAGATGACCGATGTCCTCACTGAATTCCCGAATCTCATCGATGAACGAAACGGAAGGCCGCTCATCGAACGGACGGTCATGATCGCGAACACCTCGAACATGCCGGTGCCTGCCAGGGAGGTAAGCATCTACACCGGGGTGACCATCGCTGAATTCTATCGCGACATGGGTTACAGCGTCGCGGTGATGGCCGACTCCACCTCGCGGTGGGCCGAGGCCCTCAGGGAGCTCTCCAGCAGGCTCGGAGACATGCCTGCGGAGGAGGGATTCCCACCCTACCTGGCAACCCGCCTCGCCGAGTTCTACGAGCGGGCCGGCCTGGTGGAAACACTCTCGGGCCATGACGGCGACATCACCATCATCGGTGCGGTCTCCCCCCCGGGCGGCGACTTCTCGGAGCCGGTCACCCAGCACACGTCACGATTCGTGAGGTGCTTCTGGGCGCTCGACAAGATCCTGGCCGATGCCCGGCACTATCCCTCGATCAGCTGGACCGACAGCTACACCGAATACCTCCACGACATCGAGGCCTGGTGGAGAACCCTCGACAGCCAGTGGCTTTCACTCAGGAACGAGGTGATGAACATCCTGCTTGACGACCACAGGCTCCAGCAGCTGGTAAAGCTCGTGGGCACCGATGCCCTGCCGCAGACCCAGCAGTTTGTCCTCTTTGCAGCCGAGATGATCAAGAACGCCTTCCTCCAGCAGAATTCCTTCGATCCCATTGACAAATACTGCAGCCCGGAGAAGCAGCTCAAGCTCCTCAAGACGTTCCTGACCCTCTACCGAAAGGGTTCGCAGCTCGTGCATGCAGGCGTTTCTCTAAAGGAGATCAAGGCCCTCGATGTGATGTCCGAACTGGTGAGGCTCAAATCCGAGGTCCCGAACCAGGACACCGCCAGGATCGATGAGTATGGAAAGAGGCTTGCGACAGAGCTCGATTCTCTCAAAGAGCTCTTGACAGGGGTATAGCCATGGCAGTCGAGATAGAGTACACATGCCTTTCCGAGATCTCCGGACCGCTCATCTTCGTCAGGGGAGTCAGGGGTGTCGGGTTCGGGGAGATCGTGGAGATCCGCGACGGATCATCCGCCGTACGGACAGGGCAGACGCTCGAGGTCGACGAAGACAGCGCCGTGGTGCAGGTCTTCGAAGGAACGAGCGGGCTCTCGGTGGAGGGCATGCGGGTGACCTTCGTGGGAAGGCCGCTCGAGATCCCAGTGGACCGCGACATGCTCGGACGGGTCTTCGACGGCCTGGGAAGGCCCATCGATGGCGCCCCCCAGGTGATCACGGACAACCTGAAGGACATCAACGGCCTGCCGGTGAATCCCTGGAGCAGGGAATACCCGAGGGACTTCATACAGACCGGGATTTCGGCCATCGACGGCATGAACACCCTCATCCGCGGGCAGAAGCTCCCCATATTCTCGGCCAGCGGCATGCCGCACAACCTGATCGCCGCACAGATCGCCAGGCAGGCCATGATCCTGAGCGCAAAGGAAGAGTTCACCGTCATCTTTGCAGCCATGGGGGTGAAGTTCGACATGGCCCGGTTTTTCATCGACTCGCTCGAGGAATCGGGCGTGCTCACGCACTCGGCCATATTCCTGAGCCTGGCAGATGCCCCGTCCATCGAGCGGCTCATCACGCCACGCGTGGCGCTCACGCTCGCCGAGCACCTCGCCTTTGACGAGGGCATGCATGTGCTCGTGATCCTCACCGACATGACGAACTACTGCGAGTCGCTCCGGGAGCTCTCCAGCTCGAGAGGGGAGATCCCTTCCCGGAAGGGCTACCCCGGCTACCTCTACAGCGACCTCGCTTCCATCTACGAGCGGGCAGGCAGATTGAAGGGTCACCGCGGCTCTATCACCCAGATGCCCATACTCACCATGCCGAGCGACGACATCTCACACCCGGTCCCGGACCTCACCGGCTACATAACCGAGGGACAGATTGTGCTGGAGAGAGAGCTCTTCAACAAGGGCATCTACCCTCCCATTGCCGGCCTGCCCTCGCTGTCGCGGCTCATGAAGGACGGCATCGGCGAGGGGCATACCCGCAAAGACCATGCCGAGGTAGCGGCCCAGCTCTTTGCCTCCTATGCCAAGGTCAAACGCATCCGCGCCCTCGAGGCCATCGTGGGAGAAGAGGAGCTTTCCTCTCTCGACAGGGTATACCTGAAGTTCGGAACAGCGTTCGAGGAGGAGTTCCTGAGCCAGGGGCCCGAGGAGAACCGGTCCATCGAGCAGACGCTCGACCTTGGATGGCGCATGCTCTCCCTGCTTCCCCAGGAAGAGCTCTATCGCATCTGTGCAGAAGACCTGCACAAGTTCTACATTCCTTCCAAGGAGCGGGGAGAATGCCAAAGATAGAGCTGCCGCCCACCAAATCATCTCTGAGAAGGCTCAAAGATGAACTCTCCTTCGCGTACGAGGGCTACGACCTGCTCAACCAGAAACGGGAGATCCTCGCCATCGAGATCGTCAAACACATCAGCGAGATCAAGCACATCGAGGCCGAGCTGGGCACCGCCCTCCAGGAGCTCTATGCCGCGTACCGTTCAGCTGCCGTGGACATGGGTGCAGACACCATCACCAGCAAGACCAGCTCCGAGAAGCGGGGCTATTTCCTCCACGTGGAATCCACCAGGCTCATGGGCCTGGTGCTCCCCCGGTTCAGGCTCACCTTCAAACGGCCCCGGATCGCCTACCTTCATGATACGACCGCCTCCTACGACACGGCAAAGAGAAGAGCGCGAAAGGCGCTCGAGACCCTCGCCGAATATGCCACCATCACCAAGGCGATCATCATGCTCTCCAGGGAGCTCAAGAAGGTGCAGCGCCGGGTGAACGCGCTGGAGAAGATCTTCATCCCCCAGCACGAGGAGGCGAAGAAGTATATCGCAGACCGGCTCGAGGAGATGGAACGCGAAGAGGTCTTCGTGAAAAAGCTCATCCGGCAGCGCAAGTCAGGCAAGTAGGCCGACCGGGAAAATGCCGGGGGTGATGGCTGATTCTGTCTGCCAAACAGGCATGGCCCGTCGGCCGCAACGAAGCATGAAACAGTGTCCGGTTTACTGAATATACCTGCCTGAATTTCTAGAGGGGTTTTATTCTGTCTTCTGAATTCTGTCCGCGGCGGATGGATTCTGATTTCTGTCTTCTGTCTTCTGGCTTCTTTTCTCTGTCTCATCATCTTTTTCTAACAGTCTAAACGCCTACAGTCTAAAAGACTAAGACCTCAGTTTGTCTCCAGGCTTCTATCCTCATATAAACACTCAGCGCTACACAACTTTAACATTTCATTTAACATACTTTCACAGCAATCTGTGTCTCCATTTGTTACTACCCTGATCAGTCGACAGAATTGTTTTCTGTTCACAATCAAAGTCGAAAACAGGGAGAGTTGCCATGAACAACAACAGGGTTCTTTTCTCATCGGTGTTCGGACCATACGGAATCAAGGATGAATGGGGTGAGGAACTCGGCATGCAGATGGAGCTCCTGAACAATCAGGTCACGCGCCAGCAGGGGGTTCACTCACCGCGACAGTCATATCTCTCGTTTGCGCTCTACCTCCTGGCAGAAAATATCTCTGTTCCAAGCACGGTGCTCGATTTTCCCGGATGGGACGAATTTGTCAGCGAGCTCGATCACGGCTACACGCATGTAGCCATTTCCTTCATTGTGCCCAATGTGCTCAAGGTCAAGAGAATGGCTGAGTACATCAGGCTGCATTATCCTGAGGTGAAGATTCTCCTTGGCGGGTACGGCACCATCATTCCCGATCTTGAAAGGCTGGTTCCCCACGATGCATGCTGCAGGGGTGAAGGGGTGAAATGGATCAGGAATTACTTCGGCGATGACCCGGAGGCGCCGATCGTGCATCCTGTCCTGAAAAATCCTGTCTACAACTATATATACGGAATGCCCTCGACACCTCGCGGTTCGGTCATTTTCCCGGGGGTCGGCTGTGAGAACGGCTGCAGATTCTGCATTACCTCGCACATGTTCAAGAAGGAGCACATCCCCCTGCTGAAGGGAGGCCGCGAAATGTTCGATGTCTGCCAGAGGGCCCAAAGGGAACTGGGGGCACGAAACTTCATGGTGCTCGACGAGAATTTCCTCAAACACGACAAACGGGCCAGAGAGCTTCTCGATGAAATGACAACCGCCATCAGGCCTTATACCTTTGTGACGTTTTCCTCTGCGGAAAACATCCGCCGGGTCGGGACCGACTTTCTGGTCAGGGCAGGCATCACCCGCCTATGGGTAGGGGTCGAATCAAAGCTAAATCTCCATGACAAGACAAAGGGGATCGACCTGAAGGAGCTCTTCAGGGAACTGAGGTCAAAGGGAATAATCGTGCTGGCCTCAACAATCCTTTTCCATGATCATCATGACAGGGACACGTTAAAAGAAGAGATCGACTGGGTTATCGATCTTGACACGGACCTCGTGCAGTTCATGAACTATCATCCCTGGCCCGGCACTCCGCTCTACGAAGACCTTCAGCGAGAACACCGCCTGAAAAAGGTACCCTACCGCCACCAGCATGGGGCTGCCGAGCTCAGTTTCATACATCCCAATTTTCAAAGACCCGAAGATCATGAGAACCATCTCAGGCAGGCCTTCCGGCGCAATTACGAGAGGAAAGGCCCCTCCATCGTCAATATGGCGAAGACGGCATTGTCCGGTTATCTGCAGGCGGTTACAGATTATGACCAGAGGCAGGCCCAGGGCATGACATGGAATGCGGAGCTGATGCGGTATGAAAAAACCGGCAGGCATGATATAGACCTGTACATGCTGGAGAGAATAGAGGTGATGAAGAATGAGGCCATGCGCTATTTCCCCTCGCTGCTGCCTGCCCTGGTGTTCGGTCCCAACTTAAGGTCACGCCTGAAGGTCCTCTCGGTGATGAGGCTCTACCGCAAGGCCATGGGAGGGGTGAAGGTCACGGATATCCTCAAGTCCCTGGTGCTGTCCGCAAGCGGCTTTGTTGAGTTCGGCCGGATCCTCTTCAACCGGGCACAGGGACACGAAGGGATCATCCGCCAGCCCCGGGTTCACCGGGTGGAGTACCCGGGAAACAGGTCCCTGGTGAAGACATGACGAACAGGAATGATCTTGTTTTCCTTGCAGGCCGCACTGCGTTTGAGCGGATTCAGGATGCAGGCCTTCAGCCCGAGGATGTCGCCGTGGTGGCAGGTGCGTCCGGTGCCGCCAAGTGGCTGATCATCTCCGAACTGGACAAGGCCATCTTCAGCCAGTGGTTGAAGGATCGAAAAACCCCTCTGCCGCTCTTCGGCACCTCGATCGGTTCATGGAAGCTTGCCGCGGCCGCACAGGATGATCCCTCCTCTGCGTTTGAGACCCTGGCGCAGTCCTATATTCACCAGCACTACGAGGGAAAAGTCACTCCTAAGCAGGTAACGGCCGAAGGTTGGCGGATACTGGACTCCTACCTTCCCCAGGAGAAAGTGAAGGAAATCCTCTCCCATCCCGTGATGAGGTTCAACCTCTGCGCAGTGAGGTGCAAGGGATTGACTGCCACGAGGAAGATCTTCCTGCAGCTTCTCGCACTGGGTATATCATCTCTTGCCAACCGGATCAGCCCGAGACTGCTCTCGCTGCTCTTTGAACGAACCCTCTTCCATGATTCCCGCGACCCCTCCTCGTTGTTTGACAAAAGTGAGTTTCCCCTGCAGAGGGTGCCCCTGGATGAAAAGAATTTCCGCCGTGCCTTGATGGCCTCCGGGTCCATTCCCCTGGCCATGGAAGGGGTAACGGGCATCCCGGGTGCCCATGAAGGTGTCTATCGGGACGGCGGGATCCTCGACTACCATCCTTCATCGTTCTATCCTGGTGAGGGAACAGGCATCGTGCTCTATCCGCATTTTTACAGCAGGCTGATTCCAGGCTGGTTCGACAAGTCCCTTCCCTGGCGCAGCCCCAGGCCGGAACACCTCAAGAACATGCTCCTCCTGGCCCCATCTCAGGAATTCATCTCCCGTCTTCCGTATGGAAGCATCCCTGACAGGAAGGATTTCGTGCGCTTTCACGGGCGTGATGAAGAGCGTATCGCTTTCTGGAATGAGGCGAGGCGAGAAGGGGAAAGACTGGCGGATGACTTTATGGAAAGTGTCCTGAGCGGATCGATCCGCACGAAGGTTATGCCGTTGGAAGAGCAATGGCCACAATAGGTCAAGCTAGACCATGGGGCAGGCGCCCTGAATAAGAAGCAGCAGGTATGGCATGAGCTGCAAGAAAGAAGCTGATCCCAAGAGCGTTGTAGTGTTATCTGAAAGTTCAATATTTAGTTATTCAAGGTCTTGTCATCCGGGAAATGATCCCTATTAGTTAATTAAAAAATCAAACTCTTCATAAAGGAGCTCTACATGCCGGTGGTCGGTATCTTAATGGCACATGCACTGTTCGGCGTGCTCGGGACGCTCGCTGTGGTTGCACTGTTTTTCGATGTGCTCAACTTGTCTTCAGCAAACATAAACAGGGTCAAGAAGCTTTGTCTCGTCACGGTTGCCCTTTTCGTCCTCTCATACCTTGCAGGTGGGTACTGGTACGTTGCTCATTATGCACCTGAGAAAGCCCTGATCCTGGCCGGTCCGTGGCCGTGGGCTCATAAATATTTTATGGAGGTGAAGGAACATGTCTTCTTCCTTCTCCTGCTGCTCGCATTTTATCTGCCGATTCCGATCTTCAACGCCAAGATCCTCGAAAGTGCAGGGTTGAAAAAAATTATACTAACGGTGCTGGGCCTCATGGTTGTGCTCGGTCTCACTATGGACGGATTCGGGGCAATCATAGCCATGGGATCAAAAGTGGCAACTTTAGCCAAGCTCGCTGCACCTGTAGCAGGAGGTTGACATGGAAAATATATCACGTTCTGACTTCATTGTGGGATTCGGATTATCTTTCCTGGTAGTGAGCATAATCAACGCCATCCTTGTTATTGAGAAAGAGGCCAATGAGGGACTGAAAAACTGGATGGCAGGTCTCCTTGGCCACCACTGGGTAACCCATGGTGTGTTCATCATCCTCCTGTTCTTTGTGCTGGGCTTAGTGTTTTCCCGCATCAGATTCAACGAGCAGTGGTATGGAGCAAGAACTGCGGCAGTTATATTGATCGGAGCAATTATCGGTGGTGGCATTATCGTGCTGTCTCCACTGTTTTAAGGCAGGGATAAGGGATTAATAATAACCACAGTCGAGTAGTTGTATTCAATCTGCGTTACTGCAACCAACGATCCCCAGGAGGCTTTAAGTTTTTCCATGAATGAACCGGATAAGTTCTTCTGGTTGATAACCGACCAGGTTATGCCCATGATGAACGGTCATGAGCTCTTAACAAGGGTGAGTGAGATTCAGCCGAGAAATTCTTTCAGGGCAACCGCATTATTATGTTCGATGTCTTTGGCAGAGTAGAGAAAGGTAACTGTCCCGTGCTTCGCATCCCGCTTCAGTCTTTCAAGGATCTCCGTCTTCTCTATCAACTCCTGTCTGTATTTCTCCTTTGTGTATAGTCCCTCCACAACCGCTCGAACTGAACGTCTTGACGCTTGTCCGCACATTTTATCTCAGGGCAAACGCGATGTGTCTCTCTTGAAGATGTATGTGATAAGCCAGTCTGCCACGATCTGGAGTCTGTTCTTGTACCTGGGGAGCAACGCGAGCTTGAAGGCCTTCCAGATCACCCAAGCAATAAAGCCCTGGAACTGGTGTCCATAGACCTCACACACCCCTGACATGAATCCCAGTGATGCCATATCCCCACGATAATGGAAGTGAAACGGGATGAGGGGCTTCTTTTGCATCTGTTTCGCTATATTATCAGCGACGGATCGTGCTTCCTGAACCGCAACCGAGGCCGTGGGCGGCAAAGGATTACTGTTCTGTACAAAGTGCGCAGCATCTCCGATCACGTAGACGTCGGGGTAACCTGGTATCTGAAGATAATTGTCTACCATGATACGGTTGATCGAATCCCTCTCGATATCCTGTTTGGTATTCAGATCAAGTGCGCGTATACCACCGGTCCAGATGAGAATTCCTTTGGGCAGACGGATATCATTATTAAGACCTATCGTGTTTTCATCTACCCAATCAAGCCGGGTGTTAAATAAGAGCTCAACCCCTAATGCCTTGAGTCTTTCCATTGCGACCTGAGACAGGTATGCGGGAAAGGATGTCAGGATCTTACCGGCTGTCTCAATCATAGTGATCCGGACTTCCGGACGGGCTATCTCAGGGTAGTCCTTTTCAAGTATGATGTTGATGAATTGTGCTATTTCAGCAATCAGCTCTACCCCTGTACAACCGCCGCCCACAACATTGATCGTCAAGAGAGCCCTCCTTCTGTCTTGATTTTTTTCGAGGGCACCCTTTTCCAAGTGCTCGATGATCCTGTTTCTTATTGTGCTTCCATCACCGATGGTCTTTAAAGAAAGTGAATTTTCCTTGAGGCCGGGGATGGAATAAAAATTGGATTCACTCCCCTGGGCGAGGATGAGGTTATCGAAAGAAAACCGTCCCGATGTGGTTTCAAGCACCCTGGCCTCGAGATCAACGGCAGTCACCTCCTCACAACGTACATGTATCTCGCCTGCATTGATAACTTTTCGGAGAGGAACTACCACATGCCTGGCATTAACGGTACCGGTTGCCATTTCATGGAGGACCGGCGTGTAGAGGAGAAAATTGTTCTTGTCGAAAAGGGTGATCTCGATCGTGCCTCCCAACCTTCTCCTCAGGGATGACACGGTGCACAGACCTGCAAATCCTCCTCCAAGTATTCCGACACTTCTCTTCCCATTCACGTTCATGACTCCATACCGGTGTACCGGCCCGGATATTACCTTCGTGATCACCGATGGCCGGATCATGCACGCAACCCACCTACATAGCTCTGCATGACAGCCCAGATGGATCATCCCTTCATCACTATTCAGTTGGCCTGTGTCTGTTCCAGGATATCCACTAATAAGATACTATGGAGCTTACGAAGAACTTCTCCGCAGCAGCGCATTTAATAGACGGATTTCATCCACCCTGTTTGCTTGTCAATCATGAGTTTATCTACCAGCGAACCCTCTTTCGTGACGATTTCCGCTTCAAAATATTTCTCACTATCCGTTAATTTTCCACCCTTCAGGTTGGGATTACCTAATGTGGTAAGATAATTCTCGAACAGCACTTTTGCCTGATCCATCGTTATGGGTTGTCCGGAACGGTTGTAACTGCGACAGCCGTAGCCTGAACCGGAACCCATCATGCTCCCGGGTCCATACCCCTGTCCATATCCCATCATGCCACCATGTCCTTGCCCCATCATGCCCGGCCCCATGCCATATTGACCGGCCCACGGGCAGAACCAGCCGGAATCCTGATCAGATGAAGGGTCACTCTCATCATCGGCTAAACAGATCTGGACGACACCAAGCGCCAGGGTAACCAAGAGAACCAGACCAACCATTTTTGTTGTCTTCATACGTTCCTCCTTTGAAAAAGATCATTAAAAAATAGGGGCGATAACAAGAAAAGCAATCCGGCGAACTAATCAATGCTACGAACCCCAGGTCAAGCCCTGTACAATGTTCCGCAGAAAACTGCGGAAAATGAACCCTAAGCTTCTTGTCCGGGCGGCGACGTGTCCTGCGAAGCTCATAAGCGAAGCAGGTCGTGTCCGGCATAGCAAAAACGCGAAGACGGATTGAATGGACGTCCGTGAGTTCCCCGCCACTTCAATTGCAGGGATTATCACGGACTCATCGCCTGCCTGGCAACCTCTCTGCAATCTCATTGCCTGGAAGACATACTCATGGTAGAAACCGATAAAAACATTCGAGGAGAGGGTCGTATATGCTGACAAAAAGCGGGAAGAAGCTCGAAGAGATCATCAAGAAGGCCATCGACGATCAGGTAATAACGAACTCCGAGTATGAGGAGATCATCGCGCTGGCGAACGAAGACGGCGTGATCGACGCCCACGAGAGGGTGCTCCTGCAGGAGCTCAACGACCTTATCTCAGACAAGTCGGTCAAGCGCATACCACGGTAGCACAAGCACCAGGGCGCAGGAAGGTCCGGGCAGAATCAAAAAGGGAACAGGTCGGAAAGGCACTATCACCTGTTCCCTTTTTTTGTCCTTTATTATTCAGGCGACGGGCTCTTTTGCGGGGAGGAATTCAGGGGCGGGTTCACGTTTCACTGTCCCCAATTCACCAAAGGCCTGTTTTCTTAAGAACCCTGTGAGTCGTGCACGGATCATATTATAAAAACCATGGAGAAATCCGATATCCTCTATCGAAGAGACTCATCAGGGTACTTCAGGCTGCAGCAATGACCGAAACGCCGTTGTGCAGCACCGGTTAAAGTATGAAAGAAACATCACCTAGAGCGAGGTACACACATGAAGAAACGTTTTTATCCGATGCTGAGTGCGTTTTTGGTCGTATCGGCACTGATCCTGGGCGCGGCAACTCTGTGGGCTTATGAAGGGAACTGCGTGTGCGCTTCCTGCAACAGGGCCTGCGGCAGCGGCCATGCATCGAACTGCCCGTACGGCGGAGGTGGCGGCGGTGACGACGGAGACTCGGGGTATTCAGGCGGTGCTTCCTTCGAGAGGGCGCCCATCTTTGTCGCACCCGTGGGAATCGTGGGAGGAGTGTTTGCGGGTGCCGTCTGGTACGGCAAACAGATAACCGGAAATTCTTCGGATGACTTCTTCCTTGAGAGCTATAAGAACTTCCTCAAGGTCCCGGACAGCGACGAGTGGGCCGCGGGTTCATTCACCTTTGGTCTGCGTATGGGCGGTCTTCCCTGGCTGGCATTGTATGTCCCCACAGGGCCCATCAGTTATGGCGTTGCATCCGCTTACAAGGCTGCAACAAAGCCGAAGCCGAAACCGGTCGATCCCAATATCGCCGTCTATGAGCTCATAGCAAAGAATTATGCAGAGCTGAGCAAGACCACGGACGGGGAGCTCAGGAAAGCGCACGGCAACGTCGAAGCGGCCGGGATGCGCCGCACGGTGATGCTCGACAAGCACATCGAGGGAAGCCAGGAGCTTCGCGAGCTCAAGGAAAGAGAGGGAATAGAGGCTGCCCGAGCGCGGGCGGGAAAACAGCTCGACTCATGGAGCAAAGCCCGGGCAGAAAAGAAGAAGCTCGCCATGGCGTTAACACAGAGCATCCGAGAAAAGGACGCCGCGATCAAGGACGCAATCGACAATGCCAACCCCGCGAGCTTCCTGGTGGATCTCAATCTGTCCAAGACAGAGACCCATCTGGAGAACGTGCTTCAGGACAAGACCCTGCCGCAGGGCGTGCAGGATTCCCTGAAGCGGGAGCTGAAGGTCTCCGGGCTGCTGTCAAAGGGCAAGACGGCCTATGACATCGGCGCCAACGTGAAGGAGATCGCAGACTCGTACAAAAAGGCCGAGGCAGAGGGCAAGGATGCCGCACAGTGGATCGAAGACCGCGAGGCCCGCGAAAAGGTATGGCGGCTCAAGATCAAGATGCTGTCGGTTCCGCTGTCCGGCGGTGCAGGCACTGCTGTCGGTGCAGCCGAAACCGCCACGGACATTGCCTATGCAGCCACGGCCGGCGTGCTCCTGAGCAGTCAGATCGACGCCGAGATGGCGACGCTCGAGAAGCTGCAGACCGCTCAGGTCTTCCACGATGCCATGGCAGACGACTGGGACGAGGTAAACATCGCCATCAAGGCCGCCCGGGCAAACGAAGAGACCATCCGCTTAAGGGGCGAGCAGTACAAGAAAATGCAGAAGGAGAATGAAGGCTATGCAACAGTACTTCGCTGGAAATAATTGTATCCGTATCGTCGTCTGCCTGGCAGTGCTGGCGCTGGCCGCAGGCTGCGCCACCACCCCGAAGCAGACCGTTCCCTATCCTGCGTATTCCGACAGCGACTGCCAGGCAGCCGTCAAGGCAGGGGCCCTGGCAATGACCGACTTCAGCCGCGAGCACACGCTCGCCCAGATGGAGAACCGGCAAGCGGATTATACGAAAGCGAGGGAGAGCCTCGCCAACACCCTTGCCGTGCTCGAGCCCGGCAAGGTGAGCCCAGCAAAGCCCAAATACGAACGGATCGCCGTGTGCTTCGAGACGGCGTTGTCAGGGATCGACCATGTCGTCGCCGGCCAGAGGGCGGGAGACCAGGGAGAGGAAGCGCTGGGCTGGGAGATATTCGACCAGTCTGCAGGCGAGCTTCTGCTCGTGCTCGAGCCGCATGCAAACACTGCTGCACAAGGCCCGGTGCAATCCGACAGCCGGCGCAGGCCTCAGCCGTAAATGCTCAACGAGATCTCAAGGGGAGGATTACATGGGAAGAACCTGTACATTGGGCGTTTGGACAAAAGTATTTGCCGTGGTGTTTTTCTCGCTCGGCCTGTCTCTGGCTGCCCGTGCCGACATGGGCAGAGTCTATGTCAGCCTTGATCCGGTCACGGTGAGCGAGGACTCGCAGAAGGCCATCATCCTGCACAATCTCGCTGAAGAGGTCCTGATCCTGGGCACCGACCTCAGGGCCTCGAAGAAGACCGGGGTCATCAGGTTCATCCCCTTCCCTGCCGAGCCTGCTGTCGACCTGGCGCCCGAGGGCGCCTTCGAGAAGGCAGCGGCCATGATCAAGAAATACGGATTGAAATATCAGTATCTTCACTATACGAAAGGCGGCCCTGCCGATGCGGAAACGCAGGGAGTCGAGCTTCGCCTGAACAAGAAGCTAGGTGCCCATGACCTGACGATCATCAAGGTCAACGACGTCTCGCAGTTCAGGCAGTGGGTGAACGAATACTTCAAGGCGAGGGGGCTTCCCGCGAAAGAGCAGTATCCCGAGGAAGAGGCCGTGGTGGATGACTATGTGAAACGGGGGCTCATCTACTTTGTCCTCGATTATGTCGAGGTCTCCGACGAGCCGCGCTTCATCGAGCCCGTCGCATACCGGTTCACAAGCAAAGAGCTGTACTATCCGCTGAAAACATCGAACACCTTCGGCGGTCAGGGCAGCATCGAGCTGATCATCATCGCGCCCACCACCTTGTGTTTTGCCGGCAACGAGCCCCTCGACCCCTACAGCGGAGCGCTCTACAAGGAAGAGCACCCTCAAGCGCAGAGGCCCTACGGCCAGAGGCCGCTGTGCCTGAACATCCCCGTCATAGCGAGCACCTCGGCGCTTCTCGTAAAGAAAGATAAGGACCTGGACGGGATTTATCCCGGTGGAGAGGATTTCTTCAAAGACCAGAAGGCATTCATCCAGGTGGTGAGCTATACGGGCAACTACTTCTTCAATGACGATATCTTCGTCGATGTCTCCACAGGCATGCCGGCCGAGGCAGGGGTGTATGAAGAGGAAAAGGATGACCGCTATGGCGAGGTATTTACTTCTCTCGCCGACCCCGCAAAAAAAAGATGCTCTCTGAAGCCGGACCCGGGGCCGTGCAAGGCCCTGTTCGAACGGTATTACTACGACCCTGTCAGCAAGACCTGCAAGGCATTCTTCTGGGGCGGCTGTGGCGGGGTCGTGCCCTTCGAGACAGAAGAGGAATGCAAGAAATGCCTTGAAGACGGAGGAACAAGCAAATGAAAGGCAAACACACCCTTGCACTGATCCTTGCCATCCTGCCGGCATTGCTGTTTTCTCCAGCGGCCATGTGTACGGAGATCATGCCGCCTCCGGATAACCCGCTCCTCGAGGCCGTGAAAAAGGGCGATGTCGAAGAGGTGAACTCGATCCTCACAACACTTGAGGCCCGCAAGGGAGGGAACGGCCAAGGCACTGATTCCGCAAAGCCTCTTGCGGGTTACGGCAGCGATGAGATAAACGAGAGAGGGAACTACGGCTACACCCCGCTGGCAACCGCTGCCAAAAACGGAAACCTCGAGATCGTCCGGCTGCTTGCAGAGCACGGCGCGGCAATCGACGGGGTCGAGGGGGACAACGACAGAACGCCGCTCATGGAGGCAGCCTCGTACGGGCATGTGGAAGTAGTGACATACCTCATCTCCAAGGGCGCGGATGTGAACGTCAGGCGCAAAGGCCTCACGCCTCTGCTCGTGGCCTGCGACCACTTTTCGGTTCTGTCGGGCATGACCGGGGATAAGAAACAAACAGTCTCCCTCCTGCTCGAAAAAGGCGCCGACGTGAATGTGCAGGACGAATCATGGCTGAAATCCGGCATGACGCCGCTCATGTTCGCGGTGGCACAGGGAGACGCGGCACTGGTCCAGGCCATGATCGCCAGGGGCGCAAACCTGCAAACAAAGAACAGCACGGGAGACACCGCCCTGTCGCTCGCGAAGAGAGAAGGCCTGGAATATATCTCCGGACTGCTCGAAACGGCCGCAAGCACCCCTGACGGATCACGGCAGCAGGCAACGGCCTCGCCCGATCCGCTCATCGAAGCCATAAAGCAGGGCAGCCTCGATGAGGTAACAGCCCTGGTGTCAAAAGGCGCAGACGTGAATGCCCGGACAAGCAGCGGCAGCACGCCGCTCATGTATGCCGCAAACAGGAACAGGCCCGACATCGTGGAATTCCTGCTCGGCAGGGGGGCCGAGGTAAACGCGAAGAACGGCACCAACGACACGGCCTTGATCCATGCCTCGGCAAAGGGATCTATGAAAGTTGCGGACATGCTTCTGCAAGGCAAAGCAGATCCGAACATCAAGAATATCAGCGGCGGAGATGCCCTCATCTACGCAGTCATGAATAAACACCTCGAGATGGTGGAACTCCTGCTCGCCTGCGGCGCGGAGATCGATGAACGCTACGACGACGAAAAGACGGCCCTGATCATGGCCATCGAAGAAGGGGCTTTCAAGATCGCACTGACGCTGCTTGCCAAAGGTGCCGATGCAAATGCCCGGGATAATGAGCAGATGACCGCCCTGATCTATGCCTGCGACAAAGGAGATATCGCGACCGTGAAAGCCCTGGTCGCACAAGGCGCCCGCATAGACGCCAAATCGAAATACAACAACACGGCCCTCGATACGGCGATCTCGAACAGGCATGTCGCGGTTGCGCGTTTCCTCATCGAGAACGGGGCGGATTTCAAATCCACTGGCGCGCTGTCATCCGCGGTCATTACGGGCAGCGTTGACATGGTGAAGTCTCTGGTGGAAAAAGGCGCGGATGTCAACGAGAAGGGCTCGGACGGCAGGACCCCTCTCATCTATGCCGCAGCCGGCGAGCCGGGCATGGTGAAGTATCTCATTGCACAAGGAGCAGACGTCAACGCAAAGGACAACGAGGGGAAGACGGCCCTGATGGCTGCGGTGGAGTCGTTCGAGGAGTCGAAGCTGCAGACGGTCAAGCTCCTCCTGGAGCACGGCGCGGACTGCAATGCAGTGGGCGACAAGGGCGAGACAGCCCTCATCATGGCAGCGAAATGGGGCGACATTGAAACCGTGCAGATGCTCCTCGAAAAGGGAAGCAACGTTGCTGCACAGGACGAACAGTCAAAGACAGCCTGGACCTATGCCTTCGAGGGCGCTCACAGCGCCGTCACCGGCCTCCTGGAGAAAAAAGGCTCGCCGAAAGCCTACGACGGCGTCACCTGGGAGGGAAATTCCTCCAATCAGGAAGAAGAGTTCATCAAGGTGGTCGGAACAAAACAGGAGTGGGCCAATCTCTGGACGCGCGCATTCGATAAGCCTGCCCCTGATATGGATTTCGAGCACTATGCGGTTGCCTGCGTCTTCCTCGGACATTCCGCCTCCTGGCTCTATTCCATTGAACTCGGCAAGCCGGACGTGCGCGACAATCGCCTGGTCATCCCCTATGTGCTGATCGATGTCATGCTGAGGCTGAGCGGCCCGTTCAGGGCTGGCGGACAATACAGGATGACGGTCTTCGAAAAGAGACAAGGACTCGACATGATCCTCGAAAATACCACGGACCACTTCAGGATGGGCACATGAGAGAGATAGCCTATACAACGCTGGGAAAAAACGCCCTGTCAACAGGGCTGGTCAGCCATATCACTGCCCTCCTCGCAGGCATGATGACCGTTTCCGGCGCCCAGACCTTCTTCTGCGCGGCATATGGTTTCGCCTGCCTGGCATTTGCCCTCGGCGCGTATGCAGAGCTGAAAGACAGAGGGTCTGCGCCGCTCAAGAGCTTGAGCTTCTATGCTGCCGCTGCCGCCTCAGTGCTGCCTCTCATCGGGCCCATCGCCGCGCTGCTGATGCTTTATGCAGCCCAGGGCAACAGGAAGCAAGAGCCGTTCACGTTGTGGGGCATGCTCGCCGCCATTCCAAGACTGAAGGTGAACTCCCTGGTTCTGTTTATCTTTCTGGCAATCCTTTTCATCTTTTTCGCGCTGTCAAACCGTCAGCACGACCCCTACTTCAACAAGATGAAAAACCAGACAAGGGGACATATTGATATTCAGGAAACAGTCAATAATAAAGCTGCCCAATTTCTTGCCTGATATGGTTGCGTTAGGTCTGCAGAGATAATACAGCCGGTTACCGCTTGCTGTCCTGGCCCCATCTCATTACCGCAGGGGGTTTGGTACCGGACAACAGAGGCCCTGCCGCCGTCTTACAGCCTGTCATGCCGCAACGAAAAGATAAATCACGATCAGAGCATCAAAGACTTGACTTGATTTCAAGACTACACTAGTATTTCAGAAATACACTATCCTGCTATGAGACCGTGATTTTACCTTGAACTAAGCATCTTGATATATTGGGCGACTCATTTGTGTGACAGAAGCACTGATGATTATATCAGTGATCTGAAACAGTCATATAAGGAGGAGGGTTTATGAAACTAGTCAGGATGTTATTGGTACTCGGCATCTTAGCAGGGATGACCCTGGCCACGACTGGATGCTCATTCGATTTCCATAATCCCAGAGCGGATGAGTATGATGTCCAGATCGTAGGCGATTCGGTGTTTGATTTATCCGGAGATATCCACGATGTCTTAAAGATATTATCCGGCAAAAGCTACAAAGACAGGTCGGTGAGCGGTGCCAAGATTGCCGCCATCGAGAGTCAGCTGAACACAGCACTCACCAGGACGACGCTGAAGACGGTCATCGCCGACGGCGGCGCCAATGACATCCTTCAGGGAACCGCAGACTGCGATTCAGATCCGTTGACCCTGGGATGCATCGATGTCCTCGACTACCTCGGCGACAGGATGGAGGTCATGATCAACAACATGTACAACAAGTCGCCCAACGACTGCACGTGGCTCGGCTATTATCATGTGAAGGGCTCCGAGATAGAAAAGAACGAGGCCATCGACTATGCCTACGACTGGATCTATCCGGGAATCTTCCCCTCCTACTTGTCCACGTACCCCACCGTCTACATCGGCACCGATTACAAGGCCCTCCTCATAGACTCGAGGCCTGACATCCTGCCCATTCACATAAAATCGGACGATATCCATCCCACGTATGACGGCTCGGTGATTCTGGCCAACCTCATCTGGGATGCAATGGTAGAAGGATCAATGTATCGCTGAGGTGATGAGACTCCCGGCTTGAGGGTGGGGCAGCGCTTCCTTTCCCCGGGAGCGTTGCCCCCCAGGCCGTCCCGTTCCCCGGGGCCGCCTGGGCGGTTCGTGGCGTACGCGATGACAGGGTTCACGGGGACGGCACTACCAGGGTGATGACATCGAACAGACACGAGCAATGAGCAAAAAGACTATCCTGCTTATCCTGACCGGCGTTGTGCTGCTCGTCAGCGGGTTTTATTTTTTTATCTCAGAGGGACCGGAGCCTTCTCCCATTGTCAAAGAGCGGCCTGCGCCGCCGCCGACCGCTTGGCACAAGAAAGCCCTGCCCCCAAGAGAGGTCGTCGTTCCCGAGGACCAGGTTGAACCCGAGTATCAGGAGATAGAGAGTGAACCGGAAGCCATAGTCGAGCCTCCGACAGACATTGAAGAAATCAAGAAACAGATCTACGAGCTCGAGATCGAGTATGTGGAAGATCTCTCGCTGCTCGACGGAGTGGTCCAGACCGGAGACGCACCCACGGAAGATTTCTGGCTGGGCGGCTGGGTGAGCGTGGATGACTGGAAAGAGGAGACCAACGGCTTCAACCTGGAGCCCCAGGACGACGGCACCTACATCTTCTACCCGGACGAGGCAACCACCAGGACCTATACCTTCTTCGAGACCCCGAAGACCTACCAGTACGACCCTGAGAAGAAGGTATTTTACTGGGAAATAGATTATTACGGCAAGACCATCTCCCACGTAGCCCGCTTTATCAACGACAATGTCCTTGCCACCATGCTCATCAGCGGTGACAAGGTGACGCTGGATATCTACCGGAAGCAAGCTGCCAAGAGCGAGTAATCCTACCCGTCGGTCAACTTGCCCTGCACGCGGATCATGAACTGCGGCCGGGCCGGGTTGTCTGTCTGCACATAGATGGTATCCCGAATCACCCCGGCCTCTTTCCTCGTGTTCTTTGCCCAGATGAGGTATCCCTTCTTGTCATCCTGCGTTATCTCCCGGTATCCGTACGTGATGAAGATCCCCCTCTTGGCCTTGAGGGCGGTTATCTGAAACGGATACTCAGCAACAGGAATGACGACTGATGAGCCCTCGATTTCAGTGCGCCACGGCCCGCTCAACATGATGGTGTGCTCCGAGATATCGGCGAATTTCTTCACGAAGCAGGAGATGTCGATTGTCCATTCCGGGTGCTCGGGATCATTGGTCATCGCGCGGATGGTGCCCCGTATCTCCTCCCCGCCGCGGCGGTTGGTCAGGAGCACCGTCTTGATGACGCCCTCCTTCCCGGCAGGTATCATCTGGCTATAAGATTCCACCAGGCTACCGCAGCATGCCTCTACCTTTTTCAGCTCGAGCACGGTGTCCAAGGTGTTCCGGACAATGAAATCGTGCCTGACCATATCGAACTGCAGGACCGGTTCAAATTCATAGGAGCTCTCCGGTGCATCTACCACAGATTTTGAATACACAGGCTTTTCAGGGATGCCGAAATAGAAGGGGTCTTCTTTCATTTCTTTAGCCGGGTAGTTATCAGTGATTGCGCACCAGCCCCATGAAAGAATGATCACTCCTGCCACGCCCAACAATAGAGATATAAGGACTACCCTTTTTTTCATGACACCCCCCTTTCCAATCAGGAAAACACAACAATCAAAAAACTCACTTTATGACAAAAAGTATGTCTCCATATTTACTACAACGGAATAAGTATTTCAACGTGCCATGAGTTCAAAGATAGAGGCGGGAGGGGATACCTGAGAAGGCTGCCACGCATATTCCATACTGTCTCCTGCCCCATCCACCCGGAAAAACAATCACCGCAGCAAGGGTTATCCGGAATGCCTATGTCATGCCCGCCCGGTAGACAGTCGTATAATCCTTTGACAAGACAAGAAAACAGCGCTAGATATCAGCTACATACACCTTCTGGAATTTCCGCACCTGTGATTTTTTACCTGGATAACCATGATGAACTGTTTGATGAGTGCACACACAATACCCATCTGCACCCCTGATGCACGGAGTGCGTGTTTTTTCAGGCGCTAGGCTCTCGGCGCTGGGTTGAAGGAACAACTCCATTGCCCTGCAGAAGGGAAAGGAAGTCATTTGGAATATAATATTGGTTTAATATAGTTGTAATTGCTTGCCTGATAGCCTGTTCGCCTACAGGATTTAGGTATAGTAATTGTTATAAGCCCATATCTAATTTGATAGGAGTCAAATATGAGGTTATCGATCAATCTTATTGATGATGAGGTGGAAAAAGCAAAAATCGGTTATAAGACTGCTACAAGCATGATTAAAATACTGGGTCAAGAAATTTACAGTAGGTTTAATGCAATGCTTATGGCAAACAGCATCATTATAGCAGTATATGGGTTTATTTTTTCAGAAAAAACCAACTTGCCAGACTTTTTTAAAATATTGTTACCTATCTTTGGAATCGTACTATGCTTTTTATGGTTTGTGTTTATTAACAATGGGATTCACCGACACAGACAATATAGGAAAGAAGCTGAAAGATTAGAAGAAACATATTTCAATTCCACCTTTCACTTGTTTCGGATCAATTATGCAAACGATCCATGTCTTCTGAAGTGTTTCAGATTCAGACGTTTATCGATATTTGTGATAGATATTTTCGTGCTTTTGCATTTATCTGTACTTCTCTATAGTTGTCATAAACTTCTACTTTAAAGAGCTTATAACAAGCCACTTCAGCCGACGGCCTACGGCCGCGGCTGACCGGCACGTTATGCGTTAATGGAGTATGAATAATATGCAAAAGAATATACTGAGCATTCTTTTCATTTTTGTTTTGTTATTAGTGATCGCAGTCTCAGTAATTCAAAATGATTCCTTATCAGTTTCTGATGCTATTTACGCCCTCACCGCATTGATAATTCTTTGGTATTCATACGAGACGGCAATAATGCGTAACGAGATGATTAAACAGAATAGAATGTTAATGAGGCCGGTCTTAAATATAAAATTGGATAATAATAATGTTTTTTATAATAACGATGGTTCGGGACCTGCTCTCAATATTAAAGTTACTGACTTCAAGCCGACTATTAAAACTTCCACAGATAATACTTATTACGAAATACAACCAGTCTCATATATTCCTCAGGGTGGTAGTGATAAAATCATCATTCATAGTGGTAATTCTGAAACCGGGGCAAAAGGTACTGTTCCAGAAACTGACATGTTTTTTGGAGTTGGGAAGCAAGTTCAAATTACTATCGTATATGAGGATATGGAAGGCACTGAATACGAAACCAAGATCACAACTAATTCAGGTAACGTTAATAGTGTTTCATTCAAAAGGTTAAAAAGCGCATAACCAGGTCATCCACCGGACGGCTTATAGCCGCCGGTGATGCCCACGTTATGAAGACAATTATCTCAGCTGTACTTTTGAAAGTGATAAATGAACTCCTTCAGTACTAGAGAAATAGCCGTTTCGTTCTGGACCATCGCCTTTTTTGGATTGGCTCTCTCCACAAAGGGTGTGCGGGAGAACGCTTTGGCACTGGTTAGGCAAGCTTTCCTCTCTAAGCTAATTTTAGTATGGTTGTCATTAGCTTTATATTCTGTGATCTTGGTTCTCTGTTTTCGAGAACTGGGCTTTTGGACAATCGGCCTTCTTAAAGACACACTAATCTGGTTTGTATTTTGCGCCTTAACGTATCCTTTTCAGTTCCACGACCCACAGAAAACACCCCGAGTACTCAGGATACTCATACGCGACAGCTTGTCCGTACTCATTGTTGTTGAAATCCTTGTGGAAACGTATACGTTCTCATTGCCGATCGAATTAATTATTGTTCCTACCGCTACTTTTATCGCGACGATGGGTGCGGTAGCCGAGATGCGAGAGGATCACAAGCCAGTCGCCAAAATACTTGGCAATATTCAAGCGATCTTAGGATTCGTCCTCATCGCGATTGTGGTTAGACGGGCAGCAACAGATCCATACCACAGTTTTGTTGCGGCACTTTTATCTTCGTTGATTGTTGTGGTTCTAAGCCTCTCGACATGGCCCTATATTTGCTCTCTGCGGTTTGTTTTCGCATATGAAGGAATGTTGTGGCGGATTGGCTGGAAGAAAAACGTATCCAGGGTATTCAAACACTTTGCGGTATTTCGCATCATGCGGCACCTTAAGTACCGGTCGACGGCGGTTGCACCTTTCATTCGCAGGAACGCCTTCAAGCTAAATGATGTTGTCGATAAGAATAGTCTTGAAGCACTTTTGAGTGAGGACCGGAATAGGGCAAGTGAATAAATAATCGGGGTAAATAAATGGGGTCGGCATAAATAAATGGGGACGAGAAACTGGGAGTCAGGTCTTGCATTATAACATTTTCATCACCCCTGTTTATTAATGTGGCACTGCAAAACCTGAGCCCATCTTTTTAGGAGGTTTTATTATGGTTGCTCTATTAATTATTTCTGCATTTATTATACAGTTTTTAATTTTATTTTTGTTTAAAGAAGCTAATACAATCAAAAGGGCATTTATTAATATTATTATTAACACATGCATACTTATAATTACTCTATCTTTTATAGAAAACCATGATACTAAAGGTGCAATAGTAATAATATGTGTGTTTTCTTATTTTTTTAGCGGCATATTAATTTATTTCGGATTAATATCTAACACAGAATCTCAAGCTAATAATGCGATACCTGACCAAACAAACAAAACAAATCGTAATTATGCTAAAGCTTACCCGTCTAAATTATTTCCTGACTATCCTATAAGACCTCAAAATATTTTCATTTTAGATGAACCGATTTGGGACCAGAGTTTGGCCAACATAAGTATGATAGGTCTTTGCATCACCAATGAATTCCAAGTGTGGAAGAATAGCGTCGGTAATTATAAGTGGCCATCTTATGCTAATGAAGAACTTTCAGCGCTGATTAATGCATATCATCAAATGCAAGCGAAAGTGCCAAATGGAATAACTCATACCGTAAATGTTCAGGAGGTGAGAAAGTTAGCTATGTCTTATATAAATCTCTTAAGGAATGATGATGTTCTTTACAGTGAATTTATGGCAGGGCAAATAACCTTGTTCAATTTATCACTTGACTTTGCAAATACCATAGCTTGCGGTGGAACATTACAAACCAGTTTAGAATGGTATGGCTAATTTACAAGATACACAATTGGAACCCGGGCTTATGGGGTCAGGTCTTGCATTATAACATTTTTATCATCCCTGCTTATAAATGTGGCATTGCAAGACCTGACCCCACCTTTCCAAGGAATACAGTAATATAAGGGAGAAACAGGGGACGTCCCCTACATGCACCACGGACGTCCCCTACATCCCCGACTGACAGCCGCATAATCCTTTGACAAAACAGGAAAACAGCGCTAGATATTAGCTACATACACCTTCTGGAATTTCCGCACCTGTGATTTTTTACCTGGATAACCATGATGAACTGTTTGATGAGTGCACACACAATACCCGTCTGCACCCCTGATGCACGGAGTGTGTGTTTTTGAGGCGCTGGGCACCAGGCGCCGGGTTGAGGGAATCGCTCCATTGCCTGGCAGAATCGCTGTAGGAGCGGCTTCAGCCGCGACAATCCGAGAACTATGCAGTTCCCCCTGTTCATGACATGGGTGTAGATCATGGTGGTGTTCACGCTCTTGTAGCCGAGCAGTCCCTGCACTCTACGGATGTCATACCCGTCTTCCAGCAGCCTCGTGGCAAAGCTGTGGCGGAAGGTGTAGCAAGCGATGGGTTTATGGATCGTGGCTTTTTTCGCAGCTGATTCTACCGCCTTTTGAAGGCTGCCTGCATCTATGTGATGACGCAATGTGCATTTTTTAAAATACGGTTTCATTCCGTAAAATGTAATATATATCACAAAATACGGAATGGTTCCGTATAGTAATTGTTGGCCTTATGAACCACAGTTTGATTTGAAGGAGGCTCCTCGTGGAAATTCCATTAAGTGCTTTATTTGAAAATGTTGGATTAATCGCAAATGGGAAACCTGTTTTAAAGAATATTCGTAGAATTACTCCAACTCGAATTATAGATTTATGTGATCAAGCTTCTGAGATAACCTTTTATGAAAATCTTATTAATTCCAAGTCAATTTTTTCACATGCTGCCTCTGCATCAATTGGTGTTGATCGATCACCTTGTGAATGCCTTGAATGTCGTTTAAACAAAGCTTATGAATTAGCCCAGTTTGCAGCACTATACAGTGATAAAGTGTATATTAGAAATTTTTTTAATGATTACAGAAGTCCAAGCTATATTAGTAATTTCAAAAAGACTGATTTAACTGAGTCGCTAAAAAATGATTTAATTATATACACCGCACTTCTTCCTCTATTGGAAGCAGGTAAAGTTGAAATGGTATCATTTGGCGACATATGCCCGCATTGTTTGAGCATAAGAGCACTACATGAAAATTCCAAAATAGAATATGAAAAAGCGTCCAAAGAACTTGAAAGGAGGTTTTATAAAGAAGTTACTTTTTCATTGCATTATGAAGATGGTGAAGTTGCAATATCTGCCTCCGGGCCAGATTTTTTATTACCCCATGGGACACTGTTCTTGGTTTACAGAAATCCGACCGACATCTTACCACAGAATCCTAAACTGATTGAAAAAGCAAAAGCTTCTGGTGAGATTAAGTTAACTTCAAACCAAGCTAAAGAAATTAAAGCTGCAGCAAAATTTTCAAGCAGGATTACTGATAGTGTTGCTTTTGAGTTGGGCGGTGCAAATTTCCTTAATTCTTATTACCTGTCTGATAGTGAGCTTGAAATAGATTTTATTTGTAGTTTAACAAGAGATCCTTTTGCACGTAGGCGTACTTCTCTTATGGGGAGATACCTTACTTGTCTAGTCCCCTTTATTGACTCTGTTAATATTATAGATTTATTGACTCTTAGAGAAAGAGAGCAGGAAGCTTTTATATTATTTAGAACAGCTTTGTCTAAAGCCATAGATGAATACAAAACTCAGGGTAAATCATTTACCGAAAGGGATGCCCAGGCAGTTTACTCTGATATTATACAACCAAGATTGGCGGAACTTGACCTTAGAATCCGCAAAGCTAAAACTTCATTTAGAAAAAGTGGCTATCGCAAATTAGTTGGTTGGGCAGGAGCTATATCAGTTGGACTTTATACTGGTATCTTTACAGCAAATCCTTTAGCTGGTGTTGCAGCCTTCAGTGCTGCTAAATTAGGATCTGAAGTGATAGAAGATACTATGTCAAAGAGTGATGTAACAGAAGAAATTAAGGGAGATAATATGTTTTTTTTGTGGAAGGTAAAGGAGCTTTCAAAAACATCGTCTATCAACGGACCAGTATTTAATTAAGAAATAGTCAACAAAAGGTTGCATCCGACGCGCTTTGTGCGCGGCTGACCCTTATCGTTATCTGTAAAGGAAGATGCATATAGATGAGAACAAATAGTCGTTTGATCTTGACAACATGTTTATTAATCGTGCTCTCGTTAATAGTTTATTCCTCAATAGGTTATTCATTTATTTTCAATTGTCCCGAAGTCATTATTGTTGATAGAAGTGCAAATGAAAGGGATCTATTCTCTCTTTTGCAAGTTATTGTTGGTGGTTCAATTGGAATTATTGGTAGTGTCATTGGTGCTGTTATAGTCTCCTTATTAAGATCACGAAATGAAAGAAGAACCTTTCTACGATCTAAGTCAGAGGAAATACTCTATCTCGCTTATCAATGCGATGAGTGGCTTGATAAGTTGATTCTTGGCTATCTAATCCAAGGAGATATTGATACAATATTTAAGAAATATCCTGTTAACAGGCTTAAGGTTCTTCAAACGAAATATTTCCCAACTCTTAAAGATGATGTAGACTCTCTCCTTGCTTCTGTAAAAGAATTTCGGACAGCTATCATATCAGAACGAAATGATTTCATTAAAGTCAAAGAATATAGCCCAGAATTTAAAAAGAAATATGATCCATTACAATCTAATGTCTTGAAATCGATTGCAGAGATCGAGAAGAAAGTTGCTTTATTAAAATATGTTTGACCAAACAATAAGCAAGGAAACAGATAACCAAAGAATGCACCGGACGGCTTTCAGCCGCCGGTGATCCTTGGCGTTATGCATCACTGCTGATGACATATTAACCTTGAGAATGACTGAACATGGTGAACATTGAAGGAGGAATACTAATGAAATATTCTCCAATGTTTATAATTTTATTCTTATCAATTTTTGCCACATCTTGGGCTGCTGAAAAAAAAGAAACATCGCATTATGAGGTCGTAGACGAATATATAAGGTCACTTGGAACGACCTATAATTTACAGCAGGTGGCAAAAAAGGATATAGAAGTTGATAATAAATCTGATGATCCTGCCATTGCGGGTTTGATGTCTGGCATCCGTAACAGCACACGAGTAAAACTGGAACTCAATTATAGCATTCAAAAACTCAAAGGAATGAACCTCAATAATCCTTTTGACACCTTGCTTCCTACAACTATTGATTTCTACAAAAATAAACATGAACTTCATGATGATTTAATCAAAATAGCAACAAATCTTTTATCAGGTCCCAAACCTGGAGTTGATTACGGAAAAATGGCTGCGATAATGCCACAGATAACGGCTCAAGTTGAATATATCGATGAATCTATCTTCCAATTAATGCCTATGGTGTTTGCTCTACTAATAGATACGAAACCAGACAGTGAAGGGCACATGAGTCATCTGAACATAAGCACTGCACAGAAACTAAAACTTATTGATAGTATAAATGGGTATTTCGGTGAGAGCTTGGATCAGAAGGATAAGAACTGGACTGTGAGTTCTGCTGCTGTGCTAAAAGCATATTTATTAAAGGATTATAAATGTACTGATGAATGGCATAAATAAAAAACTGCATAACAAAAGGATGCACCGGACGGCTATCAGCCGCCGGTGATCCTTGCCGTTATGAGGTAATCTACAATAAAGACAATTCAAATGAATCAATTTGAGAAACGAAATGAAGTAGCAATATATTGGTTCAATAAGTCATCTGACTTAAGAGGATCTGCTGCTGACCTATGGACAAGTCAAGAGGAGAAACAATCAGAATCAATAGTGCAAAAGTGTGGACTTGGGCAAGGTTTTATTATGGCTGCGGCAGTGGGATCGGTATTTTGGATGCTTTGTGGGATGTCTTTAGAGTTACAATATAAAGCCATTATTGTTGCAAAAGGTGAAAGAGCAGTACATTCTCATGACCTTGTTAAGTTGGCTAAATTGGTTGGATTACATGTTGATAAGAAGACAGAAACTGTTCTGAAGATATTGACCGAATCAATAATCTGGTATGGTCGATATCCAGTACCCAAAACTCAAGAGCCTATGGAAAACCTTCATGATCTCTTAGATGATTTTTTTTATGATGATGCACCACCAGGTAAGTTCAAAATTCGAAAAAGGAATGTTTCTCTCAGTTGGAATTTATTTAATAGGTTATGGTTAGATGGAAGCAAAATTTACTGGGAATACACCTCATAACCAGCGCATCCAGGCGGACGGCTTGCAGCCGCCGCTGATGCACAAGCGTTGTGCGAAAACTCATATGAAAATAGATACGATAAAAAATAATGCCCGATTAGTTTGGCGTTACCTTATTTCACGTGACTTGTCCTTCTGGTCAGTTGTGGCAACGCTTCTCCTTGTACTCATCACCCTGGCTTTAGCCGTCACCACCAAACAAATGGCTGATGTAATGTCAAGAGACTATATGGTTCGCACAATGCCAGTTTTCCGAACGACAACGCCGCAGGTGACGACTACGGATAATGAGACAATTTTAACCTTCATGGTCGCAAACGTAAGCCAAGGCATCGCTAAGGGTACAGTTCATAATGTTTATATTGAAGACACTATTGGCAATATAGTTCCTGTGCAAAATGTAGTTGTCGGAAAGGGCACTTGGGCGAAGAAGCTGAATGAGATACCAATAGACTATGTTTCAGGTACAAAGGAGATTATCAAGCTGACTTGGCCGTTGAATTCGGTATCGCCACAAAAAATAGAGACGGTCGTTATTGTGTTGGAATTCACGACACTTTTCGACGAAAAACTACACAGATACATTGAAGGCTTTATTTATGAACCTGATCACAATAACCTTGATCCAATGACGCAGGATAGGCTTTCGCTTGTTCTTGAAAAAATCGAGAAGAAGACCGGAAGGAAGATTAATTAGTGAGAAAACGCACAACCTCAGCATCCAGGTGGACGCGGGCTTTCGCCCGCGCCACTGATGCTGGCCGTTCGACGGAATTTTAACTTATGAGTGATTTTACAGACAGATATATCATAGATGGGAAATTTGATATTTGCCGCCTGATCAATGACGATTTTGTTCTAGCAATAAAGGAAACATGGAATAAGAAGCATTATACTTCATGTTTAAAATTACTTGTTTCCTTCATTGATACTATGGCTTTTGTTGAAAATGGTGATAGCTCAAGTGCTTTCTTTAAAAAGTGGGTAAGTACGTATGTTGATTTGGCTCCCATAGGTATTTCTCCTGATGAGTTATGGGAACACAGGAATGCTCTTCTTCATATGTCTACGTATGATTCTCGCAAGGTATTGTCTGGGGCTATCACGCGATTAGTTCCCTATGTTGGTTCCTCGGAGCCTTCAATAAACGAAAATACTGCAAAGTATTATTCACTGTATTCGCTAATTATGGCTGTCATGCAAGGCTTGGGTAAGTATATTTTGATCATGGAAAATAATAATGCCATGCGGCAACGCTTCTGTGACAATTATGAAAAAACAATATCTGATTCTCATTTTATCATACCATGAAGCGCCGAACCAGCCACTGCAGCCGACGCGTTACCCGCGCGGCTGACCGGCACGTTGGATTCATTTAGATAAATATGAGTGAGAAAGGAGGTTGTATTATGAAAGAAATATTTTATGAGGGTTATAAAATTACCGCATCACCTGATCAATTAGCAGAGTATAATAAATGGGGTCGGACCAAGATAACTAATTGAAATGATGTTTAAAAGTGCTTTAAATTGGCCTTTTTTTGACCTTAGAGCCGCCATTTCAGGCCCGAAAAAGTGGTTTTAAGCTTTACCCCAACTTCTTACAGTGCCCATTTTGACACCGAAAAGCATGTTCTAAGCCCTGAAAATACCTGTTTTTGGAACATAAATAAAGATATATCAACAAGTTGACTTGGTCCGACCCCATTTAGTTAGATTTTGGGGTCACCCATTTTCATTTTCTGCATTCCTGAGCTTTGACGCGAGATGGCGAAAACATGGTTAGAACGGAGGGATACATTATGCCAGCAGAAATAATAAATGATGCGTTATTAGATCAATTGAACACCAAGGTGACCGAATACCTGACTGTATCTGGAAATTGCGCACAAACCAGTTTTTTGACACTCCAGGAAGGATTCAACCTGGAAGGTGGAGCAATTCTGAAAGCACTTACCCCTTTCCCTGGCATTGGTTTACGCGGTGAAACCTGCGGTGCTGTCATTGGATCGCTCATGGCACTCGGGCTGGTGTATGGACGTGGTCGAGATCAGCTTGGGGATTGGTCTGCTTTTTACGCGTCACTTCGACCGGCGAGACGATTTTGTCGAGCATTTGAAAAAGAATATGGCAGCACAATGTGTGGCGATATAGTAGAGGCACAATTTGGGAAGCGTTACAATCTGGCTGATCCTGCAGAATCAATGGAATGGTACACTTGAGGGAAAACAGGGGACGTCCATGAAATATGGACATTTAAAAACGGAACCCTTCAGAATAGACATGATACCCATATCAAATGTCACAATTTCATGGACGTCCCTTAAATGCTCCCACGCCAGTTGCAGTACGCTCTGATAAACTTTTTGAAAATTGCCTTTAGATCCAATTTTTTGGCATAGATGCCTTCTTTTGTATAATTTCTAAATTATTTCGCCTGCCTCCCGGTAAACCAGTGCACTATTTCAAATATCCCGGCGTATTTCTTGCTTGAGACTTGACATACAACCTGATGTCTGAAATACAAGAGGTCATTAAAAGCAATGTACTATTCCTTTCTATATTGCTTTTGCGAGTCTGTAAGAAACATCTTTTGGGTCAATAAAAATAGAGATAATGGGTAATAGTGGGCCGCTGTTTCCTGTTTTATTCGGGTAGGACTTACTTAGGGTATTAATTTCCGATTCTATACTTATCACCAGGAGAATGCAAATGAAGAAAAGGTTATTGATCACATGTTTGTCTCTTGTTGTTCTGATTATGAATGCAGGGTGCGGTGGAAACGATGGCAAGACGGTTGACGATACCACCCCCATTGCCAACACCGCTCCCATTGCCGATGCCGGTTCAGATCAGGAAGTCTCGACGGGCGCTCTGGTGACGCTTGATGGCAGCGCAAGCAGTGACGCAGATGGGGACGCGCTCACGTATGTGTGGTCTTTGACTTCCGCACCATCTGGAAGTTCAACCGTTTTGACGGCCGCCGATACTGCCGGGCCGACCTTCACTCCCGATTTTGATGGGGAATACGTCCTGAGCCTGGTTGTCAACGACGGCACGATTGCCAGTCCGGCGGATACCATGACGGTTTCCGCATCCACTGCGAATTCAGCGCCTGTGGCCGATGCCGGTTCAGACCAAACGCTTGTATTCGGCACGCCTGCCACGCTCGACGGCAGTGCGAGCAGTGATACGGATAGCGACTCGCTCACCTATACCTGGAGTTTTGTGTCCGTGCCGGCGGGGAGTGCGCTGACCCAGCTGACGGATGGCGCCACTGTTGCGCCAAGCTTTACGCCCGATGTAATGGGCGCATATGTCGTCCAGCTGATCGTCAGTGACGGGCTGATCGAGAGTCCTGCCGATGCCTTGACGGTCAGGGCGGTGTCTCCGTTCATCGCAGGGATCGCGACGACCCCCCAGCAGGTTGATGGAGATCTCTTCAGTTCAATAGATGAACCCCAGGTGGCAATTAACGACTCAGGGGACATTGTAGCCGTGTGGATTACCGACGATGGGGGCGAAGAGGAAAGTGTCTACGGCAATCGCTACGATGCCGTCGGCGGAACCTGGACGACTCCGACGCTGCTGGAGACCAACGATGTTGCCTACCCGGAATCACTTGAGCTGGCCATTGACGCCTCGGGCAATGCGGTTGCTGTCTGGCGCATGTATAATTACTACGGAATTAACCACATTTACGCCAACCGTTACGATGCCGGAGACGATGCATGGGGAACCGCCGTGGTTCTCGATACGACCACGCAAGACACCTCATATCCGGATGTCGGCATGGACAGCGCGGGGAACGCCATCGCGGTTTGGCTGGAAACCCTGCCAAGTGGCAATGAGGCCATTATATCCAGGCGGTATGACGTCAATTCCGACACCTGGGTTGCGTCAGAGTCGTTGGACTACCAGACGGTCAATCAATGGGAGCCGCGTGTGGCGGTCAACGCCTCCGGTAGCGCGATCGCGGTGTGGAGCCAGCAGTATGGCCCTCTGGGGAACGAAATAGACGTTTACGCCCAACTCTATGATCCGGACACCGGTTGGGGTGCGGGTCAGCGCCTCGATGCCCTGCCGGGGGATGCTATGCATCCAGCTCAGCCGGCCATCGATGCTGCGGGAAATGCCGTGGTGATCTGGAAACAGAACGACGACGACAACACCCCAATGACAGAGAGCCTGTATGCCAATTTTTACACCGCCGGAGACGGCCTCTGGGGAGGCAGCGTGCTTCTGGAGACCCTTTCCGACCGAGTGGAATCGGCGCCTCAGGTGGCCATGGACGGCAACGGGAACGCCATGACCGTCTGGACCCACTATAATTTCACCCTGGATCGGGATGTTTATGCCAGCCGCTACGATGCGGCGGACGGCTGGGGAACTCCCGTACTCCTCGAGACGGATACGGCGGCCGCCTATAATGCGGAGGTGGTGATGGATGGCAGCGGCAATGCGCTTGCCCACTGGGAGCACCATCTTGGCGCCTATTCCAGCGCCCCGGCAGTCCCCGTTATCAATCGTTATGACGCGGCCACGGACAGTTGGGGAGGCATGGAGCAACTGGACGATCGGGGCAATGAATCCGCCATAGCTGCCAACGCATCCGGCCAGGCGGTGATCATTTGGGTAAAAGATTATGATTACGTTTATTCAAGCCGGTTAGAATAAAGGGTGAAAGCAGGGTCAAGGCAGGGTCAAGGGGTCAGGTCTCAACAATCAATAACTATATTCAATTTGTCAAATGTTGAGACGCGACCCCTATTTACTACGACCCCTATTTACTATTTACTACGACCCCTATTTACTATTCATGCGAAAAAGCACCGCATACAATTGTAGGCCGGGGTGGTGACTAAGTCGGCTCCCTGATATCCTGCAAAGACTCTGGATTCCCGCCTGTTCGCGGGAATGACTGATGTGCCCTTTTTGATGGTATAACTGGGGTCGTATAACTGGGGTCGGACCAAGATAACCAATTGATATAATGTTTAAAAGTGATTAAAAAGGGCCTTTTTTTGCCCTTAGAACCAGCATTTTAGGCCCAAAACAGTGGCTCTAAGCTTTGAAAACACTTTTTCCGGCACATAAATATCAACATATCTGCAAGCTACCTTGATCTTACTCCAAAAAACAGTATTGGGACGTTTCTATTTTTCAAATTATTATTAAGTCGGCTATACATGGTCCGACAGGGACTGCGGCCTTTTCGGCCAGTGAGCCACGCACGTTGCATGCAATGCTGTCCAAGGAGCCATGTACAGGAAAGTGAACAGGAGATACCAAATGTTTGACCAGCTAGAAAAAATCAATATTCCCCCCGAACCATTCGAGTTCTATACGGCCAGTGACTTGTGGACGGACGAGTATACATCTAAGCAGATGCTGAAGTTCCACCTGAACGAGGAAATCGATGTTTCATCCCGTAATGCTGCTTTTATCGACCGGTCTGTAGACTGGATAACTTCGCACTTCAACATCGGAGCCGGAAAGAAGATTGCCGACTTCGGCTGCGGTCCGGGATTATATGCCACAAGACTGGCTCGAAGGCATGCGGAAGTGACCGGTATAGACTTCTCGAAGAGGTCGATTCAATATGCACGAGAGGTCGCAGCAAGGGAAGGACTCACCATTCATTATATAAACCGGAACTATCTGGATTTTGATACTGATGATCGGTTTTCTCTCATCATGATGATCATGTGCGATTTTTGTGCCCTCAGTCCCACCCAGAGGAGACAAATGCTCTCCAGGTTTCATACGTTCCTGGAGCCCTGCGGTTCTGTTCTTCTCGATGTGTATTCTCTGAAAGCCTTCAGCGAACGGGAAGAGAAAGCACTCTATGAAGTCAATCTGCTTAATGGCTTCTGGTCCCCGAATAAATACTACGGCTTTCTCAATACCTTCAAATACCAGAAGGAGAACGTGGTTCTTGATAAATACACTATCATCGAAGCGGCACGATCACGAACAGTCTATAACTGGCTGCAATATTTCAGTCCTGAAGGCTTGGAGAGTGAGTTCCAGCAGTGCGGTTTTACCATTGAAGGCTATTATTCAGATGTCGCCGGAACCCCATTTACACCGGAAGGCAGAGAATTTGCCGTTGTTGCAAAGAAGCTATAGCAAGCACAGAACAACAGCATCAGCGGACAACGTTCGCCATCTATAGGGAACCAGGGGACATCCACCAGCTCCCCTACTTATGCCTTCCCTGGAATACTCCTCGTAAATCACGTCGGGTAAGCTGACTCCTTCCGGGGGGACACCTTCTCCCCGTCCCCTATGAAAACCTCTTAATCTCTTAAGACTTCAAAACCCCGAAAAACCCTCCGGGCGGTAAACTTTCATCTGCCCATTTCCAGCAAGTCTTATCTCGCCCATTGACAGACTTGTCGCCTAGTCTCCCTTCCGTCCTGCCCCCTCTTCCGTCGTGGCAGGCCTATTGTCTTTTTTCAATTTCCTCCTATTTTAATAACAGGAATCATACTTATGCATCATCATAGTATTTTTGAGCGCAAGCTGCGGGAGAATGATACATGCGGCCGGACGGCCCACTCCTGCATCCCACGTGAAGAGTGGGGCTATGCAATCGAGGACAAGGGGGATGAGGTGATATGAAGTATTGGCCTTTATTTCTGTTTCTGACGGTTATGGTGCTCATTCCAGTGCCTGACTACGCCCCGTTGGCTGATTCCAACACCTGCGTCACCTGCCATACGGACGATTCCAAGCTGAAGGCTCTGGTCAAACCGCCCCAGATCGGAGGCGAGGGGGAAGGCTGAGCAGGCGCGCCTCCGCCGGTCCGGGCGGAAGACTACTACAAGGGCTACCTGATCGATGCCGGGCTCCTCACCAAGGACCCCCACCTCAGCATGGGATGCCCCACCTGCCACCAGGGCAATGTCGATGCGCAGGATAAGGATGAGGCCCATAAAGGGATGATAAAACGTCCTTCCGACGATCTGAAATCCAGCTGCGGAACGTGCCACAGCACGATCACCGGCACCTATGGCAAGTCTTTGCACTACACCACCCAGGGGCAGCGCCAGGGGGTCATCGGGAGATTCTCGAAGGCAGAGACGTCCACGTTCGACAAGAAGGTATTCGAGCAGTCATGCCGCAGCTGCCACGCATCGTGCGGGGACTGCCATGTCAAGTCGCCTCCGGTCTCGGGAATCAGCGTGGGGCTCATCGCCGGCCACAAATTCGTGAAAAAGGACGAGGGCAAGACCTGCGCCTTCTGCCACGGCGGACGCGTCTACCCTGAGTTTACCGGTGAATACGGGGGATCTACGGATGTCCACTACCAGAAGGGCATGATGTGTGTGGACTGCCACCAAAAGGTCGAGCTGCACGGCGACGGCCAGAGCTATATGACCAAGCAGGACGTTCCACAGCGGCCCAAGTGTACCAACTGCCACGACGCCTACAACTCGGACAAGGTACGCACACAGGTCGCCCATGATGTCCACAAGGACAGGGTGAGCTGCTATGGCTGTCATGCTGCAGGCCAATACCGAGACTGCTCCAGCTGTCATCTGGGTAAAGGCGCCACATCCAAGGCCGCCTTCACGCTGGGAAGGAACCCGCGCAACGTAAAGGAGGTCACCACATTGAGGCTCGTCCCTACGGTGCGGGAAACCTTTGCCAAGGCCGGCATCAAAATGGAAAACTTTGACGCACTTCCCAATTACTGGAATACGCCTGCCCACACTATCCGCAAGCGCACGGACCGCACCCGTAACTGCGATTCCTGCCATGTGGATCGCAAGCATTTTTTAACAAAGGAAATGCTCATCAAGAACGGCTCCAAGGCTAATGAAGGACTGATCATGGCACCGAAACCAATTACACAATAGGAGGGATAAAGATGAGACGATTCGAATTATTGAGAGTATTGCTGGTGTTCCTGTTGATTGTAATGCCGGCAGCGGTTTTGGCCCAGGGGCTCAGTCCGATTACCTCAACCGATGAACTGTCAAAAAGCCTGAACGATCCCACTGTGGTTGTTCTCGATATCCGCAAGGTAGAGAATTATAAGGCCGGCCACATTCCAGGCGCCATCGGGATTTTTTATAACAGCCTGGCGCCGGGTAAAGGAGACATGCAGAATCAGCTGCCCGAGGATGATGATCTGATCGACCTGCTTTCCGAGAGCGGCATTCAGCCGGATTCACAGGTCGTGGTCTACGGCACGACAGGCACAGGGGCCGACCGGGTCAATGTCACCCGTGTGGCCTGGACACTGAAGTACGCCGGCCTTCAGAAAGTCTCTGTCTTGAGCGGCGGCATGGAAAAATGGTCGGTACGTGAGGAAAGAGAACTTTCCACGGAAACCGTAAAACCCAAAAGCAAGGACTATGAAGGCACGTTTAACAAAGGCGTGTTGGCCACAAAGGACTATGTAAAGGCTCAGATCGGCAAGTCCATCATTGTTGATACACGTGAGCCCGCGTTTTTCAGCGGTGAGCAGAAACTTCCATTCGTGGCGAAAGCGGGCAGAATCAAGGGTGCGGTCAACCTGCCGACCATCCAGGTTTTCGACAAATATCCCCCCGGCGAACATATGGAGCAATGCTGCTGGACATACAAAGATGTCGATGCGCTCAAAAATATGGCCACCGGTGTTGTCGGCAACGACCTGACCAAAGAGATCATCGTATATTGCGACTCCGGCCGTGTAGCCAGCACCTGGTGGTTTATTTTAAGCGAAGTGTTGGGCTACAAAAATGTGAAGAACTACGACGGCTCGATGGAAGAATGGTCAAAGGATGAAACGGCTCCGATAGAGCCATAAATACAATTCACCGTCGGGGTTCTCCCTATTGAGAGGGAATCCCGACGGTGCTTTACTTGATGGGGAAAAACAGGACATACCCCGAATGCTCCTGAAAAACCCTCCGGGTGGTAACCTTTTATTTGCCCATTCCTGGTAAGTTTTATCTCTCCCATGAACAGAGCGGGCTTGAGGTGTGTTACCGGTTTTTTGTCGCGGCTGAAGCCGCTCCTCCAGCTCAGGGAGCACTATGGTATCTCTTGTTCAGGACATTGCACGGTTCGGGATATCGGTGCTCGCGGCTGAAGCCGCTCCTACAGAGGCCGGATGTGGTTTTGAGAGAGTGGGCGATTCAGGTTTCGGATCTCGAGCGATCAGGTCCGGAATTACCGGTGAAAGGAATCAGTTTCCGGGACCATCCGGGGATTGCCTGAGGAGAAATCTCTCGACCAGCTGGCGTGTCGCCTGCTCCAGGCCGATCTCCTCTATGCCCAGGCTGTTGAGGAACCCGCGGTAGAGCAGCCGCTCGCCGGGCTCAATCCCCGGTATGTGCTGCCGGGGATAGTCTTTGATCAGGCCGAGCACCCCCTGCGAGCAGAGCGTTGTCATGCCGTCTTCGATGACGACCACGCTGTCCGCGCACTCGAGATCGTCGAGCCTGTGGGATATGTGGATGATCGTCTTGCCGTATTTCCGGTTGAGTTCCCTGACCGTGTCCAGCAGGGTGAACCTGCTCAGGGGGTCGAGCATCACGGTTCCTTCGTCGAGCACGAGCACATCCACATCGAGTGCCAGCTGCCCGGCAAAGACGACCTTTGCGAGTTCGCCGCCGGAGATCGCGGAGGTGAGTTCACGCCGGAGATATTCCCCGTGGATGGCACCGAGCGACGAGTCGATCCGCTCGTTGATCTCAGCGCTGGGTAATGCCATGTTCTCCGGTCCGAAGGCGATATCCTCCTCGACGACAAGGCTCACCACCTGGTTTGCAGGGTTGGCCAGGACCAGTCCTACCCTCAGGCCGTGAGTATCGATGCTTCCCTGGTGAGGGGTGAGGATGCCGGTGATGAGGTAGGCAAGGGTGGTCTTTCCCGAACCGTTGCGCCCGACCACGCCAAAGTACGAACCTTTAGGCACCTCGAGATCGATGTTCCGGATAATGGTTCGGTTTTCAAAAGAGAAGGCTACCCCCGACAAGGTTATTGCGGGAGGCAGCCCCTCTTTTTCGGTCAAGACTGTTTCTCGGTAGGTTTTTCGGTAAGCGGTCCGACCCACTCGATGATGACCATGGGTGCCCCGTCTCCCTTGCGGTTTTTGTGATGAATAATCCTGGTGTATCCACCGTCTCTGCCAACGAATCTGGGGCCGAGTTCCTTCATGAGTTTCCCGAGCGCCTCTTTGGTCTGGACGGTTTTGCCTGCACGCCGAACAGCTGCGAGATCTCCCTTCTTGCCCAGGGTGATCATCCGCTCTGCGAGTTTGCGGAGTTCCTTGGCCTTGGCCTCAGTCGTCTCAAGCTTCTCATGGAGGATCAGGGAGGTTACCAGATTCTTCATCATTGCCTCTTTATGATCCGTTGTGCGTCCGAGTTTTCTTCCTGCTATCTGATGATACATCTCTTCACCCCAATTCTACTTGCTTTCCTCTTCTTCCATTCTCCGACGTCTCTCTTCGATCTCATCAGAAGAAGGCAGATCGGTAATGTTCATGCCGATGTGAAGCCCCATCTTCGCGAGCTTTTCCTTGATCTCCTCGAGTGATTTCCTGCCAAAATTCTTGGTCTTCAACAGCTCTGACTCGGTCTTCTGGACCAACTCATAGATGTAGGTCATATTGGCATTTTTCAGGCAATTTGCAGATCGGACGGACAGCTCGAGCTCCTCAACAGTCCTGAACAGGTTGTTGTTGAGTTCCTTTTCCTTTTCCTCATCCTCTTCCACCTGCTCGAGTTCAGCTTCCTGGAAATTGATGAAGGTGTCCATGTACTCCTTGTTGATCTTGGCAGCATACGCCAAGGCATCATCCGGAGTCACCACGCCGTTGGTCCACACCTCGAGAGAAAGCCTGTCATAATCGGTTCTGCGCCCTACTATGGTCGGGGTCACATTGAAGGACACCCTGCGGACCGGAGAAAAGATTGCATCGATGGCGATCCACCCGTGCGTGTCTATCTTCTCCTTGTTGATCTCTGCAGGGACGTATCCCCTGCCCCAGTCCACCCTCATCTCCATTTTCAGGGTCATATCACTCTCGATTGTGGCGATATGCTGGTCTGGATTGATCACCTCGATCTTTCCGCCAGTATTGATGTCACCGGCCACCACCTCGCACGGACCCTGTTTCTCCAGCGTCACGATGTGCGGCTTGTCGGTGTGCATCTTCAGGACAACCTTCTTCAGATTGAGAATGATATCGGTAACGTCCTCATAAATGCCCGAGACACTTGAAAACTCGTGAAGAACCCCTAATGAATCTTCGAACCGTACGCCTGTGATTGCAGATCCATAGATGGATGACAGGAGAATTCTCCGCAGCGAGTTACCAATAGTGACGCCAAACCCTCTCTCCAGCGGTTGAGCATTGAAGCGCGCGTATGTACTGGTATATGTGTCTTCTACTATCTCTAACTTGCCGGGTTTTATGATCTCTTTCCAATTCTTCTCAATCATCCTAGTCCCTTGTCTTAAGTTTATTTTGAATAGTACTCAACAATTAACGTTTCCTGTATCGATGTAGGCATGTCTTTGCGTTCAGGCAGTGCCTTTACCAATCCCTTCTTGGCTTCCATGTCGACCTCGAGCCACTCTACTCCGCCACGCTGTTCTCTATTCTCAAGGGCATCGGTTATTACCACGAGCTTTTTGCTCTTCTCTTTCACTTCGATCTGATCGCCTGCCTTGACGAGGAAAGACGGGACATCGGTCTTCCGCCCGTTGACCAGGAAATGACCGTGCGTGATGAGCTGGCGAGCCTCTGCACGCGAAGCGGCAAACCCGCCGCGGTATACCACGTTATCGAGCCTTCTTTCCAGGAGGCTGAGCAGGTATTCACCGGTGACACCACGCTTTCTCTTTGCCATCTCGTAGTATTTCTTGAACTGCGATTCGGAAACACCGTAGGTGCTCCTCACCTTCTGTTTCTCTCTCAAGTGCAGCCGGTACTCACTGGCTCTGATCCGCCCCTGGCCGTGCTGGCCGGGAGGATATTCACGCTGTTCTATGGCGCACTTATCAGTATAGCACCGCTGTCCTTTCAGAAAGAGTTTCATCCCCTCTCTGCGACAAATCTTACACACAGGGCCTGTATATCTCGACAAGACTGTTCCTCCTTTACCTTATACCCTACGTTTCTTCGGTGGTCTGCAGCCGTTATGCGGTATCGGGGTCACATCCTTGATACCGGTGATGCGGATACCGCTTGCATTGATTGCCCGCAGGGCAGATTCACGGCCGCTGCCTGGTCCCTTGATATAGGCAAATGCGGTCTTGACGCCGCTTTCCTGGGCCTTTTTACATGCTTCCTGGGCAGCCATCTGTGCAGCGAACGGGGTCGATTTGCGTGATCCCTTGAACCCCTGTGCGCCAGCCGTGGACCATCCCAGGGTATTCCCCTTCGGATCCGTAATGGTAACAATGGTATTGTTGAATGTGGCCTGAATGTGGACTACACCTTCAGGTATATCCCTCTTTACCTTTTTCTTGCCAGCTTTCTGTCTGGGTTTAGCCATTCAATTTCTCCTCAGCTCTATTTCCGTTTTCCAACCACTACGCGTCGCGGACCTTTTCTCGTCCGTGCATTGTTATGAGTATGCTGGCCGCGGCAGGGTAATCCCTTCCGGTGCCTCAGACCTCTGTAGCTCGCAATATCCATAAGCCGTCTGATATTCATGGTGACTTCACGCCGGAGGTCACCTTCAACGGTAAGGTTCTTGTCGATGTAATCCCTGATACTGGCTATTTCCTGTTCGGTAAGATCGTCGCTCCTTGTTGCTGGATCAATTTCTGCTGTTGCCACAATTTGCGATGCTCGAGTCCTGCCAATGCCAAAGATATAGGTCAATGCTATGTCGATCCGTTTGTTCCGTGGTAAATCAACTCCTGCGATTCTTGCCAAGACTAGCCTCCTTACCCTTGCCTCTGATTATGTCGCGGATTCTTGCAGATGATTCTGATCACTCCGTCCCGCTTGATGATCTTGCAATCCCTACACCGCTTTTTTACCGATGCACTTACTTTCATCTCTTATCCCCATTCTATTTTGATCTGTACACAATCCTGCCCTTGGTCAGGTCATACGGAGATATCTCGACCTGAACCTTGTCTCCGGGAAGGATTCGTATGTAATGCATCCTCATTTTTCCAGAAATATGCGCAAGAATCTGATGTCCGTTTTCCAGTTCGACCTTGAACATGGCATTTGGTAGGGGTTCAATGACGACACCCTCGGCCTCGATTACATCTTTCGCCATACCTGACTTAAGCCCCTATAGCTGTCTTAATGGCGCCCTGCACATCTTCCATGCTTTTCGTGCCATCAATCTTCCTGACTATCGCCTTTTTGGAGTAATAGTCAATAAGTGGAGAGGTCTGATCGTGATACGTCTGCAGCCTCTGCCTTATCGTCGTTTCCTGATCGTCATCCCGCTGATAGAGTTCACCGCTGCACTTGTCGCATACGCCGTCTTTTTTCGGCGGATCGAACTTGATATGGTGCATGTAGCCGCATCCCTTGCAGGTCCTGCGGCCGGTAAGCCTCTCGACGAGATAATCATCGGGAACCTCGATGACCACAACATGATCGAGCTTTGAGCCCATCTTCCCCAACAGTCCGTCCAGCGCCTTTGCCTGATCCAATGTCCTCGGGAACCCGTCGAGGATGAAACCCTTCTTGCAGTCGGGTTTCTGGAATCGTTCGGCCACAACCCCGATAACGACCTCGTCGGGCACCAGCGCACCTTTGTCCATATATTCCTTGGCCTTCAACCCCATGGGGGAGCCTTCTTTCACTGCCGCCCTGAACATGTCCCCGGTGGAAACCTGAGGAACGCCCAGTCTGTCGATCATTCTCTTTGCCTGAGTACCCTTCCCTGCCCCTGGTGGTCCAATTAAAATAATGTTCATTGTAAATCCCCCCTGGTATGATTTTTCATGCTAGCGCCTGGATTTTATACGGCCGGTTTTCATCAGGCCGTCGTACTGCCGGGAAATGAGATGAGACTCTATCTGGCTCATCGTATCCAGCGATACGCCAATTACAATAAGTATGGATGTACCGCCGAAATAGAACGGCACATTTGCTTTCGATATGAGCAGCATGGGAAGCACGCATACGGCACACAGATAGATTGCACCCACGAAGGTGAGCCTCGATAGCACCTTGTCGAGATAATCCGAGGTTGCCTTTCCGGGCCTGATGCCAGGCACGTAACCGCCATGCTTCTTGAGGTTCTCCGCCACGTCCACCGGGTTGAATACGACCGCGGTATAGAAATACGTGAAGAAGACGATCGCCACGACATAAATAATATTGTAAAGGACTCCCCCCGGGTTCATTGCATCCGAGATCATCTTCATGAAGGAGACATCCGGGAAGAACTGTGCGATCGTTGCCGGAAACACGATGATCGACGATGCAAAGATCGGCGGGATAACCCCGGAAACATTGATCTTCAGGGGCAGATGGGTGCTCTGGCCGCCGTAGACCCTCCGGCCTCGGATCTGCTTCGGGTATTGAATGGGTACCCTTCGCTGGGCCGTTTCCATGAACACGATCCCGGCCAGCACTGCGAGCATGAACACCACCAGGATCAGCAGTGCGAAGATCGACAGCTCTCCGGTGCGCGTCAGGCGTACGCTGTTGTAGATCGCCACAGGCATGTTCGCAACGATACCGGCAAAGATGATGAGAGAGATCCCGTTTCCGATCCCCCTCTCGGTGATCTGTTCCCCGAGCCACATGAGGAAGCAGGTGCCGGTGGTCATGGTGATCATGGCTGTCAGACGGAAGCCCCAACCCGGAAAGAGTACTACCGGCTCACCGGCAGGACCGCTCATCTGCTCCACACCGAAGGCCATGAAGTAGCTCTGCACCAGACAGAGCACTACCGTGCCATAGCGGGTATACTGGGTGAGCTTGTGCCTGCCTGCGGATCCCTCTTTCTGGAGCTGCTCGAAGGTGGGATGTACCATGCCGAGAAGCTGTACGATGATCGACGCACTGATGTACGGCATGATTCCCAGGGCAAAGATCGACAGGCTCCTCAGACCACCGCCGGCAAACATGTCAAACATGCCGAGCAGGGTGCCTTTCTGCTGTTCAAACCACTCGACCATGATGGCCGAGTCAATCCCCGGGGTAGGTATATGGATACCTATCCGGTAAACAAACAGCATCAACAGTGTAAACAGAATACGTTTCTGCAGTTCAGGAACCTTGCCGATATTGTCGAATCCGTACGCCACTTATATCCCCTTATAGAGCCTCAAATGTACCGCCGGCCTTCTCGATCTTTTCCACAGCAGAGCCTGACGCATTGTCGAGCTTCACGGTCAGAGGAAAATCGATTTCACCCGTTGCCAGCAGTTTTACATAAACATCCAATGACGGGATCTTGCCCTGGTCTTTCAGGGCCTGCCTGTCAACAACACTTCCAGATTCGAATCCGGTCAGGTCACGGATATTGACAACAAAATATTCCTTGCGGAAGGGGTTCTTGAAACCTCGCTTGGGCAATCTGCGGTAGATGGGCATCTGTCCCCCTTCAAACCATGCAGGGACTCCGCCACCAGACCTGGATTTCTGCCCCTTTGTTCCTCTTCCGGCAGTGGTGCCACTTCCGGATGCATTACCCCTGCCCACTCGTTTTGCCTTCTTCTTCGAGCCAGGGGCCGGCTTCAGATTGGACAGATCCAGCATAGCTATATCTCCTCCCATACTAGCAGGTGGGACATCTTGCGCACTGCGCCGCGGATTGAATCGTTATCCGGCAACACCCGTGATCTCCCACGTCTCTTGAGCCCAAGGGCCTTTATGATGTTCTTCTGATCCTGTGTGGATCCGATAACTGACCTGTTTAGCGTTACTTTAAGTTTTCCAGCCACCTTGAGACCCCTCTTTATACGCTCTTGTTCATATGTTCCAACGTAATGCCTCTCTTCGCCTCGACATGCTGCCTGGTCTCCATACGCTGAAGGGCATCAAACGTTGCACGGATTACGTTGTTATGGTTTCTGGACCCCAAGGTCTTGGCAACGACATTACGGAAACCTGCTGCCTCCATAACCGCACGGACAGCATTCCCCGCGATGATCCCTGTTCCAGGAGCAGCTGGTTTCAGGACAACCTTAGAAGAACCGAACTCTCCGACAATAGCATGCGGTACCGTACCTCCCACCATAGGAACATCGACCATGGATTTCTTGGCCACCTCGAGTCCCTTGCGGATGCTTATTGCCACTTCCTTGGCCTTGCCAATGCCGTGACCAACCTTGCCGTTCCCATCACCGGCGACTACCAGTGCACTGAAACGAAACCGTTTTCCGCCCTTAACAACCTTGGCAACACGGTTAATGAAAACGACCTTGTCTATTAATTGATCTGATTCTTCAAAGTTATCTAGCCTAGCCAACTCTCATCTCCTTGTCTAAAACTTCAAGCCCCCGGCACGTGCTGCATCCGATAAAGCCTTCACCTTACCATGATACTTATAGCCGCCCCGGTCGAAGACAACCTTTTCGATCCCTTTTTCCTTGGCCTTGAGTGCAAGCAGCTCACCGACCTGCTTTGCCGTTTCAATGGTAAAGCCTTTCACCTTGTCGCGAATCTCATGGCTCATGCTCGATGCCGCCACAAGCGTTACGCCCTGCGTGTCATCAATGATCTGGCAATAAATATTCCTGTTGCCCCGGTACACGCTCAGCCGAAGTCGCTCCGGTGTTCCGGTTATCTTCTTGCGGATTCTGTCCCTCCTGTACTGACGGGCATCCTTGGCGTTATTCTTACCCACCTCTGCGTCTCCTTACACTTAACCCTTTGTAGCGCTCTTCCCGGGTTTGATTCGTACAACCTCGTCCACGTATCTGATGCCTTTACCCTTATATGCATCGGGTTTCCTGATCTTCCGGATGCGGGCTGCGACATCTCCGATAAGTTCATTGTCAATGCCCTGTATATCTATGTTGCCGTCTTTGGAGACTGTTGCGGTCACGCCGTCCGGGAGGGGAAACTCAACCGGGTTCGAGTATCCGACATTCAGTACCAGGGTACTGCCCTTTGCCTCGCCCCTATACCCAACACCGACGATCTTGAGTTTCTTGGTGAAGCCTTCGGTGACACCGATGACCATGTTGTTCACCAACGATCTCATGAGACCATGAAAGGCACCTGTCTGCCGTTCATCATCGAGGGTAATCAGGTGCAGTTCGTTGCCTTCATTCTTGATCTCGATATTTCCTACACGCTTTTTGCTCAGTTCCCCCTTGGGACCCTTCACCGTGATGCGTTCCTCATCAGTGGTGATCGTGACCCCCTTTGGAATGGGGATGGGCATTTTTCCTATCCTAGACATGTATCAGCTCCTCACCAGACCCTTATCAACACTTCTCCGCCCACATTACCGGCCTTGGCCTTGTGGTCTGTCATCATTCCTCTAGACGTACTCACGATGGAAATTCCCAGGCCCTTGCGTACGGGCTGGATATCCTGCGCCCCTTTATAGATCCTGCGTCCCGGCTTCGACACCTTCTCGATGCCGGTAATGACGTGGCGTGAATTGAAGTACTTCAGGTTTACCCTGATAAGTCCCTGCTTGCCATCCTCAATAACCTTGTATCCCTTGATGTAGCCTTCCTTCAGAAGGATATCGGCGATGTTGAGTTTGATCTTCGAAGCGGGGATGTCCACGCTCTCTTTTGACGCCTGTGCGCCATTTCTTATCCTTGTTATCATATCAGCAATAGGATCAGTATGCATCCTTGTCCCCTTTACCAACTGGATTTCTTAAGGCCGGGTATTTCGCCTTGCATTGCAAATTTTCTCAGGCACAGCCTACAGATACCGAATTTGCGATAGTACGCATGCGGTCTGCCACATAATGAACACCGGTTGTACTGTCTCACCTTGAATTTCTGAGGTCGCCCCTGTTTTGCAATCAATGATTTCTTAGCCATAATCTCCCACTTACCTCCTGAAGGGCATGCCAAAGGCGCCTAAAAGGCTCCTGCCTTCGTCATCTGTGCCAGCCGTAGTCACAACCGTTATATTCATTCCCCTGAGCTTGTCAATGCTGTCGAAATCTATCTCAGGAAAAACGGACTGGTCGTTGAGACCGAGCGTGTAGTTTCCTCTCCCGTCAAATCCCTTGGAGGAAACCCCTCTGAAGTCTCTCACACGAGGCAGAACAGCATTTATGAGCCTGTCTAAGAACTCGTACATGCGAGGCCCTCTCAGAGTCACGGTGCACCCGATAGGCATGCCCTCTCTGAGCTTGAAGGCAGCCACTGATTTGCGGGCCTTCCTGATAATCGGCTTCTGCCCCGAGATAAGTGTCAGCTCTCCAACCGCCTTATCGATAATCTTGACATCCTGTACAGCCTCACCAAGACCCATGTTGACAACAATCTTGACGATCTTCGGAATCTGGTTGACGTTCTCGTACCCGAATTCCTTCTGGAGACTGGGAATCACTTCCTCTTTGTAATATTCCTTTAGCCGTGCCATTGACCACACCTCACGTATCCAACTCTTCTCCGCAGCGCCTGCAAACTCTCACCTTCTTCCCGTCATCATGGAATTTATATCCGACCCTGGAGCCCTTTTTACACTTGGGGCACACCAGGGCGACATTGGAGGCATCGATGCTGGCCTCTTTCTCAACGATTCCCCCCTGGGATGTCTGGGTCGGTTTCTGATGCTTCTTCACCATGTTGACTCGCTCAACCAGCACCCTGTCTTTCTTGCCCAGTATGCGGATGACCTGTCCTTCCTTACCGCTATTCTTCCCTGTGAGAACCGTAACGGTATCGCCTTTTTTTATCTTGCCCGTATCATGCTTTGCCATGTCTTAACTCCTAGAGCACTTCCGGCGCCAGCGAAACGATCTTCATGAAGTTCTTTGCCCGCAGTTCCCGGGCGACCGGTCCGAATATGCGTGTTCCCACGGGTTCATTCTGGTTGTTCAGGATGACTGCAGAGTTTTCATCAAACCGGATAGACGAGCCGTCGCTTCTCTTGTGGGTCCTCGTTGTCCTGACCACTACTGCCTTGTGAACTTCACCCTTCTTAACTTTGGATCGGGGAATCGCCTCTTTAACACTCACGACGATAATATCGCCTAAAGATGCATATCTTCGCTTGGAGCCACCCAGCACCTTGATGCACATCACTTCTTTAGCCCCGGAATTATCTGCAACTCTCAGCCTTGTCTGCTGCTGAATCATAGCTCGCCTCCGTAAATAAGCCTATTCCTGTCTCTCAAGTATGCTCACGACCCGCCAGCACTTGTCCTTGCTCAGCGGCCTGCACTCACGTATCAGGACCTTGTCGCCCATTTTGCATTCATTCTTCTCGTCGTGAGCCTTAAACGTCGTACGTCTCCGGATATACTTCTTGAAGACAGGATGTTTTTCCAGTCGTTCCACAGTCACCACCACGGTCTTGTCCATCTTGTCGCTGGTGATTATGCCAAATAACTCATGCTTTTTCGCTTGTTCTGCCATCACTGCTTCTCCTGGACGATTGTGGTGATCCGTGCAATATCCCGGCGCAACTTGCGAATGCTGCTCTTGTTCTCAAGCTGCCCCATAGAATTCTTGAAGCGCGCATCCATGATGTCGCGCGAAAATTTCTTTTTGAGCTGGGTCAAATCATCCATCGTCTTCTCGCGTAATTCTTTAGCCTTCATAGAGCCCCTCCCGCGTCACAAACCGTGTTTTTATGGGAAGCTTGTGTGCCGCGAGGCGGAATGCCTCCTTGGCCTGCTCAATCGTTACACCGTCGATCTCGAAGAGAACCCTGCCCGGTCTGATCGATGCAACCCACTCTTCAGGTGCTCCCTTGCCTTTTCCCATCCTGGTCTCGGCCGGTTTCTTGGTTATGGGTTTGTCGGGAAATACCCTGATCCACACCTTTCCTCCACGCTTGACCGAACGGGTGATGGCGATACGTGCCGCCTCTATCTGCCGCGCCGTTATCCAATGGGGCTCGAGTGTCTGCAGGCCGTACTGCCCGAAGGATACACTCGCTCCCTTTTCGGGGCTGCCCTTCATGCGCCCGCGGTGTACTTTTCTGTGTTTTACCTTGTTTGGCATCAACATAGCCGAATCTCCCTTATGCGGTTGCCTCTTCCTGCCTCTTCATGATCTCACCGTGGAATACCCACACCTTTACACCGATAACGCCGTAAACGGTATGTGCTTCAACAAAGCCGTAGTCGATATCGCTGCGAAGCGTGTGAAGAGGTACTCTGCCTTCACGGTACCATTCTCTGCGCGCTATCTCGGCTCCTGCAAGTCTACCTGAGCAGGCAACCTTTATTCCCTGTGCCCCCATTCTCATGGCCTGGCCAACAGCCCTTTTCATGGCCCGCCTATAGGCAACACGTCTTTCCAGCTGGTTAGCGATACCTTCTGCTACGATCTGCGCATCGGTCTCGGGTCTCCTGACCTCTTTGATCTCGAGCATGATCTCCTTGTCGACGAAGCCGGCCAGATCTTTCTTGAGCTGTTCAGCTCCCTGGCCCTTTCTTCCGATGACCAGACCCGGTCTCCCGGTGTAGATGATCAGCTTTACTTTATTCGCAGCCCGTTCAATAATGAGATTCGAGATCCCTGCATGACTCAGGTGCTTCTGAATAAATTCACGGATCTTCCTGTCCTCGACAAACAGATCCCCAAAACCCTTCTCAGCAAACCACCTGGCCTTCCAGTCTTTGGTTATTCCGAGCCGAAATCCATACGGATGTATCTTCTGTCCCACCTGGCTCCCCTTTCCTATAACTCTTCGAGTTCCACAAAAATATGGCTCGTTCTCTTCAATATCTGGGTTGCTCTGCCTTGTGCCCGGGGTCTCCAGCGCTTCAGGCGGCCCCCCTCATCAATCCTGATTGTCTTGACATAGAGATTATCCACATCCATGAGTCCTGAGGACATGGCGTTGGCAACTGCAGAATTGAGTACCTTTGCCATGATGCGTGCCCGCTTCGTGCCCAGCAGGTTGAGTGTTCTCAGTGCATCTGCAATGGGTTTGTTTCGAACTTTATCTGCCACGAGTCTCGTCTTCTGCGGAGAAACCCTAGTATGTCGCAATACTGCTCTTGCTTCCATGTCTAGCGCCCCTTTCTCTGGGATTTCCTGTCAGCTGCGTGGCCGAAGAAGGTTCGGGTTGGTGAAAACTCACCGAGCTTGTGACCTGTCATTTCTTCAGTCACGTACACAGGAACGAACTTCTTCCCATTGTGCACGGCGAATGTCAACCCGATAAATTCCGGGAGTATGGTCGATCTTCTCGACCAGGTCTTTATCACCTTGCGGCTCCCGGTATCCTGTGCCTCGAGCACTTTCTTCAACAGGTGATCATCGACAAAAGGCCCTTTTTTCATTGATCGGGACACAGCTTATTTCCTCCTCTTCACGATATACTTATCCGAGTTCTTCGTCTTACTGCGTGTCTTATGACCCTTGGTCGAAATACCCCAAGGCGTCACCGGATGATTTCCCTTTACCCTGCCTTCACCACCACCGTGAGGATGGTCAACCGGGTTCATGGCAACACCACGCACTGTCGGCCGAATGCCGAGCCAACGGCTCCTGCCGGCCTTTCCGATCGTGATATTCGAATGGCTTACGTTTCCTACCTGGCCGATAGTGGCCTTGCACTCCGAGAAGATCTTCCGTACTTCTCCCGACGGCATCTTGAGCTGCACATACGTGCCCTCTTTTGCCAGTACCTGGGCATATGTTCCCGCTGCCCTGATCAACTGGCCACCCTTGCCAGGTCTGAATTCCACGTTATGTACAAAGGTACCGAGAGGCATCGACTTCAGGCACAAGACATTGCCCGGCCTGATTTCAGCCTCTTCCGATGCGAGCACGGTACTTCCTACGGCGAGACCATCGGGCCATATGATGTAGCGTTTCTCACCGTCTGCATACTGAATCAGGGAAATCCTCGCAGAACGGTTCGGGTCATATTCAACGGTCATGACCTTGCCGGGAATGCCGACCTTGTCACGCTTGAAGTCTATGATACGGTAGAGGCGCTTGTGACCGCCACCCTGATGGCGGACTGTTACACGTCCGAGATTATTCCTGCCGGACTTTCTGTTCAGCGTGCAGGTAAGTGATCTTTCAGGCGTGGAGCTGGTGATCTCCTTGAACGAGGAGACAGTCATCTCACGTCTACCGGCTGATGTTGGTTTAAAACTCCGTATGCTCATCTCCTATACCCCTTCGTAAAACTCTATGCTCTCGCCCTCTTTCAGTTTCACAATGGCTTTTTTCCACGTAGAGCGTTTGTACTGATGAGCGCCCCAGCGCTTGTTTTTTCCTTTGACAACCATGGTCTTTACACCTTCCACGTGAACACCGAAGAGATCTTCCACCGCCTGTTTTATCTCGATCTTGTTGGCATCACCGCGGACGGAGAACACCACATAGTTCGAATCCTGCCGAAGCATGGTTCCCTTCTCCGTAATGATTGGCCGTTCGATAATCTTTGTGATATCCTTCATTGCTTCAGCCTCTCTTGAATATATTCGACCGCTTCAAGATCCATGACCAGCCCCTTGTATTTCAGGATATCATAGACATTGAGTCCCTTGACATCGAGCATCTTCGACTTGGCGTGATTTCTCGACGCAAGGCCCATATCTCTGCTCATGCTACCCATGACCACGAGGCTGTTTTCCATACCGAGAGCTCCGAGTGCCTGAGCAAAGAGTTTTGTCCTTGGCTGTTCGAGGGTGATTGCATCGACTACCTTGAACACGTTCTCGCCCACCTTCATGCTCAAGGCAGAGCGCAGGGCGTTCGCCCGGACCTTCTTGGGCAGTTTTTTGGCATAGGATCTGCTGTTCGGACCGAAGATCACGCCGCCGCCCCTCCATATGGGGGAACGGTTCGTCCCGGCGCGAGCCCTGCCGGTGCCCTTCTGGCGCCAGGGTTTTTTCCCGCCGCCGGAAACCTCCGATCGGGTCTTCGTCTTCGCGGTCCCGGCACGTCTGTTCGCCTGCTGCCACACCACGGCCTCGTGGAGCAGATAGGGCTTCACTTCGCTCCCGAATACCGTATCGTTGAGGTCGATCTCTCTGACCTTCACGCCAGCCATGTTATATACGTCCACCGTAGGCATCATTACACCTCTTGCTTTTTCAATACGATGACCTGCCCCTTGGCTCCGGGTACAGCACCTTTTACAGCTATCAGGTTTTCTTCGGCCTTGACTTCGACAACTTCCAGGCCTTTTACGGTCACTTTCCTGTTTCCCATGTGTCCGGGCATTCTCTTGCCCCTGACCACCCTGCTCGGATCAGCGGAACATCCTATGGACCCGGTCGCCCGGTGAATCTTGGAACCGTGGGAACCTGGCAGGCCTCCAAAGTTGTGGCGCTTGGTGACCCCGGCAAAACCCTTTCCCTTTGAAATCCCAGATACCTTGATAATCTCGCCCTTTTCGAAAATGTCCGAAACCTTGATCTCCTGGCCCACCTCGAGGGATTCCAGATCGTCGCACTTCATTTCCCTGAGATTGTAGAAGTATCCCTTCCCTGCTTTGTCCTGATGACCCTTCAAGGGGCTGTTCACCCGCTGCTGCTTTTTCGGGTCGAAACCGAGCTGAATGGCTTCGTAGCCGTCCCGGTCCTTCAACTTCTTCTGCATAACAAAACAGGGGCCGGCCTGGATCAGAGTAACAGGTATCATCTCGCCCTGCTCGTTAAAGATCTGACTCATTCCCAGCTTTTTTCCTAAGATCCCCTTAATCATCGCTTTCTCCACGTTCTTTAAAGCTTAATCTCTACATCCACTCCGGCCGAGAGATCCAACTTCATCAATGAATCGACTGTCTGCTGTGTCGGGTCGAGTATATCCAGGAGCCTTTTAAAGGTACGGATCTCGAACTGATCCCTTGATTTCTTATCTACATGAGGAGACCGCAGAACGCAGTACTTCTCGATCTTCGTCGGAAGCGGGATAGGCCCTGCTACCCGTGCACCGGTCCTACGTGCTGCATCAACTATCTCCTGGACTGACTGGTCTATGAGTTTATGGTCAAACCCTTTTAACCGTATGCGAATCCTCTGCGTCTCCATTTTAAAAGAACTCCTCGCGTGTGTTATTCTATAACCTTTACGATTACGCCTGATGCGACGGTCCTGCCGCCTTCGCGGATAGCGAACCTCAGCCCCTCATCCATGGCGATCGGCTGGATCAGCTTCACATCCATCGTGATGTTGTCTCCGGGCATCACCATCTCTACTCCATCAGGCAAC
>JAHDOV010000038.1 GCA_018434685.1 Deltaproteobacteria bacterium
CTGGATAGTTACAAGATGAAGTATAGGCACGATTCACACATGAAATGCGCCCCCGCGAAGGTGGGGGTCCAGAGCTTACCGATAATACTGGATTTCCCCCTTCGGGGGAATGACGGGAAGAGAAGGCCAGTGCTCCCGATGAATATTCTGGATTCGTTTTTTACCGCAGAGACGCAGAGGTCGCTGAGGGGAAATTCTATTAAAACCAATCGGGAGACGACGATTGGTTTTAAATCCACTTTTCAGGATTTTGTTCAACGTTGTCTTTACCGAGCAGACTGTTTTATTTGCCGGTATCTCCCGGCAAATAAGAGATTTTTTTCTCTGCGACCTCTGCGTCTCTGCGGTGATAATTCGCTCTTCGGTTCTCCCCATGGGGCTGAGCAGGAATGCATATGAAAGAACTGGATCTGGGAGGCATACTCCTTGACGGGGCTCATCTGATCGAGGCCAGTGCCGGCACCGGCAAGACCTACGCCATTGGTTCGCTCTTCCTGCGGCTTCTGCTCGAAAAAGAGTTCACCGTCGATCAGATCCTGGTGGTTACCTATACGGTCGCGGCAACCCAGGAGCTTACCAGCAGGATACGCGGGAATATCCGCAAGGCATTGTATGCCTTTCAGTCAGGCTGCAGCGACGACGCATTCATTTCAGGACTCTTGAAGGCCTATCCGGAGCATGACCGGGCTGTACTCATTCTCGATCATGCCCTGAAGCTCTTTGACGAGGCAGCCATATTCACCATCCACGGTTTCTGCCAGCGGGTCCTCACGGAGATGGCCTTTGAGAGCGGAAACCTCTTCGATGCCGAGCTGATAACAGACCAGAGAGATATCCTCCTTGAGGTCGTCGATGATTTCTATCGAAGACACTTTTATGAAGGCCTCCCCCCGGAACTCGTTCAGTATGCCCTCAATAAAGGCTATACACCGGATTTCTTCCTGAGGCTCCTGGCCAGGACGAGCCTCGATGCCGAGATCATTCCAAAGAGGCCAAGGACTGATGTCGGTCCGTATATTGAGGCGTACAGAACTGCCTTTGAAGAGGTGAGGGACGCCTGGTCTGAATCGAGAGAAGCGATAGAAACGGCACTTCTCGTTCCCCGCGGGAGACTCAGGAGGAACATCTACAAAGAGGAAAAAATTCCCGTGTGGTGCGAAGAAATGAGCAATTTCATTGATTCAGGCGGGAATGGTCTTCTTCTGTTCGAGCAGTTCGAAAAATTCACAGTATCCGGGATCTCGAAAGCTGTGACCAAGGGGAATACCCCGCCGGAGCATCCGTTCTTTGCCCTGTGTGAGGTTCTCAGAACCAGGGTGGACGCACTTGTTGCATGCATGGATGAATACCTGGTCTGGGTTAAATGTGAACTGTTCGACTATGTCCGGGTTCACCTGGCAGAGAAGAAAGAGAAGATGGGCGTCATTTTCTTTAACGACCTGCTGCTCAAGGTTCGTGAGGCGCTTGCCTCAGGTCCTGGTCCGTCTCTGACCCGGGCATTGAGAGACAAGTATCGCTGCGCGCTCATCGATGAGTTCCAGGACACCGACCCGATCCAGTATGAGATATTCAAAACCGTTTTTGAAGGCCTGCCCATGTTCCTGATCGGGGACCCGAAGCAGGCCGTCTACAGCTTCAGGGGCGCGGATATCTTCACCTATCTCAATGCGGCACAACACATATCCGAGGAGAACAGGCATACCCTGAAGAAGAACTGGCGCAGTGAAGAGGCGCTGGTAGTTGCCGTGAACAGCATCTTTTCGCGTTCGGGCAATGACAACCCCTTTGTGTTCAATCAGATAGGGTTCGAGCCTGTGGCTGCGGCGGATAAAGAGGGCAGGGTGGGGCTTAGGGATAGCCAGGGTGCGCCGTTGACCCTGTGGTTTGTCAGCCCGAGAGACAAGAAACCCCTGAACAAGAACACAGCAGAGCATGATATTGTCCGGGCAGTGGCAGTGGAGATATCCCGGCTCCTTGAAAAGGAATCTGCTCAGAGGGTTCTCATCGATGATGGGCCTGTCGAACCCGACGACATAGCTGTCCTGGTACGGGAAAACCGTCAGGCACTTCTGGTAAGGGATGAACTGGCGGGATACGGCATCCCGTGCGTGGTTTTCAGCGACGAGAATGTCTTTATCAGCTGGGAGGCCTTTGAGATGGCGGTGCTCTTAAAGGGAATTTCCCAGCCGCATTCAGAAGGACTGGTCAGGGCCGCGCTCGCGACCTCGATCTTTGCATTGAACTCGCGTGATATCGATGCATTGACCAAAGACGAGGCTGCCTGGGAAGAATATCTGATGCGCTTCAGGCACCTGCATGAGCTGTGGGAGAGATGGGGATTCATGAGGATGTTCAGGGAGCTGATCGCTGATGAGCAGGTTCGGCAAAAGGTGCTCGCCGTGCGAAGGGGCGAACGCATGCTCACCAATTACCTCCATCTCGCAGAGCTCTTGAACCAGGCATGCGTGGATAAAAGGCTCGGCATGAGAGACCTTCTGAAATGGCTTGCCCTGCAGCGCGACACGGCGCAGGGCAGTGCGGACGAATATCAGCTCAGGCTCGAGAGTGATGAGAATGCCGTGAAGATCCAGACCGTGCACAAGAGCAAGGGCCTGGAATACCCCATCGTGTTCTGTCCGTTCTCCTGGGGCGGCTCGGAACTGAGGGACAAGGACCATGTCCTGTTCCACGACCGATACCGCACCTGGAAAGCGACCTTTGATCTCGGCTCCGACAGGATCGATGACAACAGGAAGCAGGCGGAAAAAGAGGCGCTGGCGGAAAACATGCGGCTTCTCTATGTCGCGCTCACCCGCGCAAAGAACCGCTGCTATGTCGTCTGGGGCGCGATCAGTAAAGCCGACTCATCCGCTCTCGCATACCTGCTTCACCATGCAGCACTTCCCTTGGAGAGCGACGGGATCGAGCCCCTGAAGAAGATGAATATGGATGCAGATACCATGAAGCAGGATTTATGCGGTCTGGAGTCGTGTTTGCCATCACCCATTGTGACCCGGGATATTCCCCAGTGCATCCCGACGCCATATGCACCACCCGAGACAGGTGATAACACCCCTGCCCACAGGCAGTTTGGGGGTACAATAGACAGGGCCTGGAAGGTCACGAGCTTTTCTGCCCTGACCTCTGACATCGCTCACGTGGTCGAGGCGCCGGACTATGATGCCCTCTATCTGAGGCCAACTCAGGTAATCGAGGCGGGCGAAAGCTGGAAAAAGGATATCTTCAACTTTCCACGCGGTGCGAGGCCGGGCATCATGATGCATGAACTGTTCGAAAAGCTGGACTATCTCTGTGATGATGCATCGATCTTGGCGCTCGTATCAGATACCCTTGATAAATTCGGGTATGACCTCTCCTGGCAGGAAGTGATTGCAGCTATGGTGAAAAAGGTCCTCTGCGTTCAGATCGATGATTTCTGCCTTGCCCGGGTCAGAAAAGAACAGAGGCTCAACGAACTCGAGTTCTACTTCCCCCTGAACAGGGTGAGCAGAAACGATCTTGCCAGGTGTTTTGCCTCCCTTTGCGCCGATGAGATCCCCGAGGATTTTCCGAACATGATCGGGGAGCTGCATTTCGATCCGGTCCACGGCTTCATGAGGGGGTTCATTGACCTGGTCTTCTGCGTAGACGGCCGCTACTATCTTGTTGACTGGAAGTCAAACTATCTCGGGAGCGAGGCAGGGGATTACAACGCCGCAGCGCTTGAGGCTGCGATGAAGAACAACTACTATGTTCTGCAGTATCATCTCTATACAGTTGCGGTTCATCACTACCTGAAGAGGCGTCTGCGCGGGTATTCCTATGACGAGCACTTTGGAGGGATAATCTACGTCTTCCTGCGGGGCGTTGATCCCGGGCTCGGGGCAGAATACGGGATATACCGTGCGCGGCCTTCTATAGAATCCATCGAACAGTTGAGCAGTGTCCTTGTCGCCGGGGATTGTGAGGATAGGGCATGAACACCGGGAGTACGAGCATGGACAAGGAGTATCCTGCAAAGGAATCTGTTCTGAATGATGCGTTTTCTCGCGGGGTTCACAGCGGTTTCTTCCACCAGATCGACATCCATTTTGCCTGGTTTGTCCGGCGGCTGTCTCGGGACGTACATCACCATGTTGTCCTTGCAGCGGCCCTGCTGAGCAAATACACCCGTGAAGGACACATCTGCCTCGATCTGGCGGTACTGGCAGGAGAAGAGATCGTGCTTTCCCGGGATCCCCTGTGCACTGTGCCGTGCCCTGTTCTGGAGACCTGGACCAGCGCTCTGAGGGCATGCCCTGTGGTGGGGATGCCGGGGGACTATACCCCCCTTGTCCTCGATGAGGCGGCCAGGCTCTACCTCTGGCGCTACTGGGACTATGAGCAGGCGTGTGCAGAGAAGCTGCACTTTCTGAGCAGACAAAGAAAGGTCTTCGATAAAGTGCTGTTGAGGCAGGGCCTTGACCTGGTGTTTCCGGCAGGAGACGATAGTGAGACCATGGAACAGAAGCTGTCCGTTCTTGTGGCTCTCAACAGCGGTCTGTGCGTGATAACCGGGGGGCCGGGCACAGGAAAGACCACGCTTGTTTCCCGGGTGCTGGCACTGCTCGTGCAGCAGGATGCGAGGCTGCGCATCGCCCTGGCAGCGCCAACCGGCAAGGCTGCCCAGCGGCTGGGAGAGGCGGTTTCAAAGACCGCAAGCAGACTCGACCTGCCGGAGCCGATACGGGCTGCAGTGCCGGAGAAGGCAGCAACAATCCACCGGCTGCTCGGCATCATGCCGTCTCAGCCCTGGCCCCGGTACAACCGGGAGAATCCCCTGCCGTATGATGTCGTGGTGATCGATGAGGCCTCGATGGTGGATCTATCCCTCATGACCAGGCTCGTGCAGGCCATAAAACCTTCTGCCAGGCTCATCCTCCTGGGAGACAAGGACCAGCTCGCGTCTGTCCAGGCAGGTCATGTGCTGGGCGATCTCTGCGATACCGGGACCCGGCACGGGTATTCAGGGCGAATCAGCACCCTTGCCAGAGAGGTCCTGGAATGCGATCTCGACTCCGGCGAGACTCAGGGCATGAAGGACTCTGTCATCGAACTGACCAGGACCTACCGGTTCACCCCGGACAGCGGCATTCACCGGCTGAGCAGGTGTGTGAACCAAGGAGATGTAAACGGCTGCAGGGACATCCTTGAGTCAGGGGGCTGCGCGGATATCCGTGCACAGGAACTGCCCGGAGGTGCCCTGTTCGGCCAGGAGCTGGAGAGGGTGATACTGGAATCGCCCTATGCCCGGTATCTGCCCAAGACAGACCCGCAGGAGTGTCTGGGGCTCTTCAATTCGTTCAGGGTCTTGTGCGCACTCAGGGAAGGCCCGTTCGGGATTCACCGGATGAATGCGGTCATAGAGACTATTCTTGCGGCACACGGCCAGATAAACCCATCGCGGCAGAACTATCACGGCAGGCCCATCCTGATAACCGCCAACGACTATACCCTCAGACTGTTCAACGGGGACGTGGGGATCATACTCACGGACAGCGACGATGGTAATCTGCAGGCATTTTTCCCGACACAGCAGGGGACAGTCAGGAAGGTGTCTCCCGTACGTCTGCCCCGGCACGAGACGGCATTTGCCATGACCGTGCACAAGAGCCAGGGCTCTGAATTCGACCAGGTCCTTCTGATGCTACCGGACAGGGATGCACCCATCCTGACGCGGGAGCTGATCTACACCGGGATAACCAGGGCCAGGGAACATCTCGATATCTGGATGGCCGAAGATGTCTTTGCTGTTGCCGTTGCCAGAAGGACACAGCGCACCTCGGGTTTGCATGATTTGTTGTGGGGGCATGAGTAGTATCCCGATCAGGATTTCGCAGGATTGCGACCTGGAACATTTTGAGTTAGATAAACACCCTCCTGATTAAACTTGCGTTGCTGCGCTTCGCTCAGACAAAATTGCTCGTTTCGCGGATTTTTCCTTCCCTCGATCACCGGCTTCATGGGGACCCCCTTTGGTCCTTACCATAGGGGCTTTTCTGTTTTACAATTAACGACCTCGTCGTTGACAACCGATACCATTATTGATACTATCAAGGCATGAGCCTTATAGACGAACTTGTCGAGCACATGAGGAATGCGCCGGCCAATGTTCGATACGCAGACCTGTGCAAGGTGTGTGATCACTACTTCGGCAAGGCAAGGCAGGAGTCAAGCAGTCACAGGGTTTATAAAACACCATGGCCTGGAGACCCGAGGGTGAACATCCAGGACGATAAAGGAAAGGGCAAGGCATATCAGGTAAGGCAGGTGTTGAAGGCAATCGAGAAGAAGGAGAGCAGGCATGACTCTAAAGAATGATCACTATACCTATCGTGTTACCTGGCTGGAAGAAGACGGGGAATATGTCGGCCTGTGCGCTGAGTTTCCGAGTCTGAGTTGGCTTGCACACAACCCCGAGGCTGCTTTGAAGGGCATCCGTCAGGTTGTAGCAGATGTGGTCAACGATATGAAAGAATCCGGTGAGGAACCCCCGAAGGCACTGGCTTCTCGCCGATTCAGCGGTAAATTCATGGTGCGCGTACCTCCTGAGGTTCACAAAAAGCTTGCTTTAGAAGCAGCCGAGAACGGCGTAAGCCTTAACCGTCTGGCAAGTTTGAAACTCGCCGGGTGACAACAAAGGATTGAAGACAACTTTCAGGCATGATGCTCCAACATGATACTGATCCCGGGGTACGACAACGTGTTGGTCTGTCATGTTACAGTCGGTTTCTCCTGTTGTCTCATCCGATGATTCTTATTATACTTCATGGAGAAAGATTACTCTATGATCGAGGGTGGGGTATGAAAAATCTGTTTTCCGGTTTTCTGGCATTTGTGATGGTGCTCGCTGCAATCCTTGTTCTCATTCACCTGAGCTGCATGGGCTATCTCGAGAGATCATGATCCGTGCCCACCAGCGCGACAAACATGTATGAGGAGTTGGTGTCGTGGAAAAAGAAAAAAAGGTTCTCGTTGTGTTGGGCAGTCCGAGAAGGCACGGAAACTCTGCGGTCCTTGCGGAAATGATAGCCAAGGGTGCCGAGTCGGCAGGGGCACAGGTGGAGACGGTTTTCCTCCATGATTTGGAGATTGCCCCGTGCAGATCCTGCTATGCGTGCCAGAAACCCAAGAGCAGGGGGTGCGCCATCGACGACGACATGCAGGACATCTACCGCTCGATGCTCGATGCCGAGGCCTGGGTTATCGCGAGCCCGGTTTTCTGGTTCACCATGTCTGCCCAGACCAAACTCTGGATGGATAGGTGCTTTGCCTTGTCTGCCTATGCAGAGAATCCCTTCTCGGGGAAGAGAGTCGCCGTCGCCATGAGCTATGGGGGAGAAGACCCCTTCGACTCGGGGTGTGTCAACGCGCTGAGAACCTTCCAGGACGCCTACGGCTACGTGGGTGCAAAGATTGTCGGTTTTGTCTACGGCAGCGCCATGGATGCGGGTGCGATCAGGGAAAACAAGGCATTGATGAAGACGGCAGAGGATCTGGGCCGCCAGCTAGTGAACGAGCGGGACTAAAGGCCCTGCCCAGGGCGGGTTGAGGGGTCTTTGAATGTTCCCCTCACTGACCGATGAACACGGGAATGCTCCTGTTGATGGTGGTGCCGTCCCCGAGCTGCCCCTGGGAATTCTGGCCCCAGGCAAAGAGCGCACCCTCGGACTTGAGCGCAAGGGTATAGCCGGCTCCGGCACTGACCTGGGCCCAGTCCGTATCGGAATTCACCGGGATAGGGGTATCACTCTCTTCGCCGGTGCCGTCCCCGAGCTGTCCGGAGGCGTTAGCCCCCCATGCCCAGAGCGTATGGTCGTCCTTGATCGCGCAGGTGTGGCTTCCGCCGGCGCTGACCTGGGCCCAGTCGGTATCGGTATTCACCGGCACCGGGACAGTACTGTCTTCCAAGGTGCCATCCCCGAGCTGGCCGGAGGCGTTGGACCCCCATGCCCAGAGCGTGCCGTCGGCCTTCAGTGCACAGGTATGGCTTCCACCGGCGCTGATAGAGACCCAGTCGGTGTCGGCATTCACCTGCACCGGGGAACTCCTGTCCAGACGGTCACCGATACCGAGCTGGCCTTGCGCGTTCGCGCCCCACGTCCAGATGGTTCCATTCTCCTTGAGGGCAGCGGTGTGCGAAAATCCGGCACTCACTGCGATCCAGTCCGAGTCTGCCCCGACCTGTACCACGGCGTTCCGGCTCTGCAGCGTGCCGTCTCCGAGCTGGCCGGAAGCGTTATATCCCCAGGCCCAGAGGGTGCCGTCCGAGCTGACCCCAACACTATGATAGCTGCCTGCGCTGAAGCTGTTCCAGGTAATGTCGGAGAAGACTCTCTCCGGTTTCTTTTTGCCCGATCCGGTACCGTCTCCGAGCTGACCGTATAGGTTGAATCCCCATGACCAGAGGAATCCGATGGGCTTCTGTGCAAGGCTGTGAAGGCCGCCTGCGCTCACGGCTACCCAGTCGTTGTCAGTGCCCGCCTGGACAGGGGCGTTCTTTGACCGCCAGGTGCCGTCTCCGAGCTGGCCCTCGTCGCTACGGCCCCATGCCCACAAGGTGCCGTCGGTCTTTACCGCAAGACTGTGCCATTGCCCGGCGCTGATGCCGGACCACACGATGATCTCCTCGCCCGCGGCCGTATCATCATCGTCGTCATCATCTTCGAAATAGGAACACCCTGCAGCCATGGCGAGAAAAAGGACCAGCAAGAGCCATTGCAGCTGAGATTTCATTCGATCCCTCCTCAATGGTAATTGTCTTCAAATTCACAGGAGAAATAATCATGGAGAACATCAACAATCGGTATGAAGTATGCAACATTCATGCAAAACTAAACGTATTATAATCATTTCACATTTGAATCATGTCTTGCTAACCTGCCGTGAATATTAGTAAAATATTTCCAACAGGGGGGAAATATTTTTCACCTTTTTCGGTGCACCCTTATTTGCTCACCTCAGTAGTCTGTTATGTCGTGGGCTCTTCGATATTATTGAAGAATGTGGGCAGGGGTGACCACCTCGTGTTCGATCTGCGCATAAAGGGCGTTGTGCTGTGATGAAGAATGCAGTTGCTTTATCATGGGTATTTTGATTGGTATGAGAGATTATCCTGGGGAAGGTGGCCTTCAGGGCGCTGGGTTTCCATAAGAGCAGGGGCACATGAACCCATGAAGAAGGAAAGGCAGGTGGGACGATAGCCGTGGAGGGCATGAGTCAGTGGTATGGTATCCGCTTCTTGCGGAAACAGGTTGTTTTCCTATTCAGTGCGCTGGCCGTTATGGCCGCCTTGTGTGCCGGGTGTGGCGGCAGCAGTGCGGACGACCAGGCCGTACATGACTATGCCAAGTGGACCTACATGGTCTATGCCGCTGCAGACTCCGACATCTCTGAAGCAGCAAAGCTCGATATCGACGAGATGGAGACGGTGGGTTCGGGCCCAGATGTCACTATCGTGGTGCAGGTGGATTTCAGCCCCAGTGACAGCCCGTCAGACACCTCCCGTGGCATGGTGATTCAGGACGACAACCAGGGGGAAATCGTCTCGGACCTTGTAAGCATCGGGAAAAAGAATATGACCGACCCTCAAACCCTTAGCGAGTTCATCCGCTGGGCTGCCGCCACGTATCCTGCCGAACATTATGCACTGGTTCTCTGGAGCCATGGTTCCGGGTGGAAGAGCCTGGATCCAGCTCCAGCCGTGGCAAAGGGGATGATTGTCGACACCTCCGATGCCCCTGGTGAGATCATGTCCCTGCAGGACATCGCGGGTGCCGTGAGGCAGAGCGGGGTGGACCTGGACCTTATCAACTTCGACACCTGTCTCATGGGCATGTACGAGGTGGCCTATGAATTCAGGGGGCTGGCCCGGGCCATCACGTTTTCCGAGGAGCGCTACCCCGTGTTCGGTGACCCGTACGATGACATCCTTCGGGAGCTGAGTCTCAACCCCGATATGGATGCGCGTGAACTGGCACAGGTCATTACAGCCAGGTGCAGGGACTTCTATGTGAGTGCGGGCATCCCCATGACGAAATCAGCCCTCGACCTGGCATACATCGACGAGTTTCATGCCGGCATTTCTGACCTGGCCAGGGGAATGATCGAGGCCATGGACACGCAGCGTGATACGATCCAGGCTGCACGGAACGATTCTGTGAGTTATGATTTCCCTGAAAACCATGACCTTGGGGATTTCCTTGCCATACTCTCCGGGACCACCGACTCGATAGAACTGCAGGATGCCATCGGTCAGGTGCAGGAGGTCATGTCCGATCTCATCATCAGTGATGCTGCATACTCGCCTCTGCCGATCGACGGGTTGTACCGGTCGCAAGGCCTTGCGGTCTTTCTTCCAAAGAGCAGCCAGGTCTCAGAGAGTGATCTCGATGCGTATTCCTATCTGGCCTGCAACGAGCCTTCTGCCTCTCCCACCTGGGGGGATTTCGTCGAGCTTCTCGTGAGTGGAGATACAACCTTGTCCGAGCCTTCAGCTCAGGGTGGCTTCACGGTCCGGATCGAGTGGGACACTGAAGCCGATTTGGATCTGTACATCGTGGAGCCGGGGGGCACTATTGCCTCTCCGGTACTTGGACCCTCATCCGGCGCCTACGGTGAATGCTCCTTGGATTCGAACGAAAGCCTCGTCTCGCTGGAATACTATGTTGCCGATGAGAACGTGGAGACAGGGGCGTACGACATATGGGTGCGCTTTTACGGAGACGACCCCTCTCTCTCTGGTCCCACCACGGTCTCCTGGTATATCCTCGATCCGGTAAACGGCATAAACGAATACACCCTGGAAGCCCAGACGGTCATGGACCTTGAAAATCAGGTTCCTTCGGGCTGGTCGGGCAGTGAAACCGAGATGAGGAGCCTGATGAACAACGAATATTCCAACTGGTGGTATGCAGGGACCTTGGCCAGATAGGCTGACGAGGCTGGTGGACAGTGAGCGCGAAGACACCGGTGGATCGGACAGGATCCCGGCAGGTAGGGGCTTCTTCTGCTGTAGCGTTCATTCCAGCATGCTTGAAACAGGAGATAATCGCACCGAATCGTCTCCTGTAGGAGCGCCTTCAGGCGCGACAACAGGAAGCATGCCTTAAACCAGGTCGCGGCTGATGAAGCGCCTACAGGGGATAATGATTTTATGATGCTGAATTAAGGGTTTCTGCCTGCTCAGACAAATGAAACTTCACCGGACAGGATTCCTTTCTTGGACCTACCGCTTCACGACCAGGACAGGGCTTGTTGCATTGCGGATAACCCTCTCCGATACAGAACCGAGGAACATGTCCTTGACGTTGCTCCTGCCATGGGACCCCAGCACGATTATGGTTGCGTTCTCCTCTTTTTCTACACGCAGTATCTTGCTCGCAGGGATCCCGGTCTCGATCCGTACTTTGACGCGCAGGCCGCTTTTTTCGAGGTGCCGCTGGATGAAACTGATCTTGTTGAGGGCGCTCTCCCGGAGGTCATTCTCGATGGTCTTGTAATTCTCCGGATCCCACACGAGCAGCTCGAGGCTCCGTATATCGATGACATGGAGGATGGTCACCTCCTGTGCGCCTGCATATTTGAGTTGTTCCACATATTTCAGGGCCTTCTGCGCTACATCAGAAAAATCAGTCGGATAGAGTATCGTTGTAAACATGCTTCCTCCCCATGCGGTCAAGATCATAGAAGATGAATCCTTTAATGGCATTGTAATGAACCTGTCAGGAAAATCCAGCACTTTTTATCCAGCAGTAAATTCCAGGATGGGAACCAGTGATGATCCCAAGGCTCTTTGTCCTGTGCAGGCAGCTGAATGTGTGGTACCTGCTTGGATGGTCGGGTAAATACTCGTTGCAGCGTTTCATGACCCAATGATTCGCGATGAGGGAAGGGCATGTTCGCGTATCTTGTATCAGGGGCAGTTTTCGGCCTTTCAGCCGGGATCTCGCCAGGGCCTTTGCTGACCCTGGTCATAACTGAGACCCTCAGGGGCGGACTGAGGGCGGGAATCAGGGTGGCCTTTGCACCGTTGATCACCGATATCCCCATTGTCGTGCTGACCTTGTTCATCATTTCAACGCTTACGCACTTCAATGTGTTCCTGGGGTCCATAGCACTGCTGGGTGCTCTTTTTGTGGCCTACCTCGGGTATGAAAGCCTTTCGGTGAAAGAGTTCCCTGTGGGGGCAGGAGATTCTGGCAGTCGTTCACTGAAGAAAGGGGTTGTTGCAAATCTTCTCAATCCCCATCCGTACCTGTTCTGGTTTTCAGTGGGTTCTCCCCTGGTCATGAAGGCATATGCGAGCGGGTTGTTGAGTGCAGCAGCCTTTGTGGGCAGCTTCTATGTGCTGCTCGTGGGCTCGAAGGTGGCAGTGGCCGTTGCGGTAAGCAGATCACGGGATCTTCTGGCTGGCAACGCCTATCGGTATACCATGATGGCTCTTGGAGTGGTCCTGTTTGTATTTGCCGCTATTCTGCTGAGAGAGGGGCTCATCCTCTTGGGATGGTGGCCGTGCTTAGGGGTCTCCTGAAGGCAGGATCGATCGCTGCTGCTGAGGCTTAGACGATCGGGGTGTGTTTGCGAGACAGCCGAACAGGACATCCATGAATTCATCCGGCTGGTCTATGAACGGCCAGTGGCCGGCTTTCTCGACCGCGAACCAGTTCACCCCTGCGGCATGCAGCAGCGCCCTCGAATATGCTCCGGTGCCCCTGGGGTTCCCCAGGATGTATGCCTGCGGGATTCTGAGATTGCCGAGCCTGGTAGGAATCTCCTGCGTTTTGGATATCTCCTCGAGTTCGCAAGCGTTACGGTGGAGGGCTCTTGGTTGGCACATGAGCAGACCTGCATGGTAGGTTCTCAGAGCCCTGTCCCTGAGTCCTCCTAGGTAGATTCTGTTCCGCAGGGCATCCAGTTCGTGAGAGATGAAGTCTTCAGGGCTCACCGAGGCAATCGCGCTGCTTATGGTGCAGTCTTCGAACGAGACATTCCCCTCTATGTTGATGAAGGTCTTCACGAGTTCCGGGTGCTTCTCGCACAGGATCATACCGATGACACCGCCCATGGAGTGGCCGATTACCATGACAGCACCAATGCCCTGGGCGGTCAGCCATTCGGCCAGGAAATCGGCCTGGTCTTCGAGGCTAAGAGGGGGATCAGGCCAGGGGCTCTTGCCATAGCCTGGCAGGTCGGGCAAAAGGTGGGTCCATCTGCTGAACCGTTCATGAGCCATGATCTCTTCAAAACACAGGCCCGATTCCCCGAGGCCGTGGATATAGAGGATCGTACCTGAGGGATTATCGGATTCGCAGGTCCTCACATGAATTCCGCCAATATGCCCCTGCCCTATTGCACCGATACCCTTCATGACTGTGGAGTGTATCACCCTCAGATATTTTTATAAAGAGGACCCTGGCAGAACTGCCGGGAACGTTTCCACGATCATTAAAGTTCCACCGGCGCGGCAGGGATGATGTGAGAAAAAAAGGCAAAAAAAAAGCCAAGAAGCAAGGCGCTACCTGGCAGTTATGGAAAGAGTATTTTTTTTGACGTTGATCATACTATCGGCAGGTTAAAGAAAGTACTTGAAAGAAAAAATGAAGGGATCAGGATTTGTGGTATGAGATGAATGGTTCAAGGTACATGGTATAAGGTCTGGGGTGTAAGGTAGAAACCAATCCTTTACCTTAAACCTCATGCATTATACCTCATACACGTCTTTTTTTACCTGCTTTTCTCCACGCCTTTTCTTTCACAATACTGGGTGAGCCGGCACCTGGAACAGTAGGGGCTTATGGGCACACAGAGGTTCTGGCCATAGGGGACGAGGCAGTCATTGATCCGCTTCCAGTATCTTTCCGGCAGGACCTGGCGCAGTTTCATTTCGGTTTCGTCCGGCGTCTTGGTCGAGAGATATCCCCACCTGTTCGTAATCCGATGAACATGGGTGTCGACGCAGATCCCCATTTCATCGAACCCCAGGATCAAGACCAGGTTCGCCGTCTTTCTGCCGACCCCGGGCAGCCCCAGGAGTTCCTCCATGGTTTGTGGAACCGCGCCGTTGTATTTCTCCAGGAGAATCCGTGAGGTCTCGATAATATTCTTTGCCTTGGTTTTATAGAACCCCACCGGAAAGATTGCCTTTTCGATTTCGTTTAACGGCGTCTGAACGATCTGCCTAGGGGAAATGGCCAGCCGCGAAAGGCGGGCAAAGGCCTCATCCGTGGTGGAATCCTTTGTCCTGAGGCTCAGCATGGTGGAGATGAGCACCTTGAAGGGATCATGATCCCGTGCCACCCTGCCCACAATTGGCTCGTGCAGGCTCAGGATCTCTTTTTCGAGTATCTCGAAGACCGCATCTATTGTTGTATTATCCATAATGAGACAGCTTTATCAGAAACAGGCAAATAAGATAAGGGTTTCCTGATGACACTGTAGGAGCGGCTTCAGCCGCGACCGTGGCAGGATCGTAGTTTGGGAGGAGATGGAGTCGCCGCTGAACCGGCTCCTACACAGGGTGTGTTTGATAACAGTGTAGGAGCGGCTTCAGCCGCGACCTCGGCATGGATGAGATATGTCGGTCAGGATATGTTCTCCGATATATGCTGAGGACTCAGAATCCCAGGCCCAGACGCATCATATATCGTCTGTCATCGCGCTGCCCGGAATAGGTGCCGACCTCTTCGGCATAGGTGAGAACATCGAACTGCACATTCTTTGTTTCGAGGCCTACTCCGAAGGTTGGATATCCCTGGTACAGGCCTAAGCGAAGGAAGAGAAACGGTTTGACGGCCCACTCGGCCCCGAGCCTTAGCCGTTTGCCCATATCCTCATCGTCGCCAACCTGGTTGAAAAGGTCGACGTAATCCAGGGCAAAGGTCCACTTGTCCAGCGTTGCGGCAAGACCCAGGTCGATATGCTCATCGATATCCTGCGCATCACCCATATCGTTGTCAACGAAGTTGTTTGCGCTGATGCCGATTTGAAATGCGGAAGTTTTCTCGCCTATCTGAATATCACTGAATTTGTAGATAAGGCCGATGTCCAGGAGTGCCCCGCTGCCGTCTTCGGTATCGTCATCCAGCCTGTCCTCGAAATCTTCGGTGGTGATATCGAGGACCGTGTACTCTTCGTCGAGGCTTCTCCTGAAGATGTATTTGGCGCTTGCGCCGACGAGGAGATTGTCATCGAGGAAAGAAAGGGCATAGCCTGTGGCTACGCCGGCATCGGTCACTGTCTCGACAATCAATCTGGGGGATTGCAGATTTCTGGCCTGGAGGTTTGAGTTGAAGGTGCCGATGAGGGCGAGGGCAAAATTCGGTTTCGAATAGCTGGGGACAAAATTTACGCCGGCATGGGCATAATCTCCGATATAGCTCCTGAGAAATTCCGCTGTCTCTTCTTCATTGTCAAAATCAACATCGAGGGCATCGCTGTATATATCGTATGCATTCTGCCCGAATTCCACCTCGAGAGGGAAGATGGAGATGCGTTTCTCTCGTATATCTGCGAGCCCTGCGGGATTGTAGAAGAGTGCATTGGCATCGTTGGATATCGCCACGAACGCCCCGCCCATTCCCATGGGCCGGACCCCTTTATAGATCCTGAATGAGGACTCTTTGGCAGAGAGGCTGGCAGTACACACCAAACACAAGAGGATCACGAGGAAAGATAATCTCTTCATATGAATCTCCCGGCAGTTCATTGTATTGTTAAAGGCTGTTGACATAGTCAAAGATTCCTGTGGAGGTTACCGTTTCAATGATGGCGGCATCGGTAATATCGCCGGTCGGCATCATGAGGATTTCCCTGAGGAACCCATCCAGTTCATCCTTGAGGGCATTGGACTGTGGTATGGCCTGCTCTATGGCCTGTATGGCATTGTTCACATTGATCAGGTCTTCCTGGTATGGGGTTAACCCGTCTTCATTAACGTCCTCTTCGCCAAAAACGCTGGCGTCCACATTCTCCCAGGAGGATGCATTGTCTTTGTATACTCTGTATGCTTCTTTGTTAATTGGTACCGAGGTCGATCCAAAAGCATTTGCTGTTGCATCGCCAACAATAAAAACAAAATGGGTCGCGGAGGTAATGCCCAGTTGAAAGATATCCTCTAGAGATTCCATTTCAGCTTCCTGAAGTGAATAAAATATATTTTTTACGTTATCGAGATAATCTAATAATTCTCCAATGCAATTTCTATCTATAAATACTGCATCGTTCGTTATAATCAGGACAGTTCTGTCCATTGCATTACAAATCCTCTCATCTTTATCATCTTCGTTTTTAACTATAGGTGCGGTGAAGAGAGATAATGTCGCTTCCACTGCATCAAATGGGTCGGCATCTTCATAGGCAGAGTACGTTATAAAATTAGTAAGATCTATGCCGGCCTTACCCATATAACCCGATGCCAATAACCGTGCCACTTCAGGGTTGAGTGCCGTGGTGGTGTAGATCGATGCTAGGGAATGTATGACCTCATCGTAATCTTCATCATCGAGAGCTATTGCTGCTTCCTCTAATGTGGCTTCAAGGCTCGATTCATCAGAGAGTCCCTCAAACAAACTGTCATTGCTGCAGCCAAAGAGCATAAGCACAAGGATAGATGCCAGTAAGATCTTCTTCATTAATCCCCCCTGTTTATAAAGCAAGCCATGTCTGCCGGTTACACTCTTCATAGAGCATGATGACAATTAGCAAGTATGGCGCCATTATAGCGTTCTTCATTGTTCTGTCAAAATAAATTTCCGGCAACGATTGTAACGTTCCTACTATATTGATGGATTAGTAATTATCGTGGATCTGATGGTTCGAAATGTTCAAGGGGAGAAATTTGCATTCTGGATCGTATACTGTAGGAGCGCCTTCAGGCGCGACAAAAGCTGGAACTATACCAGCCTCCGGTCGCGGCTGTAACCCGCTCCTACAGTAGATCAGCTGTTTTCCAGGTGAAGTATGGAATACCATGTGGGGTGGATAACCACAGTTCTGATAAACTCAGGTTCCTGCCTCGATGGAGACGACATAGTAAGGACATATCGTGTGAGGTGCACAATCGTGGTTAGCAAATGGGTTGGGGTACAGTGGGATTTCTGGTCTGATCTCATGCCATATCTTATAGTTGTGAAATAATATGTGTGAACAGAAGATAGCGACCTGGTATAAATAGTGATGTGTGAGTTTCGAATAATGATTACCTATGCTGGAGTGGAAAATCTTTACGGATTGTGGGCAAAAGATTTCCTTGTGAAGGCATCATTTTTATCCCAGTGCTCTAGCGATACCGAGCTATATGAAACGATAAGGACTGCAGGAGTGCCTCTTTTTTGTAATAAATCAGGTGGTTGACAGGCCTTCAATGGTCATCTTGAAAAGCATTCAGATCGTCGGAATAGATATTGCTATGGACGTAACTAGTTAGTATGAGTATGATTAAAGAGTAATGATAGTTCATTATTAAGACACGTGGTGGAGGGCCGGGTTGATTTTGATTGTATCCGGCGTATTTTATCCTGATGTGGTTTGACTGGAGCGAGAAACCTTCCGTCGTGATGCATAGATAATGGGGATGATGCCAATGAGACAACAGAGACTGCACAGGTGGTTCCTTGTTTTCTTTCTTCTGCTTATTTTGTCTGCGTGCTCCGGGAGCAGCAGTACGGACGAGGAGATCGCTGGAGCTGAGTCGATATACGACCCCGAGGCCTCAGTGGGAGCGGTGAGCTTTGCTGATGCCTGTGGCATAGAAGTGTTCATGCTGGGTGAAAACGATGAATACCTGGAGCTGCAGGATGGAACCTATGTCGAGCCGGGGGTAAGGAAAATTGGCATACGGCTCGATGATGAAACCGATGTTGACAGGATTTTCTTTTCTGACGGGGGCGTGTATCAGGTCGAGGCATTCAAACAGGGGGATCTCTATAGTGCGGATTTCAACGTCAGCGAAGAGAGCCTCTACCAGAATATTCTTGTCCAGGTTATCCATTCCAATGGGCGGGCCAGCAAAGAAAAGGTCGTACTGAGGACTGTCCGGCAGGATTTTGAAGACCAGTATATAAAAAATGGAGTGGGGCTGCTCATCTCTCGAGAGATTCTCGATGGGCAGCGCTATGCCCTGGCTGAGCAGCTCGATGGGATTGTCCGGGACGTATTCCGGAATATCTTATCGCAGGGGTCTGGCCTTTTCACGGACCTGGGTTATGGAGATGCCGATCCGGCTACCATTGATATCGATGTGGTGACGTTGAGGCCGCTGAGCACACAAACTCGGCCGCAGGCAGTGTTCCAGGTATCCCTGATCGTGCAGGATGTCCATTTCGAAGCGCTGCCTCTCTACGGGGAAAACCTTGTCACGACAACCAACAATGATCTTGCCATGAGTTTTTATCTTGCCATCGAAGATGCAGGTGGGGATGGCAGCATCCATCTGGTCCTGGATTTTTCCAATTCCGTGCAGCTGAGCTTTCTTCAGGACTTTTTCATGAAGAGCGTCGTGGAAGAAATGCTCATTTCGCAGTTGACCCGGATCGAGCTCCCACCATTCTCCTGTGATCTCTCCGGCATGGACGATGAGATTATCGCAGCTCTGCCTGAGAATATCCTGGTTAACGGCAACGAGCTCGACCTCGACGTGCTGTTCGACGGCCTCGTTCTCGACCTGAACAAATACCTGTTTGCAGATATCTATGGAATTCCGGCTGATACCACAGCAGAGGTGTTGTCTATCGGGCTGGGGTTATACGTTGCTGATTACGATGAGATCGTGTGGGATTCCTATGATGCTGCGCCGCCCAGCGATGCCCCGGATATCGAAGGAGTTTTCGAGGATCTCTGCGTGAAAGTGGTTAATGCTGCGTTCGAAAAGAGCAGGCAGACGTATGAAGGGCTTATCACAAAACTCTCTTACGGAGACGATAATCCCACAACGCCTGATTTTATCGTGAACTTCTTTGCACTCGAAGATACCGGGGAAGAAAACATTAAAACCGTCCACCTCAATTACACCGTAAAGAATGTCGATCTCCAGGCAGTGTCACTCTTTGGATTTTCAGTCATTTCCACTGAGAACAATGATCTCACCATTGATTCCTCTTTTTTCCTTGAGCACCGGGTCGTAGGCACAGGTGATTGGTTTGTGCTGGCTGTTCAGGATGTCTCTACGGTTAATTTTGAAGAATATTTTGTGGGCAGGCAGGTCATTGAAGAGATGATCAAAACCGACCTCGCGGATATGGATGCGACCTCGGTTGCTCTTGACAATATAATCTCGGATATCGACCTGAACATCGACTTTGCCGCGGTAGTGTATTCCGGGGAAGAAGTGCCGCTTTTCCCGGATGTTTCGCCTTACACTGCATCACCCACGTGGGAGCTTGTTCTGTCCACCCCCTATAATATTGCCGGTGCTATCTCTCAGCATAATATCAACTGGGTGATGGCAGCCCTGCTGGATCAGGGCGTCCAATGGGATGTCTATGAAGTGCTCGTTGCCCTACTGGGGGAGGATTTTGATGGCTTCAATCCGGAAAGATCGCAGGACGGGCAGACCATACTGCGGCTGAGTGTACCCCCTGTGATCGATGTGAGGACTGCTCAGATTCGGGTGCTGGTCAATGATGTCATCCTCCAGTACCTGATCAGCGGAGAGCCCCAGTGGGAGGTATCGGTGGACCTGGATCTCGTTGTCGAGCCCAGGGTCGAGGGTGGTAAATTGAATTTTTACCTGACCCAGATCCCTCAGAACAATCATTTCCATGTCATGCGGGACAACCCCGGCAACCTCGGGATATTTGATCATTCTTCGCTGGTGAGTGACGTCCTTGAGAGTCTTCCACAGATGCTGGGAGGAGAGCAGGGGGATCCGCTCATTTCGTTCGACCTCGATGCCTTTGGCCCCGAGGTAGTCTTTGAAGATATTGACACGCCACTGGAGGTGTCGGCCGGTGGCGGTTATCTGTATTTTGGCGGTGCTGTTTCACGGCTGGATTTAAAGTGGTTCCTAGAGCAGGGGCTATGAGGTTGCCAAGGAATGAAATATCTGCGCCTGGGAATAAGCATGCATTTGTTTCTGGGGATACATCCTGTCCAACCTGCCCGAATTGTAGGGGCGGCTTCAGTCGCGATTGGGCAGGGCCGTAGTTTGGAGGAGATGGAGTCGCCGCTGAACCGGCTCCTACAGTTGATCTGTGATAACTGTGCAGCGTATTTCATGAGGCACCTGGTAACCGTGCAGCGGGTGTATATTCTCATGCCTGTTCGATCTCAGGTTGAACGGTAAAAAATGACATTTACAAGGGGGAGATTTAATACTATAAATACGATAATGACTCTTCATTACTTTGAAATGCATTAACATTATAGGGGATGGGAAGACCAAGGCCTTTAACAGAAGCAAATATATTTGGAAGCAAGTGGTAATGAAAATACATTACCGAATATTAAATGTTATTATGGAAAAGGAGGGGCTGGTGGACTCGTTAGGTAATTGGAAACATTTTACTATGAGGGCAGGGGGAATGTTATCCGGATATTTCTCGGGGAGAAACGGCCTATGAAGAAGATCATTGCATTCAGCGTGTATCATCCGTACTGGGTAATTGCTGTTGTGCTCGGCATTACGGTCTTCTTTCTCGTTCAGATTCCAAACATAAAGATCGACCCCCGTGTCGAGATCGTGCTGCGCGACAATAATCCCGTGGAAGAGGTGTGGAATGAGAACAAGGAGGATTTCGAAGCCTATGCCGATATTCTGGTCGGCATGCTGCACACTGATATCTACCAGACGGGATCCCTGAAGAAGATTAAATCCATATCCGAGGAAATTGAGCAGATCAAAGGGGTGAAAAAGGTCACCAGCATTCTCAATGTCAAGAATATTGTGGGCAGTGAGTCTGGTCTCGATGTCTCACCCATGGTGGAAGACGGGGAAGTTCCCCAGGGCGCTGAGGCCCTGGCTGAACTGAGAAACAAGGCAGACAACTGGGAGGTGTATCAGGGTGCCTATGTCACGAGCGACGGCAAGGGCACTGCCATATCGGTCGTTCTGGACAGCGAGGTGGAGACCGACGAGATCGTGCCCATCTACTACACCCTCTTAGAGATCATGAAGAAGTATGAAGGCCCTGAAAAGTTCTTCATCTCGGGGCAGACCGTGGTGGAGGCATTACAGGGGCATTACATGATAAAGGATCTGAAGCTGTTGATCCCCCTGGTTACCGTGGTGCTGTGTGGCTTCCTCTTCCTGTTTTTCAGAAATATCAGGGGAATGCTGCTCCCGCTCGTCGGGGTCGGGATCTCGTCGATCTGGACGGTGGGGCTCATGCCGATGCTGAATATCCCGCTGACCATGGTCACGAGCGTCTTGCCGGTAGCACTGATGGCTGTTGGGTCTGCCTACGGAATCCATGTGCTGGAAAATGTCTTTTCCGACGCGGCAGAGGGCAAACAGGGTACCGAAGGTATAATCAGCGCGCTCAACAGGGTGAGTCTCCCGGTGATCATGGCAGGATTCACCACGATCGCGGCGTTCATTTCACTGTGCACTTCGGCCATTGTGCCGCTCAAACAGTTCGGGGCACTTTCCGGCTTCGGACTCCTCGTCGCTGTATCCATATCCCTGACCTTCCTTCCCGCAATCCTCTCCGTGCTCGATTCCAGGGGCAAGGCGTATGTTCCTCATCATCATTCGAACAAGGATATCATCGGTCCACTGCTTCGGTGGTTTTCCCGTGTCAGCATCACCAGGAGCAGGCTGATTCTCGGCATCAGCGTGGTGCTGTTTGTGCTTTCGGTCATGGGCGGTATGCTGGTGAAGAGTGATTTGAATCTCATCGAAGATTTCCGCAAGGGAAGCCCCATACGGGTTGCCGATGAGATCCTCAACGAAAGGTTCGGCGGCACCTCGCTTTTCAATGTGGTCCTCAGCGGGGTTGAACCCGATGACATGAAAGACCCTGCCGTGCTTCGGGACATGGAGCGCCTCCAGGCTGAACTTATGAAACTCGAGAACATCGGCAAGGCGGTTTCCATCGTTGATTTCATCAAGAGGATGAACCAGGCGATGCACGATGGCGACCCTGCATACTATGTGATTCCCGAATCCAAGGACCTGATCGCGCAATACCTGCTGCTCTTTTCCTTTTCAGGGGGGAGCGGTGAACTGGACAGCTTTGTGAACTTCGATTTTGAAAACGGTCAGATTCTCCTGCAGATGAAATCACAAAGCGGCTACCTCGCGCAGAGGGTCGAGGATACTGTCAGCAGCTTCAAGGGCAGCTCGCTCTCTACTCCGCTCGTTGACGACATCTTCACCACCGGCCTGGCAATGCTTGCCAAGGAGTTCAACCGCCTGGTGGTACAGAGCCAGTTCCGGAGCTTCTCCGTGTCGCTGGTCCTGGTGATCCTCATTGTGACGCTGACCTTCAGGTCCTTCAAGCTCGGGGTATACAGTGTGTTTCCGCTCATCGTGCCGATTGTGTTCAACTTCGGGATCATGGGCATTTCCGGCATACAGCTCAATGCAGCAACAGCGATTATCGCGAGCCTCGCCATCGGAATCGGCATCGACTACTCCATTCATTTTCTGAGCCGGTACCGGCACGAGATCGCCCTTCGCAACGATGTGAAGCGGGCCATCGATGTATCGCTCAAAACATCAGGCCGGGCCATCCTGTACAATGCGCTTACCGTCGCAGCCGGCTTCCTCGTCCTGATTCCCTCAAACTTCATTATCATCAGCCAGCTGGGCATCCTGGTGGCCTTGGTCATGATCACCACGTCGCTCGCTTCGATCACCATACTGCCTGCCATGCTCATGGTGTTTCCCCCGAAACTCGTCAAGGATGCTGTTGCGATTCCCGTGACCGAGGTTCCCCTGCGGCTGGTTCCACAAGGTGGTTCATCCCAGCGGGCAAACGTGGTAGGATGTAAGGATAAAATCGATCAGAAAAATTATGATAGGGGGGTTCAATAATGAAGTGGAATGGTACGGGGCTCGGTTTCATCTGTTTGTGCATCGTCATGGCAGCTGCTCCCTGCATGAGTGCGGACATGACTGCCTATGAGATCGTCAAGAAGTCGGAAGACCTGCTCGATCAGGCAAAAGACTCCCAGACGGATATTCTGATGACCCTCGTGAACAAGAAGGGGCAGACGAGGGAAAGGACCCTGAGCGCCTCTGTGAAGAAATACGAGGACGACAGCTCGAAATCGCTGCTCTTCTTCAACTCACCCGCCGATGTCAAGGGGACCAGCTTCCTTGTCTGGACCGACGAGAGTAAGGATGACAAACAGTGGCTCTACCTGCCTGCCCTGCAGCGGGTGAGGCAGATCAGCTCGAGCGGCAAGGGCGAGAGCTTTATGGGGACAGAGTTTACCTTCTTCGACATGGGAAGCCAGGATATCGATGACTACACCTTCACCCTCCTGAAGGAAGAAGACTTCGATGGTGAGCAGTGCTATGTGATCGAGGCGATCCCCAAAGAGGTGGAGTTCTACAACAAGATCACCATCTGGATTCGCAAGGGCAATTTCATCCCGGCCAAGGCCGATTTCTACGACACAAAGGGCGAATACCTCAAACAGGGATTGTTTGCCAACGTTAAGAATATCCAGGGGATAAATACCCCGACCCATATCGAGATGAAAAATGTCCAGAACTCCCGAACCACCATACTCGAGCTGAGTAATATCGTTTATGATACGGGCCTGAAAGACGATATATTTACCGAGAGATACATGAAGAGAGGTAAATAGTCGTTGAAGACCCCTGGGGCTCTCCTGGTTGTGTTGCTGTGCTGGGTGCTTTTCCCGGTGCGCGTGGATGCCTACGAATATGAGGGCGAGAGCCTCATGCTTGCGCTCAGCGGCCATCTTGAGAGCGGCGCAGTGTACGAGTTCGACCAGGACACCCCGAATGAAGATCCCTCGAGCGAGCTGGGGATCGACTTCAAGGCGGACATGGGATCGGTTTCGTCGTTCAAGCTCCTGCTTCGGGCCAGGGATGACGGCAAAGTCATCGACCCGGGGAATACCCGGCTCTTTAACGAGTTCGACCGGATATACCAGGACAAGAATCCCTTTATCGATGTGGAGGAGGCATATGTTGATTTCTTCACCAGCTATGTGGACCTCAGATTCGGCATCCAGAAATTTGCCTGGGGAAGGCTCGATGAGATCAATCCGACCGACAATCTCAACACCGAGGATCTCACCCAGGGGGGCACCAACGACGAGAGCGAAAGGAAGATCGGGGTGCCTGCAGCAAAGGCAAATGTCTATTCAGACTTTGTAAATCTCGAGCTTGCCTGGATCCCCAAGTATGTCCCATACCGGCTTCCAACCCCCGAAGAGAGATGGTTTCCCGGCATACTCAAGGCGCCTGAAGTCATCGAGACAGCTACCGCGGCTGGGAACATCCCGGTCACCCCGGTGTATGAGGATATCGACCTCTCCGGGTCAGGTTTCAAGTATTCGGAATACGGCATACGCCTTTCCCGGTATATTGCCGGGTGTGATATCTCACTGAGCTATTTCCGGGGATACGACATGATGCCCGTTACCAGTGCGCCGACCGATGTCACCGTCGTGCTGGAGGATCTTCTGGCACTGGATTATTCCATCTCCGCCGAGGTGACCTACATCCCGGAGATCTACAAGATGAACGTATACGGGCTCGATTTCACCACGACCGTGGGGTCGTTCACGCTTCGGGGTGAATATGCCTACTTTCAGAACAAGCACTTTAACAGGAAGTTCTCTTCCGTACTGAAGGATGAGCTCACCCAGGAGCGGCAGGATGCCATCATGGATGAGTTCCTGGATCGGTACCTGGACACGGAAGATCCCCAATCCTCCACGACGGTCCGCATTGACCCGCAGGTCGCCCTGCAGGAGGATTCCATGAAGTATGGCCTGGGTGTGGATTATATTTACGGGGATACGAGCGTGAGCGTCCAGTTCATCCAGGAATATGTGCCCGACTTTGACAATGACAAACCCGTATACTTTATCAAGGATGGGTTCGACACTCTCGTTACGCTCTCCTTCAAGCAGTTTTTCCTCCAGAACACATTCGAGGCCAACCTGGATGGCGCCTATGACTTGGAGTTCAAAGACTATATCATCAAACCCTCGGTCAGGTATAAGTTCACCGAAACGCTCCAGCTGACTGCCGGGGTAATAGTGCTGGACGGCAAGGAAGATGATTCACTACTCGGACAATACCGGGACAACGACGAGGTGTATGCGAAACTGAGGTGCTATTTTTAAAAAAAGAGCAAAGTCAGATGTACTCTCTTCTGAGGCTTCTGCGGGGCACGGCCCACGCAGAAGCCTTTTTTCTCGGCATGTGAAAACGGTTCAACTTCAAATCTTGTACCTTGTACCTGTTATCTCTTTAACCTAGCTCCCAGCTGTAGGTCATGGTGATGCCGGAGGCAGCTCCTTGACAATGACATCCCAATGCACGGCATCACTTCTTCACCTAGTGCCCAGCGCCTCCAGATCATTGAAGGCGACCCAACATACAGAGCCCATTCTACCTTCCTATGTAGGAGCGGCTTCAGCCGCGACCAGCCAGGACCGTTGTTTTGGAGGAGATCGTGGTCGCCGCTTAACCGGCTCCTACCGGTGGAGCATTCAGCTCATTGATCTATAGGGGCGAGATCATGGTGCCCGTCAACGGCAGGCAGCTCACTTCGTTCACAGCCTGCCCTACAGTTTGTCCTCAGTTTGTAATACACTTCTGCCTGGGATCATGAGCTTCAATGTTTTCCTGCCTGGGTTCTTGAACTTCTCTGCTCGTTCTGCCTGAGATCATGTTCCTCAAGTCTTGCCCTGCCTTGCATCCCGAGCTCACCTGCTCGAACATTTCAGCTCAAAGACAACAAATACGACCGCAGATTGGCCTTTTCCTTCTTCAATCCGAGCTTGTCCCTGATATTGTTTCGGTGGAACTCGATCGCCCGCTTCGAGATATTCAACAGATCTGCAATCTCCTTGGTCGATTTTCCCTCCCGCACGAGATTGGCCACCTGGATCTCGGTCGGGGTGAGGTTCACGTATTGTGATGAGAGTTTCTGCAGGAATGGCGAGATGATGTCATTGAGGTTGGATTCGAGAATCGACACATAGAGCATCTGTTTGGTATCGAGTTCGCCCTGCTTCAATTTTTCAAGATAGGGCAGGGCGAGTTCCCTGATGTTGGAGAGCACCTTTTCCTCGAGCTCGTTCTTATCCTGCTCTCCCCGTTTCAAAAGGACCTTGAGCGCGGTATTTGCCTCCTCGAGGTTCAACGACTTGATCTTCAGCTCCTCTTCTTTCTGCAGCAGAGATTCCTGGGCTGCCTTGCGCTCCTCCACCTCTTTTTTCAGCCGGATATTTGCCCGCACCAGCTCTTCTGTCCGGTCCTCGACGCGCTGCTCGAGGCTTTCGTATGCCCGCTGCAGTTTCTGATCGGTGAGTTTGCGTTCAGTGATGTCCACGAAAGAACACATCAGGCAGATCGGCCTGCCGTCATCGTTAGTCACCATGTTTGCCGAGAGTTGGACAGCGATCGGCGTGCCGTTTTTCTTCGTGGCAATGATCTCGCCGAACCAGTTTCCTTTTTTGTAGACCATCTCCAGGATGTTCAGGGCATCTTCCTCGGATTGGGCAAAGGAGAGCGCGGATTTGCCGAGCACCTCGGACTCGTGTTTCCCTCCCCACAGGCGGAGAAAGGCCTCGTTCACATAGGTGATGTTTCCCTCCAGGTCGCCGATGGCAATGCCGTTGATCGACGAGGCAATGGCACTGTCTTTTACCCGGAGTTCTTCTTCCATATCTTTCCTGTCCGTTATATCGACAAATGAGTCCATCATGCAGATGGGTTCGCCCTTTTCATTCTTCACGAGGCTTGCCGAGAGGTGGAGTGTAATGGGGGTGCCGTCTTTCCGGAAACCCGATACCTCACCTGACCAACTCCCTTTTTCGAGGATTGCCTGGTAGATGGCAAGTGCCTCTTCTTCGGATTGTGCAAGCTCGAGAGCCGATCTCCCGAGCACCTCCAAAGGGTCATGAGCCCCCCACATCGTGAGGGCGGCCTCGTTCACATAGGTGATATTCCCGGCGAGGTCGGCGATGCCGATGCCCTGGACTGAAGAGGCGATGGCATAATCCTTGATGCGGAGTTCCTCTTCCATGCGCTTGCGGTCGGTGATGTCGACAAAGGAATCCATCATGCAGATTGGCTCGCCCTTTTCATTTTTTACGAGACTTGCCGAGAGGTGGACCGTAATGAGCGAACCGTCTTTTCTCCTGCCGGTGATCTCTCCAGACCAGCCGCCTTTTTCAATGACCTCGGCATATACCCTGATTGCCACTTCTTCTGACTGTGCCAGCTCGAGGGCGGATTTCCCGAGCATTTCAGAGGCGTCTTCAGCGCCCCACATCCTGAGGGCGGCCTTGTTCACATAGGTGATATTGCCGGCGAGGTCGGCGATGCCGATGCCCTGAACAGAGGAGGCAATGGCAAAATCCTTGATCTGGAGTTCTTCCTCCATGCGTTTGCGCTCGGTGATGTCGACAAAGGAATCCATTATGCAGATGGGCTTGCCCTGTTCATTTTTCACCATGCTGGCAGAGAGCAGCACGGTAACCGGAGAACCGTCTTTCCGAAAGCCCGAGACCTCGCCTGACCAGCTTCCCTTGTCCAGAATGGCCTGGTATATCTCCAGGGCCTCTTCCTCCGACTGTGCCAGATCGAGGGAGGATCTTCCGAGCACTTCAGAGGCATCTTCATCGCCCCACATCTTGAGTGCCGCGTCGTTTACATAGATGATATTTCCCTCGAGATCCCCAATGCCGATGCCGTCGATGGAGGCAGCTATGGCACTGTCTTTAATCCGCAGCTCGTTCTCCATATGCTTGCGCTCGGTGATGTCTACAAACGAACACATGATACATATGGGTTCACCCTTCTCGTTCTTCACCAGGTTTGCCGAGAGCAGGACCGTAAAGACTGATCCGTCCTTTCTCTTGCCCGATATCTCCCCGGACCAGCTTCCCTTGGCGAGGATTATCTGTATGATCTCAAGGGCCTGCTGTTCTGACTGAGCAAACAGTGCAGCTGACTCACCGAGAACCTCAGATGGGTCATCGCTTCCCCAGAGCTTAAGCACCGCATCGTTTATATAGGTTATTCTGCCATCGAGATCTGCTATGACGATGCCGTTCATGGAGGACGATATGGCAAAATCCTTGATCCTGAGCTCTTCCTCCATGCGCTTACGCTCGGTGATATCGACGAAGGAGTCCATGGTGCAGATTGGCTCACCCCGGTCGTTCTTCACCACGTTCGCCGAAAGGAGAACGGTTATGGCAGAGCCGTCCTTCCTCTTTCCGGTCACCTCGCCGGACCATTTGCCGTTTTCGAAGAATTCATGAAAGATCTTCAGTGCCTCTTCTTCAGAGCGGGCGAACTCCAGGGCAGACTTTCCGAGCACATCCGAGGCATCTGCGGCGCCCCACATCCTGAGCGCAGCATCGTTCACATAAATGATATTTCCTTCGAGATCGCCGATGCCGATGCCATATATGGCAGAGGCAATGGCGCTGTCTTTTACGCGGAGTTCCTCTTCCATACGCTTGCGATGGGTAATATCCACGAAAGAACACATCAGGCAGATGGGTTTGTTTTTCTCATTGCGGACCAGGCTTGCAGAGAGGAGCACGGTAATGGCAGAGCCATCTTTTTTCCTGCCGGTGATTTCTCCTGCCCATTCTCCTTTTTTCAGGACTGTGTCCATGATCTCGATGGCTTCTTTCTCTGACTCGGCAAAGACCGTGGCGGGATTTCCAAGGATCTCTTTTGGATCATCGCTTCCCCACATGGCAAGCGCTGCCTTGTTCACATAGGTTACAATGCCGTTGAGGTCACCGATAGCAATGCCGTTTAGGGACGATGCGATTGCGAAATCCTTGATGCGAAGTTCTTCTTCAATCTGTTTAAGCTCGGTAATCTGATCCTTCAGCGGTTTTGACTCTTTAGTTAGCTTCTTTCCCGGCACCGGCCACATCCTCCTTGAATAGCTAATGTATTAATAAAGCCATACGGCTTGTATAGGCTGTAGGCTATAGGCTGAAGGCTGTTAGTTCTTGCGCATTGATCGAAGCAGCGCACCCAGAACCTTCTCTGTCTCCACGATTCTTGATTCGCAGCCGGAAATATTGCGGTCATCAGCCAGTTCAAACACCCTGAGATTGTATGATCCCGCATCCCCTCCCCTTCAGCCTAAATCCCTACAGTCTAAATCCCTACAGTCTAAATCCCTACAGTCTAAATCCCTACAGTCTAAATCCCTACAGTCTAATTTCCCTGCAGCCTAAAGTTCTGTTAGTTTTTGCGCATTGATCGAAGCAGTGCGCCTAAAACCTTCTCTGTCTCCAGAATCTTTGATTCACAGCCGGATATGTCATGGTCATCAAAATACCCCAGGCGCTTTGACAGGCCAACTTGATAATGCAACTCCCTTAAGGAACCGAATGCTATTTCAAGAAAACGTAGATGCTCGGCCTGGCTCTCACGTGCACATCCCTCAACGATGTTTGATGGAACTGAAACAGCCGCTCTTCTCATTTGGGAACTCAACCCATATATTTCCTCCTTGGGGAATTCCCTGGTTGCCTGATAGATCAGAAGCACCACTTCATCAGCCAGTTCAAATGCCCTGAGTTTCGTGTGATCACGCATCCCCCACCTACATTCTAAAAGTCTTCATCCTAAAAGCCTACAGTCTAAACACCTACAGTCTAAATGCTTACAGCCTGTTCATTATACCTGTCGTATTAATAATAGGTAAACTTCAATGTTGCAGTCGATAAGAATTTATTATCAAGAATCAATCAGGATAGTCCGCAGTCACAATCAGTATAAATACCTGTCCGCGATATGACATGGAGTGGTTTGTAGGTCATGGTGTTGCCAAAGGCAACTCCTTGACAGCGACGCGATCATGCCCTTCCGATATTCGCAGGCAGCTCGCTTCGCTCCCAGCCAGTCCTACATGTATTGCAATTGTTACCCATGTTTTGAGCTAAAACTGTTATCGATGTCCTAACCTGTTCAAGGTTTTCATCTCAAACCTTATACCTTATACCTTATACCCTTAATCTTCTTCACCTAGTGCCCAGTGCCTCCAGATCACTTCTGCCTGAGATCTTGAGACAAAGGTCTTGATCTGCCTGGCTTCTCGATCATTCCTGCGTTAAAAACTTCTGCCTGGGATCTCGAACAACCTTGAATTCTCACAATCAAAACTCCATCACAAGCCCGATCATAACAGACGACACGCATACATTGTTGAAGACCCCTATTTCCAAAGGGTCCTCATAACTCCACGTAGAGAGATCAGAGCCCTCATACCAGGCAGGATTGGCTGTCTTATACGATATCTCAAGGATAGGATCAAACTGCTGCAGATTATAGAACCCGGTATTGAATTCTGCAACAAGCCTGAAATTGTTCTTCAGAGGAATTTCAACGCCGGCCAGGAAGTTGAGGAGCGTGCCGGTGACCACTTGAGATTTATCAAGATCGATCCTGTATTCCGGTCCTTCGAAGGATTCTTCCTTAATGGCCCTGCTCTTGACCTCGCGCCGGGCAATGCAGAACCCCAACCCCCCGCCGACATAGGGGTTTACCTTCTCCTCCTTATGAATCCAGTATTTTGCATTGAGGGTTATGGGGAGAAGAAACAGGGTGGTTTCGATATCGATGCTCTGGAGAGATTCAGCACTGGTAATGAGTGCTTCACCGCCTCCGAAATAGCTCTGGCCGAGATTTACATCAGGCAAATCTTCCGCTGTTATTACTTCTCCCTCATCCGGAACAAATCCGGGAAAATACTCCTCTGCCGCAGCCTGGATGGATTCCCTGTCGCCGCCTGTCCGCCACTTTCCCTTCAGCATGATAAGATCAATAGCAACTGTCACAGAGATGTTTTCTTTCATTCTCTTTTCCAACCCGAGCGAGACTATGGCACCATAGTCCAGAAACTCCCTGAACTCCTTATCATAGTTTGCCATTGAAGCCCCTGCTTTAATGAAGTTCGTCAGATCCTTTTTCTGAACAGTTGGCTCTGTTTGGGGGATTGTTAATGGTGTGGGCTCATTTTGGGGAGGGATAGGGGTGGTTTCTGAGTGGTATTGACCAAGATTGTATTGAGTCACTCCTATAACAGCATCAGATGCCGGCTTCTGTGGAGTTGTTTCCTGTTGAGCACAAATATCCTGGGTGAAGATTAATAAGAAAGCTATCGACAAGAGAATAACTTTTTTCATTCCCCGCTCCTATACGTGGTCACTTCATAATAATAAAATAAGTGGTACAAGCTTTAAAACCACACTCCCAATGGGCTAACTGCAATACCTGTTGTTTTAACTAAGCCGTCATTCCCGCGCAGGTGGGAATCTATTGATTCAAAGATTCAAAAGAGTTCAACGTCCCAACATCATCAGGCGGCAATCTAAGAGCAATTCTGCAACTGCCCCCCCATATAATCTATTATAAAACCCAGCACTGAGACACCTGCAAAAATTATTCCCTGAATTGTAGAATCCAACTCATTGATTTCATGTTTTTAATAAATGGTTCAAGGGCAGGAGAAGGCCAAAATGAAAACTCTTTCCTTTTTATGGGTAAAAACTTGCCTACAGCGACGGCTTAAGCTCCGAGATACAGGGTAGCGATTGAGTTACTGAACAGGTGTATGGTCTCATCCCTGATGGCACTAAGTGTTTTTCCTGATGATGAAGCAGCTAATAGAACAGGATTCTCAGTTTGATAAGCGTTATACCCTGTAGGAGCGGCTTAAACCGCGACCTGGGTAAGGGCGGTTCAAGGTTTAAGTTTTCACCTCAAACCTTATACCTTATACCCTTCTTCATTTTCTTCACCTAGCGCCTGATGCCTAGAACCCAGTGCCTCTAGATCACCTGCCAGGCAACTCGCTTCGCTCCCAGCCTGGCCTACAACTTGGGACTGCGTATCGCCAAACTTCTGCCTTGGATCTAGAGCTTCGGTGTTTTCCTGCCTGGATTCTTGAGCTTCTCTGCTCATTCTGCCTGGGTTCGTGTTCCCAAAATCTTGCACTGCCTTACATCCCGAACACACCTGATCACGCTTATCCCTTACACCCTGATCATCGTTCAATTTCCCTCTTTCTCGATATGCAGCATAAAACGAAATTTCATCTGGTTCATTCCACATCTTTATGGTAGAAATAAGGCATATATTATGATTATGAGGGGAAGGGAAGGTGGCTGGTACATTGCGAAGACTCCTGTTTTTTTTATTATGCAGTTGTTTCATCAGCGGGTGCAGCGAAAGCTCCAGCAGCAGCTCGGCAGGCGAGGCACCTCTTTTTCCAACACAGGAAA
>JAHDOV010000033.1 GCA_018434685.1 Deltaproteobacteria bacterium
AGATCCTGATATTCTTGAGCTTTTCCCATGTGGAATCTGAATACCAGATTTCGACAAACTCTGTTATGGAATCCTGTTCGCGCTGCTTGAAGTCCTGCGCAACAGCACTGCGCAGCAGGGATTTGATGCCTGCAAAGGCATGCGGGTCCTTATCGCCCAGCTCGGCGGCTGTTTTCAGGGCTGTGTTTATTAAATCCGCATCTTCCACCACCGTATCCACCAGGCCCATCTCCTTGGCTTCTCCTGCCGAGTACAGTGCCCCGGAGTAGAGCACCTTTGCCGCATTGTGGCTGCCCACATGAAAGCGCAGCATTTCCGTGCTGCCTGCAAATACCGACGACCCGAATCCGATTTCATTGAGGGAAATCCTCGCCCTGCCTGAAACCATGACCCGGTGATCGCATGCCAGTGCCAGCATGCATCCCCCTGCAACCGTATGGCCGTTGAGTGCTGCAACAACCGGTTTGGGATATGTGAACAGGTATTCATACAAGCTGGTAAAGTTGGTCAGGTAGTCTGTAAACTGCTGCTTTGTGTATGACAGGAACTCGGGGATATCGAAACCGAAAGAAAAGAACCTGCCTTTGCCCGTGAGTATCACTGACTGAATGTCCGGATTATGTTCGATTGAGGTCAGGGCATTCCTCACCTGATCGACCACCATGCCGTTGAGTGCATTCACCTTCTCTCTGTTGAGCATCACCGTGGCTGTCTTTGCTGTTTTTGATATCTGTACGAAACTCATGACATCCTCCAAAAGTATCCGGTTGTGTTTTGTTCTGCAGGGTAGCTGACCGGCTCCCCTCAGTAGGTGAAATGCTTGATCGGCTCACCCTTTGCGCCGATCTCGGTCATCGCCTCGATTCCCAGTTCCAGGTGATTTTCGGTCCACTGCCCGGTGACCTTGTCGTCGGATTCCTTGGTCTTGATTCCCTCGGGCGTAAGCGGGAGATCGGATACGAGCAGGAGCGCACCGCGGGAGATTCCGTTGTGGTGGCCGACAATGAAGATGGTTGCAGTTTCCATGTCAATGGCTATGCAGGTCATGCGCTTGAGCCGGTCGAGGAACTCCTGGTCGTGCTCCCAGACCCTACGGTTGGTCGTGTACACCACGCCGGTGCGGTATTCATACCCATGCTCGACGATCTTCTGAGAAACGAACTTGTGCAGTTTGAAGGAGGGCAGGGCAGGCACCTCGGGCGGGAAGTAGTCGTTGCTGGTGCCTTCGCCCCGGATGGCAGCGATGGGCAGGATAAAGTTGCCGATTTCGGCCCGGTGCTTCAGCCCGCCGCATTTCCCCAGGAACAGAACACCCTGCGGCATGCGTGCGCTGAGCAGGTCCATGATCGTTGCCGCATTTGCCGAGCCCATGCCGCAGTTGATTATGGTCAGCCCGGCGGTATTGGTAGCCGCCTGCATGGGGCGGTTGTCCCCGTAGACATCGACTCCGAACCTGTCGGCGAATTCAGTTACGTAATAGAGAAAATTGGTGAGCAGGATGTGGTCGCCAAACTTGTCAAGAGGCATCCCTGTGTAGCGGGGCAGCCAGTTCCTTGCAATACCGATACGGTCAATCATGCCTCTATGCTCCTGAAAATATGACCCGGGTATGTTGTCCTGTCGTGGTTATCCTCCTGACATATAACGCAAAAAAACATACTGATCTATAGATAAGATAAGCCTGAGACAGAAGGGGAGAAGGGCCGTTCAATTTCTTTTCGATGGCGTGTCTCACCTTCTGAACTATCAAGAGGCTAATAGCTTGTCAGCAGCTTAAATATATTGACATAAAACGTTTAATAGTTTTAAACAAAACTAAAATGGAAATCAATGAATCCAACTTCCTGTACACCATCACGAACATCCGGCAGCGGCTGTTCAAGTTCCTGCAGCACGAACTCGCAAAGGAAGACATCACGGGCATAGCGCCATCGTTCGGAGATATCCTCTTCGTCCTGGACCGGAAAGGAACCCTCACCATGCGGGAGGTGGCAAGCCATACCATAAAGGACAAGTCGACCATTTCCTCGGTGATCAACAAGCTTGCAGCACGCGGCTATATCACGAAGGAAAGGGACACGTCAGATGCGCGCTGCACAAACCTGCGACTGACCCCCAAGGCAAAGAAACTCAGACCGGTCCTGTTTGGAATCTCGAAAAAGATGAATACGAGGCTGTTCGAGGGGTTCAGCGAAGAGGAAAAGGCAACGTTATTCAGGCTGATCGGCAAGATCTATGAAAATTTGTAGCGCAGGAGCTTTTTCAAGAGGTGACGGGTGTTAGAGACAGCACAGTTTGAAGGGGTGAGCCAGATACGGATGAGCAGGGAGCTCGACGGCAGGGCGGTCTACTGGGTGGCGGCCTACCTGGTGGACGGGCTCCTCATCGACACCGGGTGCAGCCATACCTCGACGGAACTGGCCGCTTTCCTGGAAGGCAAAGGCCTCAGCCGGGCGGTCAACACCCACTACCATGAAGACCACATGGGCGGGAACCATGACCTCATGACCCGGTTCGGCGTGGATATCTATGCGCACCCAGAGTCCATCCCCCTGATAGCGAACAGGTTCGACCTCTATCCCTACCAGGAGATCGCCTGGGGCTACCCGGTGCCCACAGCGGTAAAGCCGCTTCCTGAAGAGCTGAAGACTAATCGTTACTCATTTCGGATTGTGGATACCCCGGGCCACTGTGCAGGCCACATCTGCCTGTTCGAACCCGAAAAGGGGTGGTGTTTCACGGGCGACCTCTTCGCCAGGGAGACCCCGAAGTTCATCCGGCCCGAGGAGAATATCGGCGAAATCATCGAGTCCATGGAAAAGGTCATCGCACTGCCCGCCGAGCGGCTCGTGCTCTTCACCGCAGTGGGAAAGATCGTGGAGGACGGAAGAAGGGCCCTGGGGCAGTGCATCGATTATTTCACGGATCTTGCCGCAAAGGTTCGAGGGCTTCATCAGGCAGGCCTGACCATTGAAGAGATCCTGAAGCGGGAGTTCGGCGGCGAACATACATTCGCCCAGTTCACGAACAACCAGTTCTCCACGTACAACCTGGTGCGATCACTGCTTGAGACGGTGTCATAACGAAACCACGCAGCGGACAGCAGCTAAAAGACAACACGAGTGCTGTCAGAGTTGCCCTTCTTGAAGACTGACCGGTAAGATCGCCGGATATTTTTCCTGGTGGGTATTATTTCCTGTTTTTCACCCGTAGTGCTTTATGCTATAGTCCCGCTCAATCTGCACAGAACAGGGTCACCGGTATCTGCGCAAGGAATCAGCCCTTGCAGCGCCAGAGAATACCGCGAACAGCCATTCGACAAATAGCCACGTATCCCGGCTATGTTCGCCTCAAGGCATGCCCGGATATCAAAACGGCCCGGCAACAGGAGAAATGGAAGGAGCAACAGATGCAGGAACTACTCGGAAGTATCGGCAACTTTGTGTGGGGTCCCGTGACCATAGCCCTGCTCGTCGGCACCGGCATCCTGATTACGGTCATGGTGCGTTTTATTCAGGTACGGCGTTTCGGCTATGCATGGACCCTGATTACGGGCAAATACAGCTCGCCCGAAGATAAAGGCGAGATCACCCCCTTTCAGGCCCTCACCGCGGCCCTTTCGGCCACCATCGGCACCGGCAACATCGCCGGGGTGGGCACGGCCGTGGCCCTGGGCGGGGCAGGTGCGGTGTTCTGGATGTGGGTGACGGCGGTCTTCGGCATGGGTCTCAAATATGCCGAGTGCCTGCTGGCACATCATTACCGCACCATCCATGCTGACGGCAGCGTGGGGGCAGGGCCCATGTACTACCTCGAAAAAGGTCTGGGGCAGAAATGGCTGGCCGTGCTGTTCGCCCTGTTTGCCATCGTTGCCTCGTTCGGTATCGGCAACATGGTGCAGGCAAACTCTGTGGCCCAACCCATGCAGACCTATTTCGGCGTGCCCAAGCTCATCACCGGACTGGTCATCGCGGCCTTCGTCTTCCTCGTCATCGTGGGGGGGATCAAACGCATCGGCCAGGTGGCCAGCAAACTGGTGCCCTTTATGGCGGTCTTCTACATTGTGTGTTCGCTGGTGGTCATCTTCCGCTTCGCGCCGGGCATTCCGGCCGCCTTCGCCCTTATCTTCCACGATGCATTTTCCGGCTCGGCCGCTGCCGGCGGCTTTGCCGGCGCGGCGGTAGCACAGGCCATCCGTTTCGGGGTGGCTCGCGGCGTCTTCTCCAACGAGGCCGGCCTGGGCAGTGCCCCCATCGCTCACGGGGCGGCGCAGACCTCCGAACCGGTTCGCCAGGGAGTAGTCGCCATGCTGGGCCCCTTCATCGACACGATCGTCATCTGTACCATGACCGCCCTGGTAATCATCCTTTCGGGCGCCTATACCGAGGGACTCACCGGTGCCGACCTGACTGCCCGCGGCTTCACGCTCGGCGTGGGCGGCATCGGCGGTTATCTCGTGGCCATAAGCATTGTCTTCTTCGCCTTTTCGACCATTATCACCTGGTCTTACTATGGCGACCGCTGCGTGGACTATCTCTTCGGACAGAAGCTGGTGATGCCCTACCGGGTTCTGTTCTGTGTCCTCATACCCATCGGTGCGGCAGTGCAGCTCGAACTGGTGTGGACCATCTCGGACATTGGCAACGCCCTGATGGCCTGGCCCAACCTGATCGGCCTCATTTTCCTGAGCCCGGTAGTGGTGCGCCTGACCCGCGAGTACTTTGCCGACAAACACCGCGTCAAACCTCTGAAGCTCTCATGAAGAGAGGATCGTCAAACAGGGAGGGGACGTCTCAATCTCTGACACGATGAATCAATACAATTGTCGATGGTACATCAGCAGATAATCCGCACCACGCGGGTGCGGATTATCTGCTTAAACCAAAGGGTGAGCCGTCATGTCCGCACAGAGAAACAACCCTGCTCGCTAAAACACTTTGACACCGCTATCCCTTTTCCCTATGATCCGCATCCCATATGTACAGGAGCCGAAATGACAAACCCTCGAGCGCTCAGGACGGCGGGATCGCACCACAGAGCCTTGCAGTTCAGGTCACTGCGGCAACACTGTGCCGTTTTCTTCTGAACACCTCGCGGCGTTTTGTCTACCCCTTTGCCCCTGCCCTGAGTCGCGGCCTGGGCGTCTCACTGCCTGCTGTGACATCGATCATTGCGGCAAACCAGGTGACCGGTATTCTGGCCCCTTTTTTCGGCCCTTTTGGAGATCACTGGGGATACCGCATGATGCTCCTGACCGGGATGGCCCTGCTTGCAGCAGGCATGCTCACCGGTGCATTCCTGCCGTTTTACGCGATGATCATGCTCGGAGTGTTTCTGGCCGGACTCGGTAAAAATATCTTTGATCCTGCAATCCAGGCCTATGTCGGTTCACGGGTTGCCTACCAGCGCCGGGGACTCGTCATAGGGATTATGGAAACATCCTGGGCTGCAAGTTCACTGATCGGTGTCCCCCTGGCCGGTCTGCTCATTCAGCACCTGGGGTGGCGGTCCCCCTTCCTGGTGCTTGGTATACTCGGTCTCCTCGGAGGGGTTTCACTGGCCATCCTGATCCCGAAAAACAGTGCAGTGGACACCGGCAGCCCCAGGAAGCCGGTTAATATCCTATCTTCCTGGCTGCATCTGGCTCACAACCGCTCTGCCCTTGGTCTGCTGTGTTTTTCATTCTTCGCCAGCGCTGCTAATGACAACTGCTTTGTCGTCTACGGTGCCTGGCTTGAAGCTTCTTTTCACCTCAGCATTGTGAGCCTCGGAATCACCACGATCGTCATCGGGATTGCCGAACTGCTCGGCGAGATGCTGACAGCAAGCCTGGCCGACCGCCTGGGACTGCGCCGTTCGATACTGATCGGTCTGGTGTTGTCAGGACTGAGCTACGCACTGCTGCCTTTCCTGCAGGCCACCCTTGGGATGGCCATGACAGGTATGTTCCTCATATTCTTGAGCTACGAGTTCACGTTCGTGACCGCTTTATCGCTCGGCACGGAAACCGTCCCGGGTGCCAGGGCAACCATGATGTCCTCTTTCCTGGCTGCCGCCGGGCTGGGTCGAATGGCCGGAGCCCTGCTCGGGGGTCCGCTGTGGCTGGCAGGAGGCATGCGGTTTATCGGTATTACCTCCGCACTCCTGAGCGTTTGTGCCCTGGTTTTCCTGCTCTTCGGTTTCCACAGAAGAGATGTTCAAGGAAACAGGCGTTAGGCAGCCCTCCTTCGGCGGACACGAAGGGGCCATAGGGAGAACATTTCGAAGTGCGAATTGCCAATTCCGAAATTAAAAAACCAGGCAAGAGCTCATCGGGCCCCGGCGGTGCGTTTTATCCAGGCCCCCAGTGCCGTTCTTCTTTCCCCTTTGTGCCTCTATGTCAGCCGTAACGTTTTATTCCTTCCCGCCCCCAGCTCAATTTAAGGGTTGACGGAGCCGGGCGATAACTCTAGATAGCAGGTCATGGGAGGCTGACCGAGCCTGAGAAGCCCTCTCCCACGATGTTCAGCGTCATGCCTAAAGGGCTCACCATGAATAACGAAAGGAGCAGTGCAATGGCTTTTCTTTCTGATGCGCAGATTGTTATCAATGCCCTCGATGAATACTACCAGGAGTCGATCTCGGCACAAAAACCGGCCATAACCCAGCAGCCGCTGGAAAAGATCATCTCCGACCTTCAGCTTGCATCCTACAGCCATGAGGGAGGGTTGACCGGAGAGCGCCTTGCTGAATTTATGAGGGACTACCTGCCCACAACGACCAGGCTTCATCATCCGGGCTATATGTCCCATCAGGTTGCCGTACCGCACTATGCAGGGTCCCTGGCAGCGCTGATCGACACCTTTACCAACAATGTCATGGCCATCTATGAGATGGGGCCAGGGGCTGCGAGTATCGAGTACCATGTCATCAACGTGCTGCTGGAAAAAATCGGCTGGCAGCCGGCCCCGCTGAACCTGCACGAAGTCCCCTATTCACAGGCATACGCCGGCGGCGTGCTGACCCACGGCGGTTCACTCACCAACCTCACGGCGCTGGTTGCCGCCCGCACGAAGCTGGTGCCGGATGTCTGGGACAGCGGCATACCCCAGGATCTCGCCATCCTTGCCCCTGCCGGATCTCACTATTCCATTGCACGTGCCGCCGGCATCCTTGGCATCGGCCGCAGGGGCATCTACGAACTGGAGGTGGATGAAACAGGGGCAATAATCCCCGAGCGGCTGCCCAAGGCCTATGCGCGTCTGCGTGCCGATGGCAGGAGGGCAATTGCCCTGGTTGCCAATGCGTGCAGCACGGCAGTGGGAATCTACGACCCGCTCAATGAGATCGGAGATTTCTGCTCCGAGCACGGGATCTGGTTCCATGTTGACGGGGCCCACGGCGCAAGCGCCCTGTTTTCAAAAAAACACAGGACACTCTTAAAGGGCATTGAAAAGGCAGATTCCCTGACCTGGGACGCGCACAAGCTTATGCGCACGCCCACGGTGTGCGCCGCACTCCTGCTCAAGGATCACCGGGACCTGGATGCAGCCTTCAAACAGGAGGCAAGCTACCTGTTTCACGACAAGGAGCAGCCCGGCTTTGATTTCATTCACCGCACCGTGGAATGCACCAAGGCAGGCCTGGGGCTGAAATTCTTCTTTGTGCTCGCCGCACTGGGAGAAAAGGGGATCGCAGACTATATCGACAGGCAGTATGATCTGGCAGGGAAGGCCTATGACTATCTCGAGCATCTCGACGGGTTCACCTGCCCCGTGCGCCCCCAGAGCAATATCCTGTGCTTCCGCGTTCAGGGGGATGACGAGCTGCAGATCAGGATACGCGACAGGCTCAATGAGCAGGGCCAGTTCTATCTCTCAACCACCTCGTTCATGGGCACCAGGTATCTGCGGGTATCGCTCATGAACCCGAGTACCGGCATGCAGGATATTCAGGATCTGGCGGAAAGAATCCTGCGGTTGAGAAAAGACCTGTCAAGAAACCAGTGAGCTCGTGATCCGGGGGGATTGTCGAGACCTGTTCCCTTTTTCTTGTTACCCCGGTCTTCATGCAAGTTGTTGGTCTGGGCTATCGTGCCGGTTTGTGTGAGGATGCCCACGGAAAAGTTTATCCAGCCATCGGAATTCTTCAGGTACCGTCTAGCCCCCTGAAATGAAGGATCAGGTGTGATATTCTCATGTTCAAGCCGGACGATCTGTATAGCCGGCTTGATCAAGCGGGTCTGTGTGAATGCTTTTGTCGCCTGCCCCCGTCCTGCTGTTCGTAAAAAGAAAGCTGAACCGCCTGAAAAAGCAGTGAGCTTTTTCAGGTCGGTCTTGAGCTGCTTGTTGGGTGAAATATTATATGATCACAGGTAGATATGTTGAATGTCGATGATTAGAATCTACGGCCACCCTTAGGGCCTCCCTTGCCGCCACCTTGTCCACCTCTGCCGCCGCCGAAACCTCCTCTGCTGCTGCCACCTTCGGGGCGAGGGCGAGCCTCATTCACGTTAAGCGCTCTTCCCTTGAGTTCTTTGCCGTTCATACCCTCGATTGCAGCCTGACCTTCAGCTTTAGAGGCCATCTCCACGAATCCAAATCCTTTTGACTGGCCACTATACTTGTCTTTTATAATGGCGGCGGATTCAATCTGCCCAAATTGTTCGAAAGCCTGCCGTAAGTCATCTTCGGAAACATCGTACGATAAATTCCCTACATAGATCTTCATCCTGATCTCCTTTTGTAATAAATAATAGCTTTTCTCTTCGCCTAACTCAAAATAAGCGGCGGCCGTAAGAAATCCGCTGCATTGCCTTGTTCAAGTCAGTCGCTTTTGCGGCAGGGAAAGATCCCATTCTTGAACATACTTGATATAATACATCTTCCTATTGAATAGACAAGATATTTCGGTGAGGAATCTTCAAAATAATAGGACATGAAGTGGGTATTTAGGGCCGCCCATGTACATCTTCCATTTATATCATATATATAAAAGGGTTACAGGGTAGGTTCGTTTCATCGTGAGCAAAGCACATATACTCCTCTTGGATGAAATCAGGGGGTGTCTGCATAGACATGAGAAAACAGGCCCGGTCAGCTGGTTTCGGGCAATCAGAAAGGTTGACGATAATGTCAGGCGGAATTGAAGGGCTGTTTGCGACGGATCGATTGAATCAATTCGTCGAGTTGTTGAAGAAAACGTGATCGGTCACGCTTCGTCAGGGGCGGCGGCCCGCCTGTTAGCTCCCCTGCGCCACGAAGTTCCGTCAACAGGTCGCGTATCGCGACGGCCTCGCCGATGTTGTCTTGAGTGAACAGCTTTCCTGTTGGACCGAGTACAAGTGCGCCTCCCTTCAGACAGCGGCTTGCAAGGGGAATGTCAGCAGTCACCACGATGTCGTGAGGCTGCACATGTTCGACAATCCAATCATCGGCCGCATCAAGTCCATCCTCGACAACTTCGAGTGCAATCCACCGTTCCTTCGGGACTCGCATCCAGGAGTTGGCCACCAGGGTGACAGTGAGGCGATATCGGCTTGCAACGCGGTACACCTCGGGTTTGACCGGACACGCATCGGCATCGACAAAGATGTGCAGCAAACTAAAGTCCTCCCATCACCCCGGATCTTGTCCGGGTGTTGCCTGGCGAGAAGCTCATCCGCAGTGGTTCGGCCAAGAGGTGGCGCTGTGGGGTGCAGCTTCGGGTTGAGCCCATTATTCATTCTCTCTTTCTTTTGGCAGATAATCCTCTCTCACAGGCGAAAACACTTCAATGGCAACTGAGTCTTCCAGGATTTCGGCCCCGTGTTCGACACCACCCGGGATACACCAGCTGTCACCTGCGTGTGCATCGCACTCCTCAGTACCGATGGAAAGGCGAATGTGGCCCTTCACAAGGAATCCTGACTGCTCGTGAGGATGAGCGTGCCGGGGCAGGGTACTGCCTTTTCTCAGCAGGAATTCCGTCATCAGGGTCTTTTCGCCATACACCAGCGTCTTCTGTTCGATTCCATTTATAGCCGGACGGTAGCCACCTTTGCTGTGTTTTTCGAACATACACAATCCTTTACCACGTCTGTAATTCCCTTTGTATGGCAAGTGCATCAAGCCTGTCCTTCTGTGTCTGGCGGTTTTGAATCATCATGATTATCGGCGCCTGGATTCCAGCCATCATGGACAATACCAGATTCAGCAGTATGTATGGATAGGGATCGAACGCATGTCTATTCACTTCTCGGGGCACGGCCCGGCGCCTCCCCTCAATCATGTGAACGCTCTCATATGTACCACCTGAGAGTCAAGGTGTACCTTGGAGGGCATCCCGACGATTGCCATAAGCGCTATTAGAAGGTCGCAATATTAAGTCGTACAGCCATTATGAAAGGCGCAATTATGCGACGTCTAAGAGATCGCATTATTTAACAGTACAATAGAAAAAAACCAGATAACAGTATGTTACAACCATATTATCAAATGGCATGTTGTATGCATAATGTGTGTAAAAGTACATATAAGACAGTGTAGATTTAACTGCTTGAGATATATGGCAACAAGAACAAAGCAGAATATTCCCAAATGATGGCTTGCCTTGATTGTGACAACGGCTACCGCTCATGTCTTTTATCTGGCAATACCAATTGGAAATATAAGTACTCAAATCAATCAACGAAGAGAAGTATACAACATCGAGGAGAGCCACATGAGTACGAGAGAAGCGGCCGTAACCGAACGCGTCGGGTATTCCTGCCTTGTCGAAGAAGTCGCGTTGAAATGTATCGAGTGTTCTTTATGTGTCCAGCAGTGTGAGTTCCTGAGCCTGTTTTGTGAATCCCCACGGCAACTGGCAGTCAGTTTCATGCAGGGGGATCTTGAGAAAGACTCCTATATTCCCTACCTCTGTACCCTGTGCGGCCTTTGTGAAGAGGTCTGCCCGCTGGATCTGAATATTGGTGACATGTGTTTTGAGGTGCGGCAAAAACTTGTGCGTAACGGAATCGGCCCGTTGCCTGCGCATGCCGCTGTGGAGAAGGAACAGAAAAGGGTAATGTCGGATCATTTCAGTCTGTCGTTTCCGGACCCGGCCACCGGAGGCTGCAGCAGGGTATTCATCCCGGGATGTCATTTGAGCGGATACTCGCCCGCCTTGGTCATGGCATCCTATGACTGGTTGCGAGAGCGACTGCCCGATACCGGCTTCATGCTGCGCTGCTGTGGTGCCCCAAGCCGCGATCTTGGTCAGCAAGACGTTTTTGAAGTGATGATGGCCGATATGCAGGCAGAGATCGCCGGAATGGGTGCCACCGAGATCATTGTGGCCTGCCCTAAATGCGGCAGCACCATCAAGACATGCTCTTTACCGTTCACCGTGAAGACCATCTACGAGATAATGGCCGAGGCAGGCCCAATAAAAACCGCTTTCAGAGGCGAACACACCTTTGCCCTGCACGATCCGTGTTCCGGACGTCGGGACGGGTACACCCAGGAATGTGTGCGCTCGATCTTGCGGTCATCGGGCTGCGAGGTGGAAGAGTTCAGGAATCATGGTACCGGAACCACCTGCTGCGGCATGGGTGGCATGGTGGCATATGTGTCGCCTGACATGAGCGATGCCGTCAGGGACAGACGTCTGGAAGAGACTCCGACCGAGATAGTGACCTATTGCGCCGGTTGCCGGGATGCCTTTGCCGGCCGGCGCCCGGCCCTCCACATCCTTGACCTGCTCTTCAATCCCGATTGGGAAGACGACCTCGTCAGGCCACCTCACAACCGGGCTATGCAGCAGGATAACCAGTGGATTCTCAAGACACTGCTTAGTAAAAAGTATGGGTTACAGGACTGACGAGGGATACTTATCTCGCAGGATAACAAAAGTGAAAGGAAGACACCGATGAGTATTTGGGGTGATGGTTCAACGCAGCACAAGTCGATCAAAATTATTATGAGTGAGAGTACGCGTATGGCTACCCGGCAGAGGAATTTATTCGAGAAGGAATTTCCTCAATTCATCATTTATAACGCCGAAGAAAGCAATGAAAAGATGTATTCTAAAGAAGATGGTCGGTTTCTTGCCAACGGTGTCATCGGCGAAATGCTGGTGCATGTGGAATATTCGATAACTGAAGAGGCAGGCGAGAAGGTCTACAACGTGATTGCGGTCTATGCCTGCCGGACACAGATCAAGGGGTAAGACATGGATGAGACACAATGGTATTGCGCAAAGTGTAATGAAAAGATGACCAAGAAGAAGATTCCAACCATATTCATGGGAAAAATAGGATTTGAAGAGGGATATTTCTGCCCCAGGTGCAAGACGAGATTCTTTAGCGAAGATGTTGTCCAAAGGAGTATTGCAGCCAAAGAGGTTGACGCAGAAGGCAAGCTGCAGTGAACCGGGTTGTCCGGAAGGGCAGGAATGGTGTGCTGTGATGAAAGAGACGGTCGTTCAGGCCTATGAGTCGGATACATTCAATCGAGCCCTGGATGAAAGCCTGCACCCCGGGGGGCTCGATCTTACCGAATACATGGCCTGTACCGCCGGGATCACAGAAGATTCGGTCGTTTTAGACATAGCGACCGGGCGGGGGACCTCGGCGTGTTTCCTGGCTGGGTTTTGTAATTGCTGTATCGAAGGCATCGATCTTTCGCGTGCGTCACTGTCGCAGGCTCGGGCCAAGGCCGCCTGTCAGGGTGTGTCACACAAGGTGCGGTTCCACCTGGCGGATATCGAGGAACTCCCGTTCAAGGATGCAGCATTCGACTACGTCGTCAGCGAATGCTCCTTTTCCCTGCTGCCCGACAAGTCCGCCGGGGCCACAGAAATCGCGCGTGTGCTCAAACCGGGCGGGAAATTCGCCTTTACGGACATGTTTCTTGAGCACCGGTTCAGCGATGAACTCAAGAGCCTGGTGCCTTTTGATTGCTGTTTTACAGGAGCGCAGACCCGCGATGATTATGAAGCCCTGTTTGGGCTGGTTGGTCTCAAGTCGCAGCTTTTCGAAGACCACTCCTTTTCCCTGCGCGAAATCACTGACAAACTTCGCGGGGAATACGGATCGCTTCAGGTCTTCTGGAACCAGTTCGGCAAGGGCACGGCATCACTATGCACCGGTACACCTGATGCGGGCGGAAGTTGCGAAGGCTATGGCAGCCTCTGGAAAAGGGTCTTTGCCGAGGGTAAGCCGGGATACTGCCTGATGGTGATGGAAAAGGTCTGAGGTGATCGCTTCGTAAAGAAACAACAGTGCGACCGTAAGTCGCACCGCGCGGTGCCGGATGTCGCCACACAGCCTGCGAGCGGATTCTGCAGGTATGCCTGATTCGAAAACGACAAGAGGATACCATGATAGAAGACAAGATAATCACGCGAAGCCTGTGTCCACAATGCCTGCGGGAGATCCCCGCCTTCAAGGTGACAGATGGCAAAGACGTGTTCATCGAGAAGATCTGTCCGCAGCATGGATATTTCAAGACGGTCATCTGGAGGGGGCATCCCTCTTACGAGGAGTGGGGCAGGGGGGAGAATGCGCCCGGACCGCAGCATGACCTGACCCGGAGCGAACACGGCTGTCCACATGACTGCGGGCTGTGCACGCAGCACAAGGCGCGGACCTGCACGGTCCTCATGGAGGTGACAAACCGTTGCAACCTGAACTGCCCGGTCTGTTTTGCCAGCGCCGAAAAGACCGGCATTTTCGAACCCGATCTGGACGGGATTCGTGCCATGCTCGAGGCCGTAGTCACCTCCGGCGGTCCGTATCCGCTGCAGATCAGCGGCGGCGAGCCCACGGTGCGCGATGACCTGGCCGCCATCATTTCCATGGCCAAGAAGATGGGATTTCCGCATGTGCAGGTCAACACCAATGCCCTGCGGCTGGCCAGGGAGCCGGACTATCTCCTGGAGCTCAGGGATGCCGGACTGGACATGGTCTACATGCAGTTCGACGGCGTCAGCGATGATGTATACCGGCGCACGCGCGGCGCCGATCTCGTGGCCGTGAAGGAAGAGGCCCTGAAAAACTGCACTGCGGCCAAGATTGCGGTTCAACTGGTCCCCACACTTATTCCAGGGGTTAATACGCACCAGACAGGTGCAATCATTCAATATGCCAAGAAATGGATTCCGGTGGTCAAAGGCGTTCATTTTCAACCGGTTTCCTATTTCGGCCGTTACCCGACGGCACCAGGCGATGCGCAAAGGGTAACCCTGCCCGAGGTGCTCCGGGACCTGGAAATTCAGACCGCAGGCGAGATAAAGGCCGTAAACTTTCTCCCGCGTCGGCGCAGCGATTCCCACTGCGGCTTTTCAGGCTTCTTTATTCTGGATGAGAACAACACCCTGCAGCCAACCACCTTCTTCCGGCTGCAGGAGCCTTCGTGTTCGCGCTGCAGCGATATACAGGGACGTCCGGATCCATCGGAACACTTCCGTCGGTTTATTCAGGAACGCTCGGTTTATGTGGAGCCGTCGATGGAGGACCAAAGGTCGCAGAACGAACTTGAGCGGTTTTACCAACGGGCCCGCTCGCACTACCTGTCGATCTCGGGCATGCCTTTCCAGGATGCCTGGACTATCGATCTCGACCGGTTGCAGGGGTGTTGCATCCATGTCATCTCGCCTGTCACCCGTCGGTTGATCCCATTTTGTGCCTATTACCTGACCGGCTCCAACGGTCAGAGACTGCCGGGCAAGGGTTTTTTGCCCGGTCTCTGAGGATTGAGATATGTCACTTGCAAGCAGGAAATTTAAGGCAACAGCGCCCAAGGCCATCGACGACGGGGTCATTACCGAAAAGGCCCTTAAAGATTTCGAATGCCGGGTCGGGTCGCAGCTGCGGATAAGAAATATCTTCAACGAGATTGCATCCAAGGATGCGATCCGCAAGTTTGCCGATGGTATCGGTGACGGCAACCCCCTGTGGCGCGAGGCGGCCTATGCATCGCAGAGCGAATATGGTTCTATCGTTGCCCCGCCGTCGTGGCTCAACAGCGTATTTCCGACCTGGGTGCTGCAGGGACTGCCCGGGGTGCATGCCATTCATATCAGCACCGGGTGGGAGTTTTACCGGCCCGTCTACCTGGGAGATACAATCACCCCGCAGTGTTTCTTTACCGGGTTCGAGATCAAATCCAACACCCTGGCCGGTCGATCGGTCATCGAACGCCAGGAGGCACGGTATTTCAACCAGGCCGGCGAACTGGTGGCAATGGCTCAACCGGTGGGTTTCCGTTCGGAACGCACCTCGATTCGCCAGAACAGGAAATACATGGACCTCGAGCTCCCGCATCCCTGGACCGAGGAGGAACTCCTGGAGATAGAAGATCAGGTCCTGGGCGAGGAAATCCGCGGTGCAAACCCGCGTTACTGGGAGGATGTCGAATTGGGCGAAGCCCTCACGCCGGTTGTGAAGGGACCTCTGGGTATGACCGATGCCCTGGCATTCTGCATCGGTGCGGCTCCGGTGCAGATCAAGGCCCACGGCCTGGCGCTCAAAGAGTATCGCAAACATCCGGCCTGGTGCTTTCGGGATCCGGTAACCTGCGCCCTGGAACCGGTCTACGGGGTGCATTACAACAAGGCTGCTGCCAACGCCTGCGGCCTGCCTTACCCCTACGATGCCGCGGTGCAGCGAAACTGCTGGCAGATTCATCTGCTGACAAACTGGATGGGCGATCAGGGCTGGTTGCAGCGTTGTTATGCGGAGTATCGCAAATTCGTGTATTTTTCGGATGTTGTCTGGCTTACTGGCCGGGTCGTGAAGAAATATATTGATGAAAAAGGGGAGAGTTGCGTGGACATCGAAACCCGGGCCGAAAACCAGCGCGGCGAGGATGTCATGCCGGGTAGGGCAACCGTGCTGCTGCCATCGAGGCAAACCGGCTATTGTCCTCTCGAGCGCAGGCTGCGGTGATGGAAGCGGACCCGGCAAGATCACATATCAGAAGCAAGAATGTACACAAGGGAGTCAACTGCAAAACTTATAAGGTGCATAACTTCTTGCGAAGCCTGCCCTCGCAAGGCATGGAGAGGGGGCGAGGTTGTTGAAAAACTGGATTGCAGCGTCCGCGGGAATGACAAATACGGACCTTCGCACGTACCTCAAGTGATAAGAACTCAGGTAGGTAGCCTGAAGGCTGTCAGGAAAAGCGGACACAGGACATACTTTGAGGACATATTTTATGAGAAGATGTGCCGTTTCTTCGCCAAAATGCGTCAATCGTGCTTTTCGGGTTCCTTCAGCCTTCAGACTAAATTGCTTCAGCCTGACTACGTGAGTAGTTACAAAAAAGGAAGAGATTATGAATTTTGAAATAAAGATTCACGAGAAGATCATACAGGATTTCAACACTGACGCTCATTACCGGGCCTTTACGGGCAAGGACTCGATGGAGGGCGTGACAAGGGATGATATCGAGACATACCAGCTCTTTTGCTTTCGGGAGATGATGCGGTATGCCTGTGAGAAGAGTTCTTTTTATAAAAACCTCTATGCCGGCTTGGACGAGATCACATCGATGGACGACGTCGCCGGTATCCCGTTGACAGGAGCCGACGATCTTGCCGAACACCCTTACGAGATGGCCTGCATCCCCCTGACAGAGATCGCACGGGTCTTCTGCCACACCACAACCGGTACCACCTCCGGTGAACCCAAGAAGATCTTTTTCACCCACAGTGATGCCGATATCATCGTCGACAGTATGGAGGGGGTCCTGCGAACCGTAATGGACGGAACCGGTGTGGACGAATGTGGCAGCCGGGTCCATATTCTGCTGCCCAACCATGGGGCACCCCTGAGTATCGCCGGCCTGATCGCACAGGGCGTCGAGCGCATGCAAGGCGAGCCAGAGATCGGCGACTGCTATACGAGTACGGAAGAACAGATTCGTGCGATCGAAGCGAGTCGGCCGCACATGATCATGGGCTCGGCCTTCCGGATCTGGCGGATCACCCAGGAAGCGAGACACTTTCACGATCTGGCCAAAATGGGGCTCAAGCGCATATTTATCACCTCGGAATACCTCTCGACCCCCATGCGCAGGTACATGGAGCAGTGGTGGCAGGCCGAGGTTTACCACCACTACGGCATGACCGAACCGGGTTTTGTGATCGGGATCGAGTGCGATCAGCACGACGGGTTCCACTTCAATGAAGCCGATCTCCTCTTCGAGGTGGTCGATCCGATAACCGGCGAGGTTGTCCCGGACGGACACGAAGGCGAACTGGTCTTAACGACCCTGAACCGCACGGCCATGCCCTTGATTCGCTACCGCACAGGAGATGTCGCCCGGCTGATACGAACCCCCTGCGCCTGCGGTGCAGCAACCCTGATCAGGATTGGCAAACTGCCGTTGAGACATGCCCTGATCGTGAAAATAGGGGAGAACGAAAGCATCTATTCCTCCCTGTTTGACGAGGCACTGTACCAGATCCCTGAACTGATCGACTACCGCATCTTTATTTCGAAAGAAAACGGACAGGATGTGCTCGAATGCGTAGCCGAGATCTTTGGCGAACCGACCGGCAAAGAAGGTCTCCTGATCGAACAACTCCTGAGCATAGCGCCTGTCAGAAAAAGCATTGACCAGGAACTGCTGGCACCACCCCGCATCCGCTTCACCAAACGGGGTGAACTCAGACGAGGCGGCAGGACCCAGAAACGACGCATCAAGGATACCCGCTGAAAGTAAGTTCATCCCCGGTGCAAATGAGGTCTTGTTTCTTGTCTCAAGACATCAGTAAGGGCAAGACGCAAGGCCCCCATCAGTTCGTGTTTTCATCATTACTATCCGGAGACATCCTCATAAGCTCTGCTGATTACTCGAGGGCATCATGTAGTTTTTTTCATCTTGTTCCTGATAGAATGAATCCATTCATTGAGCTCGTTTTCCACTGCAGCAGCATCGACCTCATCATTCCTGAAATGCCTGGATATTATTTCATCCTTCTTTTTCTGAACTGTTAACCAAAGCCTTGTGTAATCATTATCAACCAGAATTCTCCGCAGGTTGGGGACGGGTTTATGTTCATAGGTGCGGGTGCTGTCCGGAAGGAAAAGAATATGTCTTTCGTTGTCCGGCCTGGGGGTGATATCAACCAATCTGTTTTCCGGCGTTAACCAGCAGGCATGAAACTCCGCTTCGATAAACAACTGTGGGCGTTCCCGAATAATCCATCCAAATTGAGTTCTTCCGCCATTCTTCTGTACAAACAACGGCACATCAATCAGAGAGTGATTATGCCGCACGTCTTTGAAAGGCTCTACCGGGATGAAGACTGGATTGGCAGTTGAATCGATCTCGACACAGAACTCTACAATCTCGAATGATAAGGTGGCCGGTGTTGTCGGGTTATCGTTCATATAGTATATTCATTATCGGACCATGAAATTTTTATCAATACTTTCAGAAAGATCCATCAATGCTGCATAGGGAGGATCACTAAAGGCACAAACGCCCCTCTAATGTGGTTCATCACCGCCTACGGTCTGTATCTTCGTAAATTTTGCCCCTGTCAGAGACGCAATGATAACGAGTGTAGTGGAAATCAGGATCATGATAATTCCGAGGGCAGAGAGCCTGCCCCAGAGGCCATCTTCGGCGAACCGAAGCACCTGTACTGCCAGGACTTCGGTTCCCGGCCTGGAGAGCACAACCGAGAGCGTGAGTTCCCGCACGAACATGGTTGCCATCAGTATCCAGGCGGAAACGATTCCCGGAATCAACAGAGGTATGATAATCCGGCGAAGCGTGTACAGGGTCCCGGCACCGCAGACCTTGGAAGATTCCTCGAGATGAGCGTGAATCTGAACAAAGGCGCTCGTCAGCGGTCGTATTCCATAGGGAAGATAGGTGGCAATGTACCCTATGAGCAGTGCCCAGATGGTGGCATAAAGGGGGGTTCTGACAAACAGCCACATGAAGCCCACCCCTATGACGATGCCCGGGAACGAAAAGGAGAGAAAACTCAGAGACTCCAGAATGCCCGAGGCCGCTGTCCGCACCTTGACGATGGCATAGCACACGAAGATCGAGAGGATAACGCCGAGCGTGGCGCCGACTATACCCAGGAACATGCTGTTCTTCACAGAGAGGATCGATATGGGGTCGCCCAGCACCTCGGTCCAGTTGCGCAGACTCATCATGGAGAATGCCCGTGCACTGGGGACCATGGAGTAGGGGACCATGGAGGTGTAGAGGAGAACCAGCACGGGCAGGACAATGAGGATGAAGGAGAGCACGGCCACAATGACAAAGAAGGGATACTTGGCCTTTTTCAGGTCGATGACGGCGGGACGGTATCCCCGACTGGAAATGGTCACGTATTTGTCTCCCTCTGCTGTCAGATACCGGTACAGGTAGATGAGGATGGTGGAGGAGGCCAGGGCGCTCATGCCCACTGCCGCCGCCATCCCGTAATCGGTGGCAAAACCGGTGGCAATAATGCGGTATATGTGGGTGGCCAGTACATAGATGCGGCCGGGCATGCCGATGACGGAAGGCACGGCAAAGGAGGCGAGGCTGCGCACGATAACCAGGGTGATGGAGGCCAGTATTGCCGGGCGGAGGATGGGCAGCGTCACCATGAAAAGCGTCCGCAGGTTGGATGCGCCGCACACCTTGGATGATTCCTCCATGGACACATCAAAAGAGGCCAGTGCCGGGGCGAGGATCAGGTAGGCGATGGGAAGGTCGAGCAGACCCTCGACGAGGATCATCCCCGGCAGGGTGTAAATATTGAAGGGCGAAGAGGAGAGGTTGAACACATCCTTGAGGAAAAGATTGATGAGACCGTTGGAGGGGTTCAGGAGCAGAAGCCAGCTCACGGCAAACAGGATGTGGGGAATCATCATGGGAATGATGGATATGATACGAAAGAGGAACTTGAAGGGGATGTTGGTGCGCGTATTGAGATATGCCAGAAACAGGGCAAGCAGCGTAGCAACAACGGCAGATCCCAGGGTAAAGATGATGGTGTTGACTATGATCTCGGCAAAGGCAGGGTCTGTGTACGACTGAATATATTTATCCAGGGTGAAGGTGCCGAACGAACCCAGCCCCTGCGAAAAACTCCCGAGAATGAGCATGACCACGGGACACACGGTGAGGAGTCCCACGATCACGATAAGGCCAAACGTCAGGGGGGTTGATTTCCTCTGCATTGTTTTCCCGCCTGTCTACTTCAACAGTATGGAGCAGTGGTTCGGATCGAAACTCAGTGCTACCGTATCGCCTTGTTTTACATCGAGCGTCGGCTCCACCCGTACGATCAGCTCTGTGTCCCCCACCCGGATCTCGCCTTCGTACGCATCGCCGACAAAGATCAATGAATCGATGCGCCCGCTGAATAGGTTTGGTCCTTCGCCGCCGGCCTTTTCCTTCACATGGATGAACTCGGGCCGTATGCACACCACAACGGCATCACCGGGCGAGACGTCTTTCTTCTTTCTGCAGACAATGGGGCCCAGCGAGGTATCTACAATCGTGTGGTTGATACCGACCCGTGATATGCTGCCTTCGACAAGATTCGCCCGGCCTATGAAATCGGCGACGAAACTGCGGTCAGAGTCAAAATAGATCTTCTTTGGCGTGCCTATCTCCACGATCCGTCCGTCTTTCATAACCGCCACGGTGTCTGACAGGGACAGGGCCTCAATCCTGTCATGCGTCACATACACCGCGGTAATCCTCAATTTTGTGAGAAATTCGCGGAGTTCCTTCCTGGTTTCTTCCCTCAGTTTGGCGTCCAGGTTGCTCAGAGGTTCGTCAAAGAGGATCACCTTTGGTTCAGCCACAAGGGCCCGCGCAAGGGCTACGCGCTGCTGCTGACCCCCGCTCAGTTTCGTTGCCGGCCTGTTCTCAAAACCCCCGAGCTGTACGAAATGAAGGGTCTTCTTTACCCTGTCCCTGATTTCTTCTTTGGGCTTTTTCTGGGTCTGGAGAGGGTAGGCGACGTTGTCGAATACATTCATGTGAGGCCAGATGGCATAGGATTGAAAAACCATACTCAGCCCGCGTTTCTCAGGAGGCACGAGGATTCCCTTGTCTTTCGAAAAGACGATCTCATCCCCGATCCGTATCTCACCCTCATCGGGTATCTCGAGCCCGACAATCGATCTGAGCAGGGTGGTCTTTCCACACCCGCTCGGACCCAGAAGCGTGAATATCTCGTTGGCAGGAATGGCCAGATTCACATCGAAGAGGGCTTCGATGCGCCTGCCTTCCGAAAAATAGCTCTTGCTGAGCTTTGAGATGTGAATATCCACGGTACACCCCCACCCAGGTCATGAAGCTTCTCCTGTCGTGCCTCACGGCCCGAACATGGCCGGAACATAATCCATAGACAAGCCTTTTACTTCACGTCAAAGATGGCCTTGAATTCCATGGCCCATTCCTGGATCTCTTTATCCGAGAGGGTCCGAATGGGCAGCACCTTGGCCTTGTCGATCCCGGCAACCGGCGGATAGACGCCCGGATAGAGAACATACTCGCCCACCTTTTCAGCCAGCATCGTCATGGCATCCTTTGACAGCCAGTAGTCCATAAATATCTTTCCCGCATTGGGATGGGGCGCTGAGGCGGTTATCGCGATTCCGCGGGGGGTGCCGAGAAGGGGCTGGCTTATCTGCGCCCAGTCAAGGGGGGCCGGGGCCTTGGTGATGATGTATTTCGGCATGGATATGGCAATGAGTTTCTCCCCGCTTTCCACCGGCGCCGGCGTGGGACCGAACGAGGCCACGAACATGGGCCTGTTGGCTGCAAGGCCTTTGAGGAAATTCCGCCAGTCCTCCTCTGAGGCGAATACCTGTTCCTTTAATCCGACGAGCCAGGAAATGGTGGTGGCATGTGCCGAGGGGTTGGCCATGACGATCTTGTCGCGCCATTTCGGGTCTGTGAGGTCTTCATACCGCTTGGGCACATCTTGGGGCTTGACAAGTTCCTTGTTGTATATGAGGGCGACGTATTCTATGCCGAAGACCTGTATCTGGTCGTCTTTCCTCGTCCACTCGGGATAATCCTGGCCGACGCTCGAACTGTAGGACGCCAGGACGCCCTTTTCCTTGAGCATCTCCATGATAGGCATGGGAGCCTGAAGGACATCTGCCATGAGCTTGCCGGCCTCGAACTCGGTGGTGACGGTTGCGAAGAACTTGTTTGTGGACATCCTCGTGTACACTCCCTGGACGCCATACTCGGCTGTGAACGCCTCCACAATGGGTTCGATTGCCGTTATATTGGCATAGAATGCTGCCTTTCCCTCCTTTTTTGCCTGTGCAAGCACATCCTTGTCCATCTGTTGGGCCGCATACGTGCTGGAGGCCAGGAGCAGAGTCATCAACAGGACAATAAATTTTTTCATTGTTTTTCCTCCTTTTACTGAATTGTCGGCTGCCTCTTGATGGGAGTATTTGAAATGAACCTATCAACAATTGAGGTAAAAGCGTTACGACATCTCGCTCAGAAGCCGCCTCTGGCCGACGGGCGCGCTGGTATCTTCATGCCTCGTTTGCCCAGCCCACATGCCGGCTCTCATAATGCTATACTATTACCTATGCGTTTGAAGGATATACAAGTCAAGACATCACGGTTCAAAATTACCCGGGCTTCGAGCTTACAATTGCAAGATTTCTGAACAGGTCTGACAATTTATTCTGCGCCCATTGACAATTGGCCAACGGCAACTAATTTCTTCTGAATTACATCGTGCACGTAATCTGGACAACCGGAAAGGCAACCGACTTTTGAAGAGTTGAGAGCTTGGTATTCGTGGGCAGGCTTACAGGTTCAGGAGTATGGCAAAAGGTTGATGACTAAAAGAACCAGGAGGAAAAAAATGAAAAGAAAGAAAGAGTTGATGATTATTGGGCTCGGTTTTATACTGGCGGCCATTGTCACGGTGCTTGCACTAGATGAGGCCAATGCAGAAGAAGCGTGGAAGCATAATACCATAATGGGCGAGGTGGTTGAGATCAATCCGGACGCTCGCGAGATCACGCTGACGGATTCACTCAAAAACACGATTACCTTTGCTGTGGATACGAAGATCACGAATTTCGAAGAGTTCGCCGTGGGCGACAAGGTCGAAGCTGATTACTACATATCCCTGGCAAAAGAGATTCGAAAGCCCACCGAGGATGAGAAGAAAACTCCCTTTATGGAACTGGAGGAAACAGAGGCTGCACCGCCGATGGCTTCCCCAAAAGCAGGTACGCTGAAGATGTACAGGGCCGTCGCGACTGTCAGCAGTACCGACCGTGCCCAGCAGATCATCCAATTGGAAGGACCCAAGGGTGGTATGCTCAAGGTGCAGGCATCAAATCCCAAATGGCTGGGATCTCCTAAGGATGTCGAAGAACCTCTTGTCAAGAAAGGAGACACCGTCATCTTCACCTACACCGAGCCATTGATCACTTCACTCAAGAAGCGCTGAGTTTCAATCATGTGAGGTATGGCGTCTGATGGCGTCTACCGTTTGTTGGCGGCAGACGCCATCAGCTGGAACATGATCCGGTTACCATTGTATTCATTTCATCTGAAGCCTTTGGAAATCGAATGAAATTGATCTGAACTGCTCTTTGTTGATCCTGTCCGACTTTACATCCTGCTGCGGGGTGTGATCCCGCAGCTGTGAACCGGTGCGTCTCGATCCTGACCGCTGCCTGCCGGCTCACCGTCCAAGTCTGCGGACACCGATACTCACCACTGCCAGCAGGGTTCCCGTTGCGAGCCCGAGCAGGTAATCATCCACATACAACCATGTGTAAAGAAAAGGTACGACGAAAGAAATCGGGTGAAACTTCCAGAACATCTCAATGAAGACCGGCACGCTGCCGGCAGCTCCCCACAGCGCGCTCGCAATCACGATCATGCCTTGTTCCCAGCGCATCAGCGGTCTTGCCCAGGGAATCCGACCGCTGAACATGAGATGCGCAAGGAGACCCAGAACGATGCTCGGCGCTGCAAGCCAGAACGTTGACCAGACCTCAACGACAAGAATTCCCGGATTGAGGAAATAGAGCCAGTCCCAGGTAGGCTCTCCTTTGAGATCGAGATAGACCTTGACGCCGATACCGACAACCCAGGGCAAGAGGGCACCGATCGACACGACCAGCCAGACAAACATCGGTTTAAAATCCCGTTTGATCATAGTCCCCATCATCTCTCGGTGCTTACGTTGTCTGGAATCTTTTGCTTCCTGGCTCGGACCGAGTTAACTTGGTGATACATTACTATTCATGTCCGGGGAACAGGTATTTTCAGGGCTTGGAACATGCATTTTATCTGTTCAGGAGGGCATCCTGAGGGATTGCGGGATTGGTGACTGGCTCGGGCAGGAGCTCTCAGGTTCATCTTTGAATAGGCTCGGGCCACTTTCCCCGCCTGACAGGGCGGTTATGAGGCCGAGATAAGCTCATTTGTAAAATATTCAATTGGTATGAACCCTTTGTGCAAGCCCTGGCACCTGTTCCTTGAGCAGGCTTCGGGGAATGAACCTAAGCTTCTTGTCCGGCGACCTGTCCTGTGTAGTTGAATAACGAAGCAGGTAGCGAACGCGAAGGCGGATTCGCATCAGTCTACAGGTACGCCCATCGTAAAGGGTGCTACTCCCTGTCCTTCAACACGGTACGGATACCACTGTAATAGGTGAAACCCATGAAAAACCACATTACACATAAACCAATCAGGCTTTCCATCCGTTCTTTGGGAAAATTATCCCAGACATGTACCGGCCACATGAAATACGTGATGACTAGTGTCGGGATAATGAACAAGAAAAATGGGATCAGGTATTTGATTTTCATCCGGAAGATCTCCTTATTGCCAGATTATTTCAAGGTATAGTCATTCTTTTCCCGAAGGCATTATTGTAGCCCGATTTTTTTTAAGGCAGTGGCCCGCTCTTTCGGAAACTCGCTCGGACCCTCTGTAAGGATCCCAAGGCTAAAAATAAACACCTTATCTGCGGCTACCCCTCAGAGCCTCTGTTGCGATATCGCCGTTGCCTGCTACGATCCCGAGTCCGAGTAGTAGAGGTGGGTCTTGCCGTCTGTGCGCAGGTAAGACCGGATTTTGTCTATATCTGCCTGGCTGATCCCTCCAACCTTGAGAAGATCGTCAACGGATACAAAGGCACCGCTGATTGCCCTGAACTGCAGGATATTGTCCGCCTGTTCAGCAGTCAGACCGAGCTTCAATAAATCATCCACCCCTGCGTTGTTGACGTTCACCACTCCGTTGAGCTGAGTCTCCAGGCCGGGATAGTATTCGGCGCATACCGGGGAAACAATGACCAGCAACAATGCGATAGAAACTAATGCAGTAAGGATACTCCGTTTCATAAAGCCCTCCTTTGATGTTTTTCTGCACTCAACAGCATGGTTCGTTTGAGCGCGGTTTCTTTCACACACATAGCAATGCGTATCCATTATAATCCCATCAAATACCGATCATATAAAGAATAAGAGCAATTCACTCCCAGTCAACCTGCGATCGTAGAAGAGGAAAACTCCCTGAGATCAGGGCAGATGGTTGTCGGGTCATCGTGATACCGCCAGAAGATAATCGCACGGGCTGCCCTTCCCGGCGATGAAAACCCCCTGTGGTTCCTCACTGGTCCTTCTTCGGTTCAGCAAAGGCACCCCTCTTGCCGGCTTCCAGATACTTCACCGGGTCCAGGATGCCGAAGAGCTCGATCAGTTTGGCCACCACTCCGGTCCCGCCTGTCTGGTGGCTGGCCCCCGAGGCCTGCCCCAATCCAAGCCGGTTTTTTCTGCGAAGGCTTCCGCTGGGAACGTGTTTTTATGTGCAGTCGGGACAGGTTCTACACTCTTGCCGGCGTTCGTACTGCTGAGGTGGCCATGACCATGATCAGACCGATGAAGATCATCTTGATGCCGAGCAGGATACCCATGGCCCATACCCCTGATAGGGGGAACTGCACCCAGATCATGAAACCGAGCAGCACCGATACGATCCCCCAGCCATCAGCCATTCCCAGCCTTCCTCCGGACGAAGTCTCAGGACCGCAGTAATCCCGAAGATGCCGTCGGGGATGATGTATGCGGCCAGCACTGTGTGGCCCGCTCGCCTCTTGTCCAATCACACGGCCTTAAAGCATCCATTCGATAGGCAGCCAGCGCACAATCCAGACCGTTATGCGGCGCATGAATCCCGCCTCGGGCTCGCTGGTGCTTCGTACCTCGCCGTGCGGAGACTGTTCAACCCATTCCAGGCTCCCCCTGTGGGTCAACCGGACCTCGTATGCCTTCGACGGGATCGTATCGCTGAATGTATGGGCAATGCGCGCCGCAAGGGCAGGGCTGTCAATCACGAGGCCCATCTCGGTGTTGAGCCCGGCAGAGCGAGGATCGAAGTTGAATGAGCCGACGAACACGCGCTTTCTATCAACGGCAAAGGTCTTGGCGTGGAGGCTCGCGCTCGAGCTCCCGCCGAACCCGGTGCTTTGTGTTCGTTCGCTTGTATCCGATGTCAGCTTGAGCTCGAACAGACGCACGCCGCCCTTCAGCAGGGCTTTACGGCGTTTGGCATAACCTGCGTGCACCACGCTCACGTCCGTGGCTGCAAGCGAATTGGTCAGCACGGTGACCTGCACGCCGCGCCGGGCCATGGCGACAAGGCTCTCAGTGCCGTGGGAGGTGGGAACAAAGTAGGGCGAGACCAGCAGAAATTCTTTTCTGGGACTGCCCAAGACGCGCTCCATCTGCCCGAGCAACAGGTCTTCTGCACCCATGTCGGTGGCAAGCAGCTTTGCCGGATTGTCACTGACCAGTTTCGTCCTGGCCCACTCGAACGGCAGCGATCCCTGGAGCAGATCTCGCACCACCTGCGTACGTTGCAGCGCCTCGAGGTACGCAGCCGCCTGCGGGTTTGCGCGGACAGCATCTGCAGCCGCGCTGACCTGATCCGGTGCCGCTCCGGGATATGTGACCAGCAGTTCAAGCGGATAGGCAGCCGCGCAGTTCCAGTACTGATCGAAGGCGTCGGCAACATCGGTCACTGCAGGGCCTATTGCAAGCACGTCCAGATCGGTGAACGAAAAGTCCTGACCCGCGGCGAAATATTCGTTGCCTATGTTGCGTCCGCCCACAATGGTGGCTTGAGAGTCAGCGGTGAAGGCCTTGTTGTGCATGCGGCGATTGAGCCTGTTGAAATCGGTGAGAAATCCCAGCCATCGTGCGCTGCGGTTGGGAAACGGGTTGACGATGCGCACTTGAATGCCCGGGTGCGCATTCAATGCCGCCAGCGAGGAATCCAGACCGACCACCCCGTTGTCGTCCAGGAGCAGCCGCACCCGCACGCCGCGCTCGGCAGCCCTTTTCAGTGCATCCATCAACAGGATTCCCGCTCCGTCCCCGTGCCAGATATAGTACTGAACGTCCAGACTGCGCTCTGCCGTGTCGGCGAGGATAATACGCGCGGCCAGCGCACCCTTGCCCTCGGACAGCGGATAGATGCCGGACATGCCGGGGTGGGCTGCCACAAGCACGGCAATGCTTTTGCCAAGACGGGTGTCAGCGGTTTCCTCCAGGGCACGAGAGATGATCACGTTTTCCCGCGAGGGCAGTGTTGCGCAGGCCGATAACAGGATCAGCAGCGCACATACCATATGTGCTCTGCGGACATGGTACGCCACAGGCCGAACCATCATACGGTGGATATGGGGGGCTCGAGGCATGGGATTTCTTGTGTCATGAAACATAATTGCACTATATTAATACTGTCCAGCCTGAAGTACAGGCCGGGGAATCACCTGAAAAGGTGGAACTATGGGCAAACAGATGGATAATTCGGGGAATCCAGGACAGGAAGTATCGTCCGTGCTCCCAAGGGCTGCACAGTTCATACTGAGCCCGAAGAGATTCTGCTGTCGCGTCAGATAACCGAAACCAGTGCTGGGGGATGCCTTGTAGATCGCTGTGCCAAGAACTTAAACCGGCCCTGCACGGTCCTTGACAGGCTAAAAGGTCCAGGCCGCGCCGACTGAATAATAACCGACATCGACGATATCGATGTCAAAGAGTTCATATTCCGCTCGAAGGGCCAATGAGCCTATCTGAAAACGCAGGCCGATACCGTAGGCCATGTCGCCGCCGGAGTCATCCAACACTCGCTGAACAGCATCGGACTCGCTGTCCCAGAAAATCCACCCCACTTTTGCGAACAGGCCAAATGGGCCCAGTTTAAGGCCCGCCACTCCAAATACATCCCAACCCGTAACGCCGACATCTTCGTCAAGAATCTCAATCGACGAGGCTTCGCCAAAATCGACATAGGAGCCTTCAACGGCGAGATCGATCAGGGGAATAACGCCAAAATTGTAGCCGGCAAATATCTTGAACGCCGTGTCGTCGTCATCGAAGTCGATATCGTCCTTCGAAAAATCAAGCGATGCCTGACCGATAGAAGCACCGATATACGGACCGCTCTCTGCTCCAGCTGTCGCCAGTGAGGGGATCGCCAGCAGGATGAGGCCGCAAACCAATGCTGCAAAAGGCTTCATGGCTTTTCTCCAAGTGTTTTTTCCAAGCATGGTTTTCATGTTTTCCTCCAAGTGTTTTTTATAAGTGTGGTTCCAGTGAAGAGGCCCAAACGGGCCAGCACCGTAGCCGCTACTCTGATCAGTGTGTCCAGCTTCTTCATTTACATCCTTTTCTAAGCGGATTATTCACTCCGTCCTTCATGATCAGCCTTATGCTCTGCTCCGGGTTGCCCGACAGCTGGATGTCCTGCAACGGTTCGCCATCATCGGGCTACTTTTTAGGACAGCTGGCCGACGAGCGCATGAAGCAGCATGACATACAGGCAGTGGCATTTCTCGAAGCTCGCGATGCACATGAACTCGTTGTCATCTCATGCCTACCAATAACTCCTTAAGGTTACGATTTAAATCCTGCCCGTAAATTTAACAGGCAGGAATGTAATACAAGGCTGAATACAATTGGATATGATCAAGGCCCTATGTACCTTGTAAAGATGTCACGAGAACAGTCAAAGTCAAGCCCCCCGATGCTCCAAATTCGAATTACTGACAGGGGCACACGGGTGCCGAAGGTCCCTTCTCGTGCCTGAGTGATGAATAAGGAAAAGGGGACGTTTCGACGAACATGAAACGTCCCCTTTTCGGAGTAGTTCGGACTCAAGGAGCGATCAGGCAGTGCGTTCCAGCAGGGGTAGGACTGCCGGATACCTGCCTGTCATTGCCGGAGCCGGCTATTTATCAGATAGACAGCGCTGTCGTAATGGTCACCTCTGCCTGTAATCCATTGTCCTCTTGGCTGCCGGCCGCAGGAATCTCGATATGATGAGCCGGTCCACCAGGCCAGGGGCAATCAGCTTCAGCCAGAGGGCCAGAGGACCGGGCTGCATAACAACCTGTCGCTTGCGCCGCCGTGCCGCTCGGAGAACGATCTGAGCACACCGGTCGGCGGTCATGGTGTGTCTGGTGTAGATGGCCCGGCCGGAAGGCCCTTGGGGCTGTCCATTCTTGTCCAGGTAGCGCTCGTGGAATTCCGTGACAACGAGGGAAGGGCAGATCACCGTTAAACTGACCCCGGCGTGAGCAACCTCCATACGAAGTGAATCAGAGAATCCCATCAGTGCAAACTTGCTGGCAACGTAGGAGGTATTGTACGGGATGGCCAGCATCCCGCCCAGGCTGGAGATGTTCACAATCCGTCCGCGGGTCTCCTTGAGAGAGGGGAGGGCATGGTACGTGCACTGCACCGTGCCATGAAAATTCACGTCCATCACCTGCTTGAACAGGCGCAGATCGGGCAGGTCTTCCAGGGTGCTGACAACGTCTATGCCGGCATTGTTCACGAGCATGTCGATACGGCCATATACTTCACGGGTGCGTTGGATCAGTGGCCTGCACTGGGATTCATCCGCCACGTCAGTGGGTATCGCCAGGGCTCTGCTCCCTCGCTCCTGACACTCTCCGGCCACTGATTCGAGGCGCCCGGCATTACGGGCAGCAAGGGCCAGCCAAGCCCCTTCATCCGCCAGTCGAAGGGCCAGTGCCCTACCGATTCCGCTCGAGGCACCCGTTACGATGACAGCTGTTTCTCTGAAGGTATTCTGCATAGAGAATAAACTCCTCTCCTACTTTTGGTGCAGAGGAAGGGGCAAGTCTTGCCTTGTGTGAGAGATATGGGAAAACCTTGCAGAGAGGTCTTTCTCACGCATCTTGCCGTGGATCAGAAGATCCCTTCATCGACACGGAATAAGGCAATCGATGCTATTTTCTCTATTGTGATGTCCTGGAAATTCTAGGGACGTCCGCGAAATTGTGACACTTGATATGAGCACCATGTCTGTTCTGAAATGGATAGTGTTTAAATGTCGATAGCTCACGGACGGTCCCTGTTTATTCTTCCGGATATCAACCCCTTATTTCTTTCCTTTGCCTTTTTTCCCGGCTTTGCCGTTATTCTCGTCTTTGTAAAGGTCGTCTTTGTTTTTCAGGGCAAGGAACTCTTTTGATCCGGGCTTTATACCCAGGCTCTTCGCAACTGATCCCCAGCCGCTGCCCTTGCCTGATTTGTATTTTTCGATAACCTGGTCTGCCGGCTGTCCTGACATTTGGCCAAGGCGGAGCACCATGTAGGCATCTGAAGGATTCCCAACATTGCCGAGCACGGTATTGATCTCCATGTCGCCTATGTCGAAACGGGCAGCAAGTCTTGCCCTGAACCCCTCCGGGTCTGCTTCGGCCTTGATGTTGAAATCCTTTATCCAGTCAAAATCACCAGCAACTGCTGCCGATGAAGCTAGTAAAAGCACCATCGAGACCACGAACAACATTTTCTTAAATCTCATTCAATCCTCCCCTTCTGGTTGTTGTTTCTGAGTCGAACGATGCCGATCACCTGCTGCAAAAGGCGTAGTCCCTTTGCTGTTTGGGTGATACCGTTGGATATGGCCTGATATGTACCATTAAATCCCATGCGTGTAACTAATATATGCAACATAGGCTGCTCGCCAGAAGTTCTCGTGATAGGGGGAGAACCTGGTGGAAGGCCATGTTGTGTCACAGGTTATTTTTATGGTGCCCAACGTACGAATCAGCCGCGAGTGGAAGGAGTTGGCCTGATTGGATTGGTGGGCTGTCTTCCTATGCGATTCTGAATTATTATCAGGGCTGTCCCGAGAACGCCGGCAAGCACGAGGCCGTAGTCTTGTGGAACCTTCAAACTGATGGCGGCGCCCATTCCCACGAAGGACCAGAGCAACGGAATGATGAGCAGATAAACAGGAACCGTGGTAGTCGCCCAGAGCAATATGCCGAAGGTGAAGATTGTCGTGGGACATGGGGCAACCCCGAATACGGGAGCTGAAGGGTAGCTGTGACCAAAGGCAGTGCCAAGGATAGAGTAAACTGCCAGAGCATATACAATGAGGCACGCCCCGAAAACTGGAATGGGCTTGCAGGTGAAACGAAAGGAAAGCCTTCCATGGATTGTGCCGACGAGAAGGAAGAGCAACCCCTCAAGAATATAGAAAACGCCGAAAATACGGGCGACCGGATTGATAGGGCTGAAATACACCATGTGGTAAAACATACCCATCCAGACCCAGAACACGGCCAGGATTCCTGAAATGACCTGACCGGACCATCTGTGCTGGCGAATGGCCAGGGCGAGCGCAATGACACCCAGCACATATGCCGCTATCTGAACAGGCCATATGGCTTCGTTGTATGCTTTGAACACATCGAAAAATTGCTCGACAGTAAATGGTATGTTCATTTTTTAACCTCTGTTTCTCCTTTAAATCATCTTGCGCCCTATGACAAGGAGCAGCGGTGGCTGAACGCGCTACGCCGGAGGCCATTGTTGGACGTATTCGGCTTGACTTGATCAAAGCCACAGTTATATTCAAGCATATGGCGTTGATCCCGTTTCATGCCGTGATGATCATATAAACAAAATCAAGAGTCATATACTGGGCACCATGGTTGGTTCTACCGGGAAGGTTTTTTTCATGTGATCCTGATCCATTGAACACAACGTCGAACAGGGAATCCGAAGATTATCCTGAATGCCATGACTGAACCAAGAGGGGACATCCCGAATGGGGGAGAGAATCCGGGGAATCTTCTGTGCAGATCTTCGCGGAAACAGGCAGAGAACCCTCGTGTCATTCGATGGGTTCGTAGGTGCCGGAATCGCGCAAACAAGGCAGGAACGTGTGGGTCGAAAACCGGGAGGACTCTAAATGAAGGGATAATCCACTGGCATGCCAGTGGTATGAACAATGGCTAAGCCAGTGATTAGTGACGAGGACAAAGAAATCTCCTACATTGAGAGTGCCAACTGCTCAAATAAGGAGATTTCGAGATGGAACGTTTCAACAGATTAGCACACTCGATTTGGGATTGTAAGTACCATATAGTATGGATACCGAAGTATAGACGCAAAGCACTATACGGAGAGAAACGAAAGGTTGTAGTAGAGACAATCAAGCAATGGGCTCGAATCAAAGGAATAGAGATCATAGAGGGTCATGCGATGCCAGATCACATACATCTTTGCGTATCGATACCGCCGAAATATTCAGTGGCGCACGTTATTGGGCTTTTGAAAGGTAAGAGTGCATCTGAAGTGATGAGTTTTGGAAGCAAGAGCAGTCGAATGGTTCGAGGACGCACATTCTGGGCACGTGGATATTGTGTCAGCACCGTAGGATTAGATGAAGAAAAGATTCGAGAATATATCAGAAATCAGGAGCAATTAGATATTCAGCATGAGGATACAGATCTTTAGATAAACAACAAGAAGGGCAGTTGGTGCCTGAGACCCCCCTTTAGGGGGGCATCAGGATACCACCAGTTTACTGGTGGTATTCATTCGAGGTTCAGAACACGGTTTTTCCTGTGAAACCCGAAATAATTATCAGCCCGACTTGACAGGCAGGAAAACACATATCCTTGGAGATTGTTGGGTTCCAACACAGTTAAAGGAGGGTAACATGTTTCGAAAGATATTCAGCAGGTATGTTTGAAGGACAGTGGTTGTTCTGGCAGTTGTTGTGTCGTTTTCTTTCATTGGATACGCAGAGATCCTCGCCCAGGGCGGACCTCCCGAGGGCAAAGGCAGTGCACATGACACATCAGGTTCAGGCAGTTGCGGGGGCGATGGCGGTAGTGGCGACGAAGGCGGCTGCAGTGGTGATAGCGGCAGCGGAGGCATGGGAGGCAAAGGCTATGGCGGAGGTGGCGGCTCAGGAGGCAAAGGCTATGGCGGAGGCGGCACTGGTGGCCATGGCGGTGGCGGCAGCTGCGAAAGCTGATGGAATCGTCTGAAGACAGGCGTGTCTGGCAGCAGTCCGGCAGGGCGGACCGCTGCCGTTGTCCTCACCACAGGGACTGAGAGGGTATCAACATTCAACAGTGACCATCACGATCTGACTTCCGGATTGGGAGCGCCTGCAAGAGAGAACTCGTTCGAGGCGCTCAAGGCGATTGCGTTGACGCCATCGCAGATCTTGGACACCAAGATCAACCCGATGAAGTAGTTGACGATGACAAGCACGAGACCCAGGACCGGCAACCAGCCGGTGAGGCACAGTATTGTGTATGTCAGGAACAATCCTTCCGGAAGCTGCTGCGTGTTGATGCCATGGCGCTCGATATACCTGTTGAAATCCTTCGCGTACCCCCAGACCGCCTGGAACATCCAGTAGATATTGAAGAAAGGAATGAACAGGAACCCTATTGCCTTACCGGGCGTGGTTCGCGCATTCCCGTCCTGGATAGCTGCCCACATTTTGTACCAGAGCACCGCCATGACAATGCCGCCAAAGAGCATGGGGAGCCACGAAAGACCGATCAACCCCATGCCGGCTTCCGGGTCGCCGCCCCGTACCTTGATGCTCCCCAATACTATCAGGATGTCAGAAATTCCCAATGCGACCGCCACAGACCCCAGAAAAAACCCTTTAGAAATCCTGTGCACATCACTTCTCCTCTCCTCTTGATTTTTACATAACAGTGGCACTGTGCGTTTGGCGGCTTACCGACAAACAGCGACGCGAGGTGTTCCCTGGTGTGTCCCTGGTGAAATGGATGTCAGCCGCCCAGGACCACTGCGTCCGGAATTTCGTAGCGTTCGTTGCCGATGCGGATGAAGTTGAGATCGCCCTCGCGCGTGGTGCTGAACTTTCCTGGATCTGCCTCGCTGGTGTCGGCGCCGACAGGCTTGCCCATACGGAAGTAGATCGCACGGGTGCGGCCATCGGGCTTCTTGATGACGACCGTGGCGTAGCCGCCTCCGGCACGGGCGACGCCGAATTCGCATTGCATCATCGGCTGGCCGACGGATTGCGCACAGCGGATATATCCGGTTGCATCAAACCTGCCCTGGCCTGCGCGCAGAGCCGAATCGTCGGGGCCCGTTGCCACACTCCCGTCGGGCGATATCGCGGGCTTCACAAACTCAGCGGCCACATAGCCGCGCGGGCCGCCGCCCAACTGCTGGACATCGCACCAGACCCGGCCCTCGGCTTTTAGGCATCCCAGGTTGTCGAGAATAGTGCCGGGCGCATAGCTGGCGACGATTCTTGCCGTGGTGGACGGCTGTTCCCGGAGATTCAGCGAGTGGGAGACTCCGGTGACTTCCCAGTTGCGCGGCCCGCCATCCTCTGGGGCGGCGAGCACGCCTGCAGCGAAGGACTCATGACCGGGCTTTTCGGCACCGGTCTGGGCCGCCGCCGCCACGGCGCACAGCAGCACGAGAGCTGTCGTCAGAGACAATCTGATAGTGTTCATTCATACTCCTTTTCTTTTACAACCGGACCGTGCTAGAAAAGATATGGTTCAATGCATGCGTGAAACGAGTGGGAATGTACGATGAATCCCTGTGAAGAATGTTCTCTTGAAGACAAGACGTATGAGTGCTGTGGAAGATTTCCGGATACCGGTGAGGTTGCATTTCTGAAGATCGATGATACAAGGGGAGTGTATGCCTGCCCGTACCTCGACATAAACGGCCTCTGCACCATCTATGAAAAACGCCCTCTGGGATGCAGGGATCATGAATGCTCTCGATTCATCCCGTATAAGAAGATCGGCCGTCTGGGCGAAGAGGAATGAGGGGACGTTACTATTCTCTCCGGAGAATAGGGGTCGAATGAATCAAGAGAGAAGTTGATTGCTTTGACCTGTTCTTTCGTAATGATAGAAGGCAAGAGTCAACGGCAGACCACACTTTCCCTTGTTGTTGATCCCAACAACAGGTATCACCTGCGCGTTAGAGCGTCCGTGTGAATGCCTTTGTTGGGTCTTCATCTGATGTAGTAGCCAGCCACTCTCCAAATCCCATCTTTGTCCATCTTTGGAGTAACTGTCTCAATCCCTGATCTTTTATACTCAAACGAGGAGTTAAATTGAATCACTACATACTCCCCATCTGGGGCTCCTGGTAGAGATGTTGTGTATGAGGCACTCTTCACTTTTCTTGAAACCAATTTGCCAAGAGGCTTCCGTGCTGACTGAACCGCTTGTTCCCACTGGTCCTGTTTGATAGCTTGCTTGAGATATTCAGACGATTCCTTCCAGCTTTCAATATAGTTTCCTTCATCAACAATGTTGAGCCATCTTTGAGCTGAGGCAATCGCAGCATTTTCCCTGTCAGGGTCATCAGCCATGACAGCAGTTGTACCAAGGATAAGCCCAATGGCTGCAAAAGACACTATTAGTCTGAACATTTTCTTAGCTCCTTCCTTCTGACCGAACGTGCAGATCAGCCGCAGCTGAAAACCGTCTGCTGGATTAGCATGTTATACACTAGAGATAGTCCTTTCTTGGTGGACTGAAAAAGTCCAATACCTCACCGGGCTCTATGATTTCAATGCTATGCTCAACGTCGCGAGGAATAGAGTATGAATCACCCGGACCAATTTCGCGCCCGACATTATCGATGACAATCCTATACTTCCCGGAGATCACATAGCCGCTCTGCTCATTCGGATGCTTATGGAGTGGTGGATTGTCCTCTTTCTTGTAAAGCATTTTAGTTACCATTGATTCAGGGCCATGCGAGAGCAAAACAAAATCAACACCCAGGAAACTTCTCCTCTGTGCCTCCTCCGATTTAACTATCATGTCGACTCCTCGTTTATTGTGTTTTATCAGCTAGTTAACCAAATGATCCGTGCCGCACTTCCAGCAGGTGGTGAATTGAGGTTCGTGCATTTCGCCACACTTCGGGCATTTCCACGAACAGCCACCACTATCAGGAGGATGTACCCCGTTGGCATAGCGCGATGTAATTAATGCAGCCTGCTCAAACTGGGTATCATCAAGAATCCAGATTGCAGGATGACCATCTGGAGTAGCTTGTCCTTTTAAAAGAAATTCATTGCGAACTTCACACGAGATACCTTCAGCCTCGAGAAGAGTCTTCACAAGATATGCATCGCCAAGATTATAGGAAGTAAATACCTGCTTCATCATTCAGTACCAGCCACCCAACGTTTGTGCATCAGCAGGGGGGCTCCGTCGCGTTCGCCTGGAGCCGTTTGTTCTGTTCCGGTCATTTTTTCATAGTCTTCTTTGCTGTCTTAATGAAGCGTCCGAAGGCCTTGTCCTTTTTCCGTTTGTCCAGGTACGACATCTCATAGTGCTCTGACTCCTTCTTGAGTTTGATATAGCTGGAATAACGATCTTCGGACAATTCACCATTTTCAACCGCGGCACGTACAGCACAGCCGGGCTCATGTTCATGGCTGCAATTCGGATATCGACAAGTTCCGGAAAGCACGGCAAATTCTTCGAAACTCATGGTAACCCCGTCGCCGGCACCTATGATACCCAGTTCTCTCATGCCAGGCGTGTCAATCAACATCTCGCCCTGGCCGAGAACGATGAGCTGCCGGCGTGACGTTGTATGAGTGCCTTCTCCAGTGCCACTGACGGCCTTTGTATCAAAGGCTTCCTGACCTATGAGACGGTTGATGAGCGTGGTCTTCCCGACACCCGATGAACCAAGCAGACAGTACGTCCTTCCCGGGGAAAGCGTCTGTCTGAACTCGTTGAAACCGATACCGGTGATATTGCTGAGGGCGAGAACTTTTGCTTTGGTGACAGAGGTGATGATCGTAAGCTTCTGATCCAGTTCATCCTGGGTGATCAAGTCCGTCTTTGTGAGGATGACAATCGGTTCAACATGTCCGTCCGCTGCCATTACCAGGTAGCGATCCAACCGGTGTGGGTTAAAGTCAAAATGGCATGATTGAACAATAAAAGCGGTATCTATGTTGGCTGCAATCATCTGGTAATCGACGTTTTCACCCGCGGTTTTGCGCCGCAAGAACGTCTTCCGCGGAAACACCCGGTGGATGATGGCTTCGGAGTCATTGTTGTAATACTGTGCCGTAACCCAATCTCCGACACACGGCAGGTCGATGGAATTTTCAATCTGATAAGAAAGCTTCCCTGACAGCTCGGCCGGGACTTCTCTCGATTCATTCTTCAGGAGGTATGAACCGCGGTCAACTGCGGATATGCGAGCAAAGCCGCAGCCCTCTTGATGGTAGTCACCGGCATGCGCTTCAAACCATTGATCGAAACCCAGATCACTCAATTTCATCATATCTTGTCACCTAACAGCTGGCATCACCTGCCACCATGAAGCGCAGCACAATGGCGGTCAGAGTGAATGCTCATGTTCGCCGGAGGCTATTTCACTGGTTCATCAGGTAGCTGCGCACCATGCCAAACAGCTACAATCCAAACCACATCATCCTTTACTCGATAGAAAAAACGATATGGCGGCACAATTACTTCACGAAAGGGAAGATCGGGGAACTCGGGAAGAAATCTTCCTGAATCGGGAAAATCCTTTAAGCGTGATAAGCTCATTTCCGCCTTCTGTCGAAAATCAACTGCTGCTGATTGATTGTCTCGATGAATATACACTAATGCTTCGAGAAATTGAAGGCGCGCTGTTGGCGTAAAAAGGATTCTCAAGACTTGGAACCATCCAAAATCTTGTCAGCTTCCTTCATGACGTCATCAAGATCATAGCCGCTTCCTGCTCCTATTTCCATTTCACCTCGTGCTAATAACCGTAATATTTCAATTTCATGCTGGGCGTGTTCATAATCTTTCATACTAACCATTACCGCAGATGCTCTTCCTCTCTGTGTTATGAATACTGGTTCATGTGATGATGCTACCTTTTTTATAATCTCACTTGCATTCTGTCTAAGATCTGAGATCGGTATGATCGTTGGCGCTTTAGCCATTGATAGTACCTCCTATAGTACAATTAATAATACTACCAATATGCTTTTTGACAAGATTAAATAGAGACGAGCCACAGCGTCCGGCTTTTATTTCAGATTACTCTTCGCCGAGAGATTCAAGGTCTGCTAGATCTTTTTTACGACCAATGGCCCGTTTATTGTCAATATATTGTTTCCGACCCAGAAAATACACAGGGAGATCTGCATACATACCTTTTTCTTTCCCATTATCTGCTTCTTCCCATGAGACTCCGGTTATTGAGGTAATGATGTCAATTCGAATGGGCGGAACTCCAAGCTGTACAACAGAGTCAGGATTTTGAAAGTCATCAATTGTCAGATTTAGTGAGCCGAAACCGAAATCTGTTAAGGCTGACAAGATTTTCTGTGCGTTTTCGGGTGTAGAATGAACAAAGATATCAATATCACCGGTAAATCTTGGGACTCCGTGATATGCAAGGGCATAGGACCCTACAATCATGTATTCGACTTTATGCTCGTTGAATAACTCGAGCAACTCTTTGAAGTCGTTCTGTACTTCCATAGTATTGCTTTCGCAGATAATCGACGGTTGCAACGCGTTCATCCGCAGGACGGCTCAACCAGTACGCTAGATCATTTTTCGCAGATTGAAGGTCATGAAGAATGCCTTTGCGAATAACTTTTTTCATCATTTATAATAATTATCATAAATTCATGTATATTGATATAGTTCTTTCGCCGAACGCTACGGCTCACTGGCGGGAAGGGCTTCAGTTCCTTGCAGGCCATGTGGAGCCGCTGGCTAGCCGGATCTTATTTCCAGAAATCCGATGCGATTTCAATTAAATTCCCATCCGGATCGGCAATCATAGCAGATCTCATTTTCCACGGTTCATTTCGTGGACCGTATACCGGGTTACCCCCATTTTGAATGATCCGATCGTATTCTTTGTCAACATTTTGAGGAGCACCGACATTTATTGCCAATTCGAATGTCCCATTTAATTTTTTTGTGAATTCTGGTGTCTGACCTAAAATTTGTGGCAACATTCTACTTTCATACATTGCGAATCGTATTCCCTCATGGCTGAATTCGGCATAAGGGCCTTCACCATTCCATTCAATTTGAATCCCGATTACATCTTTATAAAAATTAACCATCATAGACAAATCGGAAACGAATAAACCGATCATATCGAAACGTCTTTTCATAAAGCTTCTCCCCCCTATTTCCTCCTTCTTTCCCCTTTTCGACTCTGCGGCGGCGGGCAGCCCGTACGTAGCAGACGCTGGCTGGCCAAGATTTGCTTCTACTTCATCAGCAACAAGCTGAGGGCCATCACCAGCATGCCTGCAACAAGTCCAAGGAGACTGTCGTGCCCTTTGCCGTAGGCGCGGCTCGTGGGCAGTAACTCATCGAGACTGATATACACCATGATGCCTGCTACTCCACCGAAAAGGAGTCCCATGACTTCCGGAGGAATCATACCGCCGTTGCTGCCGAAAAAGAACCGGATTGCGGCATAGCCGATGATGGCTCCGACGGGTTCGGACAGGCCGCTGAGAACGGAGTAGAAAAACGCCTTTTTCCGGCTGCCGGTGGCGTAGAAGATGGGGACGGAAACGCTGATTCCTTCAGGTATGTTGTGCAGGGCGATGGCGATGGCGATGGCCACCCCGAGGCTCGGATCCTGGAGCGCGGCGAGAAAGGTAGCCAATCCTTCCGGGAAGTTGTGAATTCCTACGGCTAATGCGGTGAACAGCCCCATGCGCATAAGTTTGTGACTCGCGCGGTGATCGTGTGTGTCTGCAGATTCGGCCCCCGGCGTTGATAAGGCCTGGGAGTCCGGCACCTGAGCCGAAGGATCGTGCAAGGGCCGCTTTTCTGCTTCCGAGTGGATCTCGTGTGGATTCTCCGCTGCCGGTATCAGGTTGTCAATAAGCCCGATCAGCAGCATTCCGCCAAAGAAGGAAGCCGAGTTGATCCAGTGTGCTCCGGTTTCTCCGAAGCGCTCCACCAGCGAATCGAAACCCTTGGGAAAGATTTCCACGAAAGACACATAGAGCATAACCCCGGCCGAGAATCCTGTTGCAACCGATAGGAAGCGATAGTCCGTTCTCTTCGCCGTGAACGCGATGACGCTTCCAATCGCAGTCGCCATTCCGGCGAACAGCGTCAATCCAAAGGCAATCCATACGTCCCTCATGCAGGGTCTCTCCTATGAGCCAACGCTTCGGTGACAGCGGCTGAAGATCAGGGCTGCATAGCAGCGATGCGAGCCAGTCCGCTGCACACCGTGGTTAGGCCGTACGTCGGGTAAGCCACTGCTTAACGACATCTTCGGCCAAACACTGAGCGGCATCCACCACCTTAAATTCAGTGGGTACATGGGAGATAACAGCGCTTAGATCCAGACAAGCTACCAGAAGGGTGTGGACACCTGCCGCTCGGGCTTTTTCCATGAGTTCACTCCACAGTCTGGCAAATAACGAAGGATCCGTCGAGGTCCTGACAGCACCCAGGAGATTATCGACTTGAGGCTGCCAGTCCATTTCCACCAGTGACAATTCACGCCTGTGCAGCCCGGCTTGATAGATTCCTGCTTCGACTGTCGGCCGCGAAGCAAGCAGCGCCAGCGTGCGTGTTGATGCAGGAATAGCGTCAACAGCCAAATCAATCATGTTAAGGACGGGCACACTTACGCACCCGGCCAGTTGTGGATAATAGATATGGGCCGTGTTACATGCGATCGCTATAAAATCAACACCAGCGCGATCAAGATGTCGAAGTCCATCCCGAATGGCTGCTTCCAATGCCATGTGATCGATTGGCCGATCTTCATAGAACGGGGTGGGTTGAGAGCAAATCATCATTCTTGGAAAGTCAGCATCATCTTTGGCGCCATACTGTCGCTGACATTCCGTCACCACGAGGTCAATGAAAGGAGCTGTGGATCGTGGCCCCATTCCAGCAAGTATTCCGATCACCGGTTGTTCCATTGTGTTATTGGTCCCTATGGCCGGCTAACGGTCGGTATCAGCGGCACTTTCTGCGCGTCCGCTGGGTACCGTTGTTAGAAGGCTTATAAAACATAAAACTTCAACATAATGACTTAAATCTTTTTGCCAATATAAAAAACATAGCCGTAAAAATCTTTATATTTATAATACAATTCAGCTTCATGCCTTTGGTTTGCTATGAGTTCTTCGGCAGTTTTATTGCCTGCATATTTTTTCAAGAAGTTTTCCTGTGCAGAAACTTGTGGAGAATAAAAATGTTCGGTCCAACAATTTTCAGGAAGAACAAAAGAAGCAATTGGAATATATCCGGCTTTTTGCATTTGTGCGACCTTGTTTGAAATAGTATCTATTTCCGGATAAGCATCCTTCCAAAACTCGTCAATTTCGACAGGTCTCTCTTCGGTAAACCATGAGGCCTCGGAAACTGCAATATGGCCTCCGGTTTTCAAAAACTTACGCCATTCATTCAGGCCTCGTTCAAACCCGATATTATAGATTGCCCCTTCCGACCAGATTAGGTCTAATTCTTCATGCTGAAAAGGAAGGTTGTCCATCGAACCAACAATACCATTTATTCTATCCTGAAGATTCAGCTTATTAGCATTCATGTTAAACAGATCTATAAAAGTGGGAAACAAATCGATACCAGTAATATGTCCTTGAATATGATAAGCCATTACCATTGTCTGACCGCCGGTTCCACAACCAATATCAGCAATGCGCGATTCGTATGTCAGATTATCAATAAAGCTCAAGGCCTTAATAGTTACTTCAGGGCTGCCAGGCCCTTGTCGTTCTAAACTTGAATAATATTCGCAGATTAATTTGAAGTCAAATTTGTGAATTGATTTACTTTTATCACTCATGATATTTACCCCATTTTCTCGGAAAAAGTTCGTCAACTATCCAACGCCGGGAAAGTCCTTCTCACTCTGTTTTCTTCATGAAATAGTAACCGACAGTCAAGGCCAATATTATAGATGCTATCCCAACGAGAGATAGGCTGCTTGTCTCTTTGATGTCGAGGATGATCACTTTCCGGGCAATGGCAATAATTGCCACTGACAAGACAACCTCGTAATGTGGTATGCCTTGAGTCAGGTAGGTTTTCATGATTGTTTCCAGCAGTTCAATTCCAATGATCACGAGCATAAAAAGACCGAAAAGTTCCAACAGTTGGTCAACGGACAGGATCAAGTAGAGTGGTTGTGATATGTCCTTAATGATCGTCCAGCCCAGATCTACCGTTGCCAGCAACAAAACAAGGGCCATCATAATCATGAGTACCTGAATTAGAAACCGTTCAAACCGTTTTAGAAAAACCAGCATGACTGATTCCCTCCTGCGCATAACGGTGCAGCTCAGCGGCGGATGAAAACCCTCCGCTGGATTATGTGGTTATGCGCTGATGTTACGAATAATTTCATAAAGCCTATTGCCGGATTCCTCATTCCTGCGTACATAATTAAACCCACATTTTTCAAGTACCTTGCACGATGCCAAATTCATGGGTGTTGTATGAGCAATAACTTTCTGTACTCGGATATCGGTGAAAGCATTTCTGATAAGCATCTCAGCTAGTTCTGTGGCGTAACCATAACTTTGCCATGTGGGCATTATCGAAAAACCTATTTCAACCACGCCATCTTCCCCCGGAGGACCAAAATATCCACCTGCTCCTATCAGCACTGAGGGATGAGAACGGCTTCCACGCCGAACTGCATACCACCCATACCATCCAACGACTGACAGGCCGCCTTCTTTCAGTTGATCTCGGAAAAACTCCTGGGCATTCCGGTCATATTCACCAGGTGGCCACCCTGGTTCCACCTGTGCATTCAATAGAGCTGCCAAACTTTCAGGAGCTTCCAGTTCGGCACAAACGTGGTTCAGTGTTGCCGCTATCAATTCCAGGCGATTTGTGGTCAACCTTACAGATACTGTTTCGTTCATCTTGCCTCGTTTTTTAATTTAATCGCATAACGTTTGTGCATCAGCGGCGGCCGTGAGCGTCCGCCTGGGGGAAGGTGGGGTCTTGCAATACCACATTAACAAGTAGGGATGATGAAAATGATATATTGCAAGACTTGATAACCATGCTTTCCTTGTCTTGGTCCGACCCCATTTGATGACCTTCCAGAATGAATGCATGGTTTTCATTCGAACGCCCGCCCCTCTCCGGTTTCCTCCTGGGTTTTGCCGTCGCGGATGTGGTAGATGCGCTTGAAGGTCGGGATGATCTTTTCGTCGTGAGTAACGACAATGATGGCAGTCTCGTATTGTAGAGCCATTTGGTTGAGGATGCGAATCACGGCCAGCGCCCGCTCGCTGTCCAGCGGTGCCGTGGGCTCATCGGCGAGGATCACCGGCGGCCGGTTGACCAGCGCCCGGGCGATAGAGACGCGCTGTTGTTCGCCACCGGAGAGCTGCGCAGGCAAGGCTTTGGCGCGATGTACAACGTCCAGCGCTTCAAGCAGTTCCATCGCGCGCTTCCGGGACTCTCCATTGGAGCGGCCGGTCAGCATGGACAGCAACGCCACGTTGTCGGTGACGTCGAGGAACGGGATCAGGTATGGCGCCTGGAACACGAAACCGATCTTGTCGCGGCGCAGGGCGCGTAGATCTGGCATCTTCCAGCCGTCATCGTAGATCACCTCTTCCCCCAACGTCATACGGCCGGCGGTGGGCTCGATCACAGCGCCAAGGCATTTGAGCAGGGTGCTCTTGCCGGAGCCCGACGGACCGATCAGCCCGACCACCTCGCCGGGGGCGACCTGCATATCCACCCCCTTGAGGGCATCGACAGCGGTATCGCCCTTTCCGTAGCGCTTGCGCAATGCCTCGATGCGGATCCCTTTTTTCTGTCTGTCAGCCACCGATTGCCTCCGCCGGATCGACTTTGAGGGCGGCGCGGATGGCGATAATGCTCGACAATATGCAAATCACCACCACGGCGACGAACCCGATCACCGAGTCAAGGGGCTCCAACAGAACATATTTTGGAAAGATCGGCGCCATCAGCAAGGTGGCGGCTATCTTTCCCACCACGAAACCGATCATGCCCAAGGCGATGGCCTGTTGCAGGATCATGGCCGCAATAGTCCGATTCCGGGTGCCGATCAGCTTGAGTACCGCGATCTCACGTATCTTGCCCAGCGTCAGGGTGTAGATGATAAAGGCGACGATGGCCGCGCTGACAACCGAAAGAATCACCAGGAACATGAAGATCTGTTTGGCCGAGGTGGCAATCAACTTGCCCACCAGAATTTCCTCCATCTGGCTGCGTGTGTAGACGGTCAGGCGCTTCCAGCGGCGGATTGATTCTGCCACATCCTCCGCGCTATGACCCGCCTCAATCTGCACCAGAACGGCATTGACATAAGGGTTGGTGCTTTGTGAAGCGATGACTGCATTAAGCAAACCCGGGTTTCCAGGATAATTGAAAGCCGGGTTTGCGGTGGTGCGTCGTCGCTGCTGCCGGATGGCGTCGTTGTCCTTGAGAAACTGAGCTTCCTGGGCATCTTTGATCGGGACGAACACCATCGGATCGCCGCCGGAAGATACCATCCGCCGGGTCAGGCCGACCACGGTGTAATGATTGCGACGGATCTGGAGACGGTCGCCAAGCGCAAAGCCGGTGGCGACATCGGCTACGGCCTCATAGTGGCTGCGGGTGATCTGGCGGCCTGCGACGAGATACGGGGGCCAGCCGGGGGTGCCGGGTTCACCGGTCGTAACGCCGGTGACCATGGTCCGAACATCGCTCTCACCCTGGCGCACCTGCATGGTGAGATAGGTGATGTTTGCGGCTCGTGCGACCCCAGGCATGCCACGGATAGCGCGCCACGTATCATCGTAGATGCTGGACGGTTCGGCGTAGGGGCCGAGGGTGTCCTTTTGCACCACCCAGAGATCGGCGCCACTATTGTCGAGCAAAGCTTTGGCGTCATCCACCATGCCGCGGTAGATGCCTGCCATCGACAGGGTTATCCCGATGAGCAGCCCAAGGCCCACACCGGTAAAGACGAATTTGCCCCAGGCGTGCATGATGTCGCGACCTGCCAGACTGATCATTTCGTAACCCCGGGAATCTGATCAACAACGTCGATACGGCTGCGTGAACCAAGCGCGCGCTGGCTGTAAACGACCACGCGCTCGCCTGTTTTTAGCCCGTCAAGGATCTGCACACGCCCGTCGAGGTCGGTTGCGCCCACCTTGACCGGCGCGAAACGCAGTTTGCTCTCTTCGATCAGCCAGACGCCAAGACGGCCATCTATCCGCTGCACACTGGCATTGGGCACCACCGGCGTCTCCGGCAACGCGGTCATCGCGACCGTAACCTCGGCCAATTCACCGATGGGAGGCAGCCTTTTCGGCAATGCATCGAACGTTACCTTGGCCAAGGTTTCTTCTGTGACGGCATCGGCCATGGGCTCCAGGCGCAGCACTCGCCCTGCAAATCGAATCCCCTCTTGCGAGCGCAGCACGATCTGAACCGGCAGCCCAGTGCGCAGACCCGATACGCGCAGTTGATCGAAGCGCACATTGATCCACAGACTCGAGGGATCGATCACCTCCACCACCGACTGGCCCGCGACCACGGTGGTGCCGGGGTCGGCGTTGCGCGCAGCAACCAGGCCGCGGACCGGCGCGATCAAGCGCAAGTTGGCGCGCTGTTGGATCAGGCCCTCGCGGTCGGCGTGGATCCGCGCCGATTCTTGGCGCGCGGCATCGAGATTCGCTCGGACGGCGGCGAAACTCGCCTCGGTCACCTGGCGCTCCTGACGCTTGCCCTCAAACGCCTCTTCGCTCACGGCTCGCACCTGCAGCAATTGTTCATAGCGGCTTGCCTGATTTTCAGCATAGTTCTTGCGCGCCAACGTTTCCCTCACCAGGGCTTCGGCGGCGATAACCACGGATTCGGAGCGCTTGAAGGCAGCATCCTGAGCGGCTATGCGGTCGTCGAGGTCCACAGGGTCCATTTCACCAAGCAACTGCCCCGCCTGAACCCTGTCACCCACCTGCACCTCCACCCGTTTGATCCGACCGGCAACCGTTGGTCCGATCCGATAGGTGAAGCGGGCCTCGACCGTGCCGATGCCGAACAGGGCCGGTGCGATGGAACGGCTTTCGACCGTGGTCACGGTCACATAAATCGGCGCCAGCGGTCCGGAACGCAATGCCACATAAATAAACAGGGCCAGCAATGGTACGACGATCGCTAAGAGCGCCAACATCCGGCGGTTAATGGATAAGAATTTCATGGGCTCCTTGGCCTCCCCTAAGCAGAAATCGGTTTCCGATTTGTTATGACTGCGTCACAATTCGTTTCTCGAAATTTTGTATCTCATCAACAAAGCGAAACATCCTTGACTTAAGTCAAGTTGTCAAGTTGATGAAATCAACGACCCCGGAACCGCGTGGTCGGATTTCGCCGTGGAGCTATTAGGGTCGTGGAGCTATTAGGGTCGGACCAAGTCAACTTATTGGAATAACACTATTTATGTTCCAAAAATAGGTGTTTTCAGGGCTTAGAACATTGTTTTTGGGTTCAAAATGGGGACTGTAAGAAACAGAAGGCTCTCTAAGTCCAAGCACTCCGTTTCTTTCATGAACATCC
>JAHDOV010000032.1 GCA_018434685.1 Deltaproteobacteria bacterium
CTCCGCAAATCCCTTCTTCGCCAAATTCTTCGTTATCGCCGCTGTCAACGTCGTCTTCCCGTGATCTATATGTCCTATCGTCCCTACATTGACATGTGGTTTCTTCCTCTCAAACTTCTCCTTAGCCATACAGCTGTCCTCCTCTGGAAACTTTTAGGTGCTCGGAAATGTTTGTGGGCACGGGCTCATAATGCGAAACCTGCATGGTAAACGTGGCCCTTCCCTGTGATAACGATCGCAGACCTGTTGCGTAGCCAAACATCTCTGCAAGGGGTACCTGTCCGGCGATGACCCGCACGTCCGAGCGGGTATCCATGCCGAGTACCTTCCCTCTCCGGGAGGACAAGTCGCTGATCACATCTCCGATATAATCCACAGGGCTGACAACCTCGACATCCATAATGGGTTCGAGCATGATCGGTCCTGCTTTCTTCAACGCATTCTTCAAGGCCATGGATCCGCAGATCTTGAATGCCATCTCGGATGAATCCACCTCGTGGAAGGACCCGTCAAGCAGGGTTACCCTGACACCCTGAACCGGATACCCGGCACACGGTCCTACATGCATGGCCTCATCGATACCCTTCTTGATCGCCGGGATGTATTCCTTGGGGATGACACCGCCGGTGATCTTGTCGACAAAATCAAGGCCTGTGCCCGATTCGAGCGGTTCCACCTTGATGACCACGTGGGCATACTGTCCGTGGCCGCCGGTCTGCTTGGCATATTTCAGGTTTTCCTCGGCACTGCGCGTGATTGATTCGGTATAGGCTACCTGGGGTTTCCCGACATTCGCCTCAACTCCGAATTCGCGCCTGAGCCTGTCCACGATGATCTCGAGGTGAAGTTCGCCCATGCCCGAAATGAGGGTGTCGCCTGTGTCCTGGGCTGTATGCACCCGGAACGAAGGGTCTTCCATGGACAGCCGTGCCAGTCCTCCGCCGAGCTTTTCCTGGTCGGCCTTGCTCTTTGGTTCAATGGCAATGGATATGACGGGCTCCGGGAAATCCATGGATTCGAGAATGATGGGGTTTGCTATATCGCACAGGCTGTGGCCGGTAATGGTATTCTTCAGTCCGAGTACCGCGGCGATCTCGCCAGCATAGAGTATCTTTATCTCTTCGCGCTTGTCTGCAAACATCCGCACCAGACGGCCCATGCGCTCCTTCTTCCCCGTGGAGCTGTTGAATACCGTATCTCCCACGTTGACCATACCCGAGTACACCCGGACAAAGGTGAGCTGACCCACATACGGGTCGTTCATCACCTTGAAGGCAAGTGCCGAGAGCGACTCGTCATCGTCCGGTCTGCGGGTTATGTCCTGTCCGTCTGTGGACTTTCCCGTGACACTCCCGACCTGAACCGGTGACGGCAGGTAGTCCACGATGGCATCGAGCAGCGGCTGAACACCCTTGTTCTTGAAGGCCGTGCCACAGAGCACCGGCGTAAGGGTCAACGACTGCGTTCCCTTCTTGATGGCGTTCTTTATCCGGTCCTTGTCGATCGACTCACCGTTGAGAAAATCCTCCAGGATGCTCTCATCAACATCGCACAGCGCCTCGATGAGTTTTTCCCGATAGGACAGCGCAAGTTCCCGGTACTCTTCCGGTATCGCCACGGTTTCATAATTCGATCCCTTGCTGGTTTCGTCGTAGACAAAGGCCTGCATGTCGATGAGATCGATCACGCCGGTAAAGGTATCTTCCTTCCCGAGCGGTATCTGCAGGGCTGCGGGATTCGCCGACAGCTTGTTCTGCAATTCGCTGATCACATTGAAAAAGTTTGCCCCTACCCGGTCCATCTTGTTGACGAAGGCTATCCTGGGGACCTTGTAGCGCTGTGCCTGTCTCCAGACGGTCTCCGACTGGGGCTGCACCCCGCCGACTGCACAAAAGACGCCCACCGCGCCGTCGAGCACGCGGAGGCTCCGTTCCACTTCGATGGTGAAATCCACATGGCCGGGGGTGTCGATGATGTTGATGATATGGTCTTTCCACGAACAGGTCGTGGCAGCAGAGGTTATAGTGATACCCCGTTCTTTTTCCTGTTCCATCCAGTCCATGGTGGCCTGGCCGTCATGGACTTCGCCGATCTTATAGCTCCTCCCCGTATAATAGAGAATCCTCTCAGTAGTCGTAGTCTTGCCGGCATCGATATGAGCCATGATACCGATATTTCTGAGTCTCTCTATGGGGACCTGTCTTTTCAAAATTAAAAACCTCTCTACCAGCGGTAGTGTGCAAATGCCTTGTTCGCCTCTGCCATTTTGTGGGTATCTTCCTTCTTCTTGACGGAAGTTCCCCTGCCGTTAAACGCATCCAGGAGTTCCAGTGCAAGCCTCTCACTCATGGTGTTCTCGCTCCGGGAGCGCGCCGCATTGATTATCCAGCGCCTCGCGAGCATGTCTCTTCTGTCCGGTCTCACCTCTTGGGGCACCTGATAGGTTGCACCGCCGATCCTTCGGGATCTTACCTCGAGGGAGGGTTTCACGTTATCAAATGCCTTGTAGAATACCTGGAGAGGCTCCTCTTTTGTCTTCGCAGCGAGGATATCGAGTGTTTCATAGAATATCTTCTCGCTAACAGCCTTCTTCCCGTCCCACATGAGACAGTTGACAAACTTGCTAACGACCTTGTCCCCGTACTTGGGATCGGCAACGACATCTCTCTTCAGACTACCTCTGTTTTTCCTTGGCATGGCTTATCCTCTACTTCGGTCTCTTGGTTCCATATTTGGATCTTCCCTGCCGGCGTTCGGAAACGCCTTCAGAGTCCATAACGCCGCGGACGATGTGATATCTCACACCGGGCAAGTCCTTCACACGGCCGCCTCTGATGAGTACCACCGAGTGCTCCTGGAGGTTGTGACCTTCACCGGGGATATACGAGGTGACCTCATACCCGTTGGTCAGTCTTACCCTGGCGACCTTGCGCAGTGCGGAATTCGGCTTCTTCGGCGTGGTGGTGTACACCCTCACGCATACCCCTCGTCTCTGAGGACAAGCCTGCAGCGCTCTCGTCTTCTTCTTCTTCTCTACCTGTTTTCTACCTTTTCGTACCAGCTGATTAAGTGTGGGCATTCGTTGTCCCCTCTTTTACATTCAAAAATTCACCACTTCCATACTCAGAGTGACGAAGCTTTCTAACAATGGAAGGTTCTTCTGTCAAGGGTTTTCTATATCTGCTCGTCATCAAAGAGATCATCCTCTTCCACCTCTACATCCACCTTGTGATAAATCGGGAATCCGGTCCCTGCCGGGATGAGTCTCCCCATTATGACATTCTCCTTGAGTCCCACGAGGTGATCGACCTTCCCCTCTACGCTCGCCTCGGTCAGAACCCGGGTTGTCTCCTGAAAAGAAGCCGCGGAAATGAAGCTCTCGGTGTTCAGGGACGCCTTGGTGATGCCGAGCAGGAACGGCTCGGCAACCGCAGGTCTGCCACCTGAGGTCACGACATGTTCATTATCCTCGGTGAAGGAATACTTGTCGACGAATTCTCCCTCGAGGTTGGTCGTGTCGCCGGCATCCTTGATCTTGACCCGCTTGAGCATCTGCCTGACGATCACCTCGATATGCTTGTCGTTGATCCGGACACCCTGGAGCCTGTACACCTCCTGCACCTCGTTGACGAGGTAGCGGGCCAGTTCCTTCTCTCCGCTTATCCGAAGGATGTCGTGCGGATCCACCGAACCGTCCATGAGCGGTTCACCAGAGCGCACATAATCGCCCTCGTGCACCGAGATGTGCTTGGTCTTGGGGATCATGTACTCTTTCGCATGACCGATCTCCGGGGTGATGATGACCTTTCTCTTGCCTTTGGTATCTTTGCCGTAGGAAACCTCTCCGTCGATCTCGGTGACCGTTGCGGCTTCCTTGGGTCTGCGCGCCTCGAAGAGCTCGACAACGCGGGGCAGACCTCCCGTGATGTCCTTCGTCTTGGTCGTCTCTCGCGGTATCTTCACGAGCACGTCGCCGGCGAACACCTCATCCCCTTCCTTCACGTAGATATTCGCTCCGGTGGGGAGGCTGTACCTCGCCTGATTCTTGCTGTCGGGGATCTTCGCCACCTTTCCGGTTTCATCCACCACCACGATGCGCGGTCTCAGGTCCGGGTTCTTGGGTTCGATGACGACCGATCTGCTCATACCGGTGACCTCGTCGATGTTCTCCTGTACCGTGATCTCCTCGACGAGATCGGCATATTTGATCCTGCCGGGAACATCGGTGAGGATCGGGATCGAATACGGGTCCCACTCTGCGAGCAGCGTTCCCACCTCGACCTGTGCACCGTCGGGCACCTTGATCTTGGCACCGTACATAAGGGAATAGGTCTCGCGTTCCCTGCCCTTTTCATCCTCGAGGGCGACCATGCCGTTGCGGTTCATAACGATCAGCTCATTCTCCCGGCCGTGAACCACATTGAGGTTCTTGTACCGCACGATGCCGGAGTGGTTGAACTTGATATTCGACTGTCCCACAACCGTGGCCGTACCACCGATATGGAACGTTCTCATGGTGAGCTGTGTTCCGGGCTCACCGATGGACTGGGCTGCTATGATTCCCACTGCCTCGCCGATATTGACCATCCTGCCCCGTGCGAGGTCTTTCCCGTAGCACTTGGCGCAGATGCCATGCTTGGACCTGCAGGAGAGCGCGGAACGGATCACCATGCTTTCGATACCGGCTTCTTCGATCTTTTCCACGTGAGACTCATCGATCATGGTGTTCGCAGGAATCAGGACCTCTGCGGAATATGCATCGCGCACATCATCGAGGGTTACCCGTCCCAGGATTCTCTCGCCGAGGTTCTGGATAATCTCTCCGCCTTCGACCAGGGCCTCGATCTCGATCCCGTCCAAGGTTCCGCAGTCTTCTTCCGTTATCACGACATCATGCGCCACATCCACGAGCCTGCGGGTGAGATACCCGGAGTTGGCCGTCTTCAGAGCGGTGTCGGCCAGACCTTTACGGGCACCATGGGTCGAGATGAAGTACTCGAGAACATCGAGCCCCTCCCGGAAGTTCGACAGGATGGGCGTCTCGATGATTTCTCCGGACGGCTTTGCCATAAGACCACGGACACCGGCCAGCTGTCTGATCTGCTGGGCGGATCCGCGGGCACCGGAGTCTGCCATCATGAAGATGGGGTTGAACGAGGGTATCTCCTCGGTGGTCCCGTCGGGCTTGGTGACAAGATCCGTCTTGATGGTGTCCATCATGTCGACGGCGATGTGGTCGGTGACCTTGGTCCAGATGTCAACGATCTTGTTGTACCGCTCACCGTCGGTTATGAGACCCTCGTTATACTGATTGATGATCTGCGACACATCTCCCTTGGCGACCTCGATGATCTTCGCCTTGGTCTTCGGGATGAGCATGTCATCGATGCCGATCGATATGCCGGCCTTGGTGGCATAGGCATATCCCATATCCTTGATCCTGTCAGCCAACAGGACGGTCTTCTTGTCGCCTGCAACCCTGAAGCACGTATCCACGAGATCTGCCAGGGCCTTCTTGGTCATAGGCTTGTTGATAGACTCGAACGGGATGTCGTCGGGTACGATCTCGCTGAAGATGACCCTGCCCACGGTCGTATCCACGTATTTCTTCCCCATGCGCACCTTCACCTTTGCATGGATGGATGCGACACCGGCATCATGAGCAGCGCGCACCTCCTCGGGGCCGAAGAAGATCATGCCTTCTCCCTTGGCAGAGGGTTTATCGCGGGTGAGGTAGTACACACCGAGCACGATGTCCTGCGTCGGCACGATCACGGGCTTGCCGTTGGCCGGAGAGAGGATGTTGTTCGTGGCCATCATGAGTACCCGGGCCTCCACCTGTGCCTCAACGCTCAGGGGCACGTGAACGGCCATCTGGTCGCCGTCGAAATCCGCATTGAAGGCCGTACAGACAAGCGGATGCAGCTGAATGGCCTTGCCCTCGATGAGGATCGGCTCGAAGGCCTGGATACCGAGACGGTGCAGTGTCGGTGCCCGGTTCAGAAGCACAGGGTATTCCTGTACCACTTCCGCAAGGCATTCCCATACTTCCGGGGTTTCGCTCTCCACGAGGCGCTTCGCGCTTTTGATGGTGCTCACATACCCCTTGGTCTCGAGCTTGTTATATATAAAAGGTTTGAACAGTTCGATCGCCATCTTCTTGGGCAGACCGCACTGATGGAGCCTGAGATCGGGTCCTGCCGTGATGACGGACCTGCCCGAATAGTCGACTCGCTTGCCCAGCAGGTTCTGCCTGAACCGGCCCTGCTTGCCCTTCAACATGTCCGAGAGCGACTTGAGCGGCCGGCGGTTGGCGCCGGTGATAACCCTGCCTCTCCGGCCGTTGTCGAACAGGACATCCACGGCCTCCTGGAGCATCCGCTTTTCATTGCGCAGGATGATATCAGGGGCATTGAGTTCCATGAGCCTCTTGAGGCGGTTGTTCCTGTTTATCACCCGCCGGTAGAGGTCGTTGAGATCCGAGGTGGCAAACCTGCCCCCGTCGAGGGGTACAAGCGGCCTCAGGTCGGGCGGGAGAACCGGGATGACCTTGAGGATCATCCAGGAAGGATCCTGCCACGGTTTCAGGTAATCGATCTCATCGTGGGTGAGCCGTCTCGAATCTATGAGCCGGTCGATCACCTCGTTTATCTTCGGAAGAATCGCCTTCTTGTCGGCATACGTGTGTGTCTCTTCCCACCGCTTCGATATCTTTCTGCACTCGGTGAGAATCTCGCCCAGGGCTCTCCTGAACTGCTCATCCTTCTCGAGGTGAAACCTGTCCTCGATGAAAGTCATGAGATCGGCCGGATCGATTCCCTTGAAGACGTTCACCATCCGCAGACGCCGAGAGAGCTTCTTCTTCTTTGCCTCGCTCTTGGTGCTCTGGATCTCGTCCTTGAGCGTCACTGACAGGGAAATGATATCGAGATCCTTGATGAGATCATCGACGGCCTCTGCGCCCATCTTGGCCGTGAAGCTGCCGATGCCGTGCTTGTCGACCCCGGACCGGAATTTATCCTCGCTCAGGAGTTCACACTTCCTGAACGGTGCATCCTTCGGGTCGGTGACTATATAGCTTTCAAAGTACAGCACCCGCTCCAGTTCCTTGATGGACAGATCCAGGAGGGCACCGATCTTGCTGGGAAGACTCTTGAGGAACCAGATGTGCGCTACAGGGGTGGCCAGCTCGATGTGTCCGAGTCGCTCGCGCCTTACCCTCGAGTCGATCACCTCGACCCCGCATTTCTCGCAGACGACCCCGCGGTGCTTCATGCGCTTGTACTTGCCGCAGATACACTCATAGCTCTTGATGGGTCCGAATATCCTGGCGCAGAAGAGCCCGTCTCTCTCTGGTTTGAAGGTACGATAATTAATGGTCTCGGGTTTCTTGACCTCACCATACGACCACGACATGATCTTCTCCGGTGATGCCAGACCGATCCTTACTGCCATGTAATTGGAAGGATCTTTGGGTTTTTCAAAATAACTGTATAGGTCTTCCAACCTCTCCCCCCTTAGCTTAGTGCTGTCCCTGACCCTCGATAAGTCCTATATCGAGGCCAAGGCTTTTGAGTTCTCGAGTAAGAACATTGAACGACTCCGGGATGCCGGGCTCCAGTTCATGCTGACCCTTTACAATAGATTCGTACATCCTGGTTCTCCCTGCCACGTCGTCGGATTTGACGGTCAGGAATTCCTGGAGAGAATACGCTGCTCCATATGCCTCTATGGCCCAGACCTCCATCTCTCCGAGTCGCTGTCCGCCGAATTGTGCCTTTCCGCCGAGAGGCTGCTGGGTCACCAGCGAGTATGGTCCGATCGATCTCGCATGAATCTTGTCATCCACCAGGTGGTGCAGCTTGAGCATGTACATGATCCCCACACTCACCTTGCTGTCAAAGGGATCTCCGGTTCTCCCATCATGCAGGGTGACCCTTCCGCGGTCCATAATACCCGAGGAGGTCATCACATCCTGAATGTCCTGCTCCGTTGCGGAGTCGAAAACCGGGACCGCCACGGTGAATCCCTCATCCTGCAGCTTGTGAGCGAGATCGAGCAGATCCTCGTACGAGGCTTCGTCGAGAATCTTGCTGACCCGCCTGGAGGAATAGATATCCTTGAGCATGGTGCGCAGTTTGTCTTCCGGGAGTTCCTCGGCAATCATCCGGTTGATCATCTCGCCAATCCCGTGGACTGCCCAGCCCAGGTGGGTTTCCAGTATCTGACCCACATTCATTCTGGAGGGTACGCCGAGCGGATTGAGAACGATGTCCACCGGCATTCCGTCGGCAAAGAACGGCATGTCCTCTTCCGGAAGGATCCGGGAGATGACACCCTTGTTTCCGTGCCTTCCTGCCATCTTGTCCCCGACCGAGAGCTTGCGTTTGATGGCAACATAGACCTTTACCATCTTGTTGACGCCGGGTGGCAGATCGTCGCCGGCACTGAGTTTCTCTATCTTGGAGTCATAAAAGTCATTGATGAGCTTCTTCTGGTAATCGAGCCTCGAGATGACCTGATCCACTTTCTGTTCGGTGGCCTGGTCGTCATCGACGCGAATGTCCTTGAGATCGTGAATGCTCAGCTTGTCGAGCATTTCCCTGGCAATGGTTGCGCCGGATTTCGCTATGATGGAATCACCCAGGTGAGACAGCAGGGGCGCCGAGAGCTTCTTGTCTACAAGCAGGTTCTCGAGCCTCTTCCGGGCTGCATCGGTGATGATGGCGATCTCGTCTTCCTGGTCTTTCTTGAGTTCCTCGATCTCCCGCTGCTCTATCTGCATGGTCCGGTCGTCTTTTTCCTGCCCGCGCCTGTTGAAGACCCTGGCATCGATGACGGTCCCTTCGATGCCCGGCGGCACCCGCAGAGAACTGTCCTTTACCTCGCTGGCCTTCTCCCCGAAAATGGCCCTCAGGAGCTTTTCTTCGGGAGAAAGCTGGGTCTCGCCCTTGGGTGTGACCTTGCCTACGAGAATATCGCCCGGCTTCACCTCGGCACCGATCCGGACGATTCCGGAATCATCGAGGTCTTTGAGAGCTTCTTCTCCGGCATTCGGGATGTCCCTCGTGATCTCTTCACTGCCGAGTTTCACGTCGCGGGCCATGACCTCGAATTCCTCTATATGCACAGAGGTGTAGAAATCCTCTTTTACGACACGTTCGCTGATGAGGATGGCGTCTTCGTAGTTGTAACCGCCCCAGGGCATGAATGCCACGATGAGGTTCCTGCCGAGCGCCAGTTCGCCGTTGCTCGTGGCCGGGCCGTCCGCGATGATCTCACCGCGGCTGATACGCTGACCCTTGCTGACAATGGGCTTCTGGTTGAACGAGGTGTTCTGGTTCGCCCGCTTGAACTTGATGAGCCGATAGATATCGATCCCGGTATCTTCCGGATCTTTCCCCATATCGTCTGCCATGATCACGATGCGTTCGCTGTCCACATCCTCCACCACACCGTTGCGTCTGGCAACGACACACACCCCGGAGTCTCTGGCAACCACCTGCTCCATGCCGGTGCCCACCATGGGGGGTTTCGCAAACAGGAGCGGTACTGCCTGGCGCTGCATGTTGGAACCCATCAGGGCACGATTAGCGTCATCATGTTCGAGGAACGGAACGAGGTTCGCAGACACGGAGAAGAGCTGGTTCGTCGCCACGTCCATGAGGCTTACCTGCTCCCTCTTGACCGTGCTGTACTCACCGTTGCGGACCCGGACACGTACCAGGTCGGCAATGATCTTGTCCTTCTTGTCCAGCGGCTCGGTGGCCTGCACGATGACCTCTACATCCTCATCGATGGCGCTCAGATAGCGGATCTCGCTGGTGACGACACCGTCTTTCACCACATAGTAGGGCGTCTCGATAAACCCGAACTCATTGACCCTGGCATAGGTGCTCAGGGAAACGATCAGTCCGATATTCGGCCCTTCGGGTGTTTCGATGGGACAGACTCTGCCGTAGTGCGAGGGATGAACGTCACGCACCTCGAACACTGCCCGTTCCCTGGTCAGACCGCCGGGTCCCAGTGCGGAGAGCCGGCGTTTGTGGGTGATGGCGGACAGGGGGTTCGTCTGGTCCATGAACTGGCTGAGCTGACCGGACCCGAAGAACTCCCTGATCACCGCGCTCACCGGCTTCGGGTTGATCAGGTTGTTGGGCATCATGGTCTCGACATCCTGGAGGCTCATCCGTTCCTTGATAGCGCGCTCCATCCTCACCAGTCCGATGCGGTACTGATTTTCCAGAAGCTCGCCCACGGAACGCACACGCCTGTTGGACATGTGGTCTATATCATCCACCGCCCTGCCGGAAACATTGTCCTTGAGTTCGAGGAGGTACTTCACCGTGTAGAGGATATCCTCTTTGCGCAGGACCGTCAGATCGATGGGGGCTTCCTCTGCACTCACACCCAGTTTCTGGTTTATCTTCATCCGCCCCACGCGCGAAAGATCGTAGTAGGAGGCGTTGAAGAACAGGTTCTCGAAGAAGTGTGAGGCGATTTCGAGCGTCGGTGGATTCGATGGACGAAGACGCCGGTAGATCTCGATGATGGCCTCCTCGGTGGTGTCCACCTTGTCCAGCGACAGGGTCTTGGTCAGCGAGGAGCTGTAGGTCACCTCATCGAAGAATATCGTGTACACGGTATTCATCTTATTGGCGCGGAGCTTCTCGATAATCTCGTCGGTGATCTCTTCGTTGGACTCTGCAAGGATCTCGCCCGTATCGATGTTCACGATGTCATCGGCGAGGATCTTTCCGAGAAGATCCTTCTCTTCCATGACGATGGGCTCTAGTTCCTGACCCTGGAGTTTTTTGGCCATCTTGGGCGTAACCTTTCTCCCTGCCTTGATGACCACTTCATCCATGCCCTTGAGCTTTATGTCCGTTTCTGCCTTGAGGCCTGTGAGCCCCTCGATGTCGATGTGTTTGAGAACCGATCCGTCTTCTCTGAGCTCATAGCGATGCCTGGGATAATAGGTGGTGAGGATATCGTGATTGTCGAATCCCATTGCCTTGAGCAGGGTCGTGATGGGCATCTTCCGCCTGCGGTCTATCCGCAGGTACAGGATGCCTTTTGCATCGAAATCGAGATCGATCCAGGAACCCCTGGCAGGAATGATCCTGGCGGAATAGAGCACACGTCCGCCGGTCTGGGCGCGTCCGGCTGTCTTGTCAAAAAATATCCCGGGCGAACGGTGCAGCTGACTCACGATGACACGCTCCGTTCCATTGATGATGAACGTGGAACTCGGGGTCATGAGCGGCAGTTCGCCGAAATACACTTCCTGTTCCTTGATATCGCGGATGCTCTGGGTACCGGTCTCTTCATCCCGGTCCCAGACGACGAGCCGCACCTTCAGGGTAACTGCGGCCGCGAAGGTGAGTCCCTTCTGGATGCACTCATCCATATCATACTTAGGCTCTCCGAGGCGATAATCAACGAATTCCAGGGATGCATCCTCATTGAAATCCTTGATAGGAAAGACGGACTTGAACACGGCCTGGAGACCGAAATCGTCCCTCTCCTCGGGCGGAACATCCTTTTGCAAAAAGCCGCTGTACGATTTCTTGGGCAACTCCACCAGATCGGGAATATCTACAATATCCAGCCTTCTTGCAAAACTTTTCCGCCTTACTTGTGGATTCAAAAGGATTTCTTCTATCATTTTTGATCTTCCTTTTTTTGGTATCTGTATTCTACTCGGAATAGAAGAAAGGGGTTGGTTCGCACCAACCCCATATTAGCAAATCTAAATAGCACGTCCTACCTGATTTCCACAGTAGCGCCAACCTCTTCAAGCTGCTTCTTGGCGTTTTCGGCGTCTTCTTTCGACAGACCCTCTTTGATGGCCTTCGGTGCGCTTTCGACAGCTTCCTTCGCCTCTTTGAGGCCGAGGTCTGTCAGTGCACGGACCACCTTGATGACCTGAATCTTCTGTGCGCCGACGTCCTTGAGAATGACATCGAATTCTGTCTTTTCTTCAGCGGCCTCTGCAGGTGCAGCGGCGCCCGGTGCTGCGGCCATGGCAATAGCAGGTGCAGCGGCGCTTACGCCGAATTTCTCTTCCAGTTCCTTAACAAAGTCTGCCAGTTCAAGCACAGTCATGTTTTCTATAAACTTTACGACATCCTCACGAGTAATATCTGCCATCGTTATTCTCCTTGCTTCTTTTGGTTTTCAATTGCTTTCAATACATACACCAGCTGTCGCAGCATGGCGGCAAACACCCCAACAAAGTTGGTGACCGGTGCATTCAACGAACCGAGCATCTTTGCCAGCAGAACTTCTCTGCTCGGCATCTTGGCGAGCGCCTGTATTGCATCGGAATCCAATACCTGTTCGCCCAGTACCCCTCCCTGGAGCCCGAACGCCTCGTTATCCTTTGCAAAATCCACCAGGGCTTTTGCAATGCCGATCGGGTCACCTTTAGCCATAGCAATCGCGGTCGGGCCAACGAAGAGTTTTTCAATGGCCTTTGCCGAGGTATCCTCGGATGCCCTGCGCAGCAGGGTGTTCTTGACGACCTGGTAAGATCCGCCGGCTTCCTTGATCCCCTTTCTCAGCTGTGTGATCTTTTCCACATTCAGCCCGAGATAATCGGTCACAAAGACGGCCTGAGCATCTCCCAGTTCATCGTGCAATTGCTTTACCAAATCTCTTTTTTCGTCTTTTCTCAATTTAAATACCTCACCCCTTTCTTTTTTGGAATTTATCCTGTCAAAGGGTGCCTAGGGGACTCCCAGATCTCGGCGGGCACGTATTTAAGTCCGCATGAAAGCGGACACCCACTGTCTTTGACCAGGATCTTTTTTTATTTAAGCAATAGAGAAACCTCAACCGGGTCCACTCTGACACCAGGACCCATAGTGCTTGAGACCGCGACACTCTTGAGATACGTGCCCTTGCTTGAGGATGGTTTCAGTTTCATGATCATCTCGAGGAGCGCCTTGAGATTGCCGTTTATCTTCTCTCTGCCGAAGGATACCTTGCCCACTGCACAGTGAAGCACTCCGACCTTGTCGACACGGAAGTCCACGCGGCCTGCCTTCATTTCCGCGACAGCCTTGGCAACATCAAAGGTAACGGTGCCGAGTTTCGGGTTCGGCATCAATCCCCGGGGACCGAGAACACGACCCAGCTTTCCGACTACGCCCATCAGATCCGGGGTGGCGATAACCTTATCAAAGTCCAGCCATCCGCCCTGAATCTTCTCGGCAATGTCTTCGGCGCCCACATAATCGGCACCGGCATCGCGGGCTTCCTTTTCCTTCTCTCCCTTTGCGAAGACAAGGATTCTGGTGGTCTTACCTGTACCATGCGGGAGAACGATGGAGCCTCTCACCATCTGATCCGCGTGCCTGGGGTCCACACCGAGCCGCAATGCCACATCGACACTTTCATCAAACTGTGCATAAGCGTTATCCAGTACGAGTCCCAGCGCGTCATCAAAGGTATATTTCTTCTGAGAGTCTATCTTGCTCCTGACCTCAATATATTTTTTGCCACGTTTCGCCATCGGTAAATCTCCTTAGTCAACAATTTCTATTCCCATGCTCCGCGCAGTACCGGCGATTATGTTCACTGCCATGTCCATGTCATCTGTGTTCAAGTCCTTCATCTTCATCGTGGCAATCTCTTTGACCTGATCGGTTGTGAGCTTTGCCACCTTGGTCGATTTGGGATTTGAAGATCCACTCTCGAGTCCGGCTGCCTTGAGCAACAAGGTGGACGCTGGGGGGCTCTTGGTTATGAAGCTGAACGAACGGTCCTGAAAGACAGAAATCTGCACAGGGATCTTGTATCCCTTCTGCTTTTCTGTCGCAGCATTGAAGGCCTTGCAGAATTCCATAATATTAACACCATGCTGCCCCAATGCAGGACCAACAGGGGGTGAAGGCTTTGCCTCGCCCGCGGGTATATGAATCTTGATTTTAGCCATTAATTTTTTAGCCATATGTTACCCCTTAGATCTGTCTATTTCTTGGTAATCTGATCAAAAGTAAGTTCGACAGGAGTGGACCTTCCGAAAATGCTCACCAGGACTCTGACCTTGCCCTTGTCGGGCTTGGTATCATCCACGACACCACTGAAGTTCTGGAACGGACCGTCATTGACGAGCACCTCGTCACCAACGGAAAATTCACAGGTAAAGGCCTTGCCTTCTGCCCCTTCTTCGAGTTGCGCCCTGAGTGTCTCGACCTCTTCGTCGGGTATGGTTGAGGGTGAGATCCTGCCACCGACAAACCCGGTGACCTTGGGTGTGTTCATGACGACATGCCATGTCTTGTCCGTCAGCGCCATCCTCACGAGGATGTATCCCGGGAAATATTTCCTGTTCGCGCCCTTCTTCTTGCCCTGCGGTGATTTCTTCATCTGCTCGGAGGGAACGAGGATCCCGGAGAAATAGTCCTCGACGTTATATGCCTTCACCCGCTCTTCGAGCGATCTCTTGGCCTTGAACTCATAGTTCGAATGAGTATGTACTACATACCACTTATGTTCTTCCATACCTGTATGTTCTTCCATACCTGTCTCAGTTCAATACGAGCCGGATTACCTGAGAAAGGCCAAAGTCGATCACCCACAAAAACACCGAGACGATGCCGCTCAGCACGAGCACGGCGACCGTCCCGCTGACGATCTCTTTCCTGCCCGTCCAGGTGACCTTTTTCATTTCTGCTCTGACTTCCTTAAGAAACCTCTTTATATTTTCCATTTTATCAACCAAACTGGCAGGCCAGGAGGGACTCGAACCCCCAGCATCCGGATTTGGAGTCCGGCGCTCTACCAATTAGAGCTACTGGCCTGCATCTGTTTTATTATTTCGTTTCCTTGTGTACCGTATGCAACCTACAAAACGGGCAATATTTCTTTATTTCCAGTTTGTCCGTCGATTTCTTCTTGTTTCTCGACGATGTATAGTTGCGCCTCTTGCAATCAGCACATGCTAAAGTAACCATATCTCTCATGGTGTCAAACCTATTCTATAACCTTGACGATTACGCCTGATGCGACGGTCCTGCCGCCTTCGCGGATAGCGAACCTCAGCCCCTCATCCATGGCGATCGGCTGGATCAGCTTCACATCCATCGTGATGTTGTCTCCGGGCATCACCATCTCTACTCCATCAGGCAAC